>DASVWC010000112.1:0-41941 GCA_036389835.1 Thermoleophilaceae bacterium | reverse complement strand
CGGCCACGTGCGGATGCTGGCGAAGCTGCTGGCGAGTGCCTCCCAGCTCTCCTACTACGGCAACGACGCCGTGCTCGGCCAGCTCGGCTACGACGCCGAGGCGAACCTCCAGCGCGGCCGCGCGCTGCGCGCCGCGGAGGGCAGGCCATGAGCACGAACGGCGCGCGCCCGACGCGCGGCACCGAGCTCTACACCGACGGCACGACCGCCTTCCGCCCCAGCGCCGTGAACGTGGAGGACGGCGCGGCGATCACCGGCGAGCGGACCGTGAGGGTCGACGCCTGCGTCATCGGCACCGGGGCGGGCGGCGCGCCCGTCGCGAAGGAGCTGGCCGAGGGCGGCATGAGCGTCGCGATGCTCGAGGAGGGCCCGCGCCACACGACCGACGACTTCAACGCGCGCCCGCGCGACATGATGATCGAGCTCTACCGCGACGCCGGCCAGACCGCGACGCTCGGCAACACGCCGATCGTCCTCCCGCTGGGGAAGACCGTCGGGGGCACGACGCTCGTCAACTCGGGCACCTCGTTCCGCACGCCGCGGCCCGTGCTCGAGATGTGGGGCCAGCGCTTCGGGCTCGACGGCCTGAGCGGCGCCGAGCTCGATCCCTACTTCCGCCGCGTGGAGCGGATCCAGAACGTGGTGCAGGTGCCCGCGGAGTACGCCGGGCGCAACGCGCTCGTGGTCAAGCGCGGCGCCGAGCGGCTCGGCTGGTCCGGCGACTTCGTGTTCCGCAACGTGCGCGGGTGCGTGGGCTCGGGGATCTGCACGTTCGGCTGCCCGACCTCGGCCAAGCAGCACGTGGGGCTCACCTACGTGCCGCTCGCCTGGAACGCCGGCGCGACCACCTACACGGGCTGCCGCGCGACGCGGCTCGAGGTCGAGGGCGGGCGGATCCGGGCGGTGGAGGCGACCACCGCCGCCGGCGGCTCGCTGCGGGTGGAGTGCGGCACCGCGATCGTCGCGGCGGGCGCGCTCGCCACGCCGCTGTTCCTGCGCCGCCAGGGCCTCGGCCTGGAGTCCGGCGAGCTGGGCCGCAACCTCTCGATCCACCCCGCCACCGGCGTGCGGGCGCTGATGGACGAGGAGATCGACATGGCGAAGGGCGTGCCGCAGTCGTACTTCATCGACGAGTTCGCGGACGAGGGGATCATGTTCGAGGGCGCGGCCGGTCCGCCCGACTACGCCGCGATGTCGTTCCCCTTCAGCGGTGAGCGCCACCGCGACCTGATGCTCGACTACCTGCGGATCTCCCAGTTCGGCGTGATGGTCTCCGACACCTCGCGCGGGTTCGTGCGCGAGCGCGCCGGGCGCGTGGAGGTCCGCTACGACCTCAACGCCGCGGACACCGCCACCTTCAAGCGCTCGGTGGAGCTGCTGTGCGAGCTGTACCTAGCCACCGGCGCGCGGGTCGTCTACCCGCCGATCGACGCGATCGGCGAGCTGCGCGACGAGCGCGACCTCGACCGGCTGCGGTCGTTCGACGTGCGCCCGGGCCACCTGACGCTGATGGCGTTCCACCCGCTCGGCACGGCGCGGGCGGACGCCCGCCCCGGCCACGGGGTCCTGGACGCCGACCTCAAGCTCCGCGGGGTGGAGGGCGTCTACGTGGCCGACGGCAGCGCGGTGCCGAGCTCGATCGGGGTGAACCCGCAGATCACGATCATGGCGCTGGCCACCCGGCTCGCCTACCACCTGCTGGGCGCGCCGCCGCCGCACGACGAGCCGGAGCCCGAGGCGATCGCGAAGCCGCGCATCACGCGCCCGCACGCGCTCACGGCGTAGCGGGCCGCGACCGCCGCGCCGCGCTCCGCCTGGCGCGCCGCGCTCCGCCTGGCCGGTCGCGGCTTCCGCCCGGCGGGCCGAACGGCGGCTGGGTAGGGCGGTGGATGCGAGGTGGGCTCTCTTAGGGCCGCATAGCGACCAAAATAGAGCCCACCTCGATCCTGCGGCCCCACCCAGCCGCCGTTACCGGGATCGCCGAGCCCACCGGTGACGGGCCGAGCGGCGCTGCAGGCGGGCGGGCGGCGGGCGGCGGGGCAGGCGGGCGCTAGCCCGAGCAGGCCACCGAGCCGTCGCGCACGCTCTCGTCGGTGGCCGAGTAGCGCAGCCGCGCCTGGTACTCCCACGCGCCGTCGCACGTGCGCGGGTTGCGGATCAGGTCGCGGCGGACCTTCTTCGTGTACCTGACCTTCTTCTTCTTGCCGTTCTTCCGCACCGTCTTGCAGCAGACGCTGACCTTCTCGTAGCGGAAGGCGCCCACGTCGACCTTGATCCGGTCGACGCGCACCGTGAATCCCTCCGGCGCGGCGGAGTTCGCCGACGCGAGGTCCTCGAAGCGGACCTCCAGCCCGAACACGCCGCTCGTCTTCACGACCCGCCCCGTCGTGGAGCCCTCCCGGCCCGTGCTGCGCTCCTTGAACTGGAGTATCACGCCCGCCGCGTCGCCCGACTTCGGCGGCGGGGCCAGGAAGACCTGGATGTCGGCGGTGATCGGCTGCGACAGCGCCCCGTTCGACACGGTGGCGTCGACGGTCCCCGACCCGACCCTGCTCTCGGCCGGGCAGTTGAACGCCTTCGCCTGATCCGCCGAGCAGCGCTCCGCCCGGGCCCGCGTGTCGAACTTGAAGCCCTGCGCGGCCGCGAAGATCGCCGATTGCGGCGCGCGGCCCTTCGCCTGCGGGTCCTCCGAGATCCGCGCGTCGACGATCACGTGCGAGGCCTTGCCGGCCGTCGGCGGATCGACCCGCAGCGGGTCGCCCGGCACCTGCGCGACCGCGGGGGCCGCGAGCGGGATGGCGAGCGCCAGGGCGGCGGTTGTCAGCGAACGGCGCATAGAGGGCTTCTAACACTACCCACGGCCCCCGTGGGATATGCGAGCTCGAAGTAGCGCCGCCGGCCGGGCGAGGCTCAATCCCCCGGCCGGCGGTCGCAGCTCCCCCTTCGAGGGGTTAGGGGGAGAAACCTCTGGCCGCGTCGTTCCAGCGGCGGCGCTGCCTGGCCCAGCGCGGGGCGATCGACCCGCGCGTGAGCTCCTCGGCCGCGTCCAGGTACTTGAGGGCGTGGTCGTAGTCGCCCCAGTCGGCGTCGAGCTCGGCGAGGATGAGCGCCACGTCGACCATGGCACGGCGCTCGTAGTCGCGCCGGCGCTCTTCTGGGGGGGCTTTGATCTCGGGCACTGACCGGAGGGGTCGTCCGAGGACGGGGTCGTTCAGCAGGCGACCGAGTCTCCTCGCGTCACCGCGGTTGACAAGGCACGCGCAGCATCGATGTGACCTATTTGCGGGAAGTGCCGCAGGGGGCGCAGGATTCCGCCCTCCGCTAGCGTCGTCCGGCGTGGAGCTCGACACCGCGATCAGGACGCGCCGCACCCACAAGGCGTACGGTCCCGAGCCGGTCGCGCGCGAGCTGCTCGACGAGCTGTTCGAGCTCGCTCGCTGGGCGCCCAACCACAACCTCACGAATCCCTGGCGCTTCCGCGTCGTCGGGCCGCGGGCGCTCGCGGCGCTGAAGGAGGCGGCGGGACCGGAGGCGGCCACCAAGCTGGATCGCGCGCCGACGCTCGTTGCCGCGTCCGCGCTCCAGTGCGACGACCCGGTGCGGGACGAGGAGGACCTGTGCGCGGCGGCCTGCGCCGTGTACGTGGTGCTGCTCGCCGCGCACGAGCGCGGGCTGGCGGGCTACTGGCGCACGCCCGCCGTCCTGCGGACCCCCGAGGGGCGAGCGGCGGTCGGCATCCCGGACGACGAGCGCGTGCTCGGGCTCATCCACCTCGGCCCGCCCCGCCAGGCGCGCGAGGCCCCCGAGCGGGCCCCGGTCGCCGACTACGTAACGTACCTGGCGTGATCCCGCGCGAGGACGCACTCGCGGCGTTCGAGTCCGATCGCTTCGACATGGTCGTCATCGGCGGCGGGATCACGGGGGCCGGCGTCGCTCTCGACGCCGCCTCGCGCGGCTACAGCGTCGCCCTGGTCGAGCGCGAGGACTACGCGTCGGGCACCTCGAGCCGCTCGTCGAAGCTCGTGCACGGAGGACTGCGCTACCTCCAGAACTTCGACCTCGGCCTGGTCCGCGAGGCCCTGCTCGAGCGCGCGATCATGGTGAACCTCGCGCCGCACCTCGTGCACCCGCTGCCGCTCGTGATCGCGGCGTTCGAGGGCAAGCACCCGGAGCGGACGCTCGGCGCCGGCCTGCGCGCCTACGACGTGATGGCCACCGATCGCGTCCGCCTCCCGAGCCTGCGCCGCCGCGGCCAGGAGCCCGACCTCGAGGAGTGGAGCCCCGAGCGCCACCGCATCATCGACGGCGACGAGGTCATCCGGATGCTCCCGGCGCTGGCCGCGCGCGAGCCGACGGCGGGCTACCTCTTCTACGACTGCCAGACCGACGACGTCCGGCTCGTGCTGACGGTGCTCGGCGAGGCCGAGCGCTACGGCGCGGTGATGGCGAACCGCTGCCGCGTGCTGGAGCTGATCGAGGAGGACGGGCGCGCCGACGGCGTGCGCTGCCACGACGAGCTCGGCGGCGGCGACTTCGACGTCCGCGCCGACAACGTGGTCAACGCCACCGGGGTGTGGGCGGACACGATCCGCTCCGAGGAGGTCCTCGCCGCCGCCGAGGTGCCACGGATCAGGCCGAGCCGCGGCACCCACATCACGCTGGCGCACGCGACCCTCCCGATCGTCTCGGGGGCGATCGTGCCCGCGGGCGGCAACCGCTCGATCTTCGCCCTGCCGTGGCTGGGGCGGACGCTCGTCGGCACCACCGACAACGACTACGAGGGCGGGCTCGACCACATCCCCTCCGACGACGGGGACGTGGAGTACCTGCTCGACGCCTGCAACGAGTTCTTCTCCCTCTCGCTCACCCGGGCGGACCTCACCGGCGCCTACGCGGGCGTGCGCCCGCTGATCTCGACCGGCGACTCGAAGAAGTCGGTCGACATCTCGCGCCGCGCCGAGCTGTTCGAGACGCGCTCCGGGCTCGTGACGATCACGGGCGGGAAGCTCACGACCTGGCGGCGGATGGCCAAGCTCGCGGTCGACCGGATCGTGGAGCGCGAGGGCCGCGAGGCCCCCTGCCGCACCCACGAGATCCCGCTCGGCCAGCCCGCTGGCGAGCTGCCGGCCACCGAGGGGGTCGACGACGAGTCGCGCGAGCTGCTCGCCGGCCGCTACGGCTACGCCGCGCACGACGTCCTGGCGCTGGTGGAGGAGCGCCCCGAGCTCGGCCGCCGGATCGTCCCGGACCTCCCCGACCTCCTCGCCGAGGCGCCGTTCGCCGCCCGCAACGAGCAGGCCGCCACGGTGGCGGACGTGCTGCTGCGCCGCACGCGGCTCGGGATCCTGGCCGCGCCGGCCGTGGCCGCGCCCGGCGGCCCGGAGGCCCGCGCGGTGGCGGAGGCGCTCGGCGCGGAGCTCGGCTGGGGCGCGGACCGCGTGGACCGCGAGCTCGAGGCGTGGGTCGAGGTCGCGCGCGCCGAGCGCGTGGACACGACCGCCGAGCCGGCCGCCGCACCGTGAGCGAGGGGCCGCTCGTCATGGGGATCGTGAACGCGAGCCCCGAGTCCTTCTCCGACGGCGCCGCGGTCGGCGGCCTCGACGACCAGGTCGCGCTCGCGCTGCGGCTGCGCGACGAGGGCGCCTCGATCGTCGACGTCGGCGGCGAGTCCGGCGTGAGCGACCGCGCGCCCGTGGACGCCGCGGAGGAGATCCGCCGCGTCGTGCCCCTGATCGAGCGGCTCGCCCGCGAGGGAGTCGCCGTCTCGGTCGACACGTGGAAGCCCGAGGTCGCGCGGGCGGCCCTCGCCGCGGGCGCGACGATGGTCAACGACGTGAGCGGCCTGGCGGACGTCGCGCTGGCGGACGCCTGCGCCGAGAGCGGCGCGGCGCTCGTGATCGCGCACACCGCGGCCGCGCCGAAGGAGAAGGCCTTTCCCGGCTACGACGACGTGGGGGAGGAGGTCGTCGCGTTCCTGCGCGAGCGGATCGACCTGGCGGCCGCCCGCGGCGTGGAGCGGATCGTGCTCGACCCGGGCCCCGACCTCGCGAAGACGCCCGCCGAGACCGTGGCCGTCCTGCGCGCGCTTCCGCGGGTGGTGGCCCTGGGGCGCGAGGTGCTCCTGGCGGTCTCGCGCAAGGACTTCGTGGGCGCGCTGACCGGCCGCGCGCCGGCGGAGCGGCTCGCGGGGACGCTCGCGGCGATCGGGGCCGGGGTCGAGGCCGGGGCGTCGATCCTGCGCGTGCACGACGTGGCCGCGACCGCCGACTACCTGGCGGTGAGGGCCGCGCTGCGCGGAGACACGGAGGTGGCCGCCGAGCTGAGGCTCGATCCAGGGCTGCGCCGGGCCGTGTGGCATCCTCTCCCGCGCACATGACCCGACCGGAATTCCAGAAGGGGCCCTGAACCTTGGCGATCCTCGACCGTGCCGAGCTCGAGCGAAGTCCGCTCGCCGACCTCCACATGATCGCCTCGGAGCTGGGCATCGAGGGCTATCGCGGCCTGCGCCGCGACGCCCTGATCGACGCGCTGCTCAAGCAGGGCGGCGGTGACGCGGGCGCCGGGAACGGCGCCGGCGGCGACGACGAGGGCGGCGAGCGCCCCGCCCCCCGCGCGCGCGGCCGGGGTCGTGGGCGTGGCCGGGGCCGGGGCGGATCCGGCGGCCGCCCCGCTCGCTCGGACGACGACTCCGAGGAAGCCGCATCCGCGGCGCGCGCCGACGAGGCCGAGGCGGACGCGGACGACGACGAGGCGGACGGCGCCGGCGACGAGCAGGGCGAGCAGCGCACCGGCGTGCTCGACGTGCTCCCCAACGGCAGCGGCTTCATGCGCCCGGACCCGTTCTCGCACTCGCGCGACGACGTGTACGTCTCGCCGGCGCAGATCCGCCGCTGCGAGCTGCGCGCCGGCGACGAGATCGCCGGACCGGTGCGCGCGCCGCGGCGCAACGAGCGCTACCCGTCGCTCGTGCGGGTGGAGTCGATCAACGGGGGCTCGGCCGATCCCGACCCCGGGCGGCGCCGGTTCGAGGACGGCACGCCGGTCTTCGCGAGCGAGCGGCTGCCCGCCCCGGAGGAGCTGTCGGCCGCGCCGTTCGGGCGCGGCTCGCGCGTGGCCGTCGGCGGCCCGCCCGGCAGCGGGATCACGACCCTGCTGCGCCGGATCGCGCTCGAGCTGGCCAAGCTCGACGACGTCGAGCTGACGGTCGTGCTCGCGGGCGTGCGGCCCGAGGAGGTCACCGAGTGGCGGCGCGAGGACGCGCTGCGCGTGGTCGGCGGCGCGTTCGACCGGCCGGTCGACGAGCAGGCGCAGGCCGCCGAGATCGCGGTGGAGCGAGCCAAGCGGCGCGTCGAGTCCGGCGGCCACGCCGCGATCGTCCTCGACTCGCTCGACGCCCTCCCGCCCGCGGTCGCGCGCCGCGTGTTCGGCGCCGCGCGCCGGCTGGAGGAGGGCGGCTCGCTCACCGTGATCGCCTCGACCGGCCTCGCCGGGGAGCCGCAGCGGCTCGCAACCACGCAGATCGTGCTGGAGCCCGACGGCGGGGACACGCCCAAGCTCGCGCCCGCGTCGGGCACGCTGCGGGCGGATCAGCTCGGCTAGGGCGCGGGCCGCCGCCGCGCGGCCTCAGCGGCGGTTGTAGGCCACGCCCGCCCACGAGGGCTCGGGCGAGAGCTCGATCACCTCGTAGTCGCGGTCGGGCTGCGCGTAGCCGAAGGTGTGCGTGCGGTCGTCGAAGACGATCTCCAGCTCGCCCTCCTTCACGCGCTGGTCGAGCCAGGCGCCCCGGAACACGAGCCGGCGCAGCCAGTGGACGAGCGAGCGCTCCGACGGCCCGGCGAGCTGGCCCCAGCACTCGTTGATGTGCTCGCCCAGGGCGGAGGCCGGCTCGCTCACCTCGCCGTTGACGGCCAGGTTCACGAGGTCCTCGCGCTCGGAGCCCTCGAGCGGGCCCGCCACGAAGCCGAGCTTGACCGCCGCCTGCTCCACCCGCTCGGTGAAGTCGCGCTCGTTGAAGGTGAAGCGCAGCTCCCCGTACTCGAGGACGTAGTCCGAGCCCGACTCGTAGTTTCCGCGTCTCGTGGTGTCCATGCGAGCGTCGCCACGAGCGGGTCCCCGGCCGCGGCGCGTCGGCATCGTAACCCCGTTTCCTCCCCCGATAGGGCAGCTGCAACCGGGATTGCACGACGTCCGCCGGGCTCGGGTCATGTTGGCGCGTGCGACCTGAGCGGCCGCCGCGCTCGCCGCGCTAGACGGCTGTCTTCGCGCGGCGGCGCTTGTGACGGCGGATGCCCGCGTCGTCAGGCAGGCCGGCGGACTGGGAGGGGCCCTCGAAGAGCATCATCGACGCCGTGGAGCGCCAGTGGGGGGTGTTCTCCGGGTCCTTGTCGATCCGGACCTTCGCGTCGCCCGCGATCTTGTAGATCCGGTCCATCGTCTTCTCGAGCTCCTTGGCGACAGCGTTCCAGCCCTTCTCGTCGAGCTCGACGGGAATGCGGCTCATGTGGGCGTTGTCGCGCTCGAACCCGCCGTTGGAGACGGCGTCGGCCACGTGCGCGCCCATCTGCTGGACCCAGCCCGTGACCATGTTCTTCTTCACGACGTCGGGGATCTGCCCCCAGGCGTCGTCGGTGATCTTCGGGCGGATCTTCGCCGTGTAGTGGTGCTCGACCGCCCCGCGCCGCGGGGTCGTCCTGACGAGCTTGATGAGGCCGAGGCCGGCGAGCTGCCTGACGTGGTAGCTCACGTGGGTCAGCGGTGCGTTCAGCTCTGTCGCGATCTCGCTCGGGCTGGCGACGCGGTCGTCGAGAAGGCCGAGGATGTGGATGCGAAGGGGGTGCGCGTAGGCCTTGGCGATTCGCGAATCTGTGATGTCAACTGGAACGGTCAATGGCTTTCCTCCATTCGGAGACTGTATCCGTGTGAATGCTGAATTGGCTCGCAGGTTGTGACATTTCACAACGTCGATACGACGGAAATAGGGGAAACGGCGCGCCGCCACTCGATATTTGGCTGAAAATGGCGCGATCCGTTGTAATTACCCCCACATGGGTGGTGGAGGCCGCGCCAGTCAAGCCGCGAGGTCCGCGGCCACCCCTCGGAGCCGGGCGCGGACGCGGTGGAGGCGCACCTTCACCGTGCCCTCGGGCACACCCAGGCGCGCAGCCACCTGGCCCTGGGTGAGGTCCTCCTCGTAGCGCAGGCGGAGCAGCGTGCGCTCCTCCGGGCAGAGGGCCGCGAGCGCCTGCTCGGTGGCGAGGGACGCGAGCATCTCGTCGAGGCCGTCGTCGCTCGCGAGCAGCCGATCGGGCGTCTCCTCGGGCACCTCGCTCGCCTGCCGGCGCTGGCGGCGCGCGGCGAGCCGCAGCGCCTCGTTGCGGGTGATCTGCACGAGCCAGGGGATGGGAGTCGCCGGAGTGCGGCATTTCGCCTGGTTGCGCCACGCCCGGATCAGTGCCTCCTGGACCGCTTCCTCGGCGTCCTCGCGGTCGCGCAGGATGCGCCGGGCCTCGCGGAGGCAGCGCGCCCGCGCAATGTCCCACTCCCAGCGCGGACCGTCCAGTTGCACATCAATCCCCTCGGCGATACGGCTAGCCACTTAGGGAAGATAATCCGGTTAAGCAAGGCTGACTTATCCAAGAGCCTGACCGGCGGCGGGTGGAGGGGTGGTGAGCGGGTCATATCGGCTCTAGTGAGCCCCCGAGGCCTGGCGCGCGAGCGCCATCGCGGCGCCGACGCGCGCCGGCGCGGTCTCCGGCCCGCGCGCGAGAAGGGCGCCCGCCACGGTCAGGAGGACCGTGCCCGCGAGCATCAGCAGGCGGTAGTCCACGAGCCCGACGCCGAGCACCGCGAGCGCGAGCGTCCCGCAGTACGGCAGCGCCGCGGCGGCCTCGGCGGCCGTGAACACGCGCCCCTGGAGCTCGGTGGCGGCGGAGCGCTGGAGGAGCGTCGTGTAGCCGACCATGAACGCCGAGAAGCCGCCGCCCGCCAGCGCGGCTCCGAGGAGCACCGGCGCGAGCTGAGGCACCGCCATCACACCGACGCCCAGGCCCATCGTCGCGAGCCCGGCGGCGGCGAAGCGCGGCTCGCCGAAGCGGCGCAGCGCCGCGGGGGCGAGCAGCCCGCCGACGATCGAGCCGGCGCCCTCGAGCGCGAGGATCACCCCGAGGAACGCCGGCGGGCGGTCCAGCCCGCGGTCTACCAGCGCGAGGCCGGCGACCTGCATGATCCCCAGCACCGCCACGGCCGCGCAGGCGGAGCCGATCAGGCGCCGCAGCATCGGCGTGGCGGCGATGTGACGCAGCCCGGCGGTGAGCTGGCGCCCCAGCTCGACGCCAGGGCCCGGCCGGCGGCGAAGGTCGGGCGTGCGCAGGACCGCGAGCAGGACCGCGGAGCCGACGAACGTGAGCGAGTCGAGCAGGGCCACGGCCGACCCGCCCAGCAGCGCGAACAGCCCCGCACCCGCCGCCGGTCCGCACGCGCGCAGGCACTGCCTGAGGATCTCGAGCAGCGCGTTCGCGGCGCCGAGCTCCTCGTCGTCGAGCATCGACTCGAGCAGCGCGCTGCGCGCCGCGAAGAAGAGCTGCTGCGAGAAGCCGTAGGCGGCGGCGACCGCGAACAGGATCCACACGTCGCCACGGTCGTGGACGAGCAGCAGCGGCAGCAGCGCGGCGGCGGTGCCGAGGTCGTTGGCGATCAGGAGCTTGCGGCGCGGGAAGCGGTCCACGAGCAGTCCCAGGAACGGGGCCACCAGCATCGGGGCGAGGATCGCGAGGAAGACGGCGCCCGCCAGCGGCGTCGAGCCGGTCAGGTCCTTCGCCCAGATGCCGAGGACGAGGATGAGGGCGAGGTCGCCGAACATCGTGAGCGTCTGGCCGGCCAGGAGCAGTCGGAAGGGACGGTGACCCAAAAGGCGGCGGCGCATTGCTCAAATAGTACTTAGCACTCACGATTAGTGCGAGCTAACAAGGCGCGACGTTTGGGGGGTCAGATCGCCCGCGGGCGGGGGGCGAGAGCGCGGCCGCGCGGCGCTTAGGTACGCGTGACGGCGATTCAGGGATCGATCCTCGTGGTGGAGGACGACGACGCGACCCGCGCGTTCCTGTGCGAGCAGCTCGCGGCCGACGGGTACGGCACGGCCGGCGCCGCCGGCGTGGGCGAGGCGCTGCGGGCGCTCGAGGTGCGCCGCCCCGACGTGATCCTGCTCGACCTCGCGCTCGCCGACGGGCACGGTCTGGTCGTGCTCGATCGGGTGCGCGCGGCCGACGGCGCGGCGTCGCGGATCGATCCGGAGACGCCGGTGGTCGTGCTCAGCGGCCGGGCGGGGGAGGCCGACCGTGTGCGCGGCCTCACGCGCGGGGCCGACGACTACGTCTGCAAGCCGTTCTCGTACGCCGAGCTGCTCGCGCGCGTGCGCTGCGTGCTCCGGCGCAGCTCGGGCAGGAGGCTCCGCGGGCTCGTCCGGGTCGGCGAGCTCACGATCGACCCCGCCACGCGAGCGGTCCGCCTCGCCGGCGAGGCGGTCACGCTGTCGGCCAAGGAGTTCGGGCTGCTGTACGCGCTGGCGGTCGACCCGGGCCGGGTCGTGACGAAGACCGAGCTGCTGCGGGACGTGTGGGGTTACCTGTCCTCCGGCAGCACGCGGACGGTCGACACCCACGCCTGCCGGCTGCGGCGCAAGCTCGGCGGCGGCGGGCGGAGGTTCGTGGTGAGCGTGCGCGGCGTGGGCTACCGCCTGACGGAGGCGGCGTGACCGGGAGGGCGGCGCGGGGGCGCGCCGCCGCGTCGCCTTCCCACCGCGCGGCGCTGTCGTGCCGCGCCGTCGCGCTGGCGTGCTGCGCAGCCGCCCCCGTGCTCGCGATGCGCTGGGTCCGGCTTCGGCGCCGCGTCGCCGTGCTGGAGCGGCGCGCCGGCGACCGGGAGCGGCGGCTCGACGGGATCGCCGACGCCGAGCACGAGCTGCGCGGCGCGCTCACCGCCTTCGGGCTCGCCCTCGACCGCCTCGGGCGCGACCCGCTGGGCCGCCGGATCGGCGTCACGCTGGCCAGCGAGCTCGAGCGGGCGCGCGCGGCGCTGGCGGACCTGACCGCCGCTCGGCACGGCGAGGTCGCGGCCCCGTCCCTCGCCCCGCTGTCGCTCGACCGGCTCGCCCGCTCCGCCGCGGCGGCCTGGCGGCCGGCGGCCCGCGAGGAGGGGCGGTGCGTGCAGGTCGACTGGCGCGCGGGACCCGTCCGGGTGCGGGCCGACCGCGGCCGGCTCGCCCAGGCGCTCGGGAACCTGCTGTCGAACGCGGTGGAGCACGGCAGCGGCCCGATCCGGCTGGAGGCGGTGCGGGTGGGCCGCCGCGTCCGGCTGGAGGTCCTCAACGGGACGGGCGAGCCGCCCGCCGCGCCTCCTGCGGGCGAGCCGCCCGCCGCGGCGCCTCCCGTGGAGCGCGCCCGCCCGCCCGCCGCGGCGCCTCCCGCGGAGCGCGGTCGCGGCCTCCGGATCGCGGCCCGCGCGGTCGAGGAGTGCGGCGGCACCCTGTCGCTCACGCGCGCGGACGGCCGGGCCGCGGCGGCGCTCGAGCTTCCGGTCGGACCGTGACCCGCTCGGCGCGTCGCCGCCGCGGCGCGGCCCTCGTGGCCCTCGCCGCGGCGGCCGGCGGCCTCGCGTCCTCGCGCGTCGAGCGGCGCGAGCGCGGAATCGAGGCGCGCGTCGGCCCGCCGGTGCCGGTCGTGGTCGCGGCCGCCGACCTCCGGCAGGGGCAGCGGATCGGCGCGAAGCAGGCCGCTCGCTCGCTCGCGGTCCGCCGCGTGCCGGCCCGCTTCGCTCCGCCCGACGCCCTCGCCGCGCCGCAGGACGCCGTGGGCGCCACGCTCGCGGCCCCCGTAGCCGCGGGCGGCTACGTGACGGCCGGTGCGCTTGCCGCGCCCGGGGACGGCGCCCCGGAGGCCGGCGGGCCGGCGCTCGCCCCGGGTCAGCGAGCGGTGGAGGTGGCCGTCGCGGGCGGAGAGGAGCTCACGACTGCCGGTCCGGGCGCCTCCGTCGACGTCATCGTCACGACCGAGCGGGGGGAGGGGAGCGGACGCACCTACCTCGCGCTCGAGGCGGTGGAGCTGATCTCGGCGCGCCCCGGCGGCGAGCCGGCCGGCGGCGGCGGCCCCGCGGCGGCCGGCCAGGCCACGCTCGCCACGCTGCGGGTCACGCTGCGCCAGGCGGTCTTCCTCGCCGCCGCTCAGAGCTTCGCGCGCGAGATCAGGCTGCTCCCGCGCGCCCCCGGCGAGCGCCGCCGCGCGGGCGCGCTCGCGGTCCAGGCGGGGCAGCTCTGACGGAAGCCCCCGAAACGTGGGGTGGCGCATTGGCACAAGTGCGGATGGGGGTCCGATCAGGCCCGCTCCGGAGGGCTCGCCCATGGCCTCGCGCCACAGCTGGATCGTCGCCGCGCTCGCCGCGGCTCGGGACCGCGCACGTCGTCTGGACCGAGGGCAGCCCCACCCGCTACGTGTACTGCCGCGTCCCCGCGGGGGCCGGCGCCTGCGACCGCACGCAGCAGTGGAGCGCGCCGTCGGAGTCCGGCTTCGTCTTCGTGCCCCCGGGGTCTTCGCCCTCGCGCCCGGCCCGCGGGCGGCCCCTCGCGCGCGCGCCCGCGGGCGGCCCCTCGCGCGCGCACGCGGGAAGCAGTGTCCGGGCGCGCTCGCGCCCGCGGTCCGAGCGAGCTCGCGCCGGGCGGCGAGCCAGTTCGGCTGCCGGTTAAGGGCCGGAGAGCCACTGCCGACAAAGACCGAACAGTCGTCCATGGTCCCTCCGCCGAACCCACATCACACCGACTTCGCCCCGCTCGAGGTCGAGAGCTTCGAGCACGTCCCCGGTGGGCGCGAGCTCGCGCTGCTCCGGGTCGAGGGCCGCTACCGCTCGCGGCTCGCCCGCCCGCTGCTCGACGCGGCGCTGCTGGTCGACGACGGCCTCGCGATCCACCGCCACGACCCGCTTCCCGCCTCCTACGACCTCCGCCCGGGCGCCAACGACGACGACTGGCTCTGGCGCTCGGCCTTCGCGGTCTCCGTCGCCGCCCTCGAGGACGAGGAGACGAGCTTCGCGGTGCAGGTCGCGCCCAACCTCGTGATCGAGATCGGCCGCCCCTCCGCCTGGAGCGCTCCGCAGGCCCGCCGCCGCAGCCGCCAGCCCGCCGTGATGGGCCGCCGCGCCGCCGCCGCCTCGATCCTGCTGGCCCTGGCGCTCACGCCGGTGAACGTCAACAGCCTCGCCGAGGGCGCCGTCCTCAAGCTCAAGAAGGCCGACGGGACGATGGAGGCGATCGTCAGCGAGGCGCCGCCGCTCGACCACCCGCCGTACGAGGACCTCTGCGCCCAGAACCCCGAGAGCTGCGCGCAGCCGCCGATCGCCGCCGCCCAGAGCACCGAGGCCGCGACCGCCCCCGCCGCTCCCACCGCGGCCCCGCAGGTCGAGGAGCCGGCCGGCAGCAAGGGCGACCAGCCCCCCGCGCCGGAGTCCGGCGACGAGGACTCGCCGAAGTCCGGCGACGGCCGCGGCGAGGACTCGAGCTCCGGCGGCCGCAAGCCCGGGAAGGGCAGGGACAGGGGCAAGAAGGGCGGCCGGCGCACCGGCGGCCATCGCTCGGGCAACCGTGGCAGCCGCGGCGGCAGCTCCCACGCCGCGACCCCGCGCCGCCCGATGCGCCACCGCGACGGCACCCCCACCCGCTCGAACCCCGGCTTCTTCGACGCGCTCCCCGGCCCGGGCGAGGCCAAGGGCGTCCCCAACTTCGTGATCCGCAAGTTCCGCGTGCCGGTCTTCCTGCTCCCGATCTACCAGGCCGCGGGCACCGAGTACGGCATCCGCTGGGAGGTGCTGGCGGCGATCAACGAGATCGAGACCGACTACGGCCGCAACCTGAACATCTCCTCGGCCGGCGCGCTCGGCTGGATGCAGTTCATGCCGCCGACCTGGAAGGCGTACGGCGTCGACGCGAACAAGGACGGCAAGAAGGACCCGTTCAACCCGGTCGACGCGATCTTCGCCGCGGCCCGCTACCTGAACGCGAGCGGCGGCGAGAAGAACATCCGCCGCGCGATCTTCGCCTACAACCACGCCGACTGGTACGTCGACTCCGTGATGCTGCGCGCGAAGCTGCTGTCCGGCGTGCCGACCGACGTCGTCGGCTCGCTGACGGGCCTGACCGAGGGCCGCTTCCCGGTGAGCGCCCGCGCCCGCTACGCCGACGACATCGACGAGCGCAACGCCACCCGCCGCCTCGAGCCCGGCCGCCGCGCGAACAACGTGGTGAACGACAACCCGGCCCGCGACGGCCTCTCGATCTACTCCGACCGCGGCGCGCCCGTCGTCGCCGTCAACGACGGCAAGATCGAGCGCATCGGCCACACCCGCAAGCACGGCAACTACGTGGTGCTGCGCGACGTCTACGGCAACGAGTACCTCTACGCCGGCCTCGGCAAGGTCGCCGAGCTCTACCCGGTCCCGAAGAAGGACCCCGGGCCGTCGGGCAACGAGGCCAAGGCCGTCTCCGCCAACGACGACAGCGGCCCGAAGGTCGTGACCAAGCCGCGCACGTTCGCCCACCCGGGCCGGGCGCGCTCGAAGGCCGCGGGCGGCCTCGAGCAGATGTTCGACGCCCAGGCGCGCAACGGCGGCGACTTCCAGACCTACAGCAACGTCTTCACGCCGGGCCTCGGGCTCAACTCCAAGAACGCCACGCTGCGCAAGCTGAAGCCCGGCTCGCGCGTGATCGGCGGCACCGTGCTCGGCCGCATCGGGCGCCCGGAGCCGACGCGCGCCGCCCACATGAACTTCATGATCCGCCCGGCGGGCAAGGGTGCCCCGCGGATCGACCCGAAGCCGATCCTCGACGGCTGGAAGCTGCTCGAGTCGACCGCGATCTACCGCGCCAAGGGCAAGAACGTGCTCAAGGACGGCTCGAGCGCCACGATCGGCCAGATCCTGATGATGCCCAAGCCGCTGCTCGAGCGCCGGGTGCTGGGCGACGAGCGGATCGAGCTCGACGCGAGCGGCCGCAACGACATCAAGACCGGGCAGATCGACCGTCGCGTGCTCGCCGTGCTCGCCTACCTCGCCGAGTCGGGGCTGCGCCCGACGGTCAGCTCGCTCAGGTCGGACCACGGCACCTACACGAGCTCCGGCAACGTCTCGGAGCACTCGACCGGCAACGCGGTCGACATCGCGGCGATCAACGGCATCCCGATCGTCGGCCACCAGGAGCGCGGCGGGATCACCCACCAGGCGGTCCGGCGGCTGATGGGCCTCCAGGGCACCATGCGCCCGCACCAGATCATCTCCCTGCTCGACCTGGGCGGTAACACCGTCGCGATGGGCGACCACGACGACCACATCCACGTCGGCTTCCGCGCGACGGCGGGCGACAACCGCAAGACCGGGCGCGCTGCCCTCGCGGTCCTCGACCCGGAGCAGTGGACCGACCTGATCGAGCGCCTCGGGGAGATCGAGAACCCGATCGTGCCGACCGAGCCCTCGCGGTACGCGCTGCCGGCCAAGCCGCAACGCGGCCACGGGGACTGATCCCCGGGACCCAGGGTGGACGCGAACGTCAAGCAGAAGCGGCGCTGGCTGATCGAGTTCGCTCTGATCAGCCTCGTGCCGATGGTGCTGCTCGGGGTCTACCTCGCGCAGACGCTGGCGTCGCAGGCGGAGGAGCGCGCGATCGCCTCGGCGCGCACCGAGGCGCGGCTGGTCTCCGACCTCGCGCTGCGACCCGTCCTCGGCGACCGCCTCGACCCCGCCGACGCCACCGGCCCCGAGGAGCAGGGCCGGCTCGACCGCTCGATCCAGTCCGCGCGCGCGGGGAGCGACATCGCGCGCATGACGATCCGCGACCGCACGGGCACGATCATCTGGGCCGAGGACCCGCTGCGGATCGGCAAGGGCGAGCCGCCGGAGGCCGCCCAGAACGCCGTGCTCGGCAACGCCGTCTCGCAGGTCGTCGACCTGAGCAAGAACCCCGAGCAGGAGGACGCCACGCTGGGCCGCGTGCTCAAGCTGTTCGTGCCGCTGCGCTCCGAGCCGAGCGGCCCGCCGACCGGAACCTCCGAGGTCTGGGTCCCGTACGCCGGGATCGCGCGGCAGGTGCAGGAGCAGACGCGCACGCTCTACTTCGGCATCGGCATCGGGCTGTTCCTGGTCTGGGCCTCGCTCGTGGCCGTCGTCGCCGGCGCCTCGCAGCGCCTGCGCCGCCAGGCGGCCGAGAAGGAGGAGCAGGCGCTCTCCGACGACCTCACCGGCCTGCCGAACCGCACGATGTTCTCGAACCTGGTCGAGCGCACGATCGCCAGCAACGGGCGCCGCAAGCGCACCGGCGCGGTGATGCTGATGGACCTCGACCGCTTCAAGGACGTCAACGACACGCTCGGCCACCACAACGGCGACCTGCTGCTCCAGCGCATCGGCTCGCGCCTGCACAGCGTGCTGCGCGAGACCGAGACGGTCGCGCGGCTCGGCGGTGACGAGTTCGCGATCCTGCTCCCCGAGATCCCCGACCGCCAGTCGGTCGTGCCGGTCGTCCGGCGCGTGCTCAAGGTGCTCGAGGAGCCGGTCGTGGTCGGCGGCCTCGCGCTCCAGTGCGAGGGCTCGCTCGGCATCGCGATCTTTCCCGAGCACGGCCGCACCGTGGACAGCGTGATGCGCGCCGCCGACGTGGCCATGTACATGGCGAAGGAGAACCGCTCGGGGTACGAGTTCTACGACGCTGAGAGCCACGAGCACCGCCACGACGCCGGCCGCCTCGCGCTGATCGGCGAGCTGCGCCGCGCGATGGACGAGACCGAGCTGGTCCTCTACTACCAGCCGAAGGTGGACATGAAGACCGGCCGCGCGGAGGGCGTCGAGGCCCTCGCCCGCTGGCACCACCCCGAGCGCGGCCTGCTCTCGCCGGACGAGTTCATCCCGCTGGCCGAGCGCTCGAACCTGCTGCGCCCGATGACGCTCTACCTGCTCGACTCGGCGATGCGGCAGGCGAACGCCTGGCGCACGCGCGGGCTCGACGTGAGCGTGTCCGTGAACCTGTCGATGCAGAACCTGATCGACATGCGCCTGCCGAACGACCTGGCGCGCCTGCTCACGAGCTGGCGGCTCCCGCCGGGCTCGCTCGAGCTGGAGATCACGGAGTCGACGATCATGGCCGACCACCGCCGCGCGACGGCGATCCTCACGCGCCTCTCGAAGATGGGCGTGGCGCTGTCGATCGACGACTTCGGCACCGGCTACTCGTCGCTCGCGTACCTCCAGAACCTGCCGGTCGACTTCATCAAGATCGACAAGTCGTTCTGCATGTCGATGGCCGAGGACGCCGGGAACGCCACGATCGTGCAGTCGACGATCGACCTCGGCCACAACCTCGGGCTGAAGGTCGTGGCCGAGGGCGTGGAGACCAAGGAGGCGTACACGACGCTGGCCGAGCTGGGCTGCGACTACGCGCAGGGCTACTTCATGAGCCGGCCGCTCGCGCCGGACAAGGCCACCATCTGGCTCGAGGCCATGCGCGAGGGCGAGCCGCCGCGCGAGGACGACGACGACGACTCGGTGGACCGCGCGGACCTCGAGGCGCTCAACGAGTGGGCGCTGAAGGCTCCGGCCGAGGACTTCGAGGCCGCGATCGCGGCCGAGGCGGCCGTCGAGGAGCCGGAGCCGGACGAGGACGAGCGCGGCTTCGAGGCCGAGCCGGCCTAACCCGGTTCGCGCTCCTCGGCCGCCGCGTACTCCGGCCACAGCCGGTCGAGCTGCCTGCGCAGCCACTCGACCGCCAGGTCCTTCGCCTTGGCCTCGATCATCACGTCGACCGGGCGCGCCGCCGCGTCGAGCAGCTCGCGCAGGTCCCAGGGCGTGACGAAGTCGGCGTGCTGGTCGAGCAGCGGGACGCGGCCGCCGGTGCGCAGCTCGGTGCGCGGGCTCGAGAGGTGGAGCTTGGGCCGGACGCCGCGGGGCCAGGTGGCGCAGACCGCGCCGATCGCCCGCACCGGGTCCTCGTAGCCGGGCGCGACGTTGCAGCGGTGATGGTGGTGGTCGTAGATCACCGTGCAGCCGAGCCGCCGGTGGAGCTCCAGCACGTCGGCGACGTCGAACAGCCGCTCGTCGTGCTCGACGGCAAGGCGCCGGCGCGCGCGCTCCGAGAGCCGCTCGAACGAGCGGGCGAAGCGGTCGAGCGCGGCGGCGCGGTCGCCGGCGAGCGAGCCCACGTGGATGACGACGACGGCCTCGGGCCCGGCGCCGAGCGCGTCCAGCAGCAGCGCGTCCTGCTCCACGTCGAGGCGGGCCTTCGCGGCGATCGGCTCGCTCTCGGAGTTGAGCACGCTGTACTGGCCCGGGTGCGTCGAGAGCCTGATGCCGTGCCGGCGCGCCCTGGCGCCGAGCGCGGCGAGCGCCTCCTCGCACTCCGCGATCTGGCGCCGGTAGTCGAGCCGGGGGAGGTCCGGATGGGTGCCGTAGGGCACCGTCGAGCTCGACATCCGGAACACGCGCAGGTCGTGCGCGGCGAGGTGGTCGAACGCGGCGTCGAGCAGCTCGATCGAGCGCGACAGGTGCGGCCCGCTCTGCCAGCGGCGCGAGTCGTTGGTCCGCAGCCCCCCTCCGCCGAGGATCTTCACGGCGAAGCCGAGGCGGAAGGGGGGAGGGGCGCTTCGCGTCAGGCCGTCGCGTCCTGCTCGACCTCGCCGCGCCAGCCGCCGCTCTCGGCGCCGCGCGACTCGATCAGCTCCTTGAAGCGCTCGAGGTCGCCCTTGACCTGACGCTTCAGGACGCCGAGGGCGTCGCCCGCCCTCTCCACGACGCCCTCGGGCTCGGTGTCGAGCTGGAGCATCACGCGGCTCACGCCGTCGTCGATGCGGTGGAAGGTCACGACGCCCGCGTGCCGCGCTCCGTTCGTGCTCTGCCAGGCGATGCGCTGGTCGGGGGTCTGCTCGGTCACCTCGGCCTGCCACTCGCGCCGCACGCCGGCGATCTCCGCGACCCAGTGCAGGTGCGTGTCGTCGAGCTGGCGGACCTCCTCGACGCCGTCCATGAAGCGCGGGAACTCCTCGAACTGGGTCCACTGGTCGTACGCGGTGCGGACCGGGACCTGGACCTCGATCGACTCCTCGATGCTGGACATTCGGCTACCTCCCGTGGTGGCTCTCGTGTCCCGGGGTTACGGCGCACCGGCGGTGGCCGGATCACCCCGGTAGGGTCCTCTCCGTGGCCGGGCGGATCGTCCTCTTCGGCGCGACCGGGTTCACCGGGCGCCTAGTCGCCGCGGCGCTCGTGGAGCGCGGGGCGCGGCCGGTGCTCGCGGCGCGCAGCATCGAGCCGCTGCGCGCGCTCGGGGACGAGCTCGGCGGGCTCGAGGTGGCCGTGGCGGACGTCGCGCGGCCGGAGTCCGTGCGCGACCTGGTCGAGCGCGGCGACGTGCTGATCTCGACCGTCGGGCCGTTCATGCGCTTCGGCGACGCGGCCGTGGAGGCCGCGGTCGCGTCCGGGGCGCACTACCTCGACTCGACCGGCGAGCCGCCGTTCATCCGGCGCGTGTTCGACCACTTCGGCCCGCGCGCTGACGGTGCCGGCGTGGCTCTGCTCACCGCGCTCGGCTACGACTACGTGCCGGGCAACCTGGCCGCGGCGCTGGCGCTGCGCGACGCCGGCGAGGCGGCCGTGCGCGTGCGCGTGGGCTACTACTTCATCGGCCGCGCCACGCCGAGCGGCGGCACGCAGGCCTCCACGGCAGCCTCCGCGCTCGACCCGCACTTCGCCTACCGCGACGGGCGCATCCAGACCGAGCGGGCGGCCAAGCGCTACACGACGTTCGAGGTGGAGGGCGAGTCGCGGCCGGCGGTGTCGGTCGGATCGACCGAGCACTTCGGCCTGCCCGCGGCGTTCCCGCGGCTGCGCGAGGTGGACGTGTACCTGGGCTGGTTCGGGCGCCAGTCGCGCGGCATGCAGGCGTTCTCCGCCGTCGGCAGCGTGGTCGCGCGGGTTCCGGGGGCGACGGCCGGGTTCGGCGCGCTGACCGGGCGGCTCGTGAAGGGGTCGACCGGCGGGCCGGAGCCGGAGCGGCGCTCTCAGGAGCGCTCGTACGCGGTGGCGGTGGCCTCCGACGCGAGCGGGCGCGACCTCGCCGAGGCGCGCGTCGCGGGGGTCAACGGCTACGACTTCACCGGCGGCATGCTCGCCTGGGCGGCCACGCGCATCGCCGAGTCCGGCGTGAACGGGCGCGGGGCGCTGGGGCCGGTGGAGGCGTTCGGCCTCGACGAGCTCGAGGCAGGCGTGCGCGAGGCCGGCATCGAGCGGGTCTCCTAGCCGGGCCGGAGCACGTCGAGGCCGCCGTCGGGGCGGCCGAGCAGCGCCTCGTCGGCCATCCCGAGGAAGAGGCCGTGCTCCACGACTCCGGTCGTGGCCTTGAGCGCTCGCGCCAGCTCGGCGGTGTCGCCGCCGGGCGCGAGGTCGCAGTCGAGCAGGTGGTGGCCCTCGTCGGTCACCACCGGGCCGCCCTCCTCGGTGGCGCGCAGCTCGCACGACGGGACCAGCTCGAGCACGCGGCGCTGCGTGTCCGGCCAGCCGAAGCGCACGACCTCGACCGGGAGGCGGAAGGTCTCCCCGAGCCGGGCGACGCGCTTGCGCGCCTCGGCCACGACCACGAAGCGCTCGGCGGCGGCCACCACGATCTTCTCGCGCAGGAGCGCGGCGCCGCCGCCCTTGACGAGCCCGAGGGCGGGGTCGATCTCGTCGGCGCCGTCGATGGCGAGGTCGAGCCGCGTGTCGCCGTCGAGCTCGACCGCCTCGATGCCGGCCGCGGCGGCCAGCTCCCTCGTCCGCTCGGAGGCGAACGCGGAGCGGAGCGGGGGGCGGTCGGGCCAGCGCTCGGCGATCAGCTCGATCGTCCGCCACACCGCCCGCCCCGACCCGAGCCCGAGCGTCATCCCCTCCTCGATGCGCTCGACCGCCGCGCGCGCGGCGGCCTCGCGTGCCGGGTCGGTCGTCACGGCGCGGAGGATGTCAGAGCGCGGTCAGCGCTTCAGCGTCAGGCGCAGCGTGCGCTCGTCGCGCGCGGACTCCGAGGTGGCGACGAGCTTGACCGTCAGCGGCAGCGCCTTCATGGCGCGCAGCCGCTTGAGCGCGGCCTTCGGCAGCCTGACCGCGAACCGGCCGGGGGCGCCGTCGGTGCTCGTGACGGTCGCCCGCCCCGTCGTCAGCTTGCTCATGCCGAGCTTCGCCTTCCGCGCCGCCTGCGGGTCCACGCTCACGACCACCGCGATGACGCAGGTGCGGGCGCAGGCGGCGCTGCCGGTGAGGCCGCCGGCGAGCACGGACGCGATCCGCTGCCTCGGGAAGCTGGCCGACAGGCGCAGCGGGGAGGACGCTTGCGATGGCGGCGGGGCGGGCGCGGTCCACGCCGCCGGGGGCGGTCCGCCGGGGGGCGAGCCGGCGGGCGGCGGGTCCGCGGCGGGCTCCCCGCCGGAGGGCAGATCGCCGGAGGGCGGAGCCTCGGTCTGCGAGTCGCCGGGGTCGGGGGTCTCGGTCTGCGAGTCGCCGGGGGCGGGGGTCTCGGTCTGCGAGTCGCCGGGGGCGGGGCCGCCGGGCGCGGGATTCCCGCCCTGCGGGTCCTGGGTCTGCGCCTCACCGGGAGCTGGCGTCTGGATCTGCGGCTCGCTGGGCCCCGGGCTCTGGATCTGCGGGTCGCCGGGCGCGGAGCCGCCGCCCTGCGGGTCCTGCGGAGCCTGGCCCTGCAGCTCGTCCGGCAGCAGGTCGCCCGGCTGCGGGTCGCCGCCCGAGCCCGCGCTCAGCGGCGGCTCGTCCTGCTGCTCCAGCGGCGGCGGCTCCACCTGCTCCTCGCCCGAGCCCTGGTCGCTCGGCGGCTCGGGCGGCGGCGCCTGCGCCAGCCGCTGCGAGTCCAGCGGCTGGTCGGCCGCGTGGCGCAGCGAGAGCCGGTAGTCGCCGGTCGCGCCGCCGGTGCCGTCCACGGCGATCCGGTACGTCACGCCGGCGCTCGCCCGGAACGAGCGCTTGGCGGGCACGCCCGCGCCGGACAGGCGATTCACCGTCACGCGGGAAAGGCTGCAGAGCGCGTCGCCCGTGTAGATGCCGAGGACAGTCGCGAACGAACTGCCGGCGGTGTCGAGCGTCACCGTCCCGTCCGAGGGCGCCTTCCACGAGAACCACACCGACGGGTCGTAGTAGTTGTCGTCGTGGATCGGCTCGCACGACTCCTGGGTCGCGAAGACGGTGCTCCCGCTGACGTCGACGGCGGGGCCGGCGAGCTCGGCCGCGTTGGCGAACAGGTCGTTCGTGGGCGGCTCGGCCAGCTTCAGCTCCAGCTTGAAGCGGCCAGTGCCGCTGCTGTAGCCGCCCGCCACGCGCACCGAGTAGCTGGCGCCCGCGTGCGCGTAGAAGCGCAGCGAGCGGGACCCGGTCGCCACGCTCCGCATCCCGGCGTAGGTCGCCCCGGCGTACGCCGTCATAGACGGTGAGAACGTGAGCTCCTGGCCGGTGACGGTGACGGTCCCCGAGGCGGGCGCCTTCCAGCGGTACCAGACCGAGGCCGTCCCGTAGTAGTACGAGCTCGGCTCGCTCGGCTCCGTCGTGGCCGCGAAGGTGGTCCCGGCGGCCACGGCCGCCCGCCCGTCGAGCTCGTGCGCGCGTTCGAGGTCGTCGTTCGGCGGGGCCTCGGCCTGCGTGAGCGACATCCGGAGCGCGCCCGCCGCGCCGTAGGCCCCGTCGACGGAGATGCGATAGGTCTGACCGCGCCTCGCCGGGAACTCGACCCTGTTCGCCGTGTCGCCGTTGTAGCCCGACGCGATCCGGGTCAGCGCGCCGAGCGCCGAGCCCTCGTAGACCCCGACCGCCGACACGAACTCGCTCCCGGTGAGGTCGAGCGCGACACGCCCGTTCTCCGCGGCGGTCCACGCGTACCAGATCGACTTCCCACTGGCCGCGTAGGTATTGCTCGGCTCGCCCGGCTCGCGCGTGCTGGCCACGTTGCTTCCGAGGACCACGAGCGGCTGGCCGGAGATGGGCTCGGCGGCGGCGAAGTCGTCGTTCGCCGGCGCCGGAGTCAGCTTGAGGGCGAGCTTGATCGAGCCCGGCCCCGCGTAGTCGTCGTCGACGCGGAAGCTGTAGGTCGTGCCGGCCCTCACGGACACGGTGAGCTTGCTCGTGCTGCCGTCGCCGCTGTCGCGGTCGGTCCCGAGCGTCGTGAGCGCGCCGACCGCCGAGCCCGTGTGCGCGGACAGGGTCGTGTCGAAGCTGCTCCCGCTCAGGTCCACGGTGACCTCGCCGCTGGAGGGCGCGGTCCAGCGGTACCAGACCGAATGCCCGCCGTACGAGTAGGGCTCGCCGTTCTCGAACGTCGCGTTGACGTTCGACCCGTCGGCGGACGCCGGCGCGCCGCTCAGCTCGGTCGCGTCCGCGAAGTCGTCGTTCGGCGGTCCGGGCTGGACCTCCGCGGTCAGCTTGAACGGCCGCGCGTACGTGGTCAGCTCGGAGCTCACCGCGATCCGGTAGGTGGCGCCGGCCTTGACGCTCAGCCGGACTTCGCCGCCGTAGCTCGCGCCGGCGCGGAGGGTGAGCGCGTCGACCGAGTCGCCCGTGTAGACGCCCACCGCCTGGTTGTAGCTCGAGGCGCTGACGACCCCGGTCCCCGACGCGGTCGGCTTCCACGTGTACCAGACGGTGCCGCGCCTGCCGGAGTCGAACGGCTTCTCGCCCTTCTCCGCGGTCGCCCCGGTGGTGGTGCCGGTGGCCGTGTCACCGAGCTCCTCGGCGTCCTCGAAGTCGTCGTTCGCCGGGTGATCGGCCAGGGTCAGGTTCAGCGAGAACGACCCGTAGGTCGAGAGCTCCGAGCCCTCGACCTTGATCCGGTAGGTCGTGCCTGCGCGGGCGCGGAAGTAGGCGCCGTCATACGAGTAGCCCGGGGTGAGGAGTTCGAGGCTCGCGAGCGAGTCGCCCGAGTACGCGGCCACGCCCGCGCCGCCGGCGTACAGGCGAGCGAGTCCGTCGGAGGGCGCCTTCCACGAGTACCAGACCGTGGCTCGGCGCTCGTCGTACCAGTAGGCCGTGGAGGCGGGCTCGCCGGCCTCGCGGGTCGCGGCGACGGTGGTGCCGGACTGGGTGAGGCTCGCGCCGCTGATTGGGATCGCGGCCTCGAACGCGTCGTTCGGAGGCGGCGCGATCATCTTCCAGGTGAGGCGGAACGCGGCGTTCTCGAGGGTCGCCGGCCGGTGGACCGCGATCCGGTAGGTCTGCCCCTCGGTCGCCCGGAACGTCCGCTCCCCCGGCACCCGCTCGAGCGATTGCAGGCTGTCGCCGCGGAACACCTCGACCGACGCGGAGCCGACGGCGAAGTCGAGCACGGTGAGCCCCGACTTCGGCGCGGTCCAGGAGTACCAGACGGATCCCCGCGGCCCGTAGTCGAGGTAGGGCTCGCCGGTCTCCGTCGTCGCCCCCGACGTCGTGCCGTCGACGGCGCCGGTCTCGCCCGACAGCTCCTCGGCGGCGGCGAAGTCGTCGTTCGGCGGGGCGGCGAGGGATCTGACCTCGAGCGTGAAGTCGCCCTGTGCCGACGCCCACCCGCCGTCCACCGCGATCCTGTAGGTACGCCCCGCGACGACGCGGAAGTGCTGGGCGCCCGAGTAGTAGTAGGAGTCACCACCCTCGCGTACCAGCGCCGCCGGGGTGTCGCCGCTGTAGGCGGCCACGTGGCCCCCGAAGTCGCTCTTCGTGAGCTGCGCGCGCGCCAGGCCCGTCGCGGGAGCGGTCCACGAGTACCAGACCGTGGCGCCCGAGGTGCCGCCCGGCTCGCCGGTCTCCGCGGTCGCCCCGAAGTTCGTTCCGTCGACCGTCGCCAGCGGGCCCTCGAGCTGCTCAGCGTCGGCGAACATGTCGTTCGGCGGCGGTGGGGAATGCCGGAGCGAGAGCCGGTAGCTGCCCATCTTCGCCCGCACGCCGTCGAGTGCGATGCGGTACGTGCGGCCCTCGACGGCCCGGAAGCCGCGCTTGGCCGGCTGGCCGGCGAGGCTCATCTGGCGCAGCGGTTCGCGCTGCAGCCTGCAGAGATCCTCGCCCACGTAGACCGCGAGCACCGTGGGGAACTCGCTGCCGCCCGTGTCGAGCGTCACCGCGCCGCTCGCGGGCGCGGTCCAGGTGAACCACACGGACGGGTCGTAGTAGTTGGAGTCGTGGACCGGCTCGCAGTCCTGCTGCGTCGCTCCGAGCGTGCTGCCCACCAGGTCCGCGGCGAGGCCCACGATCTCGCGCGGGTTCTCGAAGTCGTCGTTCGCGGGGCTCGGCACGAGCTGGAGGCTGAGCTGGAAGTCGCCGCCGAGGGAGTAGCGGGCATCGACGGCGATGTAGTAGGTCCGGCCGGCCTCGACGCGGATGCGGATCTGCTCGGGCCCGCCGTCCCAGTCCTGCGCCTGGTTGCGGACGCGCGTGAGGCCGGTCACCGTCGCGCCGGTGTAGGCGGCCAGCACCGGCTGGAACTCGCTGGTCGCCTTGATCGTCAGCGCGCCGCCGCTCGGCGCGGTCCAGGCGTACCAGACCGACGCGCGGGCGCTCTCGTAGGAGTAGTGGGCGGGCTCGCCCGCCTCCGCGGCCGCGGCCAGGGTGGTGCCCGGGATCGAGACCGCGGCCGCGGGCGGGAGCGATGTCGCGGACGCGAACGCGTCGTTGGCGGGCGGCCCGCTGAACGACAGCCGCAGCTTGAACTCGCCGCGCGAGTCGGGCCAGTAGCCGCCGACGCCGATGCGGTACGTGGTCCCGGCGGTGACCCTGAGCGTCACGCGGCTCGTCGTGACTCCGTACGAGGCGTTGTCGTTGTACGCGGCGCTCGTGAGGGCGCCGAGCGCGCTGCCGGTGTAGACGCCCAGGACCGTGTTGAAGGCGCTCCCCGCCGTGTCGATCGACACGGCGCCGTCGGCCGGCGCCGTCCACGAGTACCAGACGGAGCCGTAGCGCAGCGGGTCGTCGGTCTCGGCGGTCGCGCCGGCCGTGGTGCCGCTGCGCGTCTCGAGGCTGCCCGCCAGCGGCGCCGCCGCGAGGAAGTCGTCGTTGGCCGGGGACGGGTCGTGCTTGAGGTCGAGCTTGAAGTCTCCGTGGTCGGGCCTGCTGCCGCCGTCGATCGCGATCAGGTACCGCCTGCCCGCGGTGGCGCGGAAGCTCGGGCTCGCCGAGGACGAGCCGCTGGACAGCAGGCTGAGCGAGTCGATCGCGTCGCCCGTGTAGACCGAGACGCCGAAGTTGAAGGAGGTCGTCCCGAGCCTCAGCGCCGTCGGGCCGCTCGTCGGCGCTGTCCACGCGTACCACACGGTCGCTCCGGCGGCCCCGCCCGGACTCGGCTCGCCCGCCTCCGCGGTGGCGCCCAGGAGGGTCCCCGTGGTCGAGGCGACCGGACCGGCGAGCGTCTCGGCGGCGGCCAGGAGGTCGTTGGCCGGAGGCGGAGCGTGGCGGAGCGAGAGCTTGAAGGCCCCGGTCCTGCCGTGCTGGCCGTCGACGGCGATCCGGTAGGTGACGCCGGCGATCGCGCGGAACGTCCGCTTGGCCGGGACGCCGGCGCCGGTCAGCCGGCCAACCGGCACGCGGGCGAGCGTGCAGAGCGCGTCGCCGGTGTAGATGCCGAGCACGGTCGGGTAGTCGCTGCCGGCGGTGTCGATCGTGACGCCGCCGGTGGCCGGGGCGGTCCACGAGTACCAGACCGACGGGTCGTAGTAGTTGTCGTCGTGGACCGGCTCGCACGGCTCCTGGGTGGCGTTCGAGGTGTCGCCCACCACGTCGGCGGCGAGCCCGGCCAGCGGCAGCGCGTGGGCGAAGTCGTCGTTCGGCGGGGAGTCCGCGAGCGTCAGCGAGAGGGCGAACCGCCCGCCGACGGTGAGTCTGTCCACGGCGATGCGGTACGTGACCCCGGCCTCGACGCGGACACGGATCTGCTGCGGGCCGCCGGTCCAGCTCTGCGCCTGGTTGGCCACGCGCGCGGCGCCCGCGAGGGTGTCCCCGGCGTATGCCGCGAGGACGGGCACGAACCCGGCTGCGTCGGCGCGGATCGTCAGCGAGCCGCTCTTGGGCGCGGTCCACGCGTACCAGACCGAGCCGCGCGGCGCCGAGTAGCCGTAGTGCCGGGGCTCGCCGGTCTCGGCGGTCGCGCCCAGGCTGTCCCCGGCGGCCGTGGCGGCAGCCTCGGAGGGGAGGGTCGTGGCGTCCGAGTAGGCGTCGTTGGCCGGCGGTCCCGCTTGACGCAGCGCCAGCCGCAGTGCACCGAAGTCGGCTGCCCGGGCGCCGTCCACGACGATCCGGTAGGTCGTCCCGGCGACGGCCCGGAAGACGACGCGCGCCGGCTTGACCCCGGTGACCGGGTCGTTGTTCCACGCGACCCAGGAGAGCGAGCTGCCCGGGTAGACGCCGACGGTCGTGTCGAACCCGCTTCCGGCGGTGTCGATCTCCACCTCGCCGGACGCGGTCGCGGTCCACGCGTACCAGACAGCGCCTCCGCCGCTGGTGGCCTCGCCCGGCCCCAGCGTCGCGTAGGTGGTGTCGCTCGTGGCGAGGGCGTCGTTCCCGCTGAGCGGCTCGGGCGCGGCCTGCGAGTCACCGGGCGGGGCCGGTCCCAGCGCGACGTTCAGCTTCACCGCCCCGGCCACGCCGTAGTCCACGTCGACGGCGATGTTGTAGGCGGTCCCCTGCACCGCCGTGAAGCGGATGCGGCTGCGCTCGCCGAGGCTCGAGTCCGCGTCCAGCGAGGCCAGGCGGGTGAGCGCGCCGACCGAATCGCCCGTGTAGGCGGCCAGTGTGGTCGGGTAGCCGCTTCCCGCCGTGTCGAACACCGCCGTCCCGCTCTCGGGGGCCACCCAGCGGAACCAGATCGAGCGGCCGCTGCTGTCCGACGCGTGGTTCGGCTCACCCGGTTGAAGGGTGGCCTCCGCGGTGGAGCCGGTGGCCGAGGCGGGGGCGCCGCCGATCACCTCGGCGTTGGCGAAGTCGTCGTTGGGCGGCGGCGCGGCGAGCGCGGACGCGCACGGCAGCGCGAGGATTGCCGTCAGTAGGGCCAGCGCGCGAAGGGCCAGGACGCGCGGCATCGGCTCAGATCACCCCGGGCATCGCGAGTCCCCCCTCATGGCCACGGAGCAGCATACCCCCTGAACACGCCAGAAATCACCCGTTCTTTTGTTAAGAAGCGTGGCTGGGTACAAACGGGGGGGCGGACGGCACGCGGCTCGCTCCGCGCTTACGCTTCGAGCCGTGGCCCGGCTGCCCTACGTGGATCCCGCGACCGCATCCCCGCGCGTGCGCGAGGCGCTCGAGCGGGTGCCGCCGCTCAACATCTTCCGGATGATCGCCAACGCCGAGACCGCGTTCCGGCCGTGGGTGGCTTTCGGGGGTGCGCTCCTGTCGTCGCTCGAGCTCGACGCGCGGCTGCGCGAGCTCGCGATCCTCCACGTCGGCCGGCTCTCGGGCGCGGAGTACGAGTGGGTGCAGCACGTGCCGATCGCGCTCGCGGTGGGGGCGAGCGAGGAGGACGTCGCGGCGGTCGAGCGCGGCGACCTCGAGGCGGACTGCCTCGGCGCGGACGTGCGCGCGGCGCTCCGGTTCGCGACCGAGGTGGTGCGCGACGTGCGCGCGTCCGACGAGGCGCTCGCGGCGCTGCGCGAGCACCTCTCGCCGCGCGAGGTGGTCGAGCTGCTGCTGGTGGTCGGCCAGTACATGATGGTGGCGCGGGTGGCCGAGACCGCCGGCATCGAGATCGACGAGGGCGGGGCGGCGGTGGCCGCGTCGGCGCAGCGGCCGTGAGCGGGAGGGGCGGGTCGAGCGCCGTCCGGATCGCCCTCTGCCGCCCGGGGGAGGCGCCGCGGACCGTGTCCGCCGCGGAGGCGCGCGCGGCCGGCGGCGACGGCGTCCTGTGGCTGGACGTCGACGTGCGTGCGCTCGACGGCTGGCCGAACGCCGGCGAGGCCCTGCGAATGATGCTCCAGCCGCTCTGCCCGGGGATCGGGCGCGAGATGCTCGACGACCTGCTCGACCCCGACCTGTGGCCCAAGCGCCGCCGCTACGGCGACGTGCGGGCGGTGTCGGCGGCCGCGGTCACGCCGGAGGAGAGCGCGGACACCGGGAGCAAGGCGGGCGCGCTCACGTTCCAGGTCGTGGAGCTGCTCGCGGGGGTGGGCTGGCTCGTCACCTGCTGGCATGCGCCGCGCCGGTTCACCGGCTCCGAGGAGGAGCCCGCCACCGAGCGGCTGGGCGACCACCGCGAAACGCTCGCCGAGATCGAGGAGGCGTGGGCGTCGGGCGCCGAGTCGTCGACCGCGGGGGACCTCGGCCTGATGGTGATCGACCGGCTGGTGGACACCTATCCCGACGTGCGCCAGGCGCTGTTCGACTGGCTCGAGGCGTGGGAGCTCGACCTCTACCGCCGCTGCGACACCGACGCCCCGCCGGACCGGCGGACGCTGATCGAGCTCCGTGCGCTGCTGTTCCAGTACCGCAAGGCGCTCGCGCCGCTGAACGCCGCGCGCGGGAAGGCGCGCGCGTACTGGTTCGCCGACGTGACCGACGATCGTGAGGCCGAGCGGATCGACGACCGGATCGACCGGGCGCTGCGCGTCGTGATGGAGCTGAGCGATCGGCTCCGCAGCGCGCTCGACCTCGTCCAGCTCCAGCTCGCGCAGACCCAGGGGCGCAAGACCGAGCGCCTCCAGCAGAAGGTCGAGCTGATCGCGTCCGTGCTGCTGGTGCCCACGCTCATCGCCGGGACCTACGGAGCGAACACGAAGTTCCCGGGGCTCAACGAGGGCTGGGGGACGGTGACGATGCTGGTGCTGATGGTGGTGGGCGGGCTCGGCACGTTCGTCTTCCTGCGCAGGCTGCGCGCGCGCGAGGAGCGCCAGCTCCAGGAGGAGAGCGAGCGGGCCGCGGCCGCGCCGGGCTAGGCCGGGGGGGCGAGATTTCGGCCGGCCGGCCTGAGCCGGTCGTGGACCACTTCGACGACCTGGCCGACGCGTTGCGGCGGCGGATGATCGAGCAGGCGCGGGACGGCGGCTCCCCCGGCGGCACGCTCGAGGCTGACGTGCGCGAGCTCGTGGCCCGCGAGGCCGCCGCGCTGCCCGCGCCGCAGCAGGAGGCGCTCGTCGCGCGGGTGATCCGCCTCGCCACCGGGCTCGGGCCGCTCGAGCCGCTGCTCGCGGACCCGGTGGTCGACGAGGTGATGGTCAACGGGCCGGGCGAGGTGTGGGTCGAGCGCGCCGGCCGGCTCGAGGCCACCGGCGTGGCGTTCGGCGACGAGCCGGAGCTGATGCACGCGGTCGAGCGGATACTCGCGCCGCTCGGCAGGCGCGTGGACGAGGCGTCGCCACTCTGCGACGCGCGGCTCGCCGACGGCTCGCGGGTGAACGTGGTGATCCCGCCGCTGGCGCTGTCGGGCCCCTGCCTCACGATCCGCCGCTTCCGGCCGGCGGGCTTCTCGCTGGACGACCTGGTGGGGAACGGCACGCTCCCGCGCGGGCTGGCCGACTTCCTCGCCGAGTGCGTGGCGGGGCGGGCCGCCGTGCTGGTCAGCGGCGGGACCGGCTCGGGGAAGACCACGACCCTCGGGGCGCTCTCGGCGGCGATCCCGGGCGGCGAGCGGATCGTGACGATCGAGGACGCGGCCGAGCTGCGCCTGCGGCAGCGGCACGTCGTGCGGCTCGAGTCGCGGCCGCCGAACCTGGAGGGGCGCGGCGAGGTGACGATCCGCCAGCTCGTGCGAAACGCGCTGCGGATGCGCCCCGACCGGATCGTGGTCGGGGAGGTGCGCGGGCCCGAGGCGCTCGACATGCTGATGGCGCTGAACACGGGGCACGAGGGCTCGCTCACGACCGTGCACGCGAACTCGCCCGAGGATGCGCTGCGCCGGGTCGAGACGCTCGCGCTGATGGCGGGCGTCGGGCTGCCGCACGCGGCGGTGCGCGAGCAGGTGGCGAGCGCGATCGGCCTCGTGGTGCACCAGTCGCGCGCGGCGGACGGGCGCCGGCGGGTGGAGTGCGTGGCGGAGGTCGTGCGCGTGCCGGGCGGAGCCGGCATCCGCGAGCTCTACCGCCTGCGCGGCGAGCGCCCGCTCTGGCGCCCGCCGGCGGCGGGCCGCCTGGCCGCGCGGCTCGGGCGCGCCGGCGCGGCGGAGCGCGGCCGGTGAGCGGCTCCGCGGCGCTCGGCTTCGCGGCGGCGGGGCGCGGCCGGTGAGCGGCTCCGCGGCGCTCGGCTTCGCGGCCGGCTCGCTCGGCCTCGTCGCGGCGCTCGACCTCGGCCGCGAGCTCGTTGCGCTGGCCGCCGGACGCGCGCCGGGTGCGGCGCGGGCGGCCGCGCGGCTCGCCGACACCGTCCTCCGCGCCGGGCGCGAGGGCCGCGATCCGGGGGCGGCCGAGCGGCGCCGGCTGCTCGCGGCGGGTGGGATTGCCGCGCTGCTCGCGGGCTGGCTGCTGGCCGGACCCGCGCTCGGGCTGGCCGCGGCGCTCGCCGGGCCGGTCGCGCTGTCGCGGCTCCTGCGCGCGGGGCGCGAGCGCTACCGCGCGGCGGCGGGGGCCGGAGCCGGCGCGCTGGCGACCTCGCTCGCCGGCGCCCTCGCCGGCGGGCACTCGGTTCGCGGCGCCATAGCCGTGGCCGCGCCCACGCTCGCCGGCCCGGCGGGCGCCGAGCTGCGCCGGGTCGCGTCCGAGCTGGAGCTGGGCGCCCGCACCGACGACGCCCTCGAGGCGATGCGCGCGCGGATCCGCTCGCACGGCACCGACGCGGTCGTGGCCGCGCTGCTCCTCCAGCGCGCGTCCGGCGGCGACCTCGCACGGCTGCTGCGCGACTGCGCGCGCTCGCTCGAGGAGGAGGCGCGCGTGGAGGCCGACGCGCGCGCCGCCACCGCGCAGGCGCGCTTCACCGGGCTGATCGTGGTCCTGCTGCCGCTCGGCGGGGCGCTGCTGGCGGAGCTGGCCTCGCCCGGCTTCGTGGCCGGCATGGCCGGCTCGTTCCTCACCGCCTGGCTCGCTGGGCTGGCGCTGTTCCTCCAGGGGCTGGCGGCGGTCCTGATACGGCGGCTGGGAAGGGTGAGGGCCTGAGTGCCGCCGCCGCACTGGCCGGCCTCGCAGCCGCCGCCGGCGCGGTCGGGTTCGCCGAGCTGGCCACCGGGCTCGCCCCCGCGCGCCGCACGCGGGCGCGCCCCGCGCGGCCGATCCCGGCGCCGCTCCGCCTCCTGGCCGCCGCCGGCGCCCGGCTCAGGACGGTGGCCGGCGCCCGCGCGCCCGTCTCGCTCGCCGCGCGCATCGCGGCCACGGGCGCGCCTGCCGGCCTCGGTCCGCGCGAGCTGATGGCCGCCAAGCTGGCGGGCGCGGTCGCGTGCCTCCCGCTCGGCGCGCTCGCCGGTGCCGGCGCCCCGGGCCGGCTCGGACCGCTCGCCGCCGCCGCGATCCCGGTGGCCGGGTTCCTGGCTCCCGACTGGTGGCTGGCCCGGCGCGCCCGGGAGCGGGCACGGCGCGTGCGGCGCGACCTTCCGGCCATGCTCGACCTGCTGCGCGTGTCGGTGCAGGCGGGCCTCGCGCCCGTCGCGGCGCTCGCGGCCGTGGGGCGGCGCGCGAGCGGTCCGCTGGCGTCCGAGTGGGCGACGGTGGCGCGCGAGGTGGACCTGGGGCTGCCGCTCGCCGATGCGATCGAGCGCGCGGCCGGACGCCTGCCGCTGCCGGAGGTGCGCGAGCTCGCGGCGGCGATCACACGGGCGGCGCGGCACGGCGCGCCGCTCGGCCCGACGCTCGCCGCGCAGGCGGCCGCCGCGCGTGCGGCGCGGCGGCGGCGGATCGAGGAGGAGGCGGCGAAGGCCGGACCCAAGATCCAGCTCGTGGTCGCGCTCCTGCTGGTCCCGTCGGTTCTCCTGCTGGTGGCGGCCGCGCTCGCCGCGGCGCTGCTGGGCGGGGGCGGCGACCCGCTCCCGGTCGGACCGTGAGCACCTCGCGCGCACGCGCGCGGCAGACTCCCCGCCGTGCCCCCGCGCGCCGAGATCCGCCGCCGTCTCGGGCCGGGCGCCCGCGCGGGGCTGCCCTACGCGCTCGCCGCGTTCCTCGTGGCCGTCACGTTCGGGGTCCTGGCCGAGCCGGTGTTCGGCGGCGTCGAGACCGTCGTCTTCTCGGCGATCGTGTTCGCCGGCTCCGCGCAGTTCGCCGCGCTGGCGGTGCTCGCCGACGGCGGGGGCGCCGGCGCGGCGATAGTGGCCGGCATCCTCCTGAACGCGCGCTTCGCGCCGATGGGCATCGCGTTCGGCCCGTCGGCCACCGGCGGCGCCCTCGCGCGCTTTCTCCAGGGGCAGGCGATGGTCGACGCGTCGTGGGCGCTGGCCAACCGGGGTGGAGGCCGCTTCGACCGCGACTTCATGATCGGCGCCACGGCCACCGCCTATCCGGCCTGGGTGCTCGGCACGGCTCTCGGCGTCCTGGCCGGCGACGTGATCGGCGAGCCGGCGTCGCTCGGCCTCGACGTCCTGTTCCCGGCGTTCTTCCTCAGCCTGCTGGCCGAGGAGGCGCGCGACCGTACGGCGGTCGCGGTGGCGATCCTCGGCGCCGCGACCGCACTCGCGCTCACGCCGGTGGCGCCGCCGGGCGTCCCGATCCTGGCCGCCTCGGCCGCGGTGCTGGTCGGGGTGAGGCGCGGGTGACCGCCGCCTGGACCACCATCGCGGCGCTCGCCGTCGCGACGGCGGCGATCAAGGGGATCGGGCCGGTCGCGCTCGGCGGGCGCGACCTCCCACCGTTGGCCCTGCGGCTGATCACCTACGTCGCCCCGGCCCTCCTCGGCGCGCTCGTGGTCGTGGAGACGTTCGGCAGGGGGAAGGACCTCGCGCTCGACGCCCGCGCCGTCGGCCTGGCCGCCGCGGCGGCGGCGCTGGCCGCGCGCCTCTCGGTCCTCTGGGTGGTCGGAGTCGCGGCCGCCACGGCGGCGCTGGTGCGCGCGATCAGCTGAACGACTGTGCGTTTTCACCCCCTATACGGGGGCAAAACGCACAATCGCGCACGCGAGCCGGCCCTCCGCGGGGCCGCCTGGGCGCAACCACCCACCCAGAACCGTCCCGTGCAACGCGCTGCCCAGCGAATCTGGGACCGCCCCCCACCGCGATCCACACGCCCTACCCCGCAACCCAGAGCGGAATCGACCCGCCGCGAGCGACCCAGAGAAGCGTGGACGGAGCCCTCGTGGAGAAATGTGTTGCACAGTGGGAAGAAGTGGGTTATAGTGGCCCCGCCTTCATGGACCGGAGTGGCGGAGCTCCTCCCACTCAGCCACTCCGGTCCGAAGAACTTCCCCCGCCGCACGATGCAAAGGGACACGCAAATTGGCGTTCCGCGGGCACTTCGACTACTCGCTCGACGCGAAGAACCGGCTCAACGTCCCGGCCAAGTTCCGGGCCGCCTTCTCGTCGGGAGTGGTTCTGGCCAAGGGGCTCGAGCCCTGCGTGGCGGTGTGGGCGCCGGACACCTTCGAGCGCTGGACCGAGAGCTTCCTGTCGAACCTGAACCCCGTCAGCCCCGAGCGCCGCAAGCTCACCCGCTACTTCGCCGGCAGCTCCTTCGACGCCGAGCTCGACTCGGCGGGGCGGGTCACGCTGAGCAAGGCGCTGCTGGAGCACGCCGGGATCCAGAAGGACGTGGTGGTGGTCGGCAACCTCGATCACCTCGAGATCTGGGATCGCGATCGCTGGAACGACGATCAGCAGGCGCTCAATGCAGAGGTCTCCGGAATCGCTGAGAGCCTTGGCCATCCTTCTTGACATGACGCGCACGCACGTCCCGGTCCTCGCCGGCGAGCTGATTGACCTGCTCGATCCGCAGCCGGGCGAGACCGCGGTGGACTGCACGTTCGGCGACGGCGGCCACGCGCGCCTGGTCGCCGGCCGCATCGGGCCGACCGGCACGCTCGTGTGCATCGACCGCGACCCGGCCGCCGAGGAGCGCTTCGACAGCTTCGCGCGCGAGGTCTCGTGCGAGACGCGCTTCCTGCGCATGGACTTCGCCGAGGGCCTCGACCTGCTGCTGGCCGAGGGCGTCGAGGCCCAGATGGCCTATCTCGACCTCGGCGTCTCCTCGATGCAGATCGACACGGCCGAGCGCGGCTTCTCGTACTCCTACGACGCGCCGCTCGACATGCGCATGGACCCCGACCGCGAGCTCGACGCGCGCACGATCGTCAACGAGTGGGACGAGCGCCGGCTGGCCCAGCTCTTCCGCAGCTACGGCGAGGAGCGCTTCGCTCGCCAGATCGCGCGCGCGATAGCGCGGCGCCGGGCGGAGGGGCCCCTCGAGACGACCTACGAGCTCGTCGACACGATCAAGCGCGCGCTGCCCGCGCCGGCGCGATTCGGCGGAGGACATCCGGCGAAGCGTGTATTCCAGGCGATAAGGATCGCCGTGAACGACGAACTGGCCTCGTTGGATCGCGCGCTGCCGCCCGCGTGGGAGCTCCTGGCTCCGGGCGGGCGCCTGGCCGCGATCTCGTTCCACTCGCTGGAGGACCGCCGGGTGAAGCGGTTCATGGCCGCCCTCGCGCGTGGATGCGTGTGCCCGCCCGACCTGCCGATCTGCGCCTGCGGGCGCACGCCCGAGGCCGAGCTGCTGACCCAGCGCGCGGTCGCGCCCACGCCGGGCGAGGTGGCGCAGAACCCGCGCGCCGCCTCCGGCCGACTGCGCGTGGCGCGCAAGCTCGAGGACGGGGGAGAGGCCTGATGGCACGCGCGGCGACCGCCCGCGCGGCGGACCCGACCCAGACCCCCCAGGCCCGCGAGGCCGCCGCCGCGGCGGTGGCGGCCCGAGCCGCCGCCGTGGCGGAGGCGCGGCCGCGCACGGCGCGAGCCCGCGCGGCGGCAGCTGCGGCGGCCGCCGGCGAGAAGCCGGCGCGGGCGCGCGGCCGCGCGGCGGCGAAGCCGCGCACGGCGCGGGGCGGAGCGGCCGGCACCGCGAAGCCGCGCCCGTCGCGTGGAGCCGCCCCGGCCGCGAAGCCGCGCGCGTCGCGTGGAGCCGCCCCGGCGGCGAAGCCGCGCACCGCGCCGAAGCGCGCCCCGACCCAGCCCCGCAGGCGATCGGGCCCCGCGGCGGAGCCGCGCCGGGCGCGCCAGGCCGCGAGCGCGCAGCCGCGCGGAGCGCGCGCCGCCGCTCCCGCCGCCGCTCCGCGCCCCGCCAGCCCGCTCGGCCGGCTGCTCGCCGCCCGCGCCAACCTGCTCCTCGACCGCCTGCTGCGCGGCCGGCTCTGGGTCGTCTGCGTGGGCGCCCTGCTCGCCGGGATCGTCTTCCTCAACGTCGGGCTCCTCCAGCTCAACGACCAGATCGCGCGCACGGACAAGAGGTCCGGCGCGATCGGCCGCGAGAACGCCGCGCTGCGGATCAAGCTCGCCAGGCTCGACTCGACCGAGCGCATCCAGCGGCTCGCCGAGGCCAAGGGCTTCGTGATGCCGGCGCCGGGCGCGGTCCGCTACCTGCGGTCGAAGCCGGGCGACGGCCGCGCGGCCGCCAAGCACACGGTGGCGCCCGAGCCGCCGGCCACCCCGGCCGTCGCGCAGCCCGTGCCCGCGGCCACCGGCACGCCGGCCACGACGACGCCCGCGACGCCCGCCATCGGCACGCCCGCCACCGGCACCGCGCCCGCCGCGACCCCCACCGCCACGCCCGCCGCAGCCGCCCCCGCCCAGCAGGTCCCCTAGCGCATGGGCCTGCTCGAGCGCCGCATCGGTCTGCTCTTCGGGCTCTTCCTCCTCCTCCTCGTCCTCGCCGGCTTCCGCGCGACCTACCTCGTCGCGTTCAAGGGCGACGACCTGCGCGGCCGCGCCGCCCAGCAGCAGGTGCAGGAGTTCGTGGTGCCGGCCCGCCGCGGCGCGATCACCGACCGCGCCGGCCGCGAGCTGGCCATGACCGAGGACGCCGCCACGATCTCGGCCAACCCGCGCCAGGTGCCGAACGCCGCGGTGGCCGCGACGCGCATCTCCGCCGCGCTCGGGATGCCGCTCGACCCGCTGCTGCGCAAGCTGAGCGACCGCCGCGCCGGGTTCGTCTACCTCGCTCGCAAGGTCGAGGTGGCCAAGGGCGACGCCGTCCGCAAGCTCGAGCTCGCCGGGGTCAGCGTCACGACAGAGCACCGCCGCCGCTACCCCCACGGCTCGCTCGCCTCGCAGCTCGTCGGCGCGGTCGGGACGGACGGCTACGGCCTGGCCGGCATCGAGCAGTCGCGCGAGAAGACCCTGCACGGCAAGGACGGCATGCGCCGCATCGTCAGCGACGCGCTCGGCGACCCCGTGAGCATCGTCGACCTCGAGCAGGCCCGCCCGGGCGAGGACGTGCGGCTCACGATCGACTCGGCGATCCAGGAGCGGGTCGAGTCGGTCCTTTCCGACGTCGGCCGCGCCTACCAGCCGAAGGGCGCGACCGCGCTCGTGCTCGACCCCCGCAACGGCGAGATCCTGTCGCTCGCCAACTGGCCGCCGGTCCAGGCCGAGCGCTTCGGCGACGCGCCGGCCTACGCGCGCCAGAACCGCGCCGTCGGCGCCAGCTACGAGCCGGGCTCGACCTTCAAGCCGTTCACCGTCGCGGGGGCGATGACCGAGCGGCTGGTCACGCCGAACACGCTGTTCCAGCTCGGCCCGACGATCCAGGTGGCCGATCGCGAGATCCGCGAGTCGCACGGGGGCGGCGGCACGCTCACGACGGCGGACATCCTCGCCCAGTCCTCGAACGTCGGCACGGTCACGATCGGCCTGCGCATGGGCGCGCGCCGCTTCGACAAGTGGGTGCGCCGCTTCGGCTTCGGCGGGTCCACCGGCGTGGACATCCCGGGCGAGGCCTCGGGGATCGTCCCGCGGCCGAAGGACTACTCCGGCTCGTCGATGGGCAACCTGCCGATCGGCCAGGGCCTGGCCGTCACGCCGATGCAGATGGCCGCCGCCTACCAGGCGATCGCCAACGGCGGCGTGATGCGCCCGCCGCACGTGATCGGCGGCAAGCCCGGCCCGGCGCGGCGCGTGATCCAGCCGCAGGTCGCCGCCCAGGTCTCGCGCATGCTCGAGGGCGTTCTCGGCCCGGGCGGCACCGCGCGCGAGGCCAACATCGACGGCTACGTGCTCGCCGGCAAGACCGGCACGGCCGAGAAGGCCGAGAACGGCGGCTACTCGAAGACCAAGTACGTCGCGTCCTTCATCGGCTTCGCGCCCGCGAAGAAGCCGCGGCTGCTGGTGGCGGTGATGGTCGACGAGCCGAAGGGCGCCATCTACGGCGGCCAGGTGGCCGCGCCGGCGTTCCAGAAGATTGCCTCGTTCGCGCTGCCATATCTCCGGATACCGCCCGGATAGGCGAATACACTCGCCGCGCTCGTGACCCTTCGTGATCTGATCGGGGAGGGCGCCCCCGCAGTCGAGATCTCGGGCCTGGCCTACTCCAGCGGGAGCGTCGCGCCTGGCCACCTGTTCTTCTGCGTCCGCGGCTTCAAGGCCGACGGGCACGACTTCGCGGCCGACGCGGTCGAGCGCGGCGCGGCGGCGCTCGTGTGCGAGCGGCCGCTCGGCCTCGGGGTGCCCGAGGTGATCGTGGAGGACGCCCGCGCCGCGATGGGCCCGGCCGCCGCGCGCTTCTACGGCGACCCCACCGCCGAGCTCCGCGTGGCCGGGGTGACCGGCACCAACGGCAAGACGACGACGACCTACCTCATCCGGGCGATCCTCGAGGCGGCGGGCCGGCGCACCGGGCTGCTCGGCACGGTCACCTCGATCGTCGGCGGGCGCGAGGAGCCGGTCGAGCGCACCACGCCCGAGGCGATCGACCTCCAGCGCAGCTTCCGCCGCATGCTCGACGCCGGCGACACGGCCTGCGCCATGGAGGTCTCGTCCCACGCCCTCGAGCTGAGGCGCGCCGAGGGGATCCACTTCGCCACCCGGGTCTTCACCAACCTCACCCAGGACCACCTCGACTTCCACCCGGACATGGAGGCCTACTTCCTGGCCAAGCGCCGCCTCTTCGACGGCGGGGGACCCGCGATCGTCAACGCCGACGACGAGTACGGCCGCCGCCTCGCGGACGAGCTCCCCGGCGCGACCACCTACGCGATCGACCACGACGCGGACTACCGCGCGCGCGAGGTGGAGTTCGACCCCGGCGGCTCGCGCTTCACCTGCGCGACGCCCGAGGGCGAGGTGCGGGTGGAGACCCGCCTGCCCGGCCTCTTCAACGTCTCGAACGCGCTCGCGGCCGCGGCGGCGGCGCGCTCGCTGGACGTGCCGCTCGACACCGTGGTCGGCGCGCTGGCGCAGGCCGGCCGCGTCCCGGGCCGCTTCGAGCCGGTCGACGAGGGCCAGCGGTTCACCGCCCTCGTGGACTACGCGCACACGCCGGACTCGCTCGAGAACGTGCTGCGCGCCGCGCGCCAGCTCACGCGCGGGCGCCTGCACGTGGTGTTCGGAGCGGGCGGCGACCGCGACAGCGCCAAGCGCCCGCTGATGGGCCGTGCGGCCAGCGCGCTCGCCGACCGCGTGATCGTGACCTCGGACAACCCGCGCAGCGAGGACCCCGGCGCGATCGTCGACCAGATCCTCGCTGGGGCCGGCCCCGGCGCCGAGCGCGAGGTGGACCGCCGCCGCGCGATCGAGCTGGCGGTGGCGACAGCCGAGCCCGGCGACGTGGTCGTCGTGGCGGGCAAGGGCCACGAGCAGGGCCAGGAGTTCGAGGGCGGGCGCAAGGAGCCCTTCGACGACGTCACGGTCGTCCGCGAGGCGCTGCGCAGCGCGCTGGGGGCAGCGCGCTGATGCTTGGCGAGATCCTCATCGCGGGCCTCGCCTCGCTGCTGATCTGCATCTTCCTCGGCCCGAAGTTCATCGACTACCTGCGCGCGCGCGAGTTCGGCCAGCACATCCGCGAGGAGGGGCCGGAGGGGCACCAGCACAAGGCCGGCACGCCGACGATGGGGGGGCTCGTGCTGTTCCTGGCGGTCGCCGTGCCGTTCCTGATCCTCAGCGACTACGACGAGGCGAGCATGGCGGTCTTCGGCACCGCCGTCGCCTGCGCGTTCCTCGGCTTCCTCGACGACTGGACCAAGATCTCGAAGAAGCGCTCGCTAGGCCTCTCCGCGCGCTGGAAGCTCGGGGTCCAGGCGCTGATCGCGGTCGCGCTCTGGTACGTGGCCACGCGCGGGGTCGGGCTCGAGGACGAGCTGGTCACGCGCCTCTTCGACGCGGAGGTCGACCTCGGCTACCTCTACCCGCTGCTCATCTTCCTGGTGCTGGCCGGGGCGAGCAACGGCGTGAACCTCACGGACGGCCTCGACGGCCTCGCCGCCGGCTGCTGCGCGATCGTGATGCTCGCCTACACGGCGATGACCCTCTCGACCGGCAGCGCGGACATCCAGGAGCTGTCGCTCCTGTGCGCCTGCCTCGTGGGCGCGTGCGTCGGCTTCCTCTGGTTCAACTCGTTCCCCGCCGCGATCTTCATGGGCGACACGGGCTCGCTCGGGCTCGGCGGCGCGATCGCGGCGATGGCGGTGATGACGCAGACCGAGGTGCTGCTGCTGATAATCGGCGGCATCTTCGTGATCGAGGCGCTGTCGGTCGCGATCCAGGTCTTCTCGTTCCAGCGCTTCCGCAAGCGCGTGTTCCTGATGGCACCGGTGCACCACCACTTCGAGCTGATGGCGTGGTCGGAGACGAAGATCATCCTGCGCTTCTGGATCATCGCCGCGATCTGCAGCGCCATCGGCTTCACGCTCTACCAGCAGTCCGTCTGATGATCCAGAGGCCGCCGCTCCCGGACGGCCGCTACCTCGTCGTCGGGCTGGCCCGGAGCGGGGTCGCGGCGCTCGAGGCGCTCCGCGCGCGGCGCTTCGAGGCGGTCGGCGTCGACAAGCGGCAGGGCCAGGACGGCCTCGCCGAGCTGAAGGAGGCAGACGTCGTCGTCAAGTCGCCGGGCGTGCCGCAGGAGGC
>DASVWC010000111.1:0-80001 GCA_036389835.1 Thermoleophilaceae bacterium | reverse complement strand
CAGCACTAGGCTGGTCACGCAAGGCGGCCCGGAGGGGACACATCAGATGGCACGCCCGACCGACTCGAACGAACAGCTTCTCTGCTCCTTCTGCGGCAAGTCGCAGCGGCAGGTCAAGAAGCTGATCGCCGGCCCCGGCGTCTACATCTGCGACGAGTGCATCGATCTCTGTAACGAGATCATCGACGAAGAGCTCACCGCTCCGCCCTCGTTCGACATCGAGAACCTCCCCAAGCCACGGGAGATCTACGACGTCCTCGAGGAGTACGTCGTCGGGCAGGAGCAGTCCAAGCGCACGCTGTCGGTGGCCGTCTACAACCACTACAAGCGCGTCCAGATGATGCAGACGGACGGCGACGGCGAGATCGAGCTGCAGAAGTCGAACATCCTGCTGCTCGGCCCCACCGGCTGCGGCAAGACGCTCCTGGCCCAGACGCTCGCGCGCATCCTCAACGTCCCGTTCGCGATCGCCGACGCCACCGCGCTGACCGAGGCCGGCTACGTCGGCGAGGACGTCGAGAACATCCTCCTCAAGCTGATCCAGGCGGCCGACTTCGACGTCAAGAAGGCGGAGACCGGGATCATCTACATCGACGAGGTCGACAAGATCGCGCGCAAGGCCGACAACCCGTCGATCACGCGCGACGTGTCGGGCGAGGGCGTGCAGCAGGCGCTCCTGAAGATCCTCGAGGGAACGGTCGCCTCGGTGCCGCCGCAGGGCGGGCGCAAGCACCCGCACCAGGAGTTCCTCACGATCGACACCACGAACATCCTGTTCATCTGCGGCGGCGCGTTCGCGGACCTCGACAAGGTGGTCGAGCGGCGGATCGGCCACAAGGGCGTCGGGTTCGGCGCCGCCGTGCGGTCGAAGTCGAACAAGGACACCGGCGAGCTGTTCGAGCAGGTGCTGCCCGAGGACCTCGTCGAGTACGGGCTGATCCCCGAGTTCATCGGCCGCCTGCCGGTCATCTCGGTGATCCACCAGCTCTCGCGGGAGGACCTGGTGTCGATCCTCACCGAGCCGCGCAACGCGCTCGTCAAGCAGTTCGCCCGCTTCTTCGAGTTCGACGGGATCGACCTGGTGTTCGCGGACGAGTCGCTCGGCGCGATCGCCGACAAGGCGCTCGAGCGGGAGACCGGCGCGCGCGGGCTGCGATCGATCCTCGAGGAGACGCTGCTCGACGTGCAGTTCGAGCTGCCGTCGCGACGCGACGTGAAGAAGTGCGTGGTGACGAAGGAGACCATCGAGAAGGGGCTCAACCCCACCCTCGTCACCGAGGCGGCGCCCGAGGAGGACGAGGGCGCCGCGGCCGAGTCAGCCTAGCCGCGCGCCGCACCGCGAGCGGGCTTGCAGGATCCGTTGCAGAGACGGGTGGACGCTTGTTCTAGACGCATTCCAGATGCGCGCACATACACGCGCGGGGTGCCGAATGGACGGGTAGAGGCGCGCGCCGAGCCAGCGCCCTCTGCCCCTCCAGATGTCTGAGCCAACCGCCGGTCACACCACAGAGCCAGCCGACCTCGCCGAGGCCGCCCTCGGCGTGAGCCAGGAGGCGCTCCAGCGCCACGAGGCGACCATCACGCGCTTCCTCTCCGGCGAGTACCTCTCGATCGACGCCGAGGGCAAGGTCATCGCCTGGACGGCGGCGGCCGAGAAGCGCTTCGGCTGGGCGGCCGGCGAGATGACCGGCGAGGAGCTGGCCACGACGCTGGTTGTGCCCGAGGAGCAGAGCGAGATGCGCGCCCTGATCGACCCGATCGTGCGCGGCGAGGAGCGCGACGGGACGGCCGGCGCGACGATCGAGCTCGCCACCCACCGCCGCGACGGCTCGCGCCTCAAGACCCAGGTCGCGTTCGTGCCGATCCGGATGGGCGACGGCTACCACCTGAACCTCGCGCTCCAGGACGTCATCACGCACCGCGGCAACCCGGTGGAGCTCCACCGGATGAAGAAGCGCCACGCCGACGTGCTGCGCCTGATCGTGACCGCCCTCGACGGCGGCGAGCTGCCGGACCCGCTCGGCGACGACGGCTGGCGGCCCGGCGGCATGCGCGTCGAGCAGCGCTGGAACCCGGCCGGCGCGCTGCTGATCTTCGACGCCTCGGCCGCGCCGGTCGAGGAGGTCCCGGCCGAGGCCGCGCCGGTCGCGGACGCCCCCGCCGCGGGGCCGCCGGCGAGCTCCTCGGAGGTGGACTGGCTGCGGGCGGAGAACGAGCGGCTGCGCGGCGAGCTCCACGCCGCCCAGGCCGAGGCCGAGCGACTGCGCGCGGCCGCGCCCGGCGGGTCAAGCGCCGGGCTCGCCGACATCGACGACCCGTCGATCGGTCCCGAGGAGATCGAGCGCGCCCTGCGCGAGGACGGGTTCTCGCTGCACGGGCAGCCGGTGCTCGACCTCCACAGCGGCACGATCGCCCAGCACGAGCTCCTGCTCCGCATGACCGCGGCCGACGGCGGCCTGATCCTGCCGCAGGCGTTCTTCGGGACCGCCCGGCGGGCCGGGCTCACCGGCCAGATCGACCAGTGGGTCGTGCGGCGTGCGATCCGCACGATCGCCGAGCAGGCGCAGGTCGGGCGCGACATCCGGCTCGAGGTGAACCTGTCGGCCGAGTCGCTCGAGGACCCGGCGCTGCTGCCGGCCATCGAGCGCGAGCTCGCGACGACCGGCATCGACCCGGCTCGCCTGATCCTCGAGGTGCCCGAGCGCGTGGCGATCGAGGACTCCGAGGGCGCGAGCCGCCTGGCCAAGCGACTGCGCGCGATGGGCTGCTCGTTCGCGCTCGACGACTTCGGCACGAGCTTCGGGTCGTTCCGCTTCCTCAAGGACCTGCCGGTGGACTTCCTCAAGATCGACGGCGACCTGATCGTGACCCTCTCGGAGAGCCGCACCGCGCAGCTCGTGGTGAAGGCGCTCGTGGACGTCGCCAAGGGGACCGGCGCGCAGACGATCGCCGTGTTCGCCTCCGACGAGGAGGCCCTCCGGATGCTGCGCGAGCTCGGCGTCGGGTACGCGCAGGGCCACAAGGTCGGCCGCCCGCGGCCGATCGCCGACGCGCTGTCGGCGGTGGAGGCCCCCTCGCTGCGGGCGGTCGAGCCCGGCCAGGGCGCCGGCACGGTGAACGTCGCCACGTAGGCGGGCGCGCCCGGCGCGCTCCGCATTAGGCTCACGCGCGATGAAGCAGATCGCCGACGGCCTCTACCAGCTCAAGGGCTTCCCCCCGAACATGTTCAACGCGTACCTCATGGGGGACGTCCTCGTGGACTCCGCCACGCGGTTCGCCAGGCGGCGCATCCTGCGCCAGCTCGACGGCCGCGAGGTCACGGCTCACGCGCTCACCCACGCGCACCCCGACCACCAGGGCTCGAGCGACGCGGTCTGCGCGAAGCTCGGCCTCCCGTACTGGGTCGGCGAGCGCGACGTCGAGGCGGCGGAGGGCGGCGGCCCGGCGATCCTCCGGAAGCAGCCGGGGCATCCGCGCAACAGGTTCAGCGCGCGGTTCCTCGCCGGTCCCGGCCGCCAGGTCGACCGCGTCCTCCGCGAGGGCGACGAGCTGGCCGCCGGCTTCGAGGTCATCGAGACGCCCGGGCATTCGCTCGGCCACCTCTCCTTCTGGCGCGAGTCCGACCGTGCGCTGATCCTCGGGGACGTCCTGTTCGGGATGCACCCGTCCACGGGGGTGCCGGGGCTCCACGAGCCGCCGGTGCCGTTCACCCCGGACCCGCCGCGCAACCGCGAGTCCGCGCGCAGGCTCGCTCCGCTCGAGCCCGCGCTGGTCTGCTTCGGGCACGGCCCCCCGCTGCGCGACGCGCGCAGGTTCGTCGACTTCGTGCAGGGGCTTCCGGCCTCATGACGCTGCGCGAGGCCGAGGAGTACCTGCTCGACCTCGAGCTGTTCGGCATGCGGTTCGGGCTCGACCGCATGCACAAGCTGATGACCGCGCTGGGGATGCCGCAGCGGCGGTTCGCGTCGATCCACGTGGTGGGGACGAACGGCAAGTCGTCCACGACGCGGATGGTCGCCGCGATCCTGGAGCGCCACGGGGTGCGGACCGGGACGTACACCTCGCCGCACCTGGGCTCGTTCGCGGAGCGGATCGAGGTGGGGGAGCGGCCGCTCAGCGGCGACGAGTTCGGGGCCGCGGTGGCCGCCGCCGCGCGCGCGGCGCGGATGGTGGACCGGACGCTCGACGAGGACGACGGCGTGACCCAGTTCGAGGCGCTCACGGCGGCGGCCTACCACGCGCTCGCGCTCGGGCGGGTCGAGGTCGCGGTGGTCGAGGCCGGGCTCGGCGGGCGCTACGACGCGACGAACGTGATCCCGTCGAAGGTGCAGGTGCTCACGGGGGTCGCGCTCGAGCACACCCGCTGGCTGGGGCCGACCGTCGCGGACATCGCCGACGAGAAGCTCGCGGTGGTGCGCGACCACGCCGTGCTGGTGGTGCCGCCGAAGCTCGACACGGCTGCGGAGGAGGTGGTCGCGCGGGTGGTGGCCGAGCGGCACGCGCGGCTGATGCGCGCGGCCGCGCCCGCCGCGGCCGCGCCTCCCGCGCTGCCCCTCACCGGCTTCCAGCGCGGCAACTTCGCGCTCGCCCGCGCCGCCGCGGAGGCGTTCCTCGGCGAGCTCGACGAGCGCGCCGTCGCTCGCGCGGCCGCCGAGGTGCGCGTCCCCGGCAGGCTCCAGCCGATCGGCGACCGCCCGCTCACGATCCTCGACGGCGCCCACAACCCGTCGGGCATGGGCGCGCTCGCGAGCGCGCTGCCCGAGGTGCTCGGGGAGCGGCGTCCGCGCATCGGGGTCGTCGCGGTGCTCGACGACAAGGACGCCGCCGGCATGCTGCGCGCGCTCGTCCCGGCGCTCGACCGAGCCGTCTTCACGCGGTCGGCCAACCCGCGCGCGCTGTCACCGGGCACCCTGACCTCGCTCTGGGAGCAGATCGGCGGCCCCCCCGCCGAGACCGTCGCCGACCCGCGCGCCGCCCTCGCGCGCGCCCGCGAGATCGCGGGAGCGGACGGCGCGGTGGTGGCCACGGGCTCGATCTACCTGATCGCCGACCTCGTGCGCGAGGACGCGGCGGCGAGGGCGTCGGCGCTGTGAGCGAGGAGGGGCCGAGCATCCTGGCGATGGTCGGGCTGGTGGCCGTGCTGGTCGCCGCGGTGATCCTCGTCTTCTTCGGGATCGGCTACGGGCTGGGCCGCCTCCTGCTCTGACGCCGGCGTCACGGGGGCGGTCTGGCCGCCTCGACCGCGGCTACACTCCCCGCGCAGTGGTCGCCCCCGCCATCTTCGGCATCACTAATGACGGGCTGAACCTCGCGGTCAAGCTGCTGCTGCTGTTCCTTGCCGCGATCTACTTCGCGCTGGTCTGGTGGACGTACGCGGACGCGCGCCGGCGGGTCGCCGATCCGATGCTGGTGGTCTGCGCCACCGCCGCGGCGGGCTTCTTCCCGTTCGTGGGCTCGATCGTCTACGCGATCGTCCGCCCGCCGGAGTACCTCGAGGACGCGCGCGAGCGCGAGCTGGAGATCGCGGCTGCGGAGGCGCGGCTGCTCCACCTGCAGGAGTCGACCTGCCCGCACTGCGGCCACGACATCGAGAAGGCCTTCCTGCGCTGCCCGCACTGCACGCGGCGGCTGAAGGAGCCGTGTCACGACTGCGCGCGCCCGCTCGACCCGCGCTGGCAGATCTGCCCGTACTGCGAGGCCGAGGTGGCGCCGCCGGCCACGGCGGCCGCGCCGGAGCCGCAGCGGCGCCGGGGACGGCGCACGCCGGCGGCCGGGCGCGCCGAGCGCTCCGCGCCCGCGCGCCAGACGGCCGCCGCGCGCGACGAGCGCCGCGCCGAGCCGGGAATCGAGTCCACGACCGACGCGCCCCGCGGCGGGCGGTCCCCGCGAGCCGAGGGGCCGCAGCCGGGCCGGGCCGCGCGCGCGGACGCGGCGCCGGCGAGCCGCGAGACCCGCGCCGATGCTCCGCCCGCGGGCCGGGCGCGCGCCGACGCGCCATCATCTAGCCGCGCCCAGGCGGAGCCGCCCTCCTCGCGTCGGAGCAGCCGCGCGGACGGCGCCGCTTCGGCCCGCGCGGACGGCGCCGCTTCGAGCCGCGCGGAGGCGGCCTTCCGCCCGGTCCGCGACGCCGAGCGCGAGGCTCGCCCGGCACGCGTGCTGCGCGACCCCCCGCCGCCGCCGGATCCGAGCTCGCGCGTAACCGACGCGACCGCGGAGCAGCCGGCGCGCCGCTCGCGGCCGCAGACCGACCCCTTCTAGCAGCGGCTCGCGGCGCCGGTTGACGCGGCCTCGTAGGCTTCCCGGCCGCATGGACCGGACGCTCATCCTCGTCAAGCCCGACGCCTTCGCGCGCGCCCTCACCGGCGAGGTCATCGCCCGCTTCGAGCGCAAGGGGCTGCGCATCGCGGCGCTCAAGCACATGACCGTCGAGCGCGAGCTGGCCGAGCGCCACTACGAGGAGCACCGTGAGAAGCCGTTCTTCGGCGACCTCGTCGACTTCATCACCGGCGGTCCGCTCGTCGCGATGGTCCTCGAGGGCCACGAGGCCGTCAAGGCCGCGCGCCAGGTGATCGGCGCGACCAACCCGATCGAGGCCGCCCCCGGCTCGATCCGCGGGGACTTCGGCCTCGAGGTCCAGACCAACCTCGTGCACGGATCCGACTCGGCCGAGTCGGCGCAGCGCGAGATCGGGATCTTCTTCCCCGAGCTCGGTTGACGCCGCGCGTCACCCTGGCGTCGCGGTCTCCGCAGCGCCGGGCGATCCTCGAGCAGCTCGGGGTCGATTTCGTGGTCGCGGAGCCGCACGGCGTCGAGGAGCTGACCGAGGGCGAGCCGCGGCACGTGGTGGTGGAGAACGCCCTGCGCAAGGCCAGGTCCGTGGAGGGCGAGCTCGTGCTCGGCGTGGACACCGACGTCTTCCTCGACGGGCGGGTGTTCGGGAAGCCGGCCACTCGGGACGACGCCATGGCCATGCTGCTCCTCCTGTCCGACCGGACTCACGAGGTCTGGAGTGGGATGGCCGTCAAGGAGCACGGAGCGGAGCGCACGTCCTGTGCGTGTACGAGGGTCCGGTTCAACCGCCTCGATCGACCGCTGCTCGACTGGTACCTCCAATCCGGCGAGTGGGAGGGTCGCGCCGGCGGCTACGCGATCCAGGGACGCGGGGCCGCGCTGGTGGAGTCGATCGAGGGCGACTTCTGGAACGTCGTCGGCCTACCGGTCCCCGACCTGCTGGAGCTGGCGCCGGCCCTGTTCCGCGCGTAGGCGCCGCGCGACGGTGGCCAGCATCGCGCTGACGTAGCCGGGCTCCCACCGGATCTGGGAGTGCGTGAAGCGCAGCGGGGTCAGGCCGGCCGCGACGTGGGCCTGGTCGCGGCGGCGGTCGGCCGCCTGCTGCGCCGGGGTGCGGTGGTAGACGCCGCCGTCGGTCTCGACCACCAGGCCGAGCTCCGGCCAGTGGAAGTCGACCTCGAAGCCGTTCACCATCGCTCGGGTGTCGGGACGGCCGAGGCCGGCGCTCAGGGCGAGCGGGATGAACGCCCGCTCGAGCTCCGAGCGCGTGAAGCGGAACGTTCGCCGGTCGATGGTCTCGCGGAGGTCCTTGCGGCCGGCCCGCTTCGGCATGCCGTCGACCGCCGCCCTGAGCCTCTCGACGGTGATGAGCCCGCGTATGTCCGTCTCGTTGATGCACGCCTCGAGCGGACCGCGGCGCAGCTCGGCGGCCGCGTCCGCGAGCGCGACCGCCACGGTGATCACCGGCACGCCGTCGTGCAGGCCGGTCTCGTGGGGGAGGAGCAGGCGCGGGTGGATCTCGATGCCGTCGCGTGAACGGCGGCTGAGTGGGGGAACCGAGACGTGGATCGGGCCGCTCGGCTCGTCGCGTATCCCGTACAGCGCCCCGGCCTGGCCGTGGCTCAGGACCGTGCCCTCGCCCGCGGCCAGGATCGCGGCCCACCACCAGCCCTTGCGCGTGACCTCCGGCCGCCCGACGGCGTAGACGCCTCGAAACAGCACGTGAAGGCGGCCCGCAGCACAGCGCGCTTTGATCCACGACGGGCCGAAGCCGAGGGAGAGGAGCTGGCCCCGAGAGATCACGCCCTCCTGCCGGCGAACCCGTTCCCAAGCGGCGCTGGAGCGTGACTGGAGGACTTGGTCGCTCATACAGACCAAAGGCTCCGGTCACGAGAATTCGCCCCCTCGCCCGCCCCCGTTCGGGGCCTGTGGAGGCGCCGCGCAAAGCGCCATGCGCCCTGCAAAACGGCGAAAAGCGTTCGTTACACTCAGCGCGGCTCGGCGCCCTCTCGCGAGGGGGCTACAACGCTGGCTGGCGCGACCCGGGCGATCCACCCTGAACATGGGCCTTTTCTCCTACCTGACCGGAATGGGCGGCCGCGACATGGCGGTCGATCTCGGGACCGCCAACACGCTCGTCTACGTGCGCGGCCGCGGGATCGTGCTGAGCGAGCCGAGCGTGGTCGCGATCGACAGCCGCACCGGCGAGGTCCACGCGGTGGGGATCGAGGCGAAGCGGATGCTGGGCCGCACGCCGGGGACGATCCAGGCGATCCGCCCGCTCAAGGACGGCGTGATCGCCGACTTCGACGTGACCGAGCAGATGCTCCGCCACTTCATCCAGAAGGTCCACCAGAATCGCTGGGCGCACCCGCGCGTGGTGGTCTGCGTGCCGAGCGGCGTGACCGGGGTGGAGAAGCGCGCCGTGGAGGAGGCCTGCCTGAGCGCGGGCGCGCGCCAGGCCTACCTGATCGAGGAGCCGATGGCGGCCGCGATCGGCGCCGGGCTGCCCGTGGGGGAGCCGACCGGCAACATGGTCGTCGACATCGGCGGCGGCACCAGCGAGGTGGCGGTGATCAGCCTCGGCGGCATCGTCGTGAGCCAGTCGATCCGCATCGGCGGCGACGAGCTCGACGAGGCGATCATCAACTACGTCAAGCGCGAGTACAAGCTGATGATCGGCCAGCAGACCGCCGAGGAGGTCAAGCTCGAGATCGGCTCCGCCTTCCCGCTCGGCGAGGAGGTCCAGGCCGAGATCCGCGGTCGCGACCTCGTCTCCGGCCTCCCCAAGACCGTCGTGCTGACGAGCGAGGAGGTCCGCCACGCCCTCGAGGAGCCGCTCCAGGCGATCGTGGACGCGGTCAAGGAGACGCTCGACCGCACTCCGCCCGAGCTGGCCGCGGACATCATGGACCGCGGCATCATGATGGCCGGCGGCGGCAGCCTTCTCCAGGGCCTCGACGAGCGCCTGCGCGACGAGACGCAGATGCCCGCACATCTGGCCGAGTCGCCGCTAACTTGCGTGGCCGTCGGTTCCGGTCGCTCACTGGAGGAGTTCGAGGCGATCCACCGCGCGAACCGGAACAACTCGCGGACCCGACGAAGGTACTGACCATGACCCAGCGCGCCGAGAGAATGAGCGCGGGGGAGGGGAGTCAGAGGTGTACGACAGGAAGGTGATTCGCAGGCGCCGCGCGGTGCTGGCGCTGTGCGTCGCGCTGTCGCTGTTCGCCCTGACCGCGTACTTCGGCGAGTCCCCGAGCGGGATGCTCCACGGCATCCAGCGCGGCGCCCAGGAGGTGCTCTCCCCGATCGAGTCCGGCGCCAGCAAGGTCTTCAAGCCGTTCCGCGACCTCTTCAACTGGGTCGGCGACGCATTCGACGCAAACTCCGAGAACAAGAAGCTCAAGAAGGAGCTCGCCCAGGCGCGCACCGAGCTCGCCCAGGCGCGCACCGCCGCGCGCGACAGCGAGCAGCTGCGCCGCATGGTCGACCTCCAGAAGGAGCCGGCCTTCCCCGACGGGATGAGCCCCGTCACCGCGCGGGTGATCGCCCGCTCGCCGACCGACTGGTCGAGCACGATCCAGATCAACAAGGGCACCGGCGACGGCGTGCGCCCGGACCAGCCCGTCATCACCGGCGACGGCCTGGTCGGCAAGGTCGCGCAGGCGTCGGGCAGCACCGCCACGGTGCAGCTCATCACCGACGGCGAGGCCGCCGTGGACGCCGCGATCGTGCCGGACGGCACCTCCGGCGTCGTGCGCACGCCGGTGGGCGACCCGGAGGACCTCCAGCTCGACTTCGTCCGCGAGGTCGAGGCGATCCGCAAGGGCCAGACCGTGATCACCTCAGGCTTCAAGACGGGCCGGCTCGAGTCGCTCTACCCGCGCGGCATCCCGATCGGGGCGATTCGGAAGGTCGACCGCGACGAGCTCGAGACCTACCAGCGCGTGCACGTGGACCCGTTCGCCGACTTCCGCCGCATCGACCTCGTGCAGGTGCTGACGGGGGCGGGCTCGTGATCGTCACCGCCGGCACCGTCGTCAGGGTCGGCCTGCTGCTGCTGGCGGCGGTCGTGACCCAGATCTCGGGCTTCTCCGGGATCCGCATCTTCGGCGGCACCTTCGACCTGATGCCGCTCGTGGTCGCCGCGATCGCCCTCTACGGCGGCAGCGTGACCGGCTGCCTCGTGGGGTTCGCCTGCGGGATGCTCGCCGACCTCGCGCTCGGCCACAACCTCGGCGCCTCGTCGCTGGTGCTGTGCGCGATCGGCTACGGAGTCGGCCGCTACGGCGAGCTGCGCGACCCGGCGCACGGGCTGATCGCGATCCCGGTCGGCGGCGGGGCCACGCTCGGCTACGTGCTCGCACTCGGAGCGGTCAACTTCATGCTCGAGATCGACGCGAGCGTCAGCGCACTCCTGCTGCGCGACGCGCTCGTCACCGTGGTGCTGAACGCCTGGCTCGCTCTGCTCGTATTCGGCATCGTCAAGCGCCTGCTGCGGCCGGTCCTCATGACCGAGCCGGGCCGCCGCAGCCGTGGCGCGGAGACCCGTCCCACCGGCCCGCTCGGGCTCCGCGGGCTCGAGGTCTAGAGTGCCGCCGGAGGCTGGCCGAAGCCCGTGTACCTAGACCGCGACAACCGCACTCCGCTCAGCCCGCAGCTCGCCGTGCGCGTGGCGATCATCGGCGGCGTGGCGCTGATCCTGTTCGGCGTCGTGTTCTTCCGGCTCTGGTACCTCCAGGTGCTGAGCGGCGACCAGTACCGCGCCGAGGCCAACAACAACCGCGTGCGCGAGATCACGGTGCAGGCGCCGCGCGGGCGCATCGTGGACCGCAACGGCCGCGTGCTGGTGGACAACCGCATCGCGTTCGCGGTCACGCTCAGCCCGGACAAGCTCCCCGACGACCGCCACGGGAAGAAGAAGCTCTACTCGCGCCTCGCCGAGGTGCTGAACATGAAGCAGCGCGAGATCGACCGCGAGGTCACCGAGCAGCTCAAGACGCTGCCGTTCTCGCCGGCCACGGTGAAGTCCGACGTCGAGCCGGCCGAGTACGCGTACCTGCTCGAGAACGCCGATCGCTTCCCCGGCGTGCAGGTCGAGAAGGTCGCGCTGCGCAAGTACCCGTTCGACGCGATCGGCGCGCACCTGTTCGGCACGGTCGGCGAGGTGACCGAGGACCAGCTCGAGGACAAGCGCTACCGCGGCGTGAACCAGGGCGCGCGCGTGGGGCAGTCGGGCATCGAGTACGAGTACGACCGCTACCTGCGTGGCCGCGACGGGGCCAACCGCGTGCAGGTCGACGCGCTCGGCAACTTCCGCGCCCAGCTCCGCGAGGACCAGCCCGAGGCCGGCCGCCAGCTCAGGCTCGGGATCGACTTCGACGTGCAGCGCGCTGGCCAGCAGGCGCTCGGCGGGGCCAAGGCGGCGTTCGTGGTGATGGACGTGAAGAACGGCGAGGTGCGCGCGCTCGGCAGCTCGCCGTCGTTCGACCCGAACATCTTCGCCAAGCGGATCCGCCAGTCGGACTACAACCGCCTCAGCGACAAGGCCAACGGCGAGCCGCTGCTCAACCGCGCGACCCAGTCGACCTACCCGACCGGCTCGACCTTCAAGCTGATCAGCGCGGTTGCGGCGCTGGAGGGCGGCGTCATCACGCCGGAGACCGTTCAGTACGACGGCGGCTCGATCAGCGTCGGCGGCCAGCGCTTCCAGAACGCGGGCGGGGTCTCGCACGGGCCGGTCGCGCTGCGCAAGGCGCTCTCGGTCTCGAGCGACGTCTACTTCTACAACCTCGGCCGCGAGATGAACAGCGCCGGCGACGGCCACCTGCTCCAGGACTGGGCCAAGCGCCTGGGCATGGGTCGCCAGACCGGCATCGACCTGCCGGGCGAGTTCGCCGGCAACGTCCCGACGCCGGAGTGGCTCAACAAGCAGGCCAAGCGCCACCCGGACGTCTACTCCCCGTGGACGGTCGGCCAGAACATCATCCTCGCGATCGGCCAGGGCTACCTCCAGGTGACGCCGCTCCAGCTCGCCACGGCCTACGCGGCGGTCGCGAACGGCGGCTACGTGGTGCGCCCGCACCTCGGCGAGCGCGTGGAGGACGCCGACGGGCGCGTGATCCAGGAGTTCAACCAGCCCGCGCGGCGCAAGCTGAGCATCAAGCCGGCGCACCGCCAGGCGATCCTCGAGGGGCTGCGCTCGGCCGCCAGCGACCCCGGCGGCACGTCCGCGGGGGTCTTCAAGGGCTTCCCGATCCCGGTGGCCGGCAAGACCGGCACCGCGCAGACCTGCCCGGGCTGCGCCGACCAGTCCTGGTACGCCGGGCTCGCGCCGTACCCGAACCCGCGCTACGTCGTGGTGGCCACGTTCGAGCGCGGCGGCTTCGGCGCCGAGACGGCGGCGCCCGCCGTGCGCAGGATCATGGCCGAGCTGTTCGGCGTGAAGAACCAGGGGCCGAAGTCGCCCTCGGACGCCGGGGGCCGCATCTATGAGTAGGTTGCCGCGATGAGCGCCGCCCTCGGCGAGCAGGTCCAGCGGTTCCGCGACGCCGAGCGCCCGCGCTCGGCGATCCTGCGGCTCGACCCGCTGCTGCTGATCGCGGCGGTGGGCCTGATCGCGTGCAGCATCTTCGTCGTCGGCAAGGCGACCCAGGACGACATCCCGGGCGACCCCAACTACTACGAGCTGCGCCAGGCGATCTACGGGGTCGTCGGGATCGCGCTGATGCTGATCGTCGCCCGCTTCGACTACTCCCGCCTGCGCGAGCTCAAGCTCGGCGTCTACGGTGGGATGATCGGTCTGATCCTGCTCGTCTACGCGCTCGGCGCGGCGGCGCGCGGGTCGAAGCGCTGGATCGAGCTGCCGTTCTTCCGCCTCCAGCCGTCGGAGCTCGGCAAGGTGCTGCTGATCGTGGCGCTCGCCGCGTTCGTCGTCGATCGCGTCCGGCGGCTGAACGAGCGCGAGACCACCAGCCGGATCGTGCTGCTGGCGATCGTGCCGGCGATGCTCGTGGTGGCCCAGCCGGACCTCGGCTCCGGCCTCGTGTACATGGCGATCGTCCTCGCGATCCTGTTCGTGGCGGGCACGAAGTGGACCCACTTCGCCGCGCTCGGGACGCTCGGCGCGCTCGCGATCGCCGCGGTGCTGGTCGTGGGGCCGGCGATCGGGGTGGAGGTGCTCAAGGACTACCAGAAGGACCGGCTCACGGCCTTCGTCAGCCCGACCGACGACCCGCGCGAGCAGGGCTACCAGCTACAGCAGTCGACGGTGGCGATCGGCTCCGGAGAGAAGACAGGCCGCGGGCCCGAGGGCGCCACCCAGACCAAGCTCGACTTCCTGCCCGAGCACCACACCGACTTCGTCTTCAGCGTGATCGGGGAGATGTTCGGCTTCGCGGGCGCGGCGTTCGTGCTGTCGCTCTACGCGCTGCTCATATGGCGCGCGCTGCGGATACTCACGATGTCGAAGAACCTCTACGGGACGCTGATCGTGGGCGGGGTGCTCGCGATGCTGATGTTCCAGGTGTTCGTGAACGTGGGGATGACCGTCGGCCTCGGTCCGATCACCGGAGTCCCGCTGCCGCTGATGAGCTACGGCGGCTCCTCGGTGATGGTCACGTTCCTCGCGATCGGCCTGCTCCAGTCGGTCCACGTGCAGGCGCGGCTCACGAGCGACGCGAAGCGCCGCGAGCTCGTCGTTTAGAGGGGTCTCCGGCCCACCGTCTAACCTCAGGGTCCGTGAGCTTTTCCCTCGCCTCACGCCCCCTGACGCGCGCCACCGATTCTGCGCGCGCCGCGGTCACGCCGCGTTCGGGCGCCAGGGCGATGAACCTAAGGAGTTTCCTTGAAGAAGAAGGTGCTCGTCACGGTCGACCGTGGCGAAACGCGGGTCGCGATCCTCGAGGCGGAGGGACAGCCCTCCTCCACCTCTGACGGAAAGGGCCGCCGCGGCGTCAAGAGCCGCGCCGAGGACTGGCGTGTAGGGGAGATGTACATCGAGCGGCGCTGGAGCCGCTCGATCGTCGGCAACGTCTACAAGGGCAAGGTCGACAACGTGCTCCCGGGCCTCGAGGCCGCGTTCGTCGACATCGGGATCGACAAGAACGGCTTCCTGCACGTGGACGACATCGTCATGCCGGGCGTGGAGGTCGCGCGCCGCGGGCGGGTCGGCGGCAAGGGCCAGCGCATCGCGCAGCTCCTCAAGCCGGGCCAGGAGATCATCGTGCAGGTGGTGAAGGACCCCCTCAAGACGAAGGGGGCGCGGCTGTCGATGCAGCTCTCGATCGCCGGGCGCTACCTCGTGTACGTGCCGCAGGGCGAGGGCATCGGCGTCTCGCGGCGGCTCGAGGACAAGGAGCGCGAGCGGCTGCGCAAGCAGACGAAGGGGCTCGACCTCGGCGGTGGCGGCGCGATCATCCGCACCGCCGCTCGCGGCGCCAAGCGCGAGGACTTCGAGCGCGAGATCAAGTACCTGCACAAGCTCCACGAGCTGCTCCAGAAGCGCGCCGACGCGGCCTCGGCGCCGGACATGGTCTTCCAGGAGGCGGACCTGTCGGTGCGCGTGGTGCGCGACATCTTCTCCGAGCAGTTCGAGCGCGCGCTCGTGGACGACCGCAAGCAGTTCGAGCGCCTCACCTCGTTCTTCACCCGCACGGCCCCGGAGCTGCTCGACCGGGTGGAGCACTACGAGGAGGACGAGCCGCTGTTCGAGCGCTTCGGGGTGGAGAAGGTGGTCCAGTCCACGCTCAACCGCCGGGTCGACCTGCCCTCGGGCGGCTACCTGATGATCGACTACACCGAGGCGATGACCGTCATCGACGTGAACTCGGGCTCGTTCACCGGGCGCGGCAAGGGGGCGCGGCTCGAGGACACGATCTCGAAGACCAACCTCGAGGCCGCCGAGGAGACCGTCCGCCAGCTCCGGCTGCGCGACATCGGCGGGATCATCGTCATCGACTTCATCGACATGGCGCGGGCGCGCAACCGCGAGGCGGTCCTGAAGACGCTCCGCAAGATGCTCGACGAGGACCGCACCAAGACCTACGTGATGGAGATCTCGCCGCTCGGCCTCGTCGAGATGACGCGCCAGAACGTGACCGACGGCGTGCGCGAGATCCTCACCAAGACCTGCCCGACCTGCGAGGGCGAGGGCGTGGTGCTCTCCGAGGAGACGGTCGCGATCGACGTGGAGCGCAGGCTACGCGAGCTCGCGGTCGAGAAGCCCAGCTCGAAGGCGTTCCTGATCCAGGTGCACCCCCAGGTCTCGTCGTTCCTGATCAACGGGCCCGGGCGGCCGATCCTCGACATCGAGCGCGACCTCGACAAGCACTTCCACTTCGAGGGCAGCGAGTCGCTGCCGATCGACCACTTCGCGGTGATGATGGAGGGGTCGGCCGACGAGGTGGAGGAGCGCGCGCTGCCGTTCCGCGAGGGCGAGGAGGTACTCGTCACTATCGCCGAGCCGCACATGTACGAGGAGAACGACGCGGTCGCCAAGCTCGACGGCTACATCATCTCGGTGACCGACGCCATGCGCCACCTCGGGCAGAAGCGGCTGGTCCGGATCGAGCACGTGAGCCGCTCGGCGGCCACGGCCTCGCTCGTGGAGGGTCAGGAGCCGCCGCCGGAGAGCGGCTCGGACTCGGGCGCCGCGGACGAGGACGGCGAGCCGCGCCGCCGCCGCGGGCGCCGCGGCGGGCGCGGGCGGCGCAAGCCGGCGGGGACGCCCTCGGAGTAGCGGCTAGCCACCGCCGTTGGTCGCCACGAAGAGGATCGGCGCCGCCACGGCCAGGCAGCAGATCACCGCGAAGTAGACCCAGCCCACCGTCCGGGCGAGCACGCCGTTGGCGTGCTCGCCCATCACGGCGCGGTCGCCGGCCACCAGCAGGATCGGCAGGTACGTGAGCGGGAGGACGGGGATCGAGAAGATCACCGCGTACTCGGTCAGCTCGACCGGGTCGACGCCGGTCTCGGCGATCGCGAAGCCGATGACGAAGAACGCGGCGAGCGACAGCGTGAAGCGCGCCTCCCGCTCGAGGCCGTTGCGCTTCCCCCACCGCCAGCCCTGGTGCTGGGCGAGGTTGTAGGCGGCCGAGAACGCGGTGTCGACCGTCGCGCCGCCGAGGGCGAACAGCATGCCGACGAGGGCGAGGACGAGTCCGGCCTCCCCGTAGGGCACCTGCGCCACCACCCCGACCGTCCCCACCGTCGCCGGGTCCACGCTCGCCGGCAGGAGCACCTGGGCCGACGCGACGAGGATCGCGACGCTCAGGATCCCGCCGAGCCCGAAGCCGACCATCGAGTTGAGGCGGTTGACCCGCAGGTCCTTCTCGGTCCAGCCTTCCTCGATCCCGCCGCTCGAGTAGAAGTAGATCTCGTACGGCATCAGCGCCGCGGCCATCAGACCCACCACGAAGTACCAGTACACGGACGAGGCATGGGTCTCCGGCACGAAGCCGGCGCCGAGGTCGCCCCAGTCCGGGTGCAGCTTCACGCTCGCGAGCACGTACACGAGCAGCGCCAGGCCCATGTATCCGAAGACGCGCTCGATCCACTCGAACGGCAGCAGGTACGCGGCGGCCGCCACTGCGAGCAGCGCCACGAGCGTGAAGAACCCGACGCTGACGTCGAAGAAGTAGTTGAGGACGAAGCCGAGGCCGCCGAGCTCGGCACCCAGCGTGAGGACCGTGAGCGTCAGCGAGGCGACGAGCGTGAACAGCGACAGCCGTCGCCCGTAGCGGTCGCGGATCAGCTCGAAGTTCGGTTTCTTCGCGATCGCCGCGATCCGCCCGCTCATCTCGGCGAACACCACGATGCCGAGCACCCCGACGGGCACCGCCCACAGCGCGGCGTAGCCGAGCGTCGCGCCCGCCTGGGCGTTGAAGACGAGGTCGCCGATGTCCACGAAGCCTCCGATCGCGGCGATCACGCCGAGCGCGATCTTCGCGACGTCCCTCACAGCTCCGCCCTGAGCTGCTCGGCGCGGTCGGCCAGCGCGCGCAGGTCCGCGCGCGTCCTCCGGGCGCTGTCCTCGTCGCCGGGAGCGAGCTGGAGCTGGCCGAGCGCGGACGAGAGCTCGTCCGCGAGCTCGACGGCCTTCCGCTTCACCACCGCGACGTCCCCGGTCGCGGACGCGTCGCTGAGCTTCTCCGCCTCGTGGTCGACCTGCTCGGAGATCTCGCGCGCGTGCGCCCGTACGAAGGTCGACTTGGTTCGGTCCTCCGCGACGCCGAGCGCCGTCAGCTCACCGTCGCCGGCGGCGGACTCGATCTGGGCGATGCTGCGGTTGAGCTCGTCCGCGCGCATGTCGCCCCCGCACCCGGCGACCAGCGCGCAGGCGATGGCGGCGAGCGCCGTCCTAGGCCGCATTCAGCACGACCCGGCCGCCGCGGTCCGGCACGATGGTGATCGCGCGGCGGGTCATCCGCTCCGGCCTCGCTGCCGTCGGCTCGAGGCGCGCGTTGGCGAGGATCGTGCTCAGGACCACCTTCATCTCCATCTGGGCGAACTGCGCTCCCAGGCAGCGGCGCACCCCGCCGCCGAACGGGATCCACGTGTAGGTGCCGGGCGGCGAGTCGAGGAAGCGCTCCGGGCGGAAGGCGTCGGGGTCGGGGTAGATCCGCGGGTTGCGGTGCATCAGGTAGATGCAGGGGGCGACGTTCACGCCCGCCGGCAGCACCCGCCCGGCGACCTCGAAGGGCTCGACCAGCCGGCGCAGCACCAGGACGATGACCGGCCGCAGCCGCAGCGTCTCGGCGACCACGGCGTCGAGCAGTTCCTCGTTGCCGCCGCTCTGCAGCTCGGAGAGCACGGCCGGATGGCGCGAGAGCTGCTCCAGCGCCCACGCCAGCGACGTCGCCGTCGTCTCGTGCCCCGCCACCAGCAGCGTCATCAGCTCGTCGCGCACCTCGGCGTCGGTCATCGGCTCGCCGTCCTCGTCGCGCGCCTGGAGCAGCATCGAGAGGACGTCCTCGCCCGGCTCCGATCCGCGCCGGCGCCGGATCTCGTCGAAGACGAGCTCGTCCACCCGCTCGCGCGCCCGCGTGAGGCCGAGCACGTTCGCCCGCCCCAGCCGGTCGGCTCCGAAGACCGCCACCACGAACATCCGCCGCCGCGCGGTCATCCACTCGAGCAGCTCGCGCAGGGCGGTGCGCAGGCGGGTGAGCCGCTCGCCCTCCTCGACGCCGAACACCGTCCGCATGATCACGTCGAGCGTGATCGCCTGGGTGTGCGGGCGGGCCGCGGCCGCCACGCCGAGCGGCCAGCGCTCGAGCTCGGCGAGCGTGACCGCCTCCATCTGGGCGCGGTAGCGCGCGAGCCGGTCGCCGTGGAACGAGGGGAGCATGAGCTTGCGCTGGCGCATGTGGCGCTCCTCGTCGAGCAGCAGGATCGAGTGCGAGCCGAGGACCGGCTCGAGGATCGTGTTGGCCTCGCCCGCGTGCAGCCGCCCGGGGCTGCCGGTGAAGACGGCCTTCACGTCGTCCGGGTCGCTCACGAGCACGAACGGGCCGACGCGCGGCAGCGTGATGGTGAAGGTGTCCCCGTGGCGGTCCCGGAGCGCCTCCATCATCTGCGTCGGCCTGACGATCCAGCCGATCGCCTGGGCCGCGACCGGAAGCCGCGGTCCCGGGGGCAGGCCGTCCCTAGTCATCCTCCGCCATGGCCATCAGCTGGTCGTCGGTGATCGTCGTGACCATGTCCGGATGCTTGGCCTCGACGTGCTCGTGGGCGGCCGCCAGCAGCTCCCGATCGTCCTCTCCGCGGACGGTCTCGCCGCACTCGCATCGGATCATCCTGCCCATCTGAACCTCCTCCGGTAGGGGCCTGATCGTACCCCTGGACGACCGCTAGACTCGTGCTCCGGCGCCCGCCCGACGGGCGCCATCTTTCTGTCATGTACGCGATCGTCAAAGCCGGTGGCAAGCAGTACCGCGTCGAGGAGGGCGACTCCCTGCTCGTGGACCGCATGCGCGAGGACGAGGGCGCCAAGGTCAACCTCCAGGCGCTGATGCTCGCCGACGGCGACAACACGGTCGTGGATCCCGGCGACGCCGAGAAGATCAAGGTCGAGGCGGTCGTGGTCGGCCACGAGCGCGGCAAGAAGGTCCACGTCCTCAAGTTCAAGCCCAAGCGCGGCTACAAGCGCCGCAGCGGAGCGCGCGCGGACTTGACGCGGCTCGAGATCCGGGAGATAAAGATGCTGTCGCGGCGGCCGGCCAAGAAGAAGGAGGACGACGAGGATGGCTCATAAGAAGGGGCTCGGATCCAGCCGCAACGGCCGCGACTCCGAGAGCAAGCGCCTCGGCGTGAAGGTCTTCGCCGGCGAGCAGGTCACGGGCGGCGAGATCATCGTGCGCCAGCGCGGCACGGTCTTCAAGCCCGGCGACGGCGTCGGCATCGGCCGCGACCACACGATCTTCGCCACCCGCCCTGGGCGCGTCGAGTTCACCTCGGGCTGGCGCGGCCGCGTGATCTCCGTTTCCGGCGAGTAGCCGGCCCGCGGCGATGGACATCTCGATCGGCTCCGTATTCGCCGGGCACCGCCTCGACGGCGTCGCCGGCCGCGGTGGGATGGGCGTGGTCTACAAGGCGACGCACCTCGCGCTCGACCGCGTGGTCGCGCTCAAGCTGATCGCGCCCGAGATCTCCGGCGACGAGCAGTTCCGCGAGCGCTTCAAGCAGGAGTCGATGACCGCCGCCGCGCTCGACCATCCGAACGTCGTCCCGATCTACGACGCCGGCGAGGAGCACGGTCAGCTCTACGTGACGATGCGCCATGTCCCGGGCACGGACCTGCGCGCGCTGATCGAGCAGAACGGCGCGCTGCCGCCGGCCGAGGCGGCGAGCATCATCGCCCAGATCGCCGACGCGCTCGACGCCGCGCACGAGCGCGGCCTCGTGCACCGCGACGTGAAGCCGGGCAACATCCTGATCGAGGACCGCGGCGGACGCCGCCACGCGTACCTGACCGACTTCGGCCTCACCAAGCACGCGGCGTCCGACAGCGGGATGACGAAGACCGGGATGTTCGTCGGGACGCTCGACTACATCGCCCCCGAGCAGCTCCAGGGCCAGGCGGTCGACGCGCGCACCGACGTCTACTCGCTGGCGTGCGTCCTCTACCAGGCGGTGACCGGCCAGGTCCCCTACCCGCGCGACAGCGAGCCGTCGAAGATGTGGGCCCACATGGGCGAGGACCCGCCCAAGGTCAAGCAGGCCCGCCCCGACGTGCCCGACGCCTTCGAGGAGGTCATCGAGCGCGGCATGGCCAAGAAGCCCGAGGACCGCTACCCGTCGACGGGCGACCTCGGCCGCGCGGCGCTGGCCGCCGCCAAGGACCAGCAGGCCACCCAGGTGGAGCGCAGCGTCGCGACCGGCGACGCCGCCCCGGCGCACGCCATGCCGCCGCCCGTGGTCTCGATGCCGGCGCCGCCGACCGGCGTGGCCAGCGCGCCGGCGCCCACGGCCGGGCCGGGCGCCCCCGCGGCGCCGCCTCCGCCGCCCGGCTATTCGCCTCCGCCGCCTCCGCCCCCCGGCCCGCCCACGCCTCAACCGCAGTGGCAGCCGTCGCGCCCGCCGCCCCCGCCCGGCGCGGGCGGCCCGCGCAACCGCACCCCGCTGATCATCGGCGCCGCCGTCGCCGGCGTGCTCGTGCTCGGCGTGGTCCTCGCGCTCGCCCTGGGCGGCGGCGGCGAGAAGGGCGGCGGCAGCTCCGACACCACCGAGGCCCGCGACACGACCAGCACCGGCACCGGGACCGACGCCTCGAGCACCGGCAGCGACGCCGAGGGGCAGATCCGCCTGGCGGTCGAGACGACGCTCGGCGCGGTGGTGACCGACAAGGCCGACGTGTTCTGCGGCGGGCTGTCGGTCAGGTACCAGAACCAGCAGTTCGGCGGCCCGTTCGGGTGCGAGAAGGCCTTCAAGAAGGGCAAGCTCCCGGCCCAGTTCACGCCGGACGAGATCAAGATCCAGAACGTCGAGGTCGACGGCAAGGACGCCGAGGTCACGCTCGCCGGCGGCGAGATCTTCCGCCTGGTCGAGGGCGAGAACTTCTGGGAGATCGACGGGCTGGGCTGAGGTAGACGCGAGGCGATGCCGGCCCCGGTGCTCGTGCTCGCGGCGGTCGTCTCGACGCAGATCGGGTCGGCCTGCGCCAAGGGGCTTTTCGACGACCTCGGGCCGGGCGGCACGACGTTCGCGCGCCTGGCGTTCGCCGCGCTGTTCCTCGCCCTGGTCGCACGGCCGGAGGTCGCGGGCCGCTCGCGGCGGGAGCTCGCCACCGCCGGGGTGTTCGGGCTGGCGATGGCGGGCATGAACCTCTGCTTCTACGAGGCGATCGACCGGATACCGCTCGGCATCGCGGTGACGATCGAGTTCCTCGGGCCGCTGGGGGTCGCGGTGGCGCTGTCGAGGAGGCGGCTCGACCTCGCGTGGGTCGCCCTGGCCGCGACCGGCGTGGCGCTGTTCGCCGACCGCGGCGAGGGCGGCTCGCTCGACCCGGCCGGCGTGGCGTTCATCCTCGCCGCGGCGGGCTTCTGGGCGGCCTACATCCTGATGAGCGCGCGCACGGGGCGCGCGTTCCCGGGCGGGACTGGGCTGACGCTGGCCATGGCGGTCGGCGCCGCCGCGCTCGTGCCGATCGGGGTCGCGGACGGCGGCGGCGCGCTGCTCGACCCGGCGCTGCTGGCGGCGGGCGCCGGGGTGGCGCTGCTGGCGTCGGCGATCCCGTACGCCCTCGAGATGGAGGCGCTGCGGCGGCTGCCCACGGGCGTCTTCGGGATCCTGCTGAGCATGGAGCCCGCGGTGGCCGCCCTGTCCGGGTTCGTGATCCTCGACCAGGGGCTCGGCGCGCGCGACGTGGTCGCGATCGGGCTGGTCGTGGCCGCGAGCGCCGGCGCCTCGATGGGCAGCCCTGCGACGCCCGAGGCCCCCGCCGCTCCCTAAGCTCGCCGCGTGCTGCACGACCGCGCCAAGATCTTCGTGCAGGCCGGTGCCGGCGGCGACGGCGTAGTGTCGTTCCGGCGCGAGGCGCACGTGCCGCGCGGCGGCCCGGACGGCGGCGACGGCGGCCGCGGAGCGGACGTAGTGCTCGTCTGCGACCCGTCGCTGCGCGACCTCCAGGCGTTCCGCTACCGCCAGCACCACAGGGCCAGGCGCGGCGGCCACGGCGAGGGATCGAACCGCCAGGGGGCGAGTCCCGCCCCGCTCGAGGTGCGCGTCCCGCCCGGGACCGCCGCGACCGACTCCGAGCACGGCGCGAGCTGGGAGCTGACCGAGCCGGGACAGCGCGTGGTGGTCGCGCGCGGCGGCCTCGGCGGGCGCGGCAACCGGCACTTCACGACCCCGACGCGGCAGGCGCCGCGCTTCGCCGAGCGCGGGCTCCCCGGCGAGGAGGGCTGGCTCGAGCTGCGCCTGCGGCTGCTCGCCGACGCCGGCCTGGTCGGCCTGCCGAACGCGGGCAAGTCGTCGCTGCTCGCGCGGATCACCCGCGCGGCGCCGAAGGTGGCCGGCTATCCGTTCACGACGCTCGAGCCGGTCCTCGGCACGCTCGAGGCGGGCGACCGCCAGCTCGTGGTGGCCGACATCCCCGGGCTGATCGAGGGCGCGAGCGGCGGCGCGGGACTCGGGCACGAGTTCCTCGCGCACGTGGAGAAGACGCGGCTGCTCGTGCACGTGCTCGACGTCGCGCCGCTGGACGGGTCCGACCCGGTCGCGAGCCATGCGACCGTGGAGGCCGAGCTGGCAGCGCACGGCGCGGGGCTCGAGCGCCTGCCGCGGATCCTGTGCCTGTCGAAGGCCGACCTGGTGCCGGAGGAGAGCGCCGCGGCGGCCGCCGCCGAGTGGCGCGAGCGGCTCGGCGACGACGTGCTCGAGGTGGTGGTCACCTCGGCCGCGACCGGGCGGGGGCTCGACGAGCTGCGGCGGGCGATCCTCGACGGGGTGCCGGAGGAGGAGCCGCCGCCCGCGGGCGCCGCCCCGGTCGAGGGCCTCGCCCGCCACCGCACCTACCGCCCGGCGGGCGACGGGTTCCAGGTCGAGCGCACGGGCGCGGGTGCGTTCCGCGTCTCGGGCGGGCGGGTCGACCGGCTGCTCGCGCGGCACGACCCGGAGAACGACGAGGCGATGCGCTACGTGGAGGACCGGCTGCGCGGGATGGGGGTGATCGCGGCGCTCGAGGCCGCGGGCTTCGAGCCGGGCGACGACGTGGAGATCGGCGGAGTCGTCTTCGAGCTCGACCCCGGCGCACCGTTCGCGTGAGCCCGGAGCGCGCCATGGCGGTGGTCGTCGGGGCCGGGGCGAGCGGCCTCGCGGCGGCGGCGATGCTCGGCCGCGCGGGCCGGCCCGCGGTCGTGCTGGAGCGCGAGGCCGAGCTCGGGTCGAGCTGGGCGCGCCGCTACGACACGCTCAGGCTCAACACGATGCGAGGGATGTCGCACCTGCCGGGCCAGCGCCTCCCGCGCCGCTACGGCCGCTACCCGAGCCGCGACGACATGGTCGAGTACCTGCGCGACTACGCGCGGCGCCAGCGGATCGACGTCCGCCTCGGGGTCGACGCGGAGCGGATCGACGGCCGCTGGACGGTCTCCACCTCGGCGGGCCAGCTCGAGGCTCCGGTCGTGGTCGTGGCGACCGGCTACGACGTGGTCCCGAAGCTGCCGGCCTGGCCCGGCGCGGACGGGTTCGAGGGCGAACTGATCCACGCGCGCGAGTTCCGCCGCGCGGAGCCGTTCGCCGGCCGCGAGGTGCTGGTCGTGGGCGCGGGCAACACCGGCGTCGAGATCGCCCACCACCTGCTGGTGGGCGGGGCCGCGGGCGTCACGGTCTCGATGCGCACCCCGCCGAACATCTTCCCGCGCGACTTCCTCGGCGTGCCGCTGAACCCGCCCGCGCCGGTATTGGAGGCGCTGCCGCCGCGCATCGCCGACCCGGTGCTCCAGGCGTTCCAGCGGGTGGTCTACGGCGACCTGTCGCGCTACGGGCTGCCGCGCGCCCCGCACGGCCCGCTCCACAACACGCGCGTGCGCGCGGTGGCGCCGGCGGTCGACGACGGCTTCGTGGCCGACCTCAAGCGCGGCGACGTGAGGCTCGTGGGCACGATCGACCGCTTCGAGGGGCCCGAGGTGGTCCTGACCGGCGGGAGCCGGCTCCGCCCGGACGTGGTGATCGCGGCCACCGGCTACGAGCGCGGGCTCGAGCCGCTGGTGGGGCACCTCGGCGTGCTCGACTCCGACGGCCACCCGATCGCGCGCGACGGGAGCCCGGTGCCGGGCGCGCCGGGGCTCTTCTTCGTCGGCTACGTGCCCGCCTTCAGCGGCCAGCTGCGCCAGGCTCGGATCCAGGCCCGGCGGCTGGCGCGCGAGCTGCGCCGCAACCCGCCATAACCTTGGCGCGGTGAGCACGGCGGTCATCAAGCTCGGCTCGAACATCGTCGCCCGCGACGACGGCGAGCCGCGCATGGGCGTGCTCGGGCACGTGTGCGAGGAGGCGGCGGAGCTCCACCGGCAGGGGCACGACGTGCTGCTGGTCACCTCGGGCTCGATCGCGCTCGGGGGCGGGATGATGGACGTGGCGGTTCGCCCGGCCGAGATGGCCGACCTCCAGGCGTCGTCGGCGGTCGGGCAGGGCAGGCTCTACCGCCTCTACGACGAGCTGCTGGCCGCCAACGGGGTCAGGAGCGCGCAGGTGCTGCTCACGTTCCCGGACCTCTCGGCGCGGCGCCAGTACCTGAACGCCCGCAACACGCTGAGGACGCTCCTGCGCTGGCGGGTGGTCCCGGTCATCAACGAGAACGACACGGTCGCGACCGACGAGATCTCGTTCGGCGACAACGACTTCCTCGCCGCGCAGGTGGCGATCCTCGTGGACGCCGACGTGCTCCTGCTGCTCACCAACACCGAGGGGCTCTACACGCGCGAGCCGGGCGAGGAGGGGGCCGAGCTGATCCACGAGGTGCGGGACTTCGCCTCGATCCGCCACCTCGAGATCGGCGAGTCGACCTCCACGCACGGGACCGGCGGGATGCGCTCGAAGGTCGTGGCGGCGGAGATGGCCACCGCCGCGGGGATCCCGGCCACGATCGTGAACGGGGTCCGCCCGGGCGCGATCGTGCGGGCGATGGCGGGCGAGGACGAGGGCACGCGCTTCCACGCGAGCGACCGCCCGATTGCGAGCTTCAAGCTCTGGCTCAAGTACGCGAAGCCGGCGCGCGGGCGGGTGATAGTGGACGCGGGCGCGGCCGGTGCGCTGCGCGAGCGCGGCACGAGCCTGCTGCCGGTCGGCGTGGTCGAGGTGGAGGGGGACTTCCAGGCCGGGGACGCGGTGCAGGTGCAGGCCAACGGCAGCCCGATCGGCAAGGGCATCGTGAACTACTCGGCCGACGAGCTCCGGCGGATCAAGGGCCTCAAGTCCGACGAGCTGCGCGAGGTCATGCCGCGCGGGAGCGAGGAGGCGGTGCACCGCGACTACTTCGTGTTGGAGTAGGTCGCTCGCTGTACCCTGGTTTTCGTGGCCACGACGACCCGTTCCGTAGCCGAGATCTGCGCCGCCGCGAAGGACGCGTCGCGCGTGCTCGCGCGGTCGAGCTCGGGCGTGCGCAACGCCGCGCTGCACGCGATCGCCGACGCGCTCGAGGCGCGCACCCCGGAGATCCTCGAGGCCAACGCGCGCGACATGGAGGCTGGCCGCGAGGCCGACATCGGCTCGGCGCTGCTCGACCGGCTCGCCCTGACCGGGGAGCGGGTGGCGGGGATCGCGGCCGACACGCGGGCGATCGCCGCGCTGCCGGACCCGGTGGGGGAGGCGATCGAGGGCAGGCGGCTGGCCAACGGGCTCGACGTGCGCAAGGTGCGCGTGCCGCTGGGCGTCGTGGCGGTGGTGTACGAGTCGCGGCCGAACGTGACGATCGACTGCTCGGCCCTGTGTCTCAAGTCGGGCAACGCGATCGTGCTGCGCGGGTCGTCGATGGCCGCGCACTCGAACGCGGTGCTGGCGGGGATCGCTCGCGACGCGGCGGTGTCGGCGGGGCTGCCGGCCGACGCGATCGCGCTGGTCGCCGGCGGCGGGCGCGAGGAGCTGCCCGAGCTGGCGGGCCAGGACGAGTACCTCGACCTGATCATCCCGCGCGGCGGCGAGGGGCTGAAGGCGGTGCTCAAGGAGCACGCGAAGGTCCCGGTGATCTACGCGGCGTCGGGCAACTGCCACGTGTTCGTGGACGAGTCCGCGGACCTCGACGACGCGGTCGCCATCGCCGTCAACGCGAAGGTGCAGCGGCCGGGCGTGTGCAACGCGGCCGAGACGCTGCTGGTCCACTCGGCCGTGGCGGGGGAGCTCCTGCCGCGCGCGCTGGGCGAGCTGCGCGAGTCCGGCGTGGAGCTGCGGGTGGACGCGCGGGCGCGGTCGCTGGCGGGCGAGCTGGCGGGGTCGCTCAACGACGCGACCGAGGAGGACTGGGCCACGGAGTACCTGGCGCTGGTGCTCGCGGTGCGGGTCGTCGACTCGGTGGAGGAGGCGATCGAGCACGTGGCGCGCTACGGGAGCGGGCACTCGGAGGCGATCGTCACGCGCGACACGGAATCGGCGCGGGCGTTCACCGAGGGGGTCGACGCCGCGTGCGTGTACGTGAACGCGTCCACGCGCTTCACCGACGGCGGGCAGTTCGAGATGGGGGCGGAGATCGGCAACTCCACCCAGAAGCTGCACGCGCGCGGGCCGATCGGGGTGCGCGAGCTCTGCACGTTCAAGTACGTAGTCGAGGGATCCGGGCAGGTGAGGTCGTAGCGGCCGTCCGGCTCGGAATGCTCGGCGGGGCGTTCAACCCGCCGCACATCGGTCACTTGGCGCTGGCGCAGGAGGCATACGCGCGGCTGGGGCTCGACGAGGTGCTGCTGATGCCGATGGCCCACGCGCCGCACCGCGAGATCGAGCCGGAGCCGGGCGCGCAGGTGCGGCTGCGGATGACCGAGCTGGCGGTCCAGGGCGACCTGCGGCTGAACGCGTGCCCGCTCGAGGTGGACCGCGGCGGGCGCTCGTACACCGCCGACACGCTGCGGGCGCTGCGCGACCGCGGGCCGGCGGACGAGCGCTTCCTGATCCTCGGCGGCGACGCGGCCGCCTCGCTGCCGGCCTGGCGCGAGCCGGAGGAGGTGCTGCGGCTGGCGACGGTCGCGGTGGCCGAGCGGGAGGGGTGGGAGCGCGAGCGGGTGCTCGCGGCTCTGGACGGGCTCGGGGGGGCGGACCGGGTCGTGTTCTTCGAGATGCCGCGAATCGACGTGTCCTCCACGCTCGTCCGGCGGCGGGCGGCCGAGGGCCTGCCGCTGCGGTATCTCGTCCCCGACCTGGTCGCCGAGGAGATCGCCGAGCGCGGGCTCTACGCGCGCGACGCGGTGGGGGCGTCGTCCTGAGCTCGCGCGAGCTGGCCGAGCGGATCGCCGCGGTCGCGTCCGACCGCAAGGCGGGCGAGATCCGGATGCTGGAGGTGTCGGGGCTGGTCGGCTACACGGACTGGTTCGTGATCTGCACCGGCAACACCGAGCGCCAGACGCGCGCGATTCGCGACGCCGTGCACGAGTCGCTGAAGGCCGACGGCCTGCGACCGCAGCGGGTCGAGGGCGAGCGCGAGGCGCGCTGGATCCTCATGGACTACCTCGACTGCGTGCTGCACATCTTCACGCCCGACGCGCGGTCGTACTACCGGCTCGAGCAGCTCTGGGGCGAGGCCCCGGCCGTGTCGGTCGGCTAGACGACCTCGCGCTGCACGATCTCGTAGGACTCCCAGCCCTGGGGCGGGCTCCCCGGCATCCCGTTCTCCTGGGCCGCCTTGGCGGCGACCTCCGCGGTCTTCTCCGACCCCTCGACGGTCTCCCAGAGGTTCACGATCATGATCCCGCCCTCGGTCCTGACCACGATGTGCTCGATGGCGCCGTTCTCGCGCGCCGCGGGAGCCACGATCGGGTCCATCTTCTCCTGCTTGAACCGGAGCAGCTCGTCGGGATCGCCCTCGATCCGGAACGTCGTCAGGTACGCCATCGCCAGCCCCCTTCGTCGTGGACGCGCGGGACGCTACCGGCGTCGCATCTGCGGCGCATCTCCGTCCGCCATACGAACTAGTGTTCGTGTTGTGAGCGAGCTGACGAGCGACCAAAAGGGGGCCGTCGCCGAGCTCGCGATCGCGAACGAGGCGGCGAGGTGCGGCATCGGCGTGCTTCGGCCGCTCACCGACGGCCATCCATACGACCTCATCTTCGAGGTCGCGGCCGTTCGCTGCCGCCGCATCGCAGGAGGCGGTGTGTCGCGCACTACCTACTCGACGGACGAGGTCGATGATGTGGCCGCGTATTGCGCAGAACTTGACCGCTGCTTCGCGGTGCCGATAACCAAGTTCGGCGAGAGCGGTGGCCTCTACCTACGGCTCTCTGAGCCTAGAAACGGTCAGAAAGCGGGGCTACACTTCGCCGACGAGCATCGCATTGGGGCTATAGCTCAGCTGGAAGAGCGGTCGGCTGGCAGCCGACAGGTCGGGGGTTCGAGTCCCCCTAGCTCCACTCCCTCGGAAGGCACCGACAGCGCAACCGCCGTCGGCGCCCACGAGTTCCGCAACCGCTTCGGCTGGTACATGGAACGCGCCGCCGCCGGCGAGGAGCTGCTCGTCACGCACCGCGGCCGCCCGCGCATCCGGGTGGCGCCCGCGTTCGCGCCGCCGTTCGCCGCACGGGCGGCCACCTGACGGCATCTTCTCGCTCCTCGACCGCCTGCATCTGGCGGCGGACGAGTACGGCTTCGCCGGCAGGGTCCGCATCGAGATCGTCGCGCGCGGCCTCCTCGACAAGGCGCTCGAGCCGCTCGCCGGCCGGTACGACGGCCGAGCCCGAGCGCGCCGCACGGCACTCGCTACATTCCCCCGCCGTGACCGCTCGCTTGGCCCACATCCGGAGGCTGCTCGCCCTCCTCGCAATCCTGGCCCTCGCCGGCTTCGCCGCGGCCTGCGGCGACGACGACGAGGGTGACGAGAAGGCGGCCACCACCACCCAGCCCGAGCAGACCGAGATCCAGGTCACGACCACCGACGAGACCACGCCGGAGACCTCCGCCGGCGGCGGGGGCGGGGGCGACGACCCCGAGGGCACCTTCCTCGCGTTCCAGACGGCGCTCGCCGACGGGGACGCCGACGCCGTCTGCGGCGCGCTGGCTCCGTCCGCGATCGAGCAGGTCGAGGAGGCCAGCATCGGCGGCAAGTGCGACACCTGGGTCGAGGAGATCTCCAAGCTCTACGACGCCGGCTCGAAGGCCAAGCTCAAGGGCACGAAGGTCGACGACGTCCAGGAGAAGGGCGACAGGGCGACGCTCGAGTACACCTCGCCGATCCTGAACCTCCCGCTCGAGGTCGAGCTCGAGAAGGACGGCGACGCCTGGAGGATCTCCAAGCTCGCCGAGAACGTCTAGGCGCGGCGCACGCCGCGCGGGCCTCTGGCAAAGTTCGCCCCATGCGGAGGGGGACCGCGCTGCTGCTCGCCACCGCGGTCGCGCTCGCCCTCGCGGTGGCCCCCGCAGCCGCGCAGGACCCGCCGCCGCTGAGCGTCCCATCGTTCGAGGGCTTCAACTCGGTCCTCGCCCAGGGGGAGGGCGAGTCGGTCGAGGCGCCGGAGCTGCTCGCCAACCAGGCCTCCGGCGAGCTGCCCGACACGTTCACCAACCAGCAGCCGCTCTACGTGGACATCATGCCGCGCGCGGCCACGCTGGCTCCCGCGGACATCGGCCGCTTCTACAAGGACACGCGCTTCGGCTCGATGCCCGGCGGCGTCGGCTCGACCACCACGCCGCGGCCCGGCGTGCGCATCTACCGCGACGCCCGCTTCGGCATGGCCCACATCTACGGCGACACGCGCGCGGACCTGATGTTCGGCGCCGGCTACGCCACCGCCCAGGAGCGGCTGTTCCTCATGGACGCGATCCGCCGCACCGCCAAGGGCACCCTCGCCGGCCTCACCGGCGCGAGCGCCGCCGAGGACGACGCCGCCCAGCTCACCGACCAGGACTTCTCCGACGAGGAGCTGACCAGGCAGTTCGAGGCGCTGCCGGGGCGCTGGGGCGACGTCGGCGCCCGCGCCCGCAGCGACATCCTCGCCTACATCGAGGGCATCAACAGGCGCATCGACGAGGTCAACGCCGACCCGAGCCAGATGCCCGCGGAGTACCCCGCGCTCGGCACGCGACCCGAGCGCTGGACGGTGTCGGACTCGGTCGCGATGGCGGTCCTGCTCGTGACCCAGTTCACGGTCTCGAACGGCGGCGAGGAGGTCAACTCGCAGCTCCGCCAGGCGTTCGAGCGCAAGTTCGGCGCCGGCTGGCAGAAGCCATTCAAGGACCTGCGCACCGCGAACGACCCCGAGGCGCTCACGGTCTCGAAGCACAGGCACCCGAGCGACAACCCCGGCCGTCTCCAGTCCGGCCGCAACCTGATCCCCGACTTCGGCTCGATCCGACCGCGCGACCCGCAGATCGAGGGGCCGGGCGCCGCCGAGTCCTCCGCGGGCGTCCCGGCCTGGGTGCGCTCGGTCAACGGCATCAAGCGCGCCCTGCCGGAGACGATGTCGAACGCGGTCCTCGTCCCGGCCAAGCTGTCGAACACCGGCCGCGCGCTCTACGCCGCCGGCCCGCAGGTCGACTACTGGTCCCCGCAGATCTTCGTCGAGCAGGAGCTGCACGGCGGCGGCGTCGACGTCTCCGGCGTGACCTTCCCCGGCGCCTCGCCCTGGCCGCTGATCGGCCACGGCGTCGACTTCGTCTGGAGCGGGACGAGCGCGAACGGCGACAACCAGGACACGTTCGCCGAGACCCTCTGCAACCCCGACGGCTCGCCCCCGACGGACAAGAGCACGCACTACCGCTACCGCGGCGAGTGCCGCCCGTTCACGATGCGCGACCAGACCGTGACCACGCCGGTCTCCCCGATCGACCCGAGCCCGCCCGAGCGGATCACGCACCGCACGATGCGCTCGGTGCACGGGCCGGTGTTCGCGTTCGCGACCGTCGGCGGCAAGCCGGTGGCGCTCGCCAAGGCGAAGGGCGTGAACTTCCACGAGCTCGACGCGGTGGTGTCGTTCGTCCGCCTCGCCGAGAACGAGCCGCGCAGCGTGCGCCAGTTCCAGAAGGTCATGAGCCCGTTCCCGGGCACCGAGAACTGGCTCTACGCGAACCGCGACGAGGTCGGCTTCCAGCAGTCCGGCAACTTCCCGGCCCACGCCCCCGGCAGCGACGTGGACCTTCCGTTCAACGGCGACGGCAGCGGCGACTGGCTCGGCTTCGACCCCGCCACCTACGACTTCAAGACGATCCCGGCGTCGAACCGCCCGCGGGCGCACGACGAGGTGATCATCTCCTGGAACAACAAGGAGGGCGTCGGCTGGCGCAAGGGCCCGACCGAGTGGGGCGACGGCCCGGTCCACCACGCGCTGCTGCTCCAGCGCCGGCTCGAGGACGAGCTCAGGGTGAAGAAGGGGAGGACGGACCTCGTCGGCCTCACGCGCGCCGTAAACCGTGCGGCGACCGGTGACCTGCGCGCCGAGGAGCCCTACCGCTGGATGCGCAAGGTGATCGGCCGCGCCCAGGGCCGCGACGAGAAGTTCCTGCGCCTGCTCGACACCTGGCGCTCCGTCGGCGGCAACCGCCTCGACGTGGACGGCGACAACGTCTACGACCACAGCGCGGCCGTCCTGCTGATGGACCAGTGGTGGCCGCGCTTCGTCCGCCAGGCGTTCCAGCCCGCGCTGGGCCAGGAGCTCTTCGACACGGTCGAGCGCCGCGTGCTCGGCCTCGGCGGGTTCGGCTGGAGGTGGAGCACGCACGTTCAGAAGGACCTGCGCAACGTGCTCGGCCGCAAGGTCCCCGGCCGCTACTCGCGCTACTACTGCGGCGGCAGCCCCACGGTCCAGCCGGTCAAGGGCTCGAGCCGCGCCGTCGTGCAGAAGCGCTGCCGCGCGATCCTGCTGCACTCGCTGCGCCAGGCCGTCCAGTTCCTGACCGACCAGCGCGGCGGCGACGTGACGCAGTGGAAGTACCCCGCCACGTGCCCGACCACCACGCCACGGCAGTGCGTCCAGAACGAGCCGACGACGGCCGGTGCGGTCGAGACTCCGCCGTTCCCGTGGCAGAACCGCGGGACCTACCACCAGGTGGACGAGATACTCGGAAGGAGAGGCGGATGAACCAGCTCGCAGAGCAGGCGGTCGACGCGATCAACGAGGTGAGCGGCCGCTTCGACGGCCACCGCGCCGCGCACGCGAAGGGAACCCTCTGCGCGGGCGAGTTCACGCCCACGCCGCAGGCCGCCGAGCTGTCGCCGGCGGCGCACTTCCAGGGCGGGCCGGTCCGGGTGACGGTGCGCCTGTCGAACGGCAGCGGCAACCCGAACGCCGGCGACGGCGAGCGCACCGAGGGCCGCGGGATGGCGATCAAGTTCTACCTCCCGGACGGGAGCACCACCGACGTCGTCTCGCTCACCCTGCCGTGCTTCTTCGTGCGCACGCCGGAGGACTTCGTCGTCTTCGTCCGCGCCCGTAAGCCCGACCCCGAGACCGGCCAGCCCGACATGGAGAAGATCGGCGCCTTCATCGGCGAGCACCCGGAGACCGGCGCGGCGCTCCAGCAGATCCTGCCCTCCCTGGTGCCGCCGCGCAGCTATGCCACCTGCGCGTTCAACTCGATCCACTCGTTCCGGCTCGGCGAGCGCTGGGCGCGCTACCGGATCGAGCCCGAGGCGGGGGTGGAGGCCGTGCCCGAGGAGGAGATCGACGGGCTCGGGCCCGAGTACCTCCAGGACGAGATCCGCGAGCGGCTCGAGCGCGGCCCGGTGCGCTGGCGGCTCACGGCGCGGCTCGCCGCCGACGGCGACGCGGTCGACGACCCGACCGTGCCGTGGCCCGACGACCGCGAGACGGTCGAGCTCGGCACGCTCGAGCTGACCGGCCTCGACACGAGCCGCGAGCACGACGGCGACGTGCTGGTCTTCGACCCGACCCGGGTGACCGACGGGATCGAGCTGTCGGCGGACCCGATCCTCAACTTCCGCCCCGACGCCTACGCCGTCTCGGTGTTCCGGCGCAGCGGCGCGAAGCGCGAGGGCGACTAGCGCGCGCGCTCGAGCTCGCCGGGCAGGGCCGAGAACGACCACATGTCGAAGCGCTCGGCCTTCACGCGCGTGTAGGAGCGCAGGATCCCCTCGCGCCTGAACCCCGCCTTCTCGGCGGCGCGCTGGGACGGCTCGTTGTCCGGGTGCACGAGTATCTCGATGCGCTCCAGCCCCAGCTTGCGGAACCCCCATGCCGACGCGAGCCGGATCGCCCGCGGGGCGACGCCGCGCCCGCGCGCGTGCGCCCCGACGAGGTAGCCGAGCTGGCCGCGCAGGTCCGGCCACGACGCGATCCGCACCGACATCGAGCCCAGCACCTCGCGCCCCGCGGCGTCGAAGATCCCGAGGTTGATCCCCTCGCCGCGCTCGCGCTCGGCGTCGCCGCGGGCCAGGTAGTCGAGCGCGTCGCGCTCGCCGTACGGCGACGGCACGCGCGTCCAGCGCACGATCGGCTCGTCATCCAGCATCGCGATCATCGCGTGCATGTCGTCGCGGCGCCACTCGCGCAGCGCGACCTCCCCGTCGCCGAGCGGCTCGGTCACGCGCGGGAGCGGGCGGGCGACGCCCAGTTGCGACGAGCCCCTCAGCGCGCGCGATCCTGAGTCACGGCTCGCCCCAGCGCGGGACCTCGAGCTCGTCGAACGGGTTCGGGCCGCCGCCGGCGTCGCCTGGCGGCCTCGCGCGGCGCCGGCTCTCCCCGGCGCGGACCGCCGAGAGCAGCTCGCGGTCGCGCGCGTCGCGCGGCTCGCGGACGGACGATTCCTCCGGGTTCGGCTCGAGCCGCAGGTCGCTCATCAGCCGGCGGTGGCCGGCCTGCACGTCACGCAGGATCCGCTCCGCCTGGCCCTCGAGCGACTCGGCGAGCCGCCGCAGCCCGTTCGAGATCGCCTCGGCGGAGGCGAGCGCCTCGTCGGCCGCCTCGCGCGCGCGCACGACCCGGCTGTCGGCCTCCCTGCGGGCGATCTCGAGTATCCGCGCGGCCTCCTCCTCCGCCGCGGCGCGCTCCTTCTCGCCCGCCGCCTGCGCCTCGGCCCTGATGCGCTCGCCCTCGCGCTCGGCCTCGCGCTCGCGCTCGCGCGCCTCGCGCTCGGCGGCGGCGCGCAGCTCCTCCGCGGCCTGCTCGGCGGCGGTGACGATCGCCTGAACCTGCTCGGCTGCGAGCTCCGCCGCCCGGGAGGATGGGCTCGGGGTGGCCATGCGAGGAGCGATGTTCCCAGACTCACGCGACGGAATCGCCCCCGGCGCCGCCGATAACCTCAGCCGCTTCATGGAGCGGTACGACCCCAAGCGCATCGAGCCCAAGTGGCAGCGGGTCTGGGAGGACGAGCGCACCTGGGAGGTGGCCAACGACTCCGCGGCCGCGGAGGCCGGCTCGTACGTGCTCGAGATGCTCCCGTACCCCTCGGGCGAGCCGCACATGGGCCATCTCAAGTGCTACGCGATCGGCGACGCGATCGCCCACTACCGCCGCCGCACCGGCCAGCGCGTGCTGCACCCGATGGGCTACGACGCCTTCGGGCTGCCCGCCGAGAACCACGCGATCCGCACCGGCCAGCACCCGCGCGACTCGACGGAGGCCTCGATCGCCGAGTTCCGCCGCCAGTTCCGCTCGTGGGGCGTCTCGATCGACTGGACGCGCGAGTTCGGCACGCACGAGCCGCGCTACTACCGCTGGACGCAGTGGATCTTCCTGCGGCTGTTCGAGAAGGGGCTCGCGTACCGGTCCGAGGCCGCCGTCAACTGGTGTCCCAAGGACGCGACCGTGCTCGCCAACGAGCAGGTGATCGACGGCCGCTGCGAGCGCTGCGGCACGCCCGTCGAGGCGCGCAACCTCGAGCAGTGGTTCTTCAAGATCCTCGACTACGCCGACCGGCTGCTCGAGGACCTCGAGACCGTCGACTGGCCCGATCACGTCGTCACGATGCAGCGCAACTGGATCGGGCGCTCGGAGGGCGCCGAGGTCGTCTTCCGCTGCGAGGAGCTCGGCACCGACTACCCCGTCTTCACCACGCGGCCCGACACGCTGTTCGGCGCGACGTTCTTCGTCATGGCCCCCGAGCACCCCGACGTGCTGCGCCTCAGCGACTCCGACGAGGTGCGCGAGTACGTGAACCGCGCGCTGACCGAGTCCGCCGAGGAGCGCGGCGCCGAGGCGCGGGAGAAGACCGGGGTCCCGCTCGGGCGCACCGTCACCAACCCGGTGAACGGCGAGGAGATCCCGATGTTCGTCGCCGACTACGTGCTGATGGAGTACGGCACCGGGGCGATCATGGCCGTGCCCGCGCACGACGAGCGCGACTACGAGTTCGCGCAGCGGTTCGGCCTGGAGGTCCGGCGCGTGGTCGACTGCGGCGAGCTGCCGTGCGCCGACGACGGGCCGCTCGTCAACAGCGGGCAGTTCGACGGCAAGCACAACCGCGAGGCGTTCGACGAGATCGTCGCGTGGCTCGAGTCGGACGGCCGCGGCAGGCCGTCGGTCAACTACCGCCTGCGCGACTGGCTGCTCTCGCGCCAGCGCTACTGGGGCTGCCCGATCCCGGTCGTGCACTGCGACTCCTGCGGGATCGTGCCGGTGCCCGACGACCAGCTGCCGGTCGAGCTTCCCGACGTCGAGGACTACGCGCCGAAGGGGCGCTCGCCGCTCGCCGCCGCCGAGGACTGGGTGCGTACCGGCTGCCCGCGCTGCGGCGCCGAGGCGCGCCGCGAGACCGACACGATGGACACGTTCGTCGACTCGTCCTGGTACTTCATGCGCTACTGCGACGCGCGGAACGACGGGGCACCGTTCGACCGGGCGGTCGTCGACGCGTGGATGCCGGTCGACCAGTACATCGGCGGCGTCGAGCACGCGATCCTGCACCTGATGTACGCGCGCTTCTTCGTGAAGGCGCTCGCGGACATGGGCTACGTCGGCTTCCAGGAGCCGTTCGCCCGGCTCTTCACGCAGGGGATGATCACGCGCGACGGGGCCAAGATGTCCAAGTCGAAGGGCAACGTGATCAGCCCGAGCGAGTACGTCGAGCGCTTCGGGGCCGACACGGCGCGCTCCTACATGCTCTACATCGGCCCGCCCGAGCAGGGGGCCGACTGGTCCGACGAGGGGGTCAGCGGCATCAACCGCTTCCTCGGCCGGCTGTGGCGGCTCGCCGCCGAGACCGCCGAGCGCACCGAGCCGTCGGAGTCGCCGGTGGGCGACCCGTCGCCGCTCCTGCGCAAGGCGCACTGGGCGATCGAGCGGGTCACCGCGGGGCTGCGCGACCGCTTCGCGTTCAACACGGCTATCGCCGCGGTGATCGAGCTGGTCAACGACGCCTACCTCCAGAAGGACGAGCTGACGGCGGCCGAGCACGGCGCGACGCAGCTGCGGTTCGCGGTGGCCACGGCCGGGTCGCTGATCTTCCCGTTCGCGCCGCACCTGGGGGCCGAGGTGTTCGAGCTGATGACCGGGCGGCGGGTGTGGGAGGAGCCGTGGCCCGAGCCGGATCGCGCGCTGCTGCGGGCCGACGTGGTCGAGCTGGTCGTGCAGGTCAACGGCAAGCTGCGCGACCGGGTGGAGGCGCCGGCGGGGGCCGCGCGGGAGGAGCAGGAGCGGATCGCGCGCGAGTCGCCACGGGTGGCGCAGTACGTGGACGGCGGCGAGATCGTGAAGACCGTCGTGGTGCCGGACAAGCTCGTGAACTTCGTGGTGCGCTCCTCCTAAGCCGGTCGCGCGGACGCCTGTGCGTTTTCACCCCTCATAGGGGGGCAAAGCGCACAGACGCTTCGGGCCCGGCCGTCAACCGAGCGCCAGCGCCACGGCCGATTCGGCGTCGGCGGCCTCCTCGACCCCGGCCTCGCCGCCCGGAAGCTCCCAGGTCGCCAGCCCCACGACCCGCTTGCCCGTGCGCAGGGCGAGCGCGATCTCCGACAGCGTGCCCCACGAGCCGCCGATCGCGATCAGGACGTCCGCCGCGCGCACGACCAGCGCGTTGCGGGCCTCGCTGAGGCCGGTGGCGATCGCGACGTCGACGAACTCGTTGGCGGCCGCCCGGTCCGGGCCGGGGAGGATGCCGACGGTGGTCCCGCCGCCGTCCTTCGCGCCGCGGCAGGCCGCCTCCATCACGCCGCCGAGCCCGCCGCTGACGACCACGGCGCCGGCCTCGGCGAGCAGGCGGCCGACCCGCTTCGCGACGCGCGCCTCCTCCTGTGACGCCTCGCCCGGGCCGACGACCGCGACGTAGGCGGCCATCTAGACGCGGTCGCGGGCGCTCGCCACGCGCTGGCCGCCCCAGACCACGAGGATCAGGAAGACGAGCGGGAGGGCGAGGAGCGGCGCGTCCACCGCGACGGCGGCGGCCACGACCGCGGCCAGCAGCAGCACGGCTATGGCGGCGGCGGACACGGCTCGTGCATACCCAAGACCGGGTACTGGCACACTCCCGCTCCATGGCCGAGCGCGAGCGCAGACGTGTCGTCGTCCATGGGGAGGTGCAGGGCGTGTTCTTCCGCGATTCGGCGCGCCGGGAAGCCGAGCGGCGGAGCGTGGCGGGCTGGGTCGCGAACCGCGACGACGGGGCGGTCGAGGCCGTCTTCGAGGGCGATCCCGAGGCGGTCGAGGCGCTCGTCGCGTTCTGCCGCGAGGGGCCGCCGCGGGCGCGGGTCGAGCGGGTGGAGGAGCACGCCGAGGAGCCCGAGGGGCTCGACGGCTTCAGCGTGAAGTAGCCTGCGGCGTTCGGCTACCTGGGGGGCGGAATTGCGACGGTTGGCGGGGGTACTGGCGGTGGCAGCGTGCGTCGCGTGCGGGTGCGGCGGCGACGACGAGGAGGACGCGAAGGCCCCGGGCGGCGGCGCGCGGGGCTCGGCCGCGGAGGCCGCGGTCTTCAAGGGGCTGACCGACTACGGCGAGGCCGTGAAGGCCAACGACCCGGAGGCCGCCTGCGGGCAGCTGACGGAGAGCGCCCAGGAGGAGGCGGCCGCGGTGTTCCCGGGCACCGACTCGTGCGAGAGCGCGCACCGTCAGGCGCTGGGGGCGCTCGGCGCCGAGAAGCGCGAGCAGCTGGCGGAGCAGCTCGGCGGGGTGAAGAACTACGAGGTGAAGATCTCGGGCGCGACGGCGGCGATCGAGTTCCCGGGGCGGGCCGGGGCGAAGCCGGTGAAGATGCGGCGCGTCGGCGGCGACTGGAAGGTCGACCAGAACACGCTGTTCTTCAACCGCGAGGAGGACTAGCCGCCGCCTGGAGGACGCGCCTGAGGCCGCGCCGCCGCGCCGCCTGGCTCCCGCCGCCGCCGGGAGGCCCGGCCCGCCGCCGCCCCACCCCCCGTTACGCGATCGTCACATGCCGTTCGGCGAATCGTTGCCCAGTTGACCCACGTGTAACGCGGCCCCGCGTACGGTCGCCGCATGGAGCTCGACCGCGATCGGATGAGGGCCGTCGGCTGGGTGGCGGTGGCGCTGGTGGTGGCCGTGCTCGCGGTGCGGGCGCTCGCCGGCGGCGACGGTGAGCCGGCGCCCGTGGCGGTGGAGCCGCCGCCCGCCCGCGGCGGGCCCGTCGGTGCCGCCGGCGGCTCGCCAGGCGGTGGCGGTGCGACGCTCGCGGTCCAGGTCGCCGGCGAGGTGCGCCGGCCGGGCGTCTACCAGGTGCCGGCGGGCGCTCGGGTGCACGAGGCGGTCGAGCGGGCCGGCGGGCTCACGCGGCACGCTGACCAGGCGGGAGTGAACCTCGTCGCGAAGGTCGCCGACGGGCAGCAGGTGATCGTGCCGCGGCGCGGGGCCGGCGGTGCGGGCCCGGCTCCCTCCGGAGCCGGCGCGGCCGGCTCCGGCTCTAGCGGCTCTGGCTCCGGCGGCTCCGGCTCCGGCGGCTCGCTCGCCCCGAAGGTCAGCCTCGCGAGCGCGACACCGGAGCAGCTCGACGCCATCGACGGCATCGGGCCCACGCTCGCCCGGCGCATCGTCGAGTACCGGACGCAGCACGGCGGCTTCCGGTCCGTGGAGGAGCTGCGGCAGGTCGAGGGGATCGGCGAGAAGCGCTTCGAGTCGCTGCGCGAGGCGGTGACGCCGTAGATGCCATGGGCACCGAGCACGCGCCGCACCCGCCGGATGCCAGCCGCGCCGCGATCGCCTGGCTCGACCGCCGCCGCCCGCACGGAGTCGTCGCCGCCCTCGCGGCCGGCCTGGCGGCCGCCCCGGCACTCCCATGGTGGGGGCCGATCGCCGTCGCGCTGCCAACGGTCGGCGTCGCGCTCGCGCTCTGGCGCCCCGACCCGGGACTCGCGGTGCGCGTTCCCGCGGTGCTGGTGCTGGCGCCCCTCGCGCTCGCGGTCGGCGCCGCCGTGGGCCACGCGCGCGTCGCCGCCATCGACGCAACGGCGGAGCGGGCTCTGCGGATCGATCGCTTCGAGGGCGAGGTGGCCGTGCTTCAGCGCCCGCGCCGAACCCGGTTCGGCTCCTGGGCGCTGGTGGAGCTGCGATCGGGGCCGGCGCACGGGTCGCGGGTGGTCGCCCGAGCCGGCGACGGCATGCGCTGGCCGGCCGGCGGCGAGCCGGGGGTCCTGGTGCTCGCGTCCGGGAGCCTGGCGCGCCCGCGCCGCACGCACGGTTCACGCCTCGACTGGCCCGCGTACCTGCGCCGGCGCGGCGTGGCGGCCGAGCTCGAGCTCGACGCGCTCCGCGCGGTGCCGGCGCGCGCCAGGACCGCCGGCGGTGCCCCGCCGCCCCACCGCCGCGGCTTCGCCGGCTGGGTCGACTCCGTGCGGCGGCGGGCCGAGCGCGGGATCGTCGCCGGCATGCCGGCCGAGCGCGGTGCCGTCGCGCGCGGCATGGTGCTCGGCCAGGACGAGGCGATCGACCCGCTGGTGGTGGACGACTTCCGCCGCTCCGGCCTCGGGCACCTGCTCGCGGTCAGCGGTCAGAACGTGGTGCTGCTCTGCGCGCTCGCGCTGCCGCTGCTGGCGGTGGCCGGGGCGGGCGTTCGCGGGCGGGTGCTGTGGCTGGGCGCGCTGATCGTCCTCTACCTGCTGCTCGCCGGGGCGGGTCCGTCGCTCCAGCGAGCGGCGGCGATGGCGATAGCCGGTCTGGCGGCGCTCGCGGTCGGGCGCGTGCGGTCGCGCTGGTACGCGCTGCTGGTCGCGGCGGTGGTCACGCTGGTGCTGGAGCCGCGGGTCGCCGCCGAGCCCGGCTGGCAGCTCTCGTTCGCCGCGGTGGCGGGCATCCTGATGCTCGCGCCGGCGCTGCGTCGGCCGCTCGGCTGGCTGCCCGGGCCATTCGCCGAGGGCGCCGCGATGACCCTCGCCGCCACGCTCGCCACGGCGCCGATCGCCGGGCACCACTTCGGCGCGGTCTCGGTCGCCGGCCTCGCGGCCAACCTCGTCGCGCTACCGCTGGTCGCCCCGATCGTCTGGCTCGGCATGGTGCAGGCCGTCCTCGGCGTAGCCGGCGGAGCCGCGACCGCCGCCGACGCGCCGGCGCTCGGCCTGGCCACCGGTCTCGGCCGCGTGAACGGCGCACTGACGGGGGCGCTGGTCCGGGTCGCAGAGGAGTTCGCGGCGCTGCCGGGGGCCCAGGTCGGCCTGCCGCTCTCGTCGCCCGTCGCGGTGATCGCCGCCTACCTCGTCCCGGCCGTGGGATGGCTCGCGATCGGGCGGAGGTGGGCTCTCTATTGGTCGATATGCGACCGTAAGAGAGCCCACCTCGCCCCGGCCGCGTTGCGTGGGCGCGGAAGGGCCGCGCTGCGGGGGCGCGGAAGGGCCGCGCTGCGGGGACGCGGAAGGGCCGCGCTGCGGGGACGCGGAAGGGGCGCAGCGCGGGTGCGCGGCGCGGCGGACGCCCGGGCGCGGGAGGTCGCGGCGGCCTGGCGGCGCGCGGGCCTCCGCAGGCGGATCGCCGTGCTCGCCGCACTCGGGACCGCGCTCGCGCTCGCCTGGCACCACGCCGCCGGCCCCGCCGCGCCGCCCGAGGACCTGACCGTCAGCTTCCTCGACGTCGGCCAGGGCGACGCCACGCTGATCCAGGACGGCGCCGGCGCGGCCGTGCTCTTCGACGCCGGCCCGCCCGAGGCGCGCACCTACCGACTGCTGCGCCGCGCGGGAGTGCGGCGGCTCGCGCTGGTCGTCGCCACGCACGCCTCGCGCGACCACCACGGCGGCCTGGAGGAGGTCCTCGAGCGGGTCCCCACCGCAGCGATCCTCGACGGCGGCGACGGAACCCGCGACCCCGCCTTCGCCGCCGCGATCGCCGCGGCCCGCCGCCGCGGCGTGCGCCGCATCGCGCCGTACGCGGGCCAGGCCCTCCGCGCCGGCCGCCTGCGCATCCGCGTCCTCGGCCCGCCGCCGCGCCCGCCCGGCCCGCCGCCCGAGGACCCGAACCCGCGCGCGCTCGCGGCGCTCGTGAGCGCCGGGTCGTTCGACCTGTTCCTCTCCGGCGACGCCGAGAGCGACGCGCTGCTGGCCTACGACCTCCCGCCGGTCGAGGCGATGAAGGTCTCGCACCACGGCAGCGCCGACCCCGGCCTGCCGGACCTGCTCGACCGGCTGCGCCCGCAGGTCGCCGCGATCGAGGTGGGGGAGGGCAACCCGTACGGCCATCCGGCGCCGTCGACGCTCGCGGCGCTGCACGCGCAGGTCCCGCACGTCCGGCGCACCGACCGCGACGGGACCGTGCGGCTCACCGTCCGCGGCGGCCGGATGACGCTGCGGTGAGATTCTTCGGCAAGGACGGCGACGGCTACCTCGGGGTCATCAGCTTCGACGTGCGGCCCGCGGAGGCGCAGCCGCCGCCCGCGGAGGCGCAGCCGCCGCCCGCGGACGTAGACTCGCCCCGTGGCCGACCTCAAGCCCGCCTACCTCGTCTGCGGCGAGGACCACGCGAAGATCGACGCCTGGCGCTCGCGCGTGCGCCGCCGCGCCGAGGAGGAGAACGGGCCGGGCGGGCTGGAGAGATTCGACGCGCGCTCGCACGGCCCCGACGAGGTCGCGGCCTCGCTCTCGGCGCTCACGTTCGGCGGCGGCACCCGCTACGTGATGGTCGACGGCGTCGAGTCCTGGAAGCCCGCCGCCCTCGACCCGCTCGAGCGCGAGCTGGCCGCGCCCGCCCCGGAGACCGTGCTGGTCCTGGTCGCGCGCGGCAAGCCGCCGGACCGCCTGACGAAGGCCGTCGCGAAGGCCGGCGGCGAGCTCCGCGAGTACCAGGCGCCCAAGCCGCGCGAGCTGCCGCGCTGGACGATCGACCGCGCCGCGGAGGAGGGGCTCGTGCTCGACATGGAGGCGGCGCGCACCCTCGTGGGCCTCGTGGGCAACAGCCAGCAGCGGATCGCGCGCGAGGTCGAGAAGCTCGCCCTGCTCGCCCACCCGCGCGACAACCTCACCGCCGAGCACGTCAAGCGACTCGCCTGCGGCGAGACCACGAGCCAGGGCTACGACCTCGCCGACGCCCTCGTCGCGGGCGACCTCGAGCAGTCGCTGCGGCTGGCCGAGCGCCTCGTCGAGAGCGGCGACCGCCCCGCGCGGCTTGTCTATCCGATCCTCAGCGGCCTGCGCCGGTCGATCCGCGCGGCGGAGCTGATCGACGCCGGGGTGTCCGAGTCGCAGCTCGCCAAGGAGCTGCGGGTGCCGCCGTGGCTCGCCAAGCGGATCGCCTCGCAGGCGCGCCGCGCGGACCGCGACGCGCTCGAGCGAGCGCTGTGCGCGTTCGCCGAGCTGGAGGTCAGGATGCGCAACGGCGAGTGCGTGGACGACGAGAGCGGGCTGACGCTCGCGCTAGCGCGAGCGGCCGCCTAGGAGCCGGCGCCGGCGCGCAGCTTGGCCGCGCGGCTCTTCTTGCGCGCGCCGGTGTTGCGGTGCAGCGCCCCGCGCTTGACGGCGCGATCGACCGTCGAGACCAGCTCGCGGTGCGCCGCGTCGGCCGCCGCGTCGTCGCCGCCGGCCACCGCCGCCTCGAGTGAGCGGAAGTACGTCTTGATCGCCGACGTGTAGCGGCGATTCTCGAGCCGCTCGCGGGCCGACCGCTGTATCCGCTTTTCTTGTGACGCGATGTTTGCCACGGCCGGAGAGAGTAGCGACGCGGAGCGGGAGCCAGCCGGCGACCCGCCGGGCGCCGAGGCCTCCCGTTCCGAGGAGGAGCCCGCCCGCGGCCGGCGCCTCGCCGTAAGCACGGCGTTCTTCTCCGCCGCCACCGCGCTCTCGCGCGTGATGGGCCTCGTGCGCGAGATAGTGGCGGCGAGCTTCTTCGGGGTGAAGGGGCCGATGTCGGCCTTCACGATCGCCTTCCAGGTGCCGAACCTCGTCCGCGCGCTGGTCGCGGACGCGGCCCTCCAGGGCGCCTTCGTGCCGGTCTTCACCGAGCTGCTCGAGAAGGGCAGGCGCAGGGAGGCGTTCAAGGTGGCCTCCGGCCTGCTGTCGCTGATCGCGATGGTGCTCGGCGCGCTCACGCTGATCTTCCTGATCGCCGCCCCCAAGGTGATCGAGCTCGTCACGCCCGGCTTCGACGACGAGCCGGTCCTGCGCGACCTCACCACCGGCCTCAGCCAGCTCATGTTCCCGATCGTCCTGCTGCTCGCGCTGGCGGGCGTGACCGTGGGGATGCTCAACTCGTTCGACCGCTTCGGCGCGGCGGCGATCGCGCCGGTCTTCTGGAACCTCGCGATCATCGCCTGCCTGGTGGGCCTAACGCCGGTCTTCGACGGCGAGGACGACATCTACGCCTACGGCATCGGCGTCCTCGCGGGCACCGTGATCCAGCTCGCGCTGCCGCTCCCGTGGCTGCGCGGGACCGGGGGGCGCTTCACGCTCGACTTCGACTGGCGCAACCCGCACGTGATCCGGGTCCTCAAGCTGATGCTCCCGGTCACGATCGCGCTCGGCCTCATCAACTTCAGCCTGCTGATCAACTCGTTCTTCGGCACGCTGGTCTCCGAGGAGGCGCCGGCCGCGATCGACAAGGCGTTCCGCATCTACATGCTCCCGCAGGGGATCTTCAGCGTGGCGATCGCCACGGTCGTGTTCCCGACCCTCTCCCGCTTCGCGGCGCGGCGCGAGTACGACGACCTGCGCCGCACGATGGCCAACGGCGTGCGGCTGATCTGCCTCCTCCTGATCCCCTCGGCCGCCTTCATGGCGGTGCTGGCCGAGCCGATCACGCGGCTCGTCTACGAGCGCGGCGAGTTCGACGCCGCCGCCACCGACCTGGTGGCCGAGGCGATGTTCTGGTGGGCGTTCTCGCTGCCCGCGCAGGGCGTCTCGCTGCTGCTCTCGCGCACGTACTTCAGCCTCCAGCGTCCCTGGACGACCACCGCCCTGGCCGGCGCGAACATGCTGGTCAACGCCGCCATCGCGCTCGCCCTCTACGAGCCGCTCGGCGTGGGCGGCATCGTGATCGGCACGGTCGTCGGCACAGTGGGCATGGCGCTCGCCCAGGCCTGGTACCTGCGCCCGGACCTCGGCGGGGTGGAGGGCGCCCAGAACCTCGCGGCCGTGCTGCGGATGGTCGCGGCGGGCGCGGTGCTGGCGGGCGTCGCTTACGCCACCTGGTGGGCGATCGACCAGGCCATCGGAGCCGCGATCTGGTCGCAGGTCGTCGCGGTCGGGGCGGCGATCGTCACCGGCACGGCGGCCTACGCCGCCGCGGTCTGGCTGCTGCGGATCGACGAGGCCCGCCAGATCGTGGGGCTGCTGGGCTCTCGCTTCAGGCGCTCCTAACCTCTCACGCGGTGAGCGCGCCCGCCTCCAACATCCGCAACTTCTCGATCATCGCCCACATCGACCACGGGAAGTCGACGCTGGCCGACCGCATCCTGGAGGTCACCGGCGCGGTCGACCCGCGCAAGCACCGCCCGCAGCTGCTCGACAAGATGGACCTCGAGCGCGAGCGCGGCATCACGATCAAGGCGCAGGCCGTCCGGGTGGAGTACACCGCGCGCGACGGCGAGACCTACCGCCTCCACCTGATCGACACGCCGGGCCACGTGGACTTCACCTACGAGGTCTCGCGCTCGCTCGCCGCATGCGACGGAGCGCTGCTGCTCGTGGACGCCTCGCAGGGGGTCGAGGCGCAGACGCTCGCCAACACCTATCTGGCCGTGGACGCCGGCCTCGAGCTCATCCCCGCGCTCAACAAGCTCGACCTCCCGGGCGCCGAGCCCGAGCGGGTCGCGGGCGAGATCTCCGAGCTGCTCGGCGAGCCCGCCGACGACGTGATCCGGATCTCCGCCAAGACCGGGGAGGGGGTCACCGACGTCCTCGAGGCGATCGTGGAGCGCATCCCCTCCCCCGAGGGCGACCTCGACGCGCCGCCGCGCGCGCTGATCTTCGACTCCGAGTTCGACCAGTACCGCGGGGTGATCGCGTACGTGCGCGTCGTGGACGGGGAATTCCGCAAGAACGACCCGATCCTCGCGATGCAGACCGGCACCGAGGCCGACATCGACGAGATCGGGTTCTTCGGCCCGGACATGAAGCCGGTCGACGGGCTGCGCGCCGGCGAGGTCGGCTATGTGATCACCGGCGTGAAGGACGTCTCCCAGCTCCGCGTGGGCGACACGCTCACCTCACGCGCGAGCCCGGGCTCCGAGCCGCTGCCCGGCTACCGCGAGGTCAAGCCGATGGTGTTCTGCGGCCTGTTCCCCGTCGAGACCGACCAGTTCGCGGACCTCCGCGACGCTCTCGAGAAGCTCTCGCTCAACGACGCCGCGCTCTCGTGGGAGCCCGAGACCAGCCAGGCGCTCGGCTTCGGCTTCCGCTCCGGCTTCCTCGGCCTGCTGCACATGGACATCGTGCGCGAGCGGCTCGAGCGCGAGTACGACCTCGAGCTGCTCGCCACCACGCCGACGGTGGAGTACGAGGTCACCCTCACCAACGGCGAGGTGGTCACGGTCCATTCGCCCAGCGACATGCCGGACCGCGCCCGCGTGGAGGAGATCCGCGAGCCGAACATCCGCGCGACGATCCTCTGCCCGAAGGAGCACGTCGGGGCGGTGATGGACCTCTGCCAGGAGCGCCGCGGCGTGCACGTGGACATGAGCTTCCTCTCCGAGGCGCGCGTCCAGCTGCGCTACGACCTGCCGCTCGCCGAGATCGTGCTCGACTTCTTCGACCAGCTCAAGTCGCGCACCCGCGGCTTCGCGTCGCTCGACTACGAGCTGATCGGCCTGCGCCCGGCCGACCTCGTGAAGCTCGACATCCTGCTCGCCGGCGACACGGTCGACGCGCTCTCGATGATCGTGCACAAGGACAAGGCCTACGCCGCCGGCCGCGGCCTCACCGAGCGCCTCTTCCGCCAGATCCCGCGCCAGCAGTTCGAGGTCGCGATCCAGGCGGCGATCGGCTCGAAGATCATCGCGCGCGAGTCCGTCAAGCCCGTCCGCAAGGACGTGATCGCGAAGTGCTACGGCGGCGACATCAGCCGCAAGCGCAAGCTGCTCGAGAAGCAGAAGGCGGGCAAGAAGCGCATGAAGCAGGTCGGCCAGATCGAGGTGCCGCAGGAGGCGTTCCTGTCGGTGCTCGAGATCGGCGACGGCGACGGCAAGGCCGCCGCGAAGCGCTGATCGCGGCCCGGCTCAGCGCCAGTCGAGCGCGTAGAGCCGGAAGCCGCTCGAGTCGTCCTCGCCCTTGAACAGCGCCACGTAGACGGTCGCCCGCGTGTGCGTGGCGCGCAGCCCGGCGGCGCTGGCGCCGGGCGCGATCCGCACCAGCACGCGCTGGCCGCCGCGGATCGCCCGGCCGCGCACCTGGCGGCCCTTGACCCAGGTGACGAGGCCGCCGCCGATCGTGATCGAGCGGCACGCGGTCGCGCCGCAGCGCTCGAGCCGCGCCAGGCGCTGGCCGAACTTGCGCTCGGTGGTGCCGCGGTAGAGGTCGAGGTAGGCAGGCCGGCCCTGCGGGTCGCGGCCGGTGTGCGCGGCGGTGAACGGCCCGTCGGCCACCACGGCGTAGTCGGCGGGGCGCGGCGGGGCGAGTGGCGCCAGCGTCGGGCTGTCGAGGTCGCGCGTCACGCGCGCGTCGGACGGGTCCTCGCCGAATCCCACCCGGCGCCCGGTGCGCCAGTCCACGTACGTGAGCTCCACGTGGCCGGGCTCGGGCCGCGCCTCGCCGCCGAGCCAGCGCAGCCCCACGTCGGTGAAGACGTCGCCGGGCCTGGTCGGCACGTCGTTCACGGTCTCCTGGGTCAGGTTCACGACCTCGTAGTGGTGCTCGGCGGCCGGCTCGCCCGGCGGGGGCTCCTCGGGCGGGCACTCGCGCAGCAGGCGCGCGCCGCCGCCGAGGGCCACCGGCCGGCAGCCGGGCGGGTTCGAGACCTCGAAGCTGCGCTCGCGGGCGTCGTCGCGGACGGTCAGGTGGGTGGGGTCCGAGAGGAAGGCCGCGTAGCGGGTGCCGTCGGTGAGCACCGGCGAGCGAGCGGTCCCGAGCGAGCGCAGCTCGCCGTCGGCGGCGCCCGCCGCGCCCGGTGCGACCAGGGCGACGCCGCATGCGAGCACGAGCGCGAGCCGCACGACCATCCTGCGCGCATCAACCCGTGTAGCGCTGAAAAGTTGCCGATGCGCCAAGAGCCCCGCCAGGCGCTGAAGCCTAGGTCGTCGGCGGTCGTGACGCTCCAAGCGGCGCCGCTAACATCGCGGCGTGCTCTGGCAGGGGCTCCGCCGAACGATCGCGCCGCTCGCGGCGCTCCTCGTGCTGCTCACCCCGGCCGCCGAGGCGGCTGACCCGCCGCCGGGCGCCGACGTCAAGTCGGCCACGATCGACTCGACCGACGGCGTGAAGCTCTACGCCGACGTCTTCCGGCCCAAGGGCCTCCCCGAGAACGCCAAGACGCCGGTCATCCTCTCGATCGGCCCGTACTTCAACCACTCGGGCCAGCTCGGGCCGCTCGGGCTGGCGCAGGACTCGCCCTACGACCCGCTCACCGGCGGCCCGTCCGACCGCTTCTACGACTTCATCAACGGCGCGAAGGTGTTCGAGCGCGGCTACACCTGGATCCAGGTGGACCTGCGCGGCTTCGGCGGCAGCAACGGCTGTCTCGACTGGGCCGGCCCCGGCGAGCAGGCCGACGTGAAGGCCGCCGTCGAGTGGGCCGCCAGCCAGCCGTGGTCCACCGGCAGGGTCGGGATGTACGGCAAGTCCTACGACGCCGTGACCGGGATGCTCGGGATCGTCCAGCAGCCGAAGGGGCTCGCCGCCGTGATCGCGCAGGAGCCGCTCTACGACATGTACCGCTACCTGTGGGCGAACCGCGTCCGCTACCCGAACAACGCAGCCACGCCGAACCTCTACAACGGCATCGCCGCGAGCCCCGGGGCCGCCCCCGACACGCTCGCCTACCAGGAGTCGGCCCTCAACGACCTCCAGCGGCCCGGCTGCCCGGCCTTCAACTTCGCCGACCAGCAGGACCCCGACCACGACTCGCAGTACTGGAAGGACCGCCACCTGATCAACCGCTCGAAGGGCGCGCGCACGCCGTTCTTCCTGACGCAGGGCCTGCTCGAGTTCAACACCGACCCCGACGGCACGGCCGAGTACTTCAACACGCTCCAGGGGCCGAAGCGCGCCTGGCTCGGCCCGTGGGACCACGTCCGTGGCAACGACAAGGACTCGGAGGGGCGGCTGGCGATGGGCCGCGCGACCTGGTTCGAGGAGGCCATGCGCTTCTACGACCGGTACGTGGCGGGCAAGCCCGACAGCGAGGCTCCGGTCTCGAAGGACCCGCCGGTCGCGCTCCAGACGAACGACGGCAAGTGGCGCAGCGAGCAGAACTGGCCGCCCAAGGACGCGGTCGCGCTCAACGCCCCCCTCAAGACCGGCACCTACACCGACGACGGCACCGAGAGCGGGTACAACGACGGCTCCACGCCGCCTATCTGGACCTTCTCGCCACCGCTCCAGAACGACGCCGAGCTGTCCGGCACCCCCCGGGTGACCGTCGACGTCGACGCGCCGGCGAACGCCAACCTCGTCGCCGACGTCTACGACGTGGACGACAAGGGGCGGGCCACGATCATCTCGCGGCATGCGTACCTCCTGGACGGGTCGGGGCGGGTCAGCTTCGACCTCTACGACCAGGATTGGAAGCTGCCGCGCGGCCACCGCGTCGGCGTGATGCTCAGCGGCGCCAACCAGGGCTGGTTCGTGCACGTGCCCACCGGGCAGGACGTGACCGTCAAGAGCGCGTCGATCTCGCTGCCGTTCATCCAGTGCCGGCGGACGCAAGACCTCGAGGGCACGAGCGCGCTCTACCTCGAGGACTATCTCCGCACCGAGCCGTTCCAGCTCCCGGCGAATCTGATCAGCGACAACACGGTGAACGGCTTCCCGCTGCCCGAGGCCCTGCGCGACTGCACGCCGGTCGAGCAGAGCGGCGGCGGCGACTGCGTGGACAGGCGCAAGTTCGCCTTCCGGATCAAGCAGCCGCGCGGCGGGCGGATCGTGCGCGCGACCGCCTACCTCGACGGCAAGAAGGTCAAGACCGTGCGCGGCAAGCGCGTCACGCGCCTGGTCCTGCCGAAGTTCGCGAAGGGCAACCACACGCTGCGGATCGTCGCCCAGCACGCGAGCGGCAAGAAGACGATCTCCACGCGCAAGTACCGGGGCTGCAACAAGGGCGCCCCGACCACGATCGTCCGCGCCTAGCCGAGCGCCAGGATCCTGCCGATGTAGCGGTGCACGTCCGCCGGGAGGGCGTCGCGGCCGAACCAGCGCGCCTCCGCGATCTCCGCCCCGTCGGTCACGATCGCGCGGCCCTCGACGGCGGCCGTGTAGCACCAGAGCGTGTCGCGCTTGCCGTCGATCCGCTCGAACAGGTCGCCGAGCAGGCGCCAGTCGTCGATGTCGAGCCCCAGCTCCTCGCGCGCCTCGCGCCGCGCCGCGTCGTGCGGCTCCTCGCCGCGCTTCACGCCGCCGCCCGGCAGCTCCCAGCGCGTGGCCGACCCGTAGGTGTGGCGTACGAGCAGGACCTCGCGCCCGCGCGTGAGTACGCACTTCACGCCGCGCCGGCGCGGCTGGGCCGCCCGCCAGTACGCGCGCGCGAGCGGATGGCCGGCGCGGTAGACCGTCCGCAGCAGCATGTTGCGAATCGACTTCACCCGAGACCTATGATGGAGGCGATGCTCTTCCTCCGCGAAAAGACCAAGATGATCGACCCCGAGCGGGCGCTGCCCGGCCGCTCCCAGCAGATGCCGGTGCCGCCCGCGCACGACGTCCTCGGCAACCCGATGCTCCCGCCGTTCCCGGAGGGGCTCGAGCGGGCGGTCTTCGGAATGGGCTGCTTCTGGGGCGCCGAGCGGATGTTCTGGCAGGCCGACGGCGTGTGGACGACCGCCGTCGGGTACGCGGGCGGGTACACCCCGAACCCGACGTACGAGGAGGTCTGCTCCGGCAGCACGGGCCACACCGAGGTCGTGCTCGCCGTCTTCGACCCCGATAAGACGAGCTACGAGGAGATGCTGCGGATCTTCTGGGAGGGCCACGACCCGACGCAGGGGATGCGCCAGGGCAACGACGTCGGCACGCAGTACCGCTCGCTGATCCACTGGCACGACGAGCGCCAGCGCGAGCTGGCGGAGGGGTCGCGGGAGATGTTCGCCGCGCGCCTGCGCGAGCAGGGCTTCGGCGACATCACCACCGAGATCGGCGCGGCGGGCGACTTCTACTACGCCGAGGCCTACCACCAGCAGTACCTGCACAAGGTCCCGAACGGCTACTGCGGCCTGGGCGGGACCGGCGTGAGCTGCCCGGTCGGGCTCGCGGCCTCCTGATCCACGCGGACTACCTCGCGGAGCTCGTCCGGCGGCTGCCGGGCATGCACGCGGTGCTGATCGGCTCGGCCCCGCTCGGCGACTACGTGCCGGGCGTCAGCGACCTCGACGTGGCCGCGATCGCGCCCGAGCCGGTGGGAGACCCCGAGGCGGTGGCGGCGCCCCTGCTGCACTCGGCGCTGCCGTGCCCGGCGCGGAGGCTCGAGCTGGTCGTGTACCGCGTCGAGCAGGCGGCGGCGCCCACCGCCACACTCGAGTTCGAGCTCGACCTCGTCACGGGCGCGGACGGCGACCGGCTGCGGACCGAGCGCGGCGGGGAGCCGGCGCACCGGTACCTGCTCGACCTCGCGATGGCGCGCGACCGCGGCTGCTCGCTGAGCGGTCCGCCGGTTCGCGAGCTGATCGGACCGGTGCCGCGGGGCGACCTGGTCGACGCGCTGGTCGCGGGCCTGCGCTGGGCGGCGGCGGAGGGGCCGGAGTCGCCCGACACGGTCCTGAACGCCTGCCGCGCCGCGCGCTTCGCGCTGGCGGGCGACTGGCTGAGCAAGGCGGAGGCCGCGGACTGGGCGATGCAGAGCGGGTCGGACCCGCGACTGGTGGCGCTGGCGCTGGAGGCGCGCCGCGGCGGGCCGCTCCGCACGGGGTCCGACCCCCTGGAGGGCGAGTTGCCCGGCGAGCGCGTGGCGCTGCTCGTCGAGGAGGCCGTGGCCGAGCTCGAGGCGGCGCGGTGAGCGCTCGGACGGCGGCTAGACTGACCCCGTCTTCGGGGCGTGGCGCAGCCTGGTAGCGCGCACCGTTCGGGTCGGTGAGGTCCCCGGTTCAAATCCGGGCGCCCCGATTTCGCAGCCGGGTCCGCTGTGCTGGGCCATAATCGCCGGGAGGATCTGGTGGCGCGCGAGTTCGCACCCAAGCTGTTGGAGGTCTCTGGTCAGACCGCTTCGGTCTTGAGTCCGGTGGCCTTTCAAGGTCGCATCGACGAGCTGACGCTCGAGCGCTGGATCGTCGAATGTCCGGAGCTCGTGGGCGAGCGCCTGCTGGTTCTCGGCCGGCAGCTCGCGGAGTTCGAGGAAGATCAGGGGCGGCTCGACGTGCTTGCGATCGACGACTCCGGCGAGCTCGTACTGATCGAGCTCAAGGTCACGGAGAACTTCCGCGTCACGGATCTCCAGGCACTGGGCTACGCCGGCGCGTACGCGGCGCGCACAACCGCGGAGCTCGCGCACACGCTGCTCAGGACTCTGCGACGCGATGCAGCGGTCACAGCACCGCCGGCGGCCGGGAACGAACAGCCCGCGGGCCCGGGTCCCGCCACCGAGCCTGCGTCCTTGGATCAGGCCAAGGCCACGATCACGCAGTTCCTCGAACTGGATGACTTCGAGGACTGGGAACCGAGTCAACACGTGCGGATCAAGCTGCTCGCACCGGACTTCCCTCGACGGGTGCTGAAGACCGTCAAATGGCTGGGGGACGTCTACGACATGCCGATCGAAGCCATCGCCGTGCGCCTGTTCGAGGACACCGAAAAGCGCTACTCCCTGTCGTTCGAGCGGATCCTGCCATTACCTGGCGAGGAGGAGTTCGACCTCACGGTTCGCCGCCGGGAAGATCGCAAGCGGACGGAGAACACGACCCGGCGCCGCCAGCCGCCGATCCTCCCGATCCTCCTTCAGCACGGAGTGCTCCAGGACGGGCAGAAGCTCTGGATCGCGAAGGACCGGCTCCCGCTCCACCGGCGCGCGTCGTTCGCCGCGGACAACCCCGCACTACAGGTGCGCATCAACGCGCCGAACGGAGCGAGCCCACGATTCGAGTGGCGGCCGACCGAGTCCGATCCCTACGAGGCCCTTCCGCCCTCCGACGTGTTCTACCGGCTCTGGACCGATGTCTTCGGGCTCGATCGGAAGCCCTTCAAGACAGGTGTCGCGAATCGCTTCACGGTCGAGCCGGAGGGGCAGACCCTCGCGCAGATCGCCTTCGCACGCGGCCTCTGGATGCCGGAAGATGCCACCGACGGAGCTGACTAGGCCGTCTTAGCGCCCTCACCAAGCGCCCCCGCCGCCGCCTCCTCCACCGCCGCCCCCGCCGCCCGAGAAGCCGCCGCCGCCTCCGCCCGATCCGCTCGACGGGGGCGCCACGGCGCTCGAGAAGTCGCTCGAGAGACCGGACATGCTCGCGCCCGAGTAGAAGTCGTCGCCGCCGGTCGCCAGGCCCGGCGTGTAGATGTAGCTCGCCTGTGCCAGCTCCTCCGGCCCCACGATCTTCGCTGCCTGGATCACGCGCTCGGCCAGGCCGAAGGCGATCCCGTACACGAGCAGGCGCTCCCAGAGCGCTATCGAGGACGGCGGCGCCTCGTGCAGCCGCGGGAAGTCGCGGAGGTAGCGGCGGAACGCCCGCCAGCGCGCCGCCTCGAGCGCCGCGGCGGGAGTCCAGCGCCGGCGCAGGCGCTCGCTGCGCAGCGACCAGAACAGCACCACCGCGTTGACGATCGCCGCGAGCCCCAGGGCGATCTGCACCCACTCGGTCCAGCTCGCGACGCGCTCGTCGTAGTCGTTCAGCCCGACCCAGAGGAGCACCACGGCGGCGGCGCCCATCAGGAGCCCCGCTACGCGAATCGCCGTGGTCGCCCGGTTGTCGTACCAGCGGCGCTTCTCGAACTCGCTCGCGACGCTGTCCTGCCACGAGGAGAACGACTGCGCGTTCTGCTCGCGCTTCTCCTCGATCACGTCGGGCAGGTCCGACAGCCGCCGCGGCCCCGCCTTGATCGCGCGGTTCACGATCGTGACCACGCCCCTCTCGAAGTGCCTGACCGAGCCCGCGTCCCCCTCCGACAGCACCAGGTCGGCCTGCGGCCGCTTGCCGAGCGCCCCCCAGCTCCACTTCTCGGTCGTCGTGTGCTCGGCCCTGTAGTAGCCGCGGCGGATCAGGTCGAAGAGCGTGGCGGTGAACTCCGGCCCGCCCGGCTTGGTCGACTGGCGCAGCAGCGGCCCGACGAGCGCGGGCGGGTCCTCGGACGGCGGCTCCTGTTCGTACTCGCGGTCGTAGTCGGGCACGCCGCGCTCGCGCGCGAGCACCAGCCACACGAGCGCCAGGATCGCCAGCGCGGGACCGATCGCGAGCAGGAGGAAGTAGAGGACGGTCCGCGGGATGTGATCCTCGGCGTCGTCGATCTTGCGCTGGCTCTCCTCGTAGTCGGCGGCGTCGGCGCGCTCCTCGGCGATGATCTTCTGCCGCCCGGCGCCGTCCTCGACCTTCGCCCGCGCCGTCGAGGCGAGCATCCGCCGCGGGAACAGCAGCCGCAGCTCCACGAATTGCTCGTCCGGGACGTCCAGCGCGCGCAGCCTGGCCACGCCGCCGGCGAAGGTCGTGTCGCCCTCCACGTGCACGGGGTGGCCGAAGACCCGCGCGTTTTCCGCGCTCACCGGGCCGGGCGCCGCCATCGACGCCCGCAGCCGCCCGAGCCCGACCTTCCACGTGCTGCCCCAGACCTGGAGGTTGACGTCCACGACGTCGTCGTAGGCGCGCGCGAGCCCCGACATCCGGTAGCGGATCGAGTAGGTGCGGCGCTCGTCGATCGCCCGGTAGCGCCAGACGATCCGCATCTTGCCGTCCACGACGCCGGCTCCGTACTGCGACGGCGGCCCCTCGGTCCCGATCTTCAGCGACCCGCCCTTCGAGTAGCGCCGCCCGCCCTCGGACACGCTCACCTGATCGATCCGCTCGCCCTCGCGCAGCGAGACGTCGCGGTAGGCGCCGCTGAACGGGCCCTGGTAGTCGAAGGTGATCCGCTCGTGCACGAGCACGGCGCCGTCGCGGGCCACGCGCACCTGCACCTCGGCGTCGGGGATCGTGAAGGACTTGGCGGGCGCCGGAGCCGCCGGAAGCAGCGCCGCGGCCAGCGCGGCGACCGCGGCCAGGCCGCGCGGGGTCAGAACCCCACCGAGGCGGGCTCGCGCGCGGCGTCGCCCACCTCGAGCTCGAAGTACTCGCGCAGCGAGAACCCGAACAGCCCCGCCACGATGTTCGTCGGCACCTGCTGGCAGGCGTTGTTGTAGGTGAGCACCGTGTCGTTGTAGACCTGGCGGGACGTCGCGATCCGGTTCTCGGTGGCGGCGAGCTCGCCCTGGAGCTGCTGGAAGTTCTCGGTGGCGCGCAGCTGCGGATAGGCCTCGGCGACCGCCATCAGCCGCACGAGCGCCCCCGAGAGCGCCGTCTCCGCCTGGCCCTGCTCGGCCGGCCCCGACGCCTTCTGCGCGGCCGCCCGCGCCTCGGTCACGGCCGCGAACGTGCCGCGCTCGTGGGCGGCGTAGCCCTTCACGGTCTCGACGAGGTTCGGAATCAGGTCGTAGCGGCGCTTGAGCTGCACGTCGACCTGGGCCCACGCGTTCTCGGCCCGGTTGCGCCTGGCGACGAGCCCGTTGTAGGCCAGCACGGCCCCCAGCGCCAGCAGGGCGACGACTGCGATCGCGATCCAGACGACCATGACGAGGGGATATTGATCGGGTCGGCCGGGTAAAGCAATCCCGTCGGCCGCGAAGAGGGGGTAACGGATGACCGCTCAGGCTCAGCAGCTCGCACCGGCGCGGCCGCAGCCAGTCGCCAGGAACAACCGGCTCGCAGTCGCTTCGCTGGTGCTCTCGGCGCTCTGGCTGTTCGGGCTCGGGTCGCTGCTCGGCGTGGTCCTCGGCCACATCGCCCTGCGCCAGATCGAGGCCTCGGGCGAGCTCGGCCGCGGCCTCGCCATCGGCGGGCTCGTGCTCGGCTACCTCGCCCTCGCCGTGCTGGCGCTGGGGCTCGTCGCCGAGCTGTCGTAGCGAGGCCGGACCGCGTGCGGGGGCGCGCTCGCTCCCGTAGCATGGGAGGCGTGACTCGCCTGCTGCTGGCGACTGCCGGAGCCGCTCTCGTCCTGTGCCTCGCCCCGGGCGCGGCCTCCGCCGCTGAGTGCAAGAACCTCAAGGTCACCGACCAGCTCAAGCTCGACCTGCGCAAGGCGCACGAGCGGTTGACCGACCGCGAGTTCAGCGGGCCCAAGGGGCGCGTGTACCACGGCCGTTGCGGCACGGCCTACTACGCGCTTGCCAATTTCAAGGACGCCGAGCTCGGCTACCAGGACCAGCCCGAGCGCTTCACGCGCCGGGCTGGACATCGCTGGAAGGACCGCGGCGACACCGGCGGCCCGGTCTGCGACACCGGTGTGCCGAGAGCCCTGCTGCACCGCTGGGGCTTCTCGGACTGCTGACGGTCAGCGCGCGAACGACGCGCGGCGCGAGCGGCCGACCTGACGGCGGCGCCCGCTGCCCATGCGATCGAGCGTCTCGAACTCCTCGAGCGAGCGGCCGGCGCCGATCGCCACGCAGGTGAGCGGCGACTCGGCGACCCGCACGGGCAGGTGGGTCTCGTCGGCCAGCAGCACGTCGAGGCCCTTCAGCAGCGAGCCGCCGCCCGCCAGCACGATCCCCTCCTCGGCCACGTCGGCCGCGAGCTCGGGCGGCGTCTGCTCGAGCGTGGACTGCACGGTCTCGACGATCGCCTGGAGCTGCTCGGCGCACGCCGCGCGCAGCTCCTCGGAGGTCAGCTCGACCGTCTTCGGCAGCCCCGAGCCGAGGTCGCGACCGCGCACGTTCGCCTTCAGCTCGGGCTCGAGCGCGACCGCGGACCCGATCTCGAGCTTCAGGTCCTCGGCGGTGGTCGAGCCGATCGCCATGGTGTGCGCGCGCTTCATGTGCAGCGTGATCGCGTCGTCGAAGTCGTAGCCGCCGGTCCGCAGCGACTCGCTGACCACGATCGCGCCCAGCGACAGCACCGCCACCTCGGAGGTCCCGCCGCCGATGTCCACGATCATCGACCCGCGCGGCTCGGCGATCGGCAGCTCGGCGCCGATGGCGGCCGCGATCGGCTCCTCGATCAGGTGCACCTGCCGCGCGCCGGCCGCCACGCAGGCCTCCTCGACCGCCCGCTGCTCCACCTCGGTGACCGACGACGGCACGCACATGATCACGCGCGAGCGCCCCCAGCGGCTCGACTGCACCCGGTGGATGAAGTAGTGCAGCATCCGCTCGGTCACCTCGAAGTCCGCGATCACGCCGTGGCGCAACGGCCGGATCGCCGCGATGTTCGCCGGCGTGCGCCCGATCATGCGCTTGGCGTCGTCGCCGACGGCGTGCACGGCTCCGGTCGTCTGGTCGATCGCCACGACCGACGGCTCGGACAGGGCGATCCCGCGGCCGCGCTCGTAGACGAGGGTGTTCGCGGTGCCGAGATCTATCGCGAGGTCGCGGCCGCCCCCGCCGTTGATGAGAGCCACCCCCGGAGGATAGGGGCGACGACCCCCGCAGCGGGAGCGCTACTCGAGCTCAGCGGCGTCGATCTGCCACTGGTCGCCCGTCTTCACCAGGTCGTAGCGCGACTTGATGTCGGGCGCGAGCTCGGAGGTGACGATCAGCGAGGCCTTGGTCCCGGTGATCTTCACGTCCTCGATCTTCACGTCGTCCTCGCTGTACTGGGGCTTCTGGTGCTGCTTCTCGAACAGGTCGCAGCGCTCCTGGCGGTCCTCGCCGAGGCCGAGGAGCTGCGCCTCGAGGAACTTGTCGGTCATCAGCTCGCACTTGCCCTCGAAGGTCCAGTCGATGACCACCTCCTTCACGGCGTCCTCGTCCTCGGCCGATGAGGGCGCCGGTGCGGGCTTCGCGGGCTGGCCCGGCTTCGCGGGCTGGCTCGTGGTGGCGGCGGGCTCGCCGGACTTCTTCTCGTCGTCGTCGCCGCAGCCGGCGGCCGCGACGAGGGCCAGGGAGGCGAGGATCGCTGCGAGGAGCTTCATGAGAGCGCGCGAGGGTAGCGTAGGAATCCGTCATGCCCAGCCCGTCCACCAAGACCGTCCGCGGGGTGACCGTCCCCACCGTCGCGATCGGCGTGTTCGAGGTCGAGCCCCACGAGACGGCCGAGACCGTCGCCGACGCGCTCGCGGCCGGCTACCGCCACGTGGACACCGCCGCGGTCTACGGAAACGAGCGCGAGGTGGGGGAGGGGCTGCGCCGCTCCGGCGTGGATCGCGACGAGGTCTGGGTCACCACCAAGGTCTGGATCGACGACTTCGCTCCGTCGCGCCTGCGGCGGAGCGCCGAGCGGAGCCTCGAGCGGCTCGGGCTCGACCACGTGGAGCTCCTGCTCCTGCACTGGCCCGCCCGCGACCCCTCCGTGCACGGCCCGGCGCTCGACGAGCTCGCCCGCCTGCGCGAGGAGGGGCTGATCCGCGAGTTCGGGGTGAGCAACTTCCCCGGCTACATGCTGCGCGAGGCGCTCGAGCTGGCCCCGGAGATCTTCGCCGACCAGGTCGAGTACCACGCCAAGCTCTCGCAGCGCGAGCTGCTGGAGATCGCGGCCGAGCACGACCTGCTGATCGAGGCCTACGCGCCGCTCGGCGGCAGCGCCTCCGACATGGTCGAGGAGCCGCTCCTGAAGGAGATGGCGGCCGAGCGCGGCGCGACGCCGGCCCAAATCGCGCTCGCGTGGCTCGCCCGCCAGGATCGCGTGGTGCTCCTGCCGCGCTCGACCGACCCCGGCCGGCGGCGCGAGAACCTGGCCGCGCTCGAGGTCGACCTGACCGGCGAGGAGGCGGCGCGGATCGACGAGCTGTCCGAGCGCCGCGAGCGCAACTTCGACCCGAGCTTCGCTCCCGACTGGAGGGACTAGCGCCGGCGCGCCTCGGGTAGGGGCTAGGTGATGCCTCAGACTCAGGCCAAGCGCTACGCGCGGCAGACGGCCAGGAAGGCGGAGGCTCGCCGCGAGCAGGCGGACGGCGCGGCCGCCTGGGTCGCCGAGCGCGCCGGCGACTGGGACCTCGATGCCCAGGACCTCGACTTCATCGAGCGGCAGAAGTTCATCTGGAACCCGCTGATCGACTACTGGTTCCGGATGGAGATGGAGGGCTGGGAGAAGCTCCCGGACCCGCCGGCCCTGCTGATCGGGATCCACTCGGGCGCCCCGTTCGTGTGGGACGCGTGGACGGTCGGCCTCCAGTGGTGGCGCCACTTCGGCGACGAGCGCACGCTCCACGGGACCGCCCACGACGCGCTGATGGCCGCGCCGGGGATCGGGTCCTACTTCCGCCGGATGGGCGTGCTCCCCGCCGCGCCGGACAGCATCAGCGCCGCGCTCGCGGCCGGCCACGACGTGGCGCTGTGGCCCGGCGGCGAGGTCGACTCGCTGCGCCCGTGGGTCAAGCGCGACGAGGCGATCCTCGCGGGCCGCAAGGGGTTCGTGCGCATGGCGATCCGCGCGGGCGTGCCGATCGTCCCGATCGCCACGGTCGGCGGGCCGGACTCGATGCCGGTCCTCTTCAGCGGCCGCCGCCTCGCCAGGGCCCTACAGCTCGACCGGATAGCGCGGCTCAAGATGTTCCCGATCGCGGTGAGCGCGCCGTGGGGCATCGGCCCGGCGCTGCTGCCCGAGATCCCGCTCCCCACGAAGATCCGCACCGCGTTCCAGGAGCCGATCACGCTCTCGAAGGACTCCGCGAAGGCCGACGACGAGGACTACGTGGATCGCAAGTACGAGGAGGTCCAGTCGAGCATCCAGCACGGCATGGACGTCCTCGCCCGGCGCCGCCGGCTGCCGCTGTTCGGCTAGGCGAGAAATCTGTCGCCGCACCGCCCGCGCGGTGCCATACTCACCCCTCTCATGCGGCGCCACGGCCACGTACACACTGCGGCCGGCCTGGGACTGCAGGGACATGCCTGCTGGCTCTACGCGGACGAGCAGGAGCTCCGCGACGCGGCGCTCGCGTTCCTGGAGGACGGCGTCGAGCTCGGGCAGCGGCTGATGTACCTCGGGCCCGGCAGCGTGGAGAAGCTGCGCCGCGACCTCGACGGGCTCACCGCCCTCGATCACCTGCTCGCGACCGGCGGGCTGCGGATCATGCCGCTCGAGAACGTGTACGAGGTCGGCGCGGCGGTCGACCCGCTGGCGCAGCTCGCGGTGTACTCGGCCGCCACCAGCGCGGCCCTCGCGGACGGCTACACCGGCCTGCGCGTCGTGGGCGACGGGACCCCGCTCGTGCTCGACGCCGAGCTGTGGCGCGCGCACACCCACTGGGAGACCGTCGCGGACCGCTTCATGGCCAGGCACCCGATGGCGGCGCTCTGCTGCTACGACCGGCGCGCGCTCCCCGACGAGATCCTCCACGACCTCGGCTGCGTGCACCGCTCGTCGAACGCCCCCGCCGTGCCGTTCCGGCTGTTCGCTGGGCGCGAGGGGATGGGGATCGGCGGCGAGGTGGACGCCTTCTCGGCCGACGGCCTGCTGCGGCTGCTCGACTCCGCGACGCCGCCCGACGGCGACCTCGTGCTGGAGCTCGACGAGCTCGACTTCATCGACCACCGCGGCGTGCTGGCGATCGCCGACCACGCACGCGAGCTCGCCCGCGGCGGCCGCCGGGTCCACCTGCGCGGCGCCCCGCCGAGCTTCGACAGGCTCACCGAGCTCCTCGGCGTGGCGCTGTGAGCACGGCCATCCGCCACACCTTCCGCCACAAGGCCCTCTTCTACGACGGCATCGACGGGTTCGTCGGCGGCACGCTCCCGTTCGTGCGCGCCGGGGTGGCCGCCGGCGAGCCGGTGATGGTCGCGGTGGACGCGGAGAAGATCGCGCTGCTCGAGGAGCGCCTCGGGGCGGACGCCGGCTCCGTCGACTTCGTGGAGATGCGCGGACTCGGCCGCAACCCCGGCTGCATCATTCCGGCCTGGCGCGAGTTCGTGGCGCGCAACGCGTTCAGCGGGCGCCGCCTGCGCGGGATCGGCGAGCCGGTCTGGGACGGCCGCAGCCCGGCCGAGATCGAGGAGTGCCATCAGCACGAGGCGCTGCTGAACGTCGCGTTCGACGACGGCCCCGCCTGGACGCTGGTCTGCCCGTACGACCGGGCCGCGCTGCCGGCCGACGTGATCGAGGCCGCCCGGCGCACCCACCCGATCGTCGGCGAGGACGGCGTCACGCGGCGCAGCGGCGCGTACCGCAACCCGCGCCTCGACCCGCTCGGCGGCGACCTGGAGCCGCCGCCGGCGCGCCGCGAGGAGCTGCCCTTCACGCTCGCGGACCTGAGCGCCGTCCGCTCGATGGTCGACGCCTGGGCGCGCGCCGCCGGGGTCAGCCGGACCCGCACGGCGGATCTCGTGCTCGCCGTCAACGAGCTGGCCACCAACAGCATCCGCCACGGCGGCGGGGCCGGCGTGGTCCGGTCCTGGCGCGAGCCGGGCCGCTTCGTGTGCGAGGTCCGCGACTCGGGCCGGATCGACGACCCGCTCGCGGGGCGCGGGCTGCCCACGGACGCGCGCCAGGGCGGCCGCGGGCTCTGGCTCGTTAACCAGCTCGTGGACCTGGTGCAGCTGCGCTCGCTCCGGGACGGCTGCGCCGTGCGGCTGCACGTAGAGCCTCACAGCTAGCGCCTTCCCGCGTCTTAACGAAAGACGGCGGCGCTGCTGCCGATAAATCCGAGGACCGCCGATGAGGACTCGCCCCCGACATCGCATCGCCGCTGCGGCGTGCGCGCTGGCCGCGTGCGCGCTGGGCGCGGCCGCGCAGTCGCCCGCGCAGGACCGCGCGGAGCTGCAGAGCACCGACCTGATCTCGAAGTCGGTCAACGGCGGCATCCCGAACGGGCCGTCGACGAACGCCGTGATCTCGGGCGACCGCCGCTATGCCCGGCTGATCGCGTTCGAGTCCGAGGCCTCCGACATCGTCAGCGCCGACTCCAACGGGGTCAAGGACGTGTTCGTCGCCGTGCGCGGCGGGCGCTACTCGAACGTCGGCGAGGAGTGGCACGCGGGCAGCACGCTGCTCGTCTCGCGCGGCCTCGGCGGCGCGCCCGCGAACGGCCCGTCCTGGGGCGCGGCGGTCGACGGCGACTTCGACCACGGCCAGGCGAGCTGCGTCGCGTTCCTCTCGGCGGCGTCGAACCTCGTGCGCGGCGACACCAACGGGAAGGTCGACGCGTTCCTCGTCAAGCGTCCGGGCGGCTCGCCCACGCGCGTCTCGCTGCCGGGCAACAGGCAGTCGAGCGAGGACACCACCGACGTGGACGTCTCGGGCGACTGCCGGAAGACCGCCTTCGTGACCGGCGGGCGCCTGTACGTGCGCGGGCCCAGGACCAGGAAGCTGAGCCACGCCAAGCCGGCCGCCGACCCGTCGTTCGCCGAGGGCCGCACGAGCGACGTCGTCTTCGGGACCCCGCAGGGGGTGATGCTCGCGCGCGCCGGCCGCTACAAGCCGGGCCTCGTGGCCGCGGGCGCGCGGAACCCCGCCTTCAACAACATCAAGCGCCAGGTCGTCGCCTACGAGCGCACGATCGGCGGCCGCTCGCAGGTCGTGTTCAAGGACCTCGGGCACGGCGAGCAGGTGGCGAGCGCCCGCAACGGCCGGCCCGGCAACGGCAACTCGCACGCGCCGGTGATCGGCAACTCCGGCTACTACATCACCTTCGAGTCGCACTCCGACGACCTCGGCACGACCTCGACGAAGAAGCTCCGCGACGAGAACGACACCCTCGACGTCTACCTCTACACCGACGTCCGCAAGATCACGCTGGCGCAGTCGGTGTGGGAGAAGGGCGTGCCGGCAAGCGGCGGCGGCGAGAAGCCGGACATGAGCTTCTACGCGAACTACATCGTCTTCCACGCGAACGCTCCGATCACCTCGCGCCGCGGCACCGACCAGGTCTGGATGCGCTACCTCGGGCCGGTCTAGAGCTCGTCCCAGGCGCGGCCGAGCTCGCGCTCGCGCCGCTCGAGGTCGTCGATCTGGCGGACGTAGCGGGAGCGCGCGATGAGCCTGCGGAAGTTCGCCTGGGTGCGCCGGTCGTAGCGCTTGGTCCCGCGCGCGAGTCGCTTGTCCACCTGCTCGGCGGCGCCGATGTCGAGCCGCTTGATCGCGCTCGAGAAGCGGCGCAGCTCGGCGATGACGAAGCCGAAGCCGGCCACGACGTTGCGGTGCTCGGCGCGCCGCTCCGGCGGCGCCTTCATCCTGCGGAAGCGCCGCAGCGCGGACTCGAGCTGCCGAACGCTGCGGTCGACGGGCCGCGTCACCTGGCCCGGTGAGGTCGGGTTCTTCGGGATCGCGGCGTTGCCGCGCCCGATCGTGAGGCCCACGCGGCGCCAGAAGCGGTTGAAGTCGGTCTCGAAGTCGATCAGCCTGCGGAAGTCGCGCAGGAAGGCCCGCGCCTTGCGCAGGTAGTCGCCCTCGTCGCCGGCGATCTCCTCGGCCTCGTCGAGGCCGCCGCGCCCGCCGAGCAGGGGCCAGTCGGGCACGTCGCCCAGCTCACCCTCGTCCACCTCCCCGAGCCCGGCCTCGGCGCGCTTGACCGTCCGCCGCGCGCGGCTGAGCCGGCGCAGGTTGTCGGCCGTGACGCGCTCGATCGCCCGCACGTACTCGCCCGGCTTGTCCGCCTTCTCGATCGGGCGGTTGTCGGTGCCGAGCGTCTCGCGCGAGAAGGCCTCGTAGGCGGGGTCGAGCGCCTTCTCGGCCTTCTCGTGCTCGGGCTCGGCGCGCTCCTCATAACTACTTGACAACATGCCGGGGACCGCGAGGAGGTAGAACGCCGCGGCGGCGGCGACCACGACCACTCCGACGACGACCCCCCAGCGCATATGGCACATATCCCCAACCCTGACGACGATCACGCCCTGAGCCGGCGCGACTTCGTGGCGCGCACCGCCTACAGCGCGGGGCTGGCCACCGCCGCGAGCGTGCTGCCGGTCGACTTCCTGCTCAGGGAGGCCGCCGCGGCGCAGTCGCGCCGCACGCCGCTGCCGCGCCCGCGCGACGTCCCGATCGACCACTTCGTGATCGTGATGATGGAGAACCGCTCCTTCGACCACTACTTCGGCTGGCTGAGCGACGTCGCCGACGCGACCCAGAAGGCCAGCTACCGCAACGAGCAGGGTCAGATGGTCGCCACCCGCCACGCCGGCGACCTCGAGGCCCCGTACCAGGGCTGCGGGCATCCCGACCCGGGCCACGGCTGGGACGACGGGCGCGCGCAGCTCAAGGAGGGGTTCCTCGCGAAGGGCAGCGGCAACGACGAGTTCGCGCTCACCTACTACAACGAGAACGACTGCGGGTTCATCCACCCGGCCGGCAAGGCGTTCACGCTCTACGACCGCTTCTTCTGCTCGGCGCTCACCTCGACCTGGCCGAACCGCTACTACAAGTGGTCAGCCCAGGCCGGCGGGCGCAAGGACAACTCGCCGCCGGTGGGGACGCTCGGCAACCAGTGGGAGACGATCTTCGACCGCGCCCTGGCGAGCGGCCTCAGCGCGCGCTACTACAACTCCGACCTCCCGTTCTCGGCGGTGTGGGGCGCGCGCGGCGCGTCGTGGACCAACAAGCTCGAGCGCTTCTACGCCGACTGCGCCACGGGCTCGCTGCCGAACATCTCGATCGTCGACCCGCCGTTCCGCGACGGCGGCGGCGGCCAGGGCATGTCCGCCGACGAGCACCCGCACGGCGACGTCCGGCTCGGCCAGGCGTGGATGTCCGACGTCATCCACGCGTTCATGGCGTCGCCGAACTACCGGCGCGGCGCGCTGTTCCTGGTCTACGACGAGTGGGGCGGCTTCTGGGACCACGTCCGGCCGCCGCGCGTGCCCGACGTGCGCGCGAGCAGGGACCCCAACGAGGACTGGGGCCAGATGGGGTTCCGGATCCCGGCCGTGGCAGTCTCGCCGTACTCGACCAAGACCGGCAAGGAGCGCGCGCGCGTGAGCCACGCGACGCTCGGCTTCGAGTCGATCATCAAGTTCATCAGCTACCGCTTCGGCCTCGGCAGCCTCACCATCCGCGACCGCTACGCCAAGAACATCGGGCGGACCTTCGACTTCTCGAAGCCGCGCTTCGAGCCGCCGGACCTGCCCGACCCGCAGCAGGTGGCGTCGTCGCCGTGCCCGACCGGCGGCGACCAGACGCCGATCCCGGAGACGACCGCCGAGTCGAGGCAGGAGCACGCGAACGACCTCGCGGGGCTCGAGGAGCTGGCGCACCGCTTCGGCGTGCCGGTGGGCGACGGCAAGGTCGACCAGATCTTCACCAAGCCGGACTCGCTCCGCAAGGCGATCCGCAACCGCGCGATCAGCCGCAAGGGCGAGGTCGTCACCCGGCGCTGATCAGTCGATCGCGCCGGCCCCCACCAGGGCGAGCACCACCGCGCCGAGCACGACGCGGTAGGCGACGAACACGAACGTGGAGTTCGTCGCGAGGAAGCGCAGCAGGAACGCGATCGCGGCGTAGCCCGACACGAACGCGAGCAGCGTCGCGACCGCCGTGGGCCCGAAGCCGGCGCCGCCCTCGCCGCCGACGTCCTTGAGCTCGAACAGCCCGCTGAGCACGACGGCCGGGACCGAGAGCAGGAACGAGTAGCGCGCCGCCGCCGCGCGCTCGAGGTTGAGGAACAGGCCCATCGTGAGCGTGGCCCCGCTGCGCGAGACGCCGGGGACCAGCGCGAGCGCCTGCGCGAAGCCGATCGCGATGCCGTCCCTGGCCGTGAGGTCGTCGAGGTCGCGCTCGCGCCTGCCCACGCGCTCGGCCGCCAGCAGGATCAGGCCGAGGACGATCAGGGTGGTCCCGATCAGGCTGAGGTTGCGCGCCTCGTCCTCGATCTGGTCGCTGAACGCGAGGCCGAGGATGCCGATCGGGATCGTCCCGACGAGGATGTACCAGCCGAGGCGCGCGTCGGTGGTGCGGCGGATCTCGGGGTCGCGCAGGCTGCGGCCCCAGGCGATCGCGATCCGCCACAGGTCGTTGCGGAAGTACAGGAGCACGGCCGCCAGCGTGCCGAGCTGGGTGACGGCCGTGAAGGCGGCGCCGGGGTCGTCCCAGCCGAGGAAGGCCGGCACGATCCGGAGGTGGCCGGTGCTGGAGATCGGCAGGAACTCGGTCAGCCCCTGCACGATCCCGAGGACGATGGCTTCGAGCGTGCTCATGCGCGGTGCGAGAGACTACGAGCGTGACTCGCGCGGTCCGCATCGGCGCGCCCGCCGCGATGGTGCTGGCGGGACTCGTGCTCGTCCTGGCGTTCGACGGCCGCGGAACGCAGGCGGCCGGCTACACGCTGCTCGGGTCCTCGGCGCTGCTGGTGCTGTCGATCGTCATCTTCCGGGCCGGGCTCGCCAGCACGGCCGACCGCGACCGCGAGGAGGAGGCGCGCGTCTTCTTCGACGAGCACGGCCGCTGGCCGTACCGCGGGGAGTTGGATCGCGTCGAGCAGGGGAAGGATTAGGGATATGAGGCAGCTCACCAGCCTGGACGCTCAGTTCCTGGCCATGGAGACGCCGCGCACCTACGGGCACGTGGGCGGGTTCGCGGTCCACGACCCGAGCACGGCGCCGGGGGGCAGCGTCACGCGCGCCGACATATGCCGGCTCGTGGGCGAGCGCATCCACCTGCTGCCGCCGTTCCGCTGGAAGCTCGCGACCGTGCCGCTGGGCCTCGACCACCCCTACTGGGTCGAGGACGCCGACTTCGACCTCGACTTCCACATCCGCGAGACGGCGGTGCCGCCGCCCGGCGGCGCGCGCCAGCTCGGCGAGCAGATCGCCCGGGTGACCGCGCGGCCGCTCGACCGCTCGCGCCCGCTCTGGGAGCTCTACCTCGTGCACGGGCTCGAGGGCGGGAAGATCGGCATCCTCACGAAGATCCACCACGCGGCCGTCGACGGGATGTCGGGCGCCGAGATCCTCAGCATCCTGCTCGACTCCTCGCCGTCGGGCCGCGAGGTGCCGCCGCCGGACGGCGACTGCGGCGAGCCCACGCCGAGCCAGCTCGAGATGCTCGGCCGCGGTCTGCTCGGCGTGCCGCGCCAGCCGCTGCGGATGGTGCGGGCGCTGCCGACGGTTCTGCCCGGCCTCGGCGACGTGCCGGGGGTCGGGGCCGTCCCGGGCGCCGCGCGGGTGGCCCGCGTGGCCGGTCGCGCGCAGTCGACGCTCACGCGCGGCTCGCTCGACGGCGGGGTGCTCGAGGACCGCGGCGTGCGCGCGCCGCGCACCCGCTTCAACTCGCGGATCTCACCCCACCGCCGCTTCGCGTTCGGATCGCTCTCGCTCGACAAGGTCAAGGCGATCAAGAACGAGCTGGGGATCACCGTCAACGACGTGGTGATGGCGCTGTGCGCGACCGCGCTGCGCGAGTGGATGCTCGAGCGCGACGAGCTGCCGCGCGATCCGCTCGTCGCGATGATCCCCGTGTCGGTGCGCAGCGAGGAGGAGCGCGGGACCTACGGCAACCGCGTGTCCACGATGATCGTGCCGCTGCCCACCAACGAGCCGAACCCGCGCACGCGGCTGATGCTCGTGCACGACGCGATGCGGGTCGCGAAGGAGCGCCACAACGCGCTGCCGGCGAACCTGATGCAGGACGCCACGCAGTTCATCCCGCCGGCGCTGATGTCGCGCGCCTCGCGGGTGATCGCGGAGCTGGCCGAGGTGGCGCGGCCGCCGCTGAACGTGGTGATCTCGAACGTGCCCGGCCCGCGCGACCCGCTCTACCTGGCGGGCGCCGAGCTCGTGGCGAACTACCCGGTCTCGGTGATCATGGACGGCGTCGGCCTCAACATCACGGTGCTCAGCTACCGCGACCACATCGACTTCGGCATCGTCGCCGACCGCGAGCAGCTCGACGACGCCTGGCCGCTGATGCGCAAGCTGAGCGAGGCGCTCGACGAGATCGAGGAGCTGATCTGCCGCTCGGGCAAGCCGGCCAGCGCGATCACGCAGCCGACCGGCGGGGTGAGCGCCTAGTCCCCCAGCCGCTTCGCGAAGTGGTGCGAGGCGATGATCAGGCCGTGGCGGAAGTAGAAGCGGTGCGCGTCGGCGCGCTCGGGGCCCACGCCCGAGTCGAGGTGCAGCTGGCGGCAGCCGGCCGCGCGCGCCTCGTCCTCCACGAGCGCCATGACCGCGTCCGCGTGTCCGCGGCCGCGCAGGGCCTCGCGCGTGACGAGGTCGTCCACGTACGCGTGGTGGCCCCAGGCGAGGTTCGTGGCGATGCGGAAACCGGCGACCGCCGCGGCCTGCTCCTCGTCCGGCTCGAACGAGGCGGCGAGGCGGTAGCCGTCGGCGCGCTGCGCGTCGGCTCGCTCGACGACGGCGTCGGTGGAGCCCAGGTGGGGGCGAAGCTCGAGCAGGGCGGCGGCGGCGAGACGGGTCTCCTCGGCGGTTAGCTCGCGGGCGTCGGGCATGCGCCGATCGTACGGGCGCGGGCGTGACCGTTTCGGCGCGTGCGACTCGCCGCTCCGCCGGGTGGCCTCGCTCCGGGCGCTGCGAGACCGGCGAAGCGCTCGCACCCCCACTTGGGAACGGTTGATGTGGCTATAGCAACATCAACCGTTCCAAACGTCGCGGAAACAGCCGCGTCGCGCCCGCGCTGCGCCCAGCCCACGACTCGACTTCGTACGGATCACGCCGGGCCCGCTCACCGGCCCCGGCTCAGCCGTCCCTCGCCTCAGCGACCGCCGCTTCGGCCGACTCGCGGGCCTGCGCGGCCTCCTCGTGCGCGACGGTCGCGGCCTCGAGCTCGGCGCGGGCGGCTTCGGCTCGGTCGCGCGCTTCGGCGACCGCCGCCTCCGCTCGCTCGAGCTCCTCGGCCGCCTTGCCGGCCTGCCTCGCCGCGGACCTCTCCCGCTTCGCAGCCTCGCGCTCGGCGGCCTTCGCCGCCTTTGCCCGCTCGCGTGCAGCCTCGAGCTCGCGCTGCCGCTTCTGGGCAGCGCGCTTCTCGGCGGCGCTCGTCTTCGCCGCCTTGCCCTGCCTCGGGCGGGCGGGCGCCTCTGGCGCGGGGCTCGCCGGCTCGGCCGAAGGGCCACCGAACCCGAAGCCGAGGCCCGTCGCCTGCCGCTCGCGGTCGAGGGTGCCCGCCTCGACCAGCTCGGCGAGCTCGTCGTCGGCGGCCACGGCCGCGAAGGTCTCGCGGACGCGGCCGAGCGTGGCGTCGCCGAGCGGCTTGCCGTCGGTGCTGAGCAGCCCGGCCGCCGCGTCGACCAGGCTGTCGATCGCGGCTCGCTGGCGGCTCGCCGCCGGCTCGAGGTCGGCGGCCGAGGCGTCCCCCGCGACCAGCCGCTCCTGCGTCTCGCGCAGCGCGGTGGAGGCCGCGAGCAGCTCGCGGCGTTGCTTGGGCTGCGTGCGGCTCACCTGGTTGACCGCCCACGCGGCCAGGCTCGGCTTCGGCAGCTTCTTGACGGCCCCCGCCCGCTCGCGCTCGCCCTCCTTGCGCAGCCGCCGCTCGAGCGCGGTCCGCGCCGGGACGAACTCGTCGAGGGGCAGCCCGTAGAGGTCCGAGGCCTCGCGATCCACGATGCGCGCGAGCGTACCCGCCCTCTCAACGGGCGAGCATCCCGCCCGCCCCGAGGGGCGAGCGGGTGCTGATCCGTCTTAGCCGGTCGCGCCGGAGGAGGACTGCTCGGCCGAGTCGTCCTTCGACTCGTCCGCGGCCGCCTCGGCGGACTGCTTGGCCTCGGTGGCCTGCTCGGCGGGCGCCGCGGCGGCCTCAGCCGGAGCCGCGGCCGCGGGCGCCTCGGGTGCGGTCGGAGCCGCCTCCACGGGCGCGGCGGCCTCGGCCGGAGCGCTCGTCTCGGGCGCGGTGGCCGGAGCCGGCTCGGCCGCCGGAGCGGGAGCCGCCTCGGCCGCCGGAGCGGGAGCCGCCTCGGCCGCGGGAGCCTCCGCCGCCGGAGCCGCCGGAGCCGCCTCGGGAGCCGGGGCCGCCTGCTGGACCGGGGCCGGGGCCGCCTGGACCGGAGCGGGCGCGGGGGCCGGAGCCGGGGCCGGGGCCGCCTGCTCGGGAGCGGCCGCGGGCGCGGTCTGCTCGGGAGCCGCCTGCTGCTCGGGAGCCGCCGCGGGCCCGGTCTGCTCCGCCGGAGCCGCCGACGCGGACGACTGCTGCGCGCCCGAGTCGTACGCCGCGCCGCCTGACTGGGCGTCGCGGCTGTCCGACTGCGTGGCCGGCTCGCTCGAGGCGGTGGCCGCGCGGGTCCTGGTCCGGCTCGTGCCGCCGGCGGCGGCCTTGCGCTTGGTGGCCTTCTTGAACTTCATCGACTCGAACGGCACGTGGACCACGACGAAGCCGGGCCGGCGGCTGCCGTTGAACCAGCCCGCGCCACCGCCCGGATTGGCCCGGGTGGTGCCGAAGAAGCGGCCGTTGATCGACATGTAGACGTGGCCGGCGTTCGCGTAGATCGTGACGGCGCCCGGGCCGGGGCGGCCCCAGCGCATGAACTCGCCGGACACCATCGGCCGCTTGACCAGGCCGGCCGCGTGCAGCACGGCCGACACCGCGCCGGAGCAGTCGTAGGGACCCGAGAAGCTCGGGTTGTGCCCGCCGCCCCAGCGGTAGCTGTAGCCGGCCCTGTCGATACGGTTGGCCGCCGCGACCATCGCGGCGATCATCTCGTCCTTGCTCCCGAGGCCGGGGGAGACGTTGATCGGGCCGCCGACCGGGCCGCTGGTGCCCGTGGAGCCGCCGCCCCCGCCGCCGCTCGAGCCGCCGCGGCTCGGCCGCGAGCTGGGCGAGCGGTCGATCGTCACGCCTTCCGTGAGGTTGCGCCGCGACTTGCGCGTGCGGCCCTCGTCGCCGCGCTCGCGCCGCTTGCCCTTGTGGCGCGCGTCGCGGTCGGGCAGGATGCCGCCGTCGGCCTCCGCGCCCTCGGGGGCGCCGCCCTGCGCGGCCTGGATGCGCGCCTCGCGCACGTCGTTGTCGCTCTCGGCGAGGCCGTTCGCGGGGATCAGGCCGCTGCTCGGCGAGGCGGCGGCCGCCAGCCCGCTAGGTGCGGCCAGGCCGCCGGCCGGCACGTGCGCGGCGAGCTGCGCGGTCTCCGACTTCGGGTCGAAGACGACCATGCCGTCGGGGAAGAGCGCGAGCCACGTGCGCACGTCGACCTTGCCGTTCACCGGCAGCTCCTTGCGCTTCTGGAACTGCTCGACGGCCAGCTCGGTGACCGGGCCGAAGATGCCGTCCTCGGCGATCCTGAGCTCGTCCTGGACCTGGGCGACCGCGGTGTTCGTGTCGCCGCGCTCGAGCAGGACGCGGGCGCCGCCGTTCTCCTTCTGCTCCAGCAGGAGGTTCTGCGCGCTGTTCGTGGCCACCTTCGGGCCCTTGCCCTTGAGCGCGCTGAGCGTGGGGGCGATCGGAGTGGTCGCCATCGCGGCGGTCACCGCCAGCGACGCGCCCTTCTGGCGCGACTGCTGCCGGCGAGCGAGCTCGGAGAGCTCACGGCGGCGGCGCGAGCGCTCGAGGGACTCGTACCACAGGTCGGTCGAGGAAAGATCTCTTGTCGCAGGGGCCACTGACATCTCCTTGCTGATTCCGGTTTGCGCCTACGAGGTGAGCTGACGGGCTCGCGCTGGAGATAGCGCTACGCCACACGCGTGGCGATTCGCCCCTTCCGGCCACAGTGGCCGGTGTTGGTTCCCCCGCTCCCCGACCCCTGGAGGTCGAGGACTCGGCGTCTATGTCAAGCGAAAAATACCTGCTCGTCGCAAGAACTTTCGCAGCGGGCACCTTAACAGGCTGTCAAGCGGCCGGCTGCGGCAATCCCCGGTTTGCCGTCTCTCAAGCGTGGAATACGCCCACGGGGGACGAACTGGCGGGGGGAGTTCGACCTCAGGGGGGCAACATCGCACGCGCCCCCTGGCTCCATGGGTCAGGGGGCGCTGTGCGTTTCGACGGGTAGAAGGACTCCATGCGGCGGCTGACCATCCTCACGGCGGCGATCCTCGCGCTGGCGGCCGCGCCCGCCGGCGCTCAGCTCGAGCGCGACCTCGTCTCCTACGTGGACCCGATGATCGGCACCGCGCCGCCCGGCTTCGTGTTCCCCGGGGCGGCGGTGCCGTTCGGCATGGTCCAGAACTCGCCCGACACGCGCGGCGAGTTCGCCTACAGCGGCTACCTCCACGAGGACCCGCAGATCCAGGGCTTCAGCCTGGTCCACCTGAGCGGTCCCGGCGTGAAGAAGGCCGGCGACATCCCGTTCATGCCGACGGTCGGCCCGGTCGTCTCCAACGACCCGAACGTGTACGGGTCGCCGTACGACCACGCCCAGGAGGAGGCGCTCGCCGGCCTCTACCGGGTGCGCCTGGACAAGTACGCGACCGACGTCGAGCTGACCGCCTCCACCCACGCCGCGATGCAGCGCTACACGTTCCCGCCGTCGCCGCAGTCGAACGTGATCATCGACGTGGCACGCTCGGTCGAGGGCGTCCACGACGGCCAGATCCGCTTCAGCGGCAAGGACGAGGTGACCGGCTTCGCCCGCGGGCGCTACCCGGTCTACTTCGTCGCGAAGTTCGACCGCCCGTTCGCCTCGACGGGCGCCTTCAAGACCGACGGCAACGGCGCCGGAGGCTGGGTCACGTTCGACACGACGACCGGCGGGACGGCCGTCACGGCGCGGATCGGGATCTCGTTCGTGGATCTCGAGGGCGCGCGCCGCAACCTCGAGGCCGAGGCGCCGACGTTCGACTTCGCCGGCATGGCCGCCCGCGCGCGCGAGGCCTGGAACCGCGAGCTCGGGCGCGTGCGGGTGAGCGGCGGCACCGACCTCGAGCGCACGACCTTCTACACAGCGCTCTACCACGCCCAGCTCCACCCGAACGTCTTCACCGACGTCGACGGCCGCTACCTCGGCTTCGACGGCAAGGTGCACCGGGCCGAGGGGCGGATTCAGTACGCGAACTTCTCCGGCTGGGACACCTACAAGGGCGAGAACCAGCTCCTGGCGACGCTCCAGCCGCGCCGCTACCGCGACATGCTGCTCACCCTGCTCGCCAACCACCGCGAGGGCGGCCGCCTGCCGCGCTGGGGCGAGCAGAACTTCGACGCCGCCCACATGTCCGGCGACCCGATCGTCCCGATGATCGCCGACGGCGCCTGCCGCGAGATCCTCGCGCGCGACGACGCGAAGGCGCTGCTCGACGCCTCGATCGCGCTGGCCGCCAAGCGCGACCCCAGCCTCGCGAAGCTCGGCTACCTCCCGGACCGCCCCGGCACGACGCTCGAGTACGGCGGCGCCGACTTCGCCCTCGCCCTGCTGGCCGACGCGCTCGGCGACCGCGGCGAGGCCGCGAGGCGCCGCGCCGACTCGCTGCGCTACCGCAGCATCCTCGACCCCTCGACGCGCTGGATCCGCCCCCGCCACGCCGACGGCTCGTGGCAGGAGCCGTTCGACCCCACTGAGGAGACCGGCTTCCAGGAGGGCAACTCCTGGCAGTACTCGTGGCTGGCGCCGCACGACGCGCGCGGCCTCTACGACCGGATGGGCGGCGACGGGCCGGTGGTCGAGCGCCTCGACCAGTTCTTCGCCGGGCCGCCCGAGGTGCAGAACCAGGCCACGTTCTTCGGGATCGTCTACCGGCTGCCGCAGTACGCGCCGGGCAACGAGCACGACCTCCAGGCGCCGTGGATGTACCCGTTCGCCGGCCAGCCCTGGAAGACCATGTCCGAGCACCGCGACATCCAGCGCGTCTTCCGCCCGGAGCCGTTCGGGCTGCCCGGCAACGACGACCTCGGGGGGCTCAGCGGCTGGCTCGTCTGGTCGATGCTCGGCATTGGCCCGGTGACCCCGGGCGCGCCGTTCCACGTGCTGGGCAGCCCGGTGTTCGAGAAGGCCGAGCTGCGGCCCGACGGCGCGGCGGCGTTCACGATCGAGGCGCCCGGGGCGTCGCCGCTGCGGCCGTACGTGACGGCCGCGACCCTCGGCGGTCGCAAGCTCGGGAGCGCGTGGCTCTACGACGCGTCCCTGCGGCGCGGCGAGACGCTGCGGCTCACCACGGCCGTGCAGCCGGACCAGTCGTTCGGGTCGGCGCCGGCGGTGCGGCCGCCGTCGGCCTCAGACTCCGCGCTCGACCGGTTCGGGTGCGTGGGGCCGGCCGCCGCGGAGAGGGCCGGCGACCCCGCGAGTCCGGCTCCCGGCGCCGGCGATCCCGCGCGCGCACCCGTCGAGCCCGGCCCCGTGCGCGCCGACGGCAGCGCGCCGCCGGCGCTCGTGCCGCTGCGGCTGCGCGTGTCGCCGCGGGTGGCGCGCAGCGGCGTGCGCACCGACTACCGGCTCACCGTGCACGCCAAGCGCGGCGGCAAGTGGCGGGTGGTGCCCGGGGCGCGGGTCCGCCTGGCCGGGATCCGCGCCCGCACGAACAGGAAGGGCGTGGCGATCGTCCGCACGCGCATCTGGCGCGTCAAGGTCCACGCGGCGAACGCGACCGCCGCCGCGGCGCGCCCGGCCCGCGCGTCGATTCGAGTGGTGCCGCGCCGGCGCCAGCCGCCGCGCCGGCGCTAGCTCTTCCGGCGCGCTGCCCGGCGGGCGCCGCGGCCCACCGCGGAGGTGTCCACCCACTCGCCGAGCGTGCCGATCGCGTAGGCCACGCCGTGCGCGGCGCGGCCGGCGGGCGAGTCGATCAGCGGCTCCACGGCCGCCTCGGGGTCGTCGCCGGCGGCGATCGCGAGGTCGCGCGCCCGCTTCTCGACCGCCGCCAGCTTGCGCTTCCAGCCGCCGTACCAGCGCGCGAGGCGCTCGTCGCCGCGGCCGCGGGCGATGCCGGCGAGGTAGGGGAGCAGCGTGCCGAGGTGCTGGACGTCCAGCACCGCCAGCCGCAGCGCCTGGTTGCGCTCGAGCGCGGCGTCGGTGAGGCGGTTGCGCAGGCCGGACAGCGAGCCGCCCGCGCTCTGGGCCGCGGGGAAGCCGGCGAGGTCGTGCTCCTCCATCCGCCCGGCGAGCTCCTCGAGCATCGCCTCGGCCTGGGCGGCGCCGTCGCGGAGGGCGGCGCCCGCGTCGCCGCCGAGGCGATCGGCCAGGACGGTCCAGTGGCTGGCGAGCTGACGCGTCGAGGCGTACAGCTCGCGCAGGCCGCGGTGCTCGGCGCCGGTGAGGGTCACGCGCGGGAAGCTATCCGATACCTTCCCCGCCCGATGGAGCCGACCGCCACGACCCGCCGCGGACTCGCCATCGCCGGCGTGGCGGGCCTCGCCGCGTTCGTCTCGGCCTGCGAGGACGAGCGCCTGGCGGGCGACGCCTATGGCGGCGCGGGCGTCGGCACCAAGCAGTTCGGGCAGGGCGACGCCGGGATCGTCGCGTACGCGCTGTTCCTCGAGCGGCTCGAGACGAAGTTCTACGAGGGCGCGCTCGCGAGCGGCAAGCTCAGCGGCCGCGCGCTCGAGCTCTTCAAGAGCTTCGGCGCCGACGAGGCCGCGCACGTCAAGAGCCTCGAGGGCGCGCTGCGCAACCTCGGCGGCAAGGAGCCCCCGGTGCCCGAATTCAAGTTCACGTTCGAGAACCAGCCGGGGATCCTCGAGACCGCCGCGCAGCTCGAGACGGTCGGCGCGGGCGCCTACCTCGGCCAGGTGCGCCGGATCCAGAGCAAGGCGATCCTCGCGGCGGCGCTCTCGATCCACACGGTCGAGGCGCGCCACGCCGCCGCGCTCGCCCAGCTCCTCGGCCGCCCGATCACGCCCGACGGCGCGTTCGCCAACCCCGCTCCGAGCGCCGACGTGCAGCGCAACACCCAGCCCTTCCTGAGCGGATGAACCCGACGATCGCCGGCATCCAGGTCCACGGCATGACGCGCGGCGCGTTCCTCGCGCGCAGCGCGCTGGCGGCGGGCGCCCTCTACGGCGCGGCCGCGGCGGGCCCCGCCCTCACGCGGACTCTCGCGCACGAGAAGCACGGCGCGTTCGGCGGCGGCGACGTCGCCATCCTGAACTTCGCGCTCACCCTCGAGCGGATCGAGGTCGACTTCTACAAGCGCGCGCTGGCGGTCCAGGGCGTCGGCGCCGACGCGAAGAAGCTGCTCCAGTCGATCGCCGGGAACGAGGGCGAGCACGTGCAGGCGCTGAACCAGTCGATCGCGCAGCTCGGCGGCAAGGCCGATCCGGCGCCGCGGACGAACTTCCCGGCGCTGGCGAACGAGGAGCAGGTGCTGAGGCTCGCGATCGACCTCGAGGACTCGGGCGTGGCGGCCTACAACGGCGCCGCCACCCAGATCGTCTCGGCCGACGTGCTCCAGGCGGTGGCGTCGATCGCCCAGGTCGAGGCGCGCCACGCCGGCGCCCTGCGCGCGCTGGCCGGCGAGTCGCCGACGGACGGCCCGTTCGACGACGTGCTGAGCGGCGCCGAGGCCGACGCCGTCGTGCACCGGCTCACCGGCTGATCCGTCCACGCCGCCGGGGGTGGCGCCTTCCCATGGCCGACCTCCAGCTCCGCCCCTGCTGGCCGGCGACGAGGAGACCGCCGCGACGGCGGGCGCGACGATCGTGGAGGAGCGCGCGATGGCCGGCAGCGTGCAGGCGCTCTTCGGCAAGGCACTGGACGCCTCGCTCGCCTCGTAGACTGCCGCGCCGTGGACACCAGCAAGATCGGCAAGCAGTACCCGCCCTTCGAGTACGAGGTCGGGCGGGAGAAGATCCGCGAGTACGCGAACGCGGTGGGCGAGGCGAACCCCGTGCACCACGACCGCGAGGCCGCGCGCGCCGCGGGCTATCGCGACGTCGTGGCTCCCCCGATGTTCGTGGTCGTCTACTCGGCCGGCGCCATGGGCCCGGCGATCCTCGACCCCGAGATCGGCATCAACCTGATGCTGATGGTGCACGGGGGCCAGGAGTTCGTCTGGGGCGAGCCGGTCTGCGCCGGCGACACGATCACCACGACGGGGTCCGTGAAGGACATGTACGAGAAGGACGGGCGGAAGTTCTACGTGTTCGAGTCGGTCTCGACCAACCAGGACGGCAAGGAGACAGCCCGGGCCACGTGGACCAACATCGTGCGAGGAGGCTGAGGTGAAGGAGGGCGACAAGATCCCGGAGCTGCGGGTCACGCCGGACAAGTACCTGCCGCACCGCTACGCGGGCGCCTCGGGTGACTTCAACCCGATCCACATCGACCCGGAGTTCGCGAAGAACGTGGGCCTGCCCGGCTCGATCCTGCACGGGCTCTACTCGATGGCGCAGGTCGCGCGCGCCCAGACCCAGGCCGCCGGGGGCGATCCCTCGAGCCTCAAGCGCCTGTCGGTCCAGTTCCGCGGGATGGGCTTCCCGGAGCAGGAGATCGTCGTGAGCGGCAGCGTGAGGGAGGTCCGCGACGGCCGCGCGATCGTCGACACCGAGGCCGCGCAGGGCGAGAACCGGATCATCCGCAACGCCGAGGCCGAGATCCAGCTCGGCGAGTAGACGCACTCGGCGAAAATAGGGCTGTGGAGCTGAGCCCTCGACAGTCCGCCGTGCTGCGCGCGCTGGTCGACGCGTACGTGACCACGGGCAACCCGGTGGGGTCCAAGTGGCTCGCCGAGAAAATGCCCTGGGGCCCGTCGACGATCCGCGCGGAGCTGGCGCGGCTCGAGGAGATGGGCCTGCTCCAGCATCCGCACACCTCCGCCGGCCGCGTGCCCACCGACCAGGGCTACCGGATCTACGTGGACAGGCTGCCGGGCACCGAGCTCCAGAAGCCGGTCGTGAAGCTGCCCGAGGTCCGCGCGGAGGTGGACGAGGCGATGCGCGTGACCACCGAGCAGCTCTCGCAGGTGACGAACCTGCTCGCGATCGTCTCGGCGCCGCCGCTCGGCACGACCACGATCAAGCACGTCGAGGTGCTGCTGCTCCAGCCGCAGGTCGCGATGGTGGTCGTGATCACGTCCACGGGCGGGGTCAGCAAGCGCGTGGTCAGCTACGAGCGCCCCGTCGACCCGGGGCTCGTGAAGTGGGCCCACGAGTACCTGAATGAGGTGCTGGGCGGGCTGGCCGTGGGCGCTCGGATGCTGCACTCCAAGCTGCGCTCGCCCGAGCTGTCCGGCCCCGAGCGCGACTTCCTCACGAGCCTCGAGGGTGCCTTCACCGACCTCGACGAGCACGCGCACGAGGACCTCTACGTGGGCGGGACGGCGCGCCTGATGTCGGAGGACCGCCTCCAGGAGCTCTCCCAGATCAACGACCTGATGAAGGTGCTCGAGCGCCGCGTGGTGCTGCTGTCGATGCTGCGCAGCGCGCTCGAGGAGCCGCGCGTGTACCTGCGGATCGGGACCGAGAACGAGGCCCCCGAGCTGCGCTCTTGGAGCGTGGTCGCGGCCAACTACGGGATCCCGCGGCGCAACCTCGGCACGGTGAGCGTCGTGGGGCCCACCCGGATGGACTACCCGACGGCGATCGCGTCGGTGCGGCAGGCGGCGGCTGAGCTGTCGCGCTTCGTCGGCGACCTCTACGACGAATGAAGCGCGACTACTACGACGTGCTGGGCGTCCCGCGCGGGGCCGACGAGCGCGACATCAAGAAGTCGTTCCGGCGGCTGGCCCGCGAGCTGCACCCGGACGTGAACCAGCACGACCCCGAGGCCGAGGAGAAGTTCAAGGAGGCGGCCGAGGCCTACGAGGTGCTCACCGACCCCGAGCGCCGCGGCGTCTACGACCGCTACGGTCACGACGGTCTCCAGTCGAGCGGCTACTCGTCGAGCTTCTCGGGGTTCGGGTCGTTCGGCGACATCTTCGACGCGTTCTTCGGCGGCGACTCCCCGTTCGGCGGCGGGATGCGCAGCTCGGCCACCCAGGGCGGCGACGTGGCCGTGGCCGTGGAGATCTCGCTGGAGGAGGCGGCGCGCGGCACCAGCGTGGACGTCGACTACGACGCCGTCGAGATCTGCGAGCACTGCCGCGGCAACGGCGCCGAGCCGGGCACGCCGATCGAGACCTGCACCCGCTGCGACGGCGCCGGCCAGCTGCGCGCGGTGCAGCGGACCGCGTTCGGCCAGCTCGTGCGCCAGGTCGTCTGCGACGCCTGCGGGGGCGACGGCAAGATCCCCCGGCAGCCGTGCGAGGAGTGCCGCGGCCGCGGCCGGCGGGCGGCGCGGCGCACGCTGTCGGTGGACATCCCGGCCGGGATCGCCGACGAGCAGCGGATCCGCCTCAGCGGCCGCGGGCACGCCGGCGAGCGCGGCGGCCCGCCCGGCGACCTGTACGTGCTCGTGCGCGTGACCGAGGACGAGCGCTTCGTGCGGGACGGCAACGACCTGCTCTACCCGCTGTCGATCTCGGCGCCCGACGCCGCCCTCGGCACGACCGTCGAGGTCGAGACCCTCGACGGGCCCGAGACCATCGAGATCGCCCCCGGCACGCAGGCCGGCACCATCGTCGCACTGCGCGGCAAGGGGATGCCCTCGCTCCGCCGTGGGGACCGCGGCGATCAGCGCGTGCTGATCAACGTCGTGATCCCGCGCAACCTGTCGCGCGAGCAGCGCGAGCTGCTGGAGCGCTTCCGCGGCACGCTCACCGAGGACAACCTGAGCGAGAGCGAGGAGGAGGGCTCGCTCTTCCAGCGCATGCGGCGGGCGTTCCGCTGATCCGCCTCTCGCTCCGCGCGCCCGCCGAGGCCGCCGAGCGGGTGCTGGCCGCGCTGCTCGAGCTCGCCCCCTCGGGGCTCGAGCAGGTGGAGGGCGACGGCTGGGTGGAGTTCGCCCTCTACGGGGCTCCCGGGGAGCTGCCGTCGTTCCCCGAGGGGCCGGCCGAGGTGGGGGGCGCGCGGGTGATGGTCCGCGGCGAGCCGGTGCCCGACGACTGGGCCGAGCGCTGGAAGCGCTTCCACGTGCCGGTGCTGATCGGCGGGCGGCTGTGGGTGCGACCGCCGTGGGAGCAGGAGGCCGTCCGGCCGGGCGTGCACGAGATCGTGATCGACCCGGGCCAGGCGTTCGGGACCGGCACCCACCCGACCACCCGGCTCTGCCTGGAGCTCCTGCTCGAGCTCGAGCCGGAGGGCTCGTTCGCCGACCTCGGCTGCGGTTCGGGCGTGCTTGCGATCGCGGCGTCGAAGCTCGGTTTCTCGCCGGTGAGAGCGTTCGACGCGGACCGTGCCGCCGTGGCCGCGACCGACTCGAACGCGCGCGCG
>DASVWC010000110.1:0-63244 GCA_036389835.1 Thermoleophilaceae bacterium | reverse complement strand
CGGGCAGCGCGAGCTGCAGCTGAGGGGCCGGGATCGCCAGGACGACGAGCCCCGCGAGGACGGCGAGCACGGTCAGCAGCGGGCGCCGGGTGATCAGCCGCGTCCAGCGGGCACCCATCGAGCCGCCGACGCCGGTGGTCTCCTGCGCGTCGGCCAGCTCGCGGCGGGCGGCACGTGAGCCGGGGCGGGGGGCCAGGCGCGCGCCGGCGAAGCCGAGCAGCGCGGGCAGCAGCGTGAGGGCGACGAGGACGGCCACCAGCACGGCCCCGGCCGCGCCCACGCCCATCACGGTCAGGAACGGGATGCCGACGACCGCGAGGCCCGACAGGGCGATGACCACGGTGAGGCCCGCGAAGACGACGGCCGACCCGGCCGTCCCCACCGCCCGGGCCGTGGACTCCTCGGGGTCCATGCCCGCGGCCAGCTGCGTGCGGTGCCGGGACAGGATGAACAGCGTGTAGTCGATGCCCACCGCCAGGCCGAGCATCGTGGCCAGCGTCGGCGCCGTCTCGGTCAGCTCGAAGGCGCCTGTCAGTGCGGTGATCGCACCGACGGAGATGCCGACGCCGAGCATCGCGGTGAGCAGCGGCAGGCCGGCGGCGACGAGCGAGCCCAGCGTGATAGCCAGGACCAGGAAGCCGATCATCATGCCGAGCTTCTCGGAGCCCGCCTCGGCCTCGTCGGTCACGAGGCCGCCGCCGAACTCGACCTCCATGCCGGCGGCCGTCGCCGGCTCGGCGCTCTTCTCCAGCTCGTCCCGCGCGGTGTCGTCGACCTCGTCGGCCGGCATCGGGTAGATCACGTCGGCGTAGCCGATCCGGCCGTCCTTGCTGATCGCGTGGGCCGTGAACGGGTCGATGACCTTGGTCACGTCCTTGGCCTCGCCGGCGCGCTGCGCCGACTCCATGATCGCCGCCTCGTTCTCGGGGTCCGTGAGCTTCTCGCCCTCCGGCGCCTCGTAGACGACGCGCGCGGAGGCGCCGCCCGCGCCGGCGTACTTCTCGTGGAGCAGGTCCTGCGCGCGCTGCGACTCGGTCCCGGGGACCTCGAACTTGGTCGAGAACGTCCCGCTGAAGGCGCTCGAGGCGAACAGCACGGCGGCGAGCACCAGCGCCCACCCCGCGAGCACGAGGCGGCGGTGGTCGAATGCCCACCCACCGAGTCGATAGAGATGTCTAGCCACGTCGATTCCCTCCTGGTTGGGTCGCTGACATGGCGCGATCTTCCAGCGACGGTGCCGCGCGCTCATCGGGGACGGACCCTGAAACCGCACCCTGAACTCGACCCGGCTGGGACCCCGGCGAGACCTGGCGCGCGGGCGCCGGTGCGGGCGTACGCTCGCTAGATGCTCAGGGCCGCAGGCGTCCTCCTCGTGGCGGTGGCCCTCTGCACGGCCTGCGCGGCGGCGGCGGGTGCGGCCACGATCACGGAGTACCGCGTCGCCGACGGGAGCGAGCCGCAGGAGATCGTCGCCGGACCGGACGGCGCCCTCTGGTTCACCGAGCCGGGGCTCCGGCGCGTCGGGCGGATCACGATCGACGGCCGGGTGAGCGCATTCGCGCTACCCGAGCCGAACGGCGCTCCGCGGGCCATCGCAGCCGGTCCCGACGCCCTCTTCTATACCGACAACCTGGCCAGCCAGGTGGGCCGGTTGGAGCTCGACGGGCGGGCCCAGGAGGTGTCGACCCAGACCTGCGCCCCGACCTGCTCCACCGGAGTGCGGTCACCCGAGCACATAGCCGTCGCCCCCGACGGCAGGCCGTGGTTCTCCGTGTCGATCATCGTCACGAGCGCGGCCTCGCCTGCCCGTGACGAGGCGTACTAGGAGATCTGCTCGCTGGGGACCAACCTCGAGCCGGACGAGTGCACGAAGATCGACGGAGCGGGTATCCCCGGCGGCCACGCGAGCCGCGGCCCGACTCTCGGCCCCGACGACGGCATGTGGTTCACCAACAAGAGCGAGCACGTCGTGGGACGGATCCCGTCGAGCGGGCCGCGCACGATCCGCAAGTACTCGCTCGACCGCGGCATTGACCCGTTCCAGCTCACAGCCGGGCCCGACGGGGCGATCTGGTTCACGGAGCTCAGCGTTGCGCGGATCACGAGAGTTACGACCGGCGGGCAGGTCGCGAGCTTCTCGCTCCCGCGCGCGGGCACGTCCCTCTGGGGCATAGCCGCCGGGCCCGACGGGGCCGTCTGGTTCACCGAGTCGAACGCGGCGGGCGACGCGATCGGCCGGGTCACCCCCGGCGGCGTGATCACCGAGTTCCCCCTGCCGAATCCCGACAGCGGGCCAGGCGGGATCGCGACCGGACCGGATGGCGCTCTGTGGTTCACGGAGCGGAACGGCGACCGAATTGGACGCCTGCTGCCCGATTCGGCCCGGCCGCCGGCGGGCGGCGGCCCCGGGGGCGGCACGGTCACGCAGCCCACCCGCCCGGGGCGGGTGCTCGGGGTCAAGCCGCGACGGCTGACCGTGCCGCCGCGCGGCCGTCGCAATCTCGCGATACGCCTCGACCTCGCGCGCCGCCTGAAGGTCGCCGCCCGGCTCCAGCCGGCGGCCGGCGCCAAGCGACGCGCGCTCAGCCGGACCAGCCGGAAGCTGGCCGCCGGCCGGCACACGCTGCGCCTGCCGCTTCCACGCGGGCTGCGCGCGGGCAAGCTGCAGGTCGTGGTCGAGCTGATCGAGGGCGGCCGCGTCGCGTCCCGCGTGACGGTCCCCGTGGTCGCCACGCGGCGCTAGAGCGCGCGGTCGAGACCCGCCGTCCGCTCCGGAGATTTCCCTCCCCCGCAACCAACGTCGAATCGGGGTTGACCTGGGCGCGCGGGCCGTAGATGATCGCCGTGACTCGTCGACTGGAGGTGGTTCGATGGCCCTCTTCCACTTCGATCTTCGCCATGTGCCCGACCCTGACGAACTCAGGGTCCAGGTCCTCGGCTCCAGTCACTACGAGCTCAGAGCCCACGGTCCCGAGGGTCCGCCGCAGGCAGGCGCCGCCAACGTGGCTCTCGGCGCTCTTTCCGACCAGGCCCGCCTCCGCTTCAGCCACTCCGCCGAGGTCGCGGACGAGCACTTCGACGACGACTCGATTCGCTTCGTCCAGGTCGTCCGGCCGACCCCGCCGGACGTCCATCTCGACCAGTGCGTGCTCATGGCCATGCACCTGCCGGAGGCCCACCTCGAGGCCTACCACCGCCGCACCTTCGCGCTCTACGCGCGGCACTCGGTGGAGCACCTCCGCCTCAACCACCGAGCGAACCTGACGGACAAGCCGCGCGTCCACAGCGGGAAGCTCGCCGCCCTCGGCGTCGAGGAGCTGCCCGAGGACCCGGACGAGGCCATCGAGGTCCTCCTCCACGCGCAGCGGCTCGTCACGACCGAGGAGACCGCCGCCACGTTCGTCCAGCACCACCCGAACCTGGCCAGCATCCAGCCCGCGACGGCCACGGTCGTCCGCCACGACCACGTCTTCCCGGACCCCGCGGTTGACCCCGACCAGTACAACGCGATCCAGGCGCTCGCACGCATGCTCGACAAGGACGCGGACTGGTCGCCGGTCGTCGAGTGCCGGGACAAGGACGACAAGCCGATCAAGGCGGACTTCGACCTCAAGGACAAGGACACCGGCAAGGGCTTCAGCAAGGACCAGCAGCTCTACTCCTGGGACGTCAAGCAGCCCGTGCTCGACATGGCCGTGACGCCGCTCGCCGGCGCCTGCCGCAGCGCCGCCGACGACCGCAGTCTGAGCGACCACACCTGGACCCCGACGCCCGGCACGAGCGTCCTCGTCAAGGACGCCGCCGACGTGGTGGCCGAGGCCGCCCCGGCCGGCGCGCCCGCCTACAAGTGGACCGTCGACGACGAGACCATCCACTTCGGGATCGGCGCGACCGCGAGCACGATCACGGTGGACTCGTCGGACAACTTCACGATCAACGTCCGGAACTGGCACAACCGGACCTTCTACGTCGGTTACTACCTGCTCGACGAGAACAAGGCCCCCGTGGGCAACGCCCACCTGCTCGAGCAGCTCTCGGCCGCGAACTCGATCGCCGGGATCCCCTGCCCGATCGACCCCACCACGCTCAAGCTCAACCTGGAGGGCCACGCGGGCGTGACGCTGATGTTCGGCAGCCTCGGGACCTCCGACTGGGACCCCGACGTGAGCTGGCGGGGCGCGCTCCTGACCGGGTTCTGGAACTACGGCGTGCCGGTCTTCCTGATGGTCCTGGGCCAGAAGCTCACGGCCACGAAGACCTACGAGCGGATCATGAAGGATCCCGACACGGTCAAGGCGCTGATCGCGATCGGCGGCTCGCTCGCGACCGCCGGCATCGCCAGCTACACCGCGATCGAGAAGAGCTCCAAGTACCTGATCAGCCTCGCGGACACGGTCGCCAGCATGGCGCTCAAGCACGGGATGGAGGCGTTCGCCGAGTGGCTCGCCGGACAGGTCACGGCCGCCGCGATCTCGTCCGCCTTCGGGCCGGTCGGCTGGGTCTTCAAGGGTGCCGCGGCGCTGATGAACGTCGAGGGCATGGTGATCACGACGGCCGAGGTGCTGGCCTCGCCCGCGACCGTCCGCGTCACCTGCTCGCGCGCGATCGACGTGAGCGTCAACCTGCACCCGGACCCCAAGCACGGCGAGTCGGGCCGGCCGGAGACCGCGATCTGGCCCGCGATCGCCGAGCGCTGGTACGCGACCCTGATGTACAAGGACGGGACGTCGCGCCTGCTCCACGGCGAGCTCCCGAAGGGAGCCAGCGCGAAGCGGGTCCCGGTCACGTTCAAGGACATCCCCGCCGACGGCCAGTTCCGGATCCTGTTCGGCGTCTACAGCGCGAGCGGCTGGCTTGCCGGCGCCTGGCAGAGCGACTGGACCGCCGCCAGGCCGAACAAGGGCACGTCGCTCGACCTCGGCGACCACACGATCAGCGAGAGCCTCGTGCCGCTCGCCGGCGACACCCAGTACGTGTTCAAGGAGCGGATCGCCTACGCGGGCGGGGCCTTCGCCTGGCAGCCCGGCGGCGCGCCCCCCGCCGCCACGAGCGCGGCGCTCGACTGCGGCGCCTCCGGCACGCTCTGCGAGCTGGTCGGGGCGACGCTCAACAACAGCGCCTTCCAGCTCGGCTACGCCTGGCGCTCGTCGGGGCAGAACCTGCCGCCGGACAGCCCGTCCTCGCCGCCCTCCAACGCGCAGCTCTACTCGCTCCAGAACCTCTCGGTGCTCGCCGAGCCCGGCTCGCGCCGGATCCGCGCGGACGTGGGTCTCACCAACCGGCCCGCGCTCGCCTACGCCCCGTCCACCAACTCAACCGACCGGATCGACGAGACGAACTTCGTGGTCGACCCGCGCGGCGGCGGCATGCACCTGCGACAGGTCCTGCTCGACGGCAGCCAGGCGACCTTCGGGCTCGGGGCCCACGACCTCAAGAGCTGGGGCAGCTTCCCGCTCGAGAACGTGGACGCCGCGGCCGTGCACCCGAGCAACGCGATCATCGCCTGCTCCTGGAAGAACCGGAAGCTGATGATCCTCCCGCTCCCCGGCGCCCCCACGACCGACGACAGGGCGCCGATGGCGCTCTCAGTCTCGGGCCAGGGCCTGCGCGAGGGACTGATGCAGGGCCCGGCGGCGCTCGCCGTCGCGCCCGACGGGCGCATCCTCGTGCTGGAGACCCTGAACAGCCGCGTCCAGGCCTTCGACACGAAGGGCAACCCCGTTCCGAGCTTCACGCCGGGGCCCGTGCTGTTCGAGCTCGACACGGCCGCGGTCGCCCCGACGCTGGACAAGGGCGAGGTGCCGGATGCGCTCCAGGACGCCCTTCACGACGCGGGCGCCGGTCTGCTCTGCACGATCGACGCGTCGTTCGCCGCGCAGCTCGACTCGGCCCGCTATCAGCCGCAGAAGGACCCGCTGATCGCCGAGCTCGCCAGGAACCAGATCCTGCTCGCCTACGACCCGGAGCACATGGAGGACCCGAGCGCGAGCACTCAGATCAAGGTCGCGAAGGCGGGCAGCTCGTGGACGATCACCGACCCCCGGCAGGCGAGCTGGCAGCTCCTGGCCGAGGACGGCGCCATCTCGGTCTACCCGCGGATCGGTCGTCCCGAGATACGGGCCGAGAAGGCGGGCCAGCGCTGGCTCGTCGTGGACGGCGTGAGCGGCGCGGCCTTCAAGCTCGAGCCGTCGAGCACCGCAGGCCGCACGGCCGTGCGTAACTGCACCTCGTTCTTCGCGCTCAAGGGCCTCCGCGACCGCGTGCTCACGCACCTCGACCTCGCCGTCGAGGCGCAGGGCTACGTCTACGTGCTCAGCCACCAGCAGAACGGGACGGAGCCGAGCGACTACCTGCTCGACGTCTACGGCCCGGACGGGAGCTGGGTCTTCCGCACGCCCGACCCGAGCAAGTCGAAGACGCCGCAGAACGTGGTGGCGGGGAAGCTGGCCGTCGACATCTGGCGCAACCTCTACGCGCTCACGTACGAGACCGTGCACGGGCCGAACGGCGACCCGCAGCCCGGCGTGGCCCACTGGACCCCGACGCCGCCGCTCTTCACGCTGCCGCTCGGCAGGCAGGCCGGCTACGCGCAGCCCAACATCGGCGCGGTCCAGCAGGACTTCGCCGCGCACTCGATCCGGCTGTCGAACCAGGCGTTCGTCACGACGCTTGCGCCGAACGGCGCCTGGCAGGTGAAGGACGGGGCGTCGGTCTGGGACGTCTACCGCAGCGGCGACGGCCTCCAGGTCTACTCGCTGTCTGCCTGAGGAGGAGGCGAGCATGCAGGCGATCACCGTCGCGATCGGCCCAGTGGGGGTGTCGTACTTCGGCCAGGCCCTGCTCGCCACCGAGCTGGTGGGGGCGCTGGGCCGGCTCGCGCCGCCGCCCCGCTCGTTCACCGCGCCGGACTTCCGCAAGCCCGAGGTCGGCGGCTACGAGGACTTCTCCAAGATCAAGATCGACCTGTCGCAGGGCGGGTTCAGCGGGTTCGCGCCGACGTTCGGCGGGCTGCTCCAGCAGGCCGGTGGCCACTTCCAGGTCCCGATGAGCGTGTCGAACTTCGACGCGACCTACACCTGGAGCGAGAGCTTCCACGACAACGCCTGCAGCACCGGCAGGTTCGGGCACTGCACGCCCTTCGACAAGACCGCCGGCCCCTTCGCATACCGCCCGCACTTCGACCGGCTGGGCATCCAGATCACGCTCGGGTTCGAGTACGACCGCTCCTCCAACGCGTACGACGTGACGGTGATCGGGGTCAACGCGGCGCCCTCGGGCGTGACGCCCAACGTCCCGCCCGCCAGCGTCATCCAGAACGAGGACCAGCAGTGCTTCGCGAGCCACGTGTCCGACGCGACGGCGAACGCGGTCTCGTCCATCGACTTCAAGACGCCGATCGCCGCGCTGTTCGGCCCGCTGTTCAAGTCGATCCCCGCCAGCGGGCACCTGACGGCGGACATCGCGTACGACTTCTCCGTCGGCGACTCCGGCCTCACGTTCCCCGGCGACCAGGGCCTGGCCATCGGGGTGACGGGCGCGGTCACGTACAAGGGCGAGCGCTACCCGGGCAAGCCGCCCGCGGCGCTGCCGGTCCCGCCCGCGCCGACCGACGCGAACCACCTCCGGGCATACGTGTCGAGCTACGAGTTCGACGCCCTCAACTGGGCCTTCTTCAAGGCCGGGCTGCTGAACGTCACGGTGGACCCGCACGACCTGCCCGATCCGGACGTCCTCCACGTCAACAACTACACCAACGTCGTCCCGGCGCTCAAGCCGTACTCCGGGCTCGCGATGCAGGCGAAGATCGCCCCCAAGGAGGCGCCGAAGACGTCCTTCCAGGTCGTGTGGGTGTTCTCGGCGGACGTGATGGCCGCGCTGAAGGACAAGCTCCCCCCGACGGTCTACAAGCAGCTCGGCGGCATCGACGGCGAGAACTACGTCGCCGAGGCGGACCTCGACGCCGACCTGAAGGCCGCCCGCGTCACCGACGCCGGCTACGTCACGAAGATCAAGCAGGCCGGCCAGACCACCGGCATGGTCGTGGCGCACGACCTCGAGTTCACGATCACGATCCAGACCGGCGACCCCGACCCGCCGAACATGATCTTCGACGTCGACCGCATCGACGTGCTGCGGAACCTCGGGCTGGGGGTCAGCGGCGGCGCCCAGACGCTGAAGTTCTCCTTCGGCCACGCGAGGGCGGTCGCCAAGTTCGTCTCGACCACGATCCCGCACATCGACGGCCCGAGCTTCGGGTTCCTGTGGAACAACGCCGGGGAGCTGCCGTACGACACCGAGCTCGGGAAGATCGGCGGCGGGGCCGGCGTGCCGTTGCCGATCATGCAGGGCTTCCACTTCCTGTTCGACAAGGCGCAGCTCAGCGTCCAGGAGGGCTACGTGTCGGTGCTCGCGCAGGTCGAGTTCAAGAAGCCCGCGGCGCCGCCCGCGTAGTGGCCGGCGGACCGGGCCGCTTCGCCGGGAAGGTCGCCTTCGGCTCGACCACGGGTGGTCGTTACGTCACGGCCTGGACGCCGAAGTCGGGGATAGAGCTGCCCGCCGGCATCGAGGCCGACAAGCCCCAGTTCCCCGGGATGGCGGCGACGGAGGTGACCGCTGGCGAGCGCTGCATCCTCTACGCGCAGGGGGACGGGACGCTGCGGATGCAGCTCGGCAACCTCCTCTGGGTGGGGTTCAGGGAGGACGTCGGATGGCTCCTCCTGACCCCCGACCGCGCCCAGGCGGTCCCGATCGTGCTCGGCGGCAACCCGCCGGGCCGGCAGATGCAGGTCAAGACCACCACCGGGCTGGCGACGGTCGTCTACACCGTCGGCACGCTCACGCCCGTGCTCACGGTCAACCCGAGCGACACCACCCTCGACACGTTCGCCCCGCTCCAGGTGACCCCGTCACTCGACGCGATCGTGCGGTCGAAGTCGGCCCCGGGCGCGGACTTCTCTGACGCGGTGCTGAGCGGCGACCTCTCGGGCGTGGACCTGACCGGGGCGGATCTCTCGCGCGCGACGCTCAGCGCCGTGACCTGCGACGGCGCGGTGCTCGACAGGGCCCGGCTCTCCGGGGCCACGCTCGACGACCTCGCCTGGGGGAGGCCGAAGAGCGCGAAGGAGATCGTGCTGACGGGCTGCTCGGCCAGACGCGCGACGCTCGGGGGCGAGCGCACGCCCGGCCTGAACTGCAGCGGCGCGAACCTCGGCACCGGCGACTTCACCGGGGCCGACCTGCGCAACCTCGTCCTGAGCGGGGCTCAGGCCGGCGGCGCGATCCTGGCCGGGGCGCATCTCGACGGCGCCCAGCTCGACGGCGCCACGCTGACGGGTGCGATCGCGATCGGGACCACCCTGCGCGGCGCCTCGCTGCAGGGGGTGAGGGCACAGGGTGGGTCCTTCGCCCGCGCTGACCTCTCGAGCGCGGACCTGACCCGGGCCCAGCTCGGATCGAACGCGTACCTCTTCTCGCTCGCCGCGACCTTCGCGGACGAGCTCGACAGCCGCCCCTACCCGCAGCCGGGCCTGGTCGCGGCGTGTGCCGCGAAGGGAGTCAAGCTCTCCGACCAGGATCCGGTGACCGTCGTCCGCAAGGGCGCACGCTGGGAGATCGCCGACGCCGCCGGCACCTACGTGCTGGCCATGAACGCCGCCAAGTCGATCGACGTCTTCCTGGGCGGTCAGCCGCCGGCGACCCTGACGGGGGCGATCTGCCAGGGCACGAAGGCGCCCGGCGCGAGCCTCGCCGGGGTGGACCTGCGCGGGGTGCAGTGGCACGCGGCGCCCGCCACGCTCGACCACGCCGACCTCGGCGGCGCCGTGCTCGCCGGCAGCCTGCTGACGGGCACCGACTTCACGCAGGCCTACCTCTCGGGAGCCGATCTGAGCGGCTGCGTCCTGATCCAGGCGCGGTTCGGCCGCTGCGCCGTCGGCCCGGGCGCGAGCGGCACGGCGTTCTCGCTGGAGCGCTCGTTGCTCCACGGGGCCAACTTCGGCGACGCCACCCTCCAGGGCGCGCTGCTCGTCGACGCCGTGGTGGCGACCACCGAGGGGGCGCCGCTCTTCGCGCTGCCGCTCGCGGACCAGCAGTACCTGACCGCCCAGGGGCTGGCCACGCTCGCGCCGAAGTTCGAGGCGCGCGGCCATGCGCTCGGCAGGGCTCCGGCGGTCTCGGCGGTCAAGCTCTGGCTGCTGGACAACAGCGCCGACTCGAGCGCCTCGGCGCCGCGGCTCTACCGCGTGCAGCCGGCCACGAATGCGCTCCGGGTGTTCGACGGCAAGTCCGGCCTGTACCTCTTCCAGATGCCCTCCGCGAACGCCCGCCTGCTCTCGGGACCGACGGCGCCGGCGGGGCTCGTCACCGCGTTCAGCCAGGCCAGCCAGGGGGCCTACACGCTCGCGACCGGAGCCCCGATCACGGGCCAGTCGTACTGGGAGCTGCGCGCATCCGCCGACGCGCCGCAGGTGAAGGCGGCGTCTTATCCGACCATGCGCGTGTACGCCGGAGCCGCCCGGCTTCAGGTCTATGGCTGCCTGGTGGCGCTGCTCCGCGACTGGCCGCAGTACCCCAACGGGCTGGCGTTCGGCCCCACGCAGGCGCTCGACACGGCGCTCGACACGGCGTCGCTCGGCCCCAGCGCGCAGCCCCGCTCGCTGGTAGCGCAGGGCGTGGTGGACTGGACGACCTTCATGACACCCGGCGTGGAGCCGTGAGAGCGGCGCGCGGCACGTACGCTTTCGACCACGCCGCCGGCCCCTCGACACCCGCCGCAACGGGCGTCCGCCGCCCCTCGCCAGCCGCTCCATCTGCCCGGCGATCCGCCGCGCAGCTCGCCGGCCAGGCGCGAGGTGCATCCGCGCCCGCGGCCGAAGGGCTTCGTCCCGCGACCCGCCCAGGTCGCCGAGCTGCGTTCGCGCCTCGCCGCGCCGGGCTGCCGCGTCCTGGCCGTCCTCGCCGTCGGCGGCGAGGGCAAGAGCACCGTCGTGCAGGAGCTTCTCGACGAGCACGGCGACGAGGAGCTGGGCCGGATCTTCACGTTCTCGTTCGAGCGCTCGACGCCCGAGCACTTCCTCCGCGACGCGCTCGAGTTCTTCGCCCCCGACGGCCCGGAGCCCGACTCGCTCCCGCCCTACGCGCAGGCCACGCGCCTCGCGGAAGCGCTGGAGACGCAATCCGCCTGCGTCGTCCTGAACGAGTTCGAGAACCTGCTCGGGCCCGAGGGCTCGGTCAGGCGCGGGCACCTGAGCTCCCGCGAGCTGCTCGCGCTGCTCGAGTCCGTCCTCGCCGGCGAGGACGGCTCGACGAGGGTCATCCTCACGTCGCGGCTCGAGCCGCTCGACCTCGTGGATCTCGGCGGCTACGACGAGTACCGCCTCCCGCCGCTGAGCGACCCCGACGCCCTCAGCTATCTCAGGGGGCGCGGGATAACCGGCGACGACGGCACGATCGTCGGCGTGGCGAACCGGTACGCCAACCACGCCCTCAGCCTCGCGGCGCTCGCCGAGTTCCTGATCGGCTCGCGCTGGGGCGGTGACATCGCCGGCGCCGCGACGCTCCGAGCGCTGCCGAAGGGGTCCACCTACGGCCAGCGGCTCGCCTCCATCCTCGACGCCTACGTCGAGCTGCTCTCCGACCTGGAGCGCCGGATCCTCGTCGCGATCGCCGCCTCACCCTCCGGCGTCGGCTTCGAGGCGGTGGCGGCGGTGGTCGACGCGACGCACGGGCTGTCCGACCAAGACGAGGTCGACGCCGCCGTCCAGGAGCTGATGGGCACCGTGCTGATCGGCTACGTCGAATCCGCGCCCCAGGAACGCCTGCTCACCTCGCACCCGCTGATCGCGGACTACTTCCTCGAGATCGACGAACCGGCCGACCTCGCCGCCACGCGCCGGACGCTGGCGGCCTTCCACGAGAGCGCGATGAGGCCGGGCGAGGCGACCTCGCTCGGCGAGGCGCGCCCCGGCGTCGCCGCCTTTCAGCAGTACCTGGAGCTGGGCGACTACGCCGCGGCGACGCGGCTCTACTTCGACCGGCTGGCCGTCTCGGGGCAGCTCTTCTGGTCGGGCCACTACCGCATCTGCGAGTCGCTCACGGCGCCGCTGCTCGAGGCGGCCGGCAGGCGGGCGGCGAGCTTCGACACGTCCGAGGCCGCCGAGCTGCACCTCAACGCCGGGCGCGTCGCCGCGAAGACCGCCACGGTCGACCAGGCCGTCCAGGCGTTCGACCGCGCGGCGAGCGTGGCGGATCCGGGCTCGCGCGCCAGGGCCCGCGCGACCCTCTACGGGGTGGAGGTGCTGGTCGAGGGCGGCAGGTGCGTGGAGGCGGCCGAGCGCCTGAGCGCGGCCCTGAGGAACGGGGACGCCGGGGACCGCGACGGCTATCGCGTACTGGGGCGCCGCGGGTACGTGCGCGCCTGCCTGGGGGACTACAAGGAAGCACGGTCGCTGCTGACCAGGGCCGTCGATGGCGCGCGCGCCGACTCCGACGACGGCTACGTCTGCCTCTTCCTGCGCGTGCGGGCCGACCTCGAGGTCCGCGCCGGGCGCACCGTCGAGGCCCACGCGGACATCGAGGAGGCCCTTGCGATAGCCGCCGGCCCCGCGTCGTTCCGCGACTACGAGGGCCACCTCCTCCGGACTCGCGGCGACGTCTGCCGCGAGGGGCGCGGCCTCGACTCCGCGCTGGAGAACTACGGGGCCGCCCTGCGCATCGCGCGCGAGTCCGGCTACCGCTGGCTGGAGGCCGAAGCGCTGATCGGCCTGGCGCGCTGCGCCTTCGAGCTCGAGGGCGAGCGCGAGCGCGCGGTCGAGTACGCGGACCGGGCCCTCGAGATCGCGGCCGCGGGCGGGTGGTGGCTCGAGGAGGGCCGCGCGCATGTCGTGAAGGCGGCCGCCGGCCTGCTCGACAACGATCGAGCTGCGTCGGATTCGCTCGCGGTAGCCTTGGCCATCGCCGATGCGAGCGGCCATCACTTGCTGAAGCGGGAGGTCAGGCTCCTGCACGAGGAATGGTTTGAAGGAAGGTTCTGAGTGACGGGGGTCGACAATCCGGTGCTGCCCGGCGAGCAGTGGGACGCGGTCGACGCCTTCGAGCCGAAGGCCCACAACTGGTGGGTCGCGCTGGAGCACCTGGGCCGCTACCTCTTCGCGGCGAAGCTGCTCCGCTCCGAGGGTGCGACCCGCGTGCTCGACGCCGCGTGCGGCACCGGCTTCGGTGCGGCGGAGCTGGCCCGCGAGGGCCTGCACGTGACCGCGCTCGACGGCGACCAGGAGATCCTGGACTACGCCGCCGCTCGTTACCCGTCGGATCGGATCGCCTACAGGCTGGTCGACCTGGACCACGAGCTCCCGCCGGCGCTCGCGGGCGACGGGTCGTTCTCGGGGGCCGTCTCGTTCGAGACGCTCGAGCACCTGGTCGCGCCGGAGCAGACGCTGCGCCGGCTGGCGGCCCTGCTCGCGCCGGGGTCGCCCTTCATCTGCTCGTTCCCGATCCGCGGCGCCGAGTCGACTAACGCGCAGGGGCTGCCCTCCAACGCGGCCCACAAGCAGCGCTGGAGCCTCGACGGCGGCGTCCGGCTGCTCGAGTCGGCCGGGTTCGAGATCGAGTACCGGCTCGGCCAGAGCTGGGTCGCCCGCCTGATGAAGCGCGAGATCCAGCTCAAGCGCAAGCACCAGATCGCGGCCGCGCCGAGCTCGTTCGCGGCGACGAAGGACCCGGACGAGCTCCGCAGCTGGGCGCACCTGCTCGCGATCCCGAGTCCCGAGGACGTCGAGGAGTCGTACTCGCAGGTGCTGGTCGCCCGGCGCAGCGGCTGAGCGATGCTGGCGGACTACGCGGCCGCCTGCGCGGCCCTGGTTCCCCCGGCCCCGCCCGCGTCGCTGGCCCTCAGGGGCGGCGCGACGGCCACCTGCGTGCTCGCGGCGGGCGGCTCGCGGGCGCCGGCGGGGGGCTCCGACGACGACGACCTGGTCAGCCTGATCGCCGCGATCGCGGCGGTGGTGGCGCTGGTGCTGGCGCCCCTCTCAGCGATCCTCGGCGCCCAGTACGCGGCGCGCGAGCAGCGCAGGAGCGACGCGGAGGCGCGCCAGCAGCGGCGCGAGGAGGATCTGGCCGAGGCGATCGTGATCGGCCTGGCCGAGATGAGGACGCGCGCGAGCGAGGCGCACTACACCCATCAGTGGCTGCTCGCCCTCAGGCGCCGGGGTGGCGGAAGCGGCGACTACTCCGTGGAGGCCGACCTCAGGCGGGCCATGCTGGAGCTGCACGCCGCGGTCGAGGCGCTGACCGCGTGGGCGTCGTGGAAGATCGTCCAGCTGGCGACGCGCGCGGGGTCGGCGCCCGTCGCGACGCTCGCCGACGAGTACGCGCAGGCCGTGCCGCGCGTCAGCGAGCTCGAGCGCGAGCTCGACGCGACCGAGGACGAGCTGCCCGGGGCCGTCGACTCCATCTGGGAGGACGAGCGGGTGGCCTACGAGCGACTCGTGGCCGCGGTGCGCTGGCCCACGTAGCCCGCGGTCAGCGCCCGGCCGCCCGCTCCCACATCCGCAGGTACGCCTCGGCCGAGTGGAACAGCACGTTCAGCGCGCGCTCGCCGTCGCGCTGGCGGCGCACGTCGGCGAGCAGGTCGGGCATCAGCCCGTAGTGGGCGACGCCGTCGCGGTTGAGGTCGAACGAGCGCTCGCCGGTCTTCTCGCGCGAGAAGCGCACGCGGCCGTCGTAGGAGGTGAAGGGGTAGGCGAGCGGCGCGCGTCCCGGCGTGGCGTCCGGGCCCGGCAGCGCCGCGAACCCGCCGGTGTCGGTCGCGAGGCCGACCGGGAGCGGGCGCCGCGCCGTCAGGCGCCGGTGGCCCAGCACCTTGCCCGGCAGCTTCGGCGCGTCGTCCACCGTGGCGGCGGCGAACCCGCCGACCGCGTACAGCCGGCGCAGCTCCGACTCCGTCCAGAGCCCGCCGGTGTGCGTGTGGCTCGAGACGAGCGGATAGCCGCGCCGCTCGGCGATCGTGAGCACCTGGCGGCGCGCGAGCTCGCTCAGGTGGTCGACCTCGATCAGCATGTGCGCGTCCATCAGCCGGCCGATCGCGTACGCCCCGAGCTCGGTGAGGTCGCGGACGTTGCACTGCTTGCCCGGCGGGTACGCGGGCGGCTGCTCCGGCGAGCCGCTCAGCAGCGCTGCCAGCGGCCCGAGCTCCTCGGGCGCCGCCGGCTGCACCTCCTCGCCCTGCTCGGGCTCCGGGCACGGCCCGGTGCGGAAGAACTGCCCGGTGTAGCTCGCCTGCATCGCGCCGATGAACACGCCCTTGTCGCCGCCCTCGAGCGCCGCCCCCGAGAGCGCGTTGTCCACCCAGTGCGCGGGGAACAGCGTCCGCACGCCGAGGCGGCGCAGGTGGGCGATGCCGCGGTCGACGTCCTCGCGCCCGCAGTTCGGCTGGCCGCGGTACTGGCTGCACCCGAACGGGTTCGACGACTCGGCCCCGACGATCACCGCGAGCTGACCGCGCTCGATCGTGCGCCGCGCCGCGCGCGGGCTGTAGACGAGCCGGAACCAGCCGCGGCCGCGACCGCCGCTCTGCGCGTCCACGTAGTCCTGGAGCGCCCGCAGCCGCTGGACCTCGAGCTCGATCGTCGCCGTCTCGTCGCACGAGTGCGACTGGCGCGGCTCGATCCGGCAGAGCGGCTCGTCCTCGACCACCTGCGCCACCAGCAGCCGCAGGCCGGCCAGCCACGCGCGCTGGAGCCAGCGGTAGTAGACCTGCTGGTGCGTGTAGGTGTCGAACGCCGGCCAGCCCGCGAAGCTCGGCCAGCCCTGCGTGTCGTGGGTGCCGGCCGGGCTGCCCGAGCGCAGCAGGTTGCCGGTCACGTCGAGGCTGCCGTCCTCGCCGTGCACGTCGGCGTCGTGGCCGAGCGCCTCGGTCACGCCGAAGCGGTCGAAGCTCGTCCCCGAGATCACGAGCCCGCCGGCGCGCAGGTCGGCGGTCGCGTGCATGTGCGGGTCGGCCCAGCCGAAGACGCTGCCGTCGCGCAGCCGCCCGCGGAACGGCCTGCCGCGCGCGCCCAGCCCCGCCTCCGGGTACGTGCGGCAGCCGCGCGCCGCCGCGAGCCGGAACCGCGCGCCGCGCCCGGCGCTGTTGGGCTCGGCGGCGAAGAGCGCCCGCGTGTCGCGCGCGACCGCCAGCGCCCGGCCCGTCGCCGTGGAGCGCAGCGCGTAGCCCGCCGACGCCCGCCGCAGCGCCCACTCCGCCGCGGGCCCCGGCGCCTGCCCGCGGGTCACGGCGGGCCCGTCCCCGGCGCTCAGCAGGCGCCCGTCGCGGTCGTGCACGAGGTAGGTGCCGAGCCCGGTCGGCTTCAGGTAGAACGGCAGCGCGCCCGCGGCACGCTTGCCGCTCGCCGCGTAGGCGTCCGCCCCGGAGGCGGTCACGAAGCGCCCGTCGAGCGCCGAGGCGACGGTCACGCAGCCGTTGGCCAGCTTCGGCGGCGACTTGGCGCCGGCCGCTCCCGATCCGGCGAGCGCGAGCACCGCCGCCGCCCCGGCGACCCCCAGCGACCGCATCCGCTCAGCGCCGCCGCACGCGCGCCAGCCGCGCGGCCGCCGCCGGACCCTGGCGCCCGTTCGCCGCGTGCGCCGTCACCGTCGCGCGTCCGCCCGCGTTCCCGATCCCCGCGAAGTCGAGCCGCCGCGCGCGCGTGACCCGGAAGAGCCGGCGGCCGTCCGAGAGCACCAGCGAGACGGCGTAGCGCGTCGCGCGCCGCACCTTGCCCCAGCTCACCCGCACGCCCGACCCGCGGTGCACCGCGCGCACGCCGCGCGCCCGGCCCGGCCGCGCGCCGGCGGGCGCCCTGTACGTCGCGACCGTCAGCGTGCGCTGCTCCACGCCGTCCTGCTCGACCACCGCGACGATCGTCCGCGCCCCGGCGCCGCCCTCGCCGGGCGTGAACGCCAGCTCGCCGCTCGACCCGCGCGCGCGGCCGAGCACCCGGAACGTGCGCGCGCCGCGCTCCTGGAAGCTGACCCTGCGCCCGCCGAGGTTCGCGATCGAGTAGCTGAGCCTGCGCCGCGCCCCGCTGCCGGAGACCCGCCCCTTCACCACGACATCGCGCAGCCCGCGGGCCACCGCGACTCCCGACACGGGCGGCGACCCATCCATCGGCGTGACCGTCCAGCGGCCGCCGGACGGAGCGCGCAGCGCGACCAGCGTGCGCCTCTCGGCGGGCTCCGGGACCACCGCCCACTCGGAGTTGAAGGTGCCGTCGCCGCTCGCGGGGGCCTCGATCCGCTCCCCCTTCGGACCCGTGAGCACGACCGAGGGGGCGCCGTCGCCGGAGCTCACGCGGATCATCGCCGAGGGCAGGCCGTCCGGGAGGGTGAAGCCCTGCTCGCCGGCCTGCGCCTTCTTCGGGTTCGCCTCCCTGTAGCCGTCGTAGCCGCAGGAGAAGATCATCACCTGGGGGACGCCCTGGCCCCACTCGTAGCCGATCCCGGCGGGGACGGGGATGGCCCGCGGGCCGATCGGCAGCGGGTTCGGCACCGGCACGACCGTGCAGAACCCGATCCCCTTGCTCGAGACCACGCCGCCGACGCTCGGCGCGCACACGCTGACCGGCTTGCGCAGGCACGCCTCGAAGCTGCCCTCGACGTTGAACTTCCTCGCGAGCACCTGGATGAACCCCCCGACCCGGCCGCGCAGCGTGAAGTACTCGTGGTCGAAGCCCATCTGCCCGCCGAACTCCGCGAAGTCGGGGTACTGATAGATCACGAAGCCCTCGTAGAGCGGCACGTCGAAGCCGAGCTGCTTGACCTTCAGGCCGACGGTGCCGCCCACCGCGAACGACGTGGACGTGAGCTCGCGCCCCGCCAGCGGGCCGAGGCCGGCCCCGAGCCCCTCCTCGGGGAAGTAGTACGGCCGCTCGGGCGTGGCGAAGACCGCGAAGAGCTGGCCGCTGACGTCGGCCACCTCGCCGACGGCGATCGAGGCGTTGCCGTTGAAGCGCGTGGGCTTCACGCCGATCGCGGCCCCGATGCTGCTCAGGCTGACCCCCGGGAAGATCGGCGGGCGGGCGCCGACCGGGAAGTCGAGCCGCACGCCGGCGCTCTCGAACTGCCCGTTGCGCATCGCGAACCCGTTGTCCGGCGGCGGCGGCACCGCCTCGAGCGCGGGCAGCGCCAGCGGCGCGATGCGCAGCCCGCCGCCGCCCTTCCACGAGTTGTCGCTCAGGCGGTACTGGAAGAAGAGGTTGTCCACGAGCAGCGGCCCGACGAAGACGTACGGCAGGCTCAGGCGCGCTCCGTCGTACCTCACCCCCTCCCGGTTCGAGGCGATCAGCGCGACCTCGCCCAGCGCCGGGTCGTTCTTGAACGGCTGGAAGCTGAACACGCTCGGCAGCTTGAGGCCGACCAGCGCCTCGGTCTTGCGGTCGAGGAACGCGAGCTTGGCGTAGGCGCCGGCCTTCAGTCCGAAGACCGGCTGGAGCACCTTCTCGAGGTCGAACGAGCCGAGCTCGAACTTGCTCTTCGGCCCCTTCGACGCGAGCTTGAACGGGATCTGCTTGGCCAGCGGCACCTCGCCGAGGCGGTATGGGCCGACGGTGAGGTCGCGGATGCCGGCCGCGATCGTGCTCGTGCCGGAGTCGTAGACGGTCTCCTGGCTCGACGGCAGCGGGACGACCAGGCCGTTGATCGCGACGTCGTCGCGGATCGATGCCCGGTAGTAGAAGCTGCGGGTGCTCGTCACGTCGGCCGCGCTGCCGCGGATCGTGACGTCGGTGCCCTTCGAGCGCGCCTCGATCTTGAAGCAGTCGTCCGCGTCCCCCTGGCTGTTGACCTCGACGATCCCCCACGCGAAGGTCTTGACGCAGTCCTTGCTGTCGGGCTGGAAGTTCGGCCCCGGGTTCTCGCAGGTGTGGACGGTCTCGGCGTAGCGCGCGACGTTGATCTCCGTCTTCGAGACCGTGAAGCTGCGGGTGGCGTCGGCGGTCAGGCCCGCGGCGTCGGTGACCCGCAGTCCGACGGTCTTCGTGCCCGCCTTCCTGAACGCGTGCGACACGGCGGCGGTGGCCGCCCCGCAGTCGGCCTCGAACCTGCCGTCCGCGTTGAAGTCCCACTGGTAGCGGACGACCGGCGACCCGCTCGGCGTGAGCGTGCCGGCCGCGCTGAGCCAGCTCGCGCCCCTGACCGACTTCGACCTCGCCGTGGTGAACTGCGCGAGCGGCGGCTGCGGGGGCGGCGGTGGCTGCTCGCCGCCGGCGCCGCCGCCGGGCCGGACGGCGCGTCGAGCTGCGGCGGCTCGGTCGCGTTCGGGTCCTGAAGCCGCTGGACCTCGGCGGGCGTGAGCGCGCGGTTGTAGACACGCACCTCGTCGAGGGCGCCGTACCACGGCCCCACCCCGGGGCACGACCCGGCGTTCGGGTAGTTGCCCTGCATGAAGTCGCGCTTCGGGAGGGCGTAGGCGATCGGCGTGCCGGCGGGGACGGCCGTCCCGGCGCCGACCTCGCTGCCGTCGACGTACAGCCGAACCGTGGAGCCGTCGAACGTGCCGGCCACGGCGTGCCAGTTGCCGTCCTGCCACATGTCCGGGTCGGCGCCGGGCGACTGCCAGACGTGCCCGCCGTCCCAGACGTAGAAGCTGAGGCCCGCGCTCGCGCCCGTGTACAGAGCCCACGACGAGGCCGAGCAGCCGGTGGCGCCCTTCGCGATCACGTAGCGGTTGGACTGCCCGGGGTCGCCGCGGCCGTTCACCCACGCGAGCACGGTGACGCGCTCGGGCTCGAGCGTGGCGTCGCGGACCTGGGTGACGTAGCTCGTGCTGCCGTCGAAGATGAGGCCGCGGCCGAAGCGCGAGGCGTTCGCCGTGAGCTCCACCCCGTACCCGCTGCCGTCGAAGCCGTGCCCGGAGGCGTCGGGCGTCGTGTGGTCCGCCTTCAGCTCGTCGAGCGGGAGCCGCACGGCGAGCTCGGAGTGCGAGGCGCGGGCGGCCGGCGCGAGCAGGACGGCGAGCACGACGGCGAGCCGCGCGGCCCGGCGCACGATCGACATGCCCCCCATGGGGGCGGCATTCTCGTACATCCGTGGCATAGTCGCTTCGATGCACGAGGACCACGTCGACGTCCTGGTGGTGGGCGCCGGCCTCTCAGGGGTCTGCGCCGGCTACCACCTGCAGGACAAGTGCCCGGGCAAGAGCTACGCGATCCTCGAGGCGCGCGGCGCGATCAGCGGGACGTGGGACCTGTTCCGCTATCCCGGCGTCAGGTCGGACTCGGACATGTACACGCTCGGGTTCCGCTTCCGCCCGTGGCCGGACGCGAAGGCGATCGCCGACGGGCCGGCGATCCGCGAGTACGTGCGGGACACCGCGCGGATCTACGGGGTCGACGAGCACGTGCGCCTGCACCACCGCGTCGTCGGCGCGGCCTGGTCGACCGGCGAGGCGCGCTGGACCGTGCAGGTCGAGCGCACCGACACCGGCGAGCGGCTGACGATGACCTGCTCGTGGCTCTTCGCCTGCACCGGCTACTACCGCTACGACGAGGGCTACAGCCCGCGCTTCGAGGGCGCCGAGCGCTTCGCCGGGCGGATCGTGCACCCGCAGCACTGGAGCGACGACGTGGACTACTCCGGCAAGCGCGTGGTGGTGATCGGGAGCGGCGCGACCGCCGTCACGCTCGTCCCGGAGATGGCCAAGCGCGCCGCGCACGTGACGATGCTCCAGCGCTCGCCGAGCTACGTGGTCTCGCTCCCGGGCAGGGATCCGATCGCGACCGCACTGCGCAAGCGGCTGCCGCAGCGATTCGTCTATCCGATCGTGCGCTGGAAGAACGTGCTGCTGACGATGGCCAGCTTCCAGCTCAGCCGCCGCCGGCCGGAGCTGATGAAGAGGGTGATCCGGCGCCGGATGGAGGGCCGCCTGCCGCCCGGGTACGAGATCGACCCGCACTTCGCGCCGCGCTACAACCCGTGGGACCAGCGGCTCTGCCTGGTGCCCGACGGCGACCTCTTCGACGCGCTGTGCGACGGCAGCGCGTCGATCGTGACCGACAGGGTCGCGACGTTCACCGAGCGCGGGATCAGGCTCGAGTCCGGCGCCGAGCTCGAGGCCGACCTGGTCGTGACGGCGACCGGTCTGAACGTGCTGCCGCTGGGTGGCATCGCGATGAGCGTGGACGGCCGCGAGGTGAGCCTGCCCGACACGCTGACCTACAAGGGCCTGATGCTCAGCGACGTCCCGAACATGGCGTTCGCGGTCGGCTACACGAACGCGTCGTGGACGCTCAAGTGCGAGCTGTGCTGCGAGTACCTCTGCCGGCTGCTCAACCACATGGACGAGCGCGGCGAGCGGATCTGCACTCCCCGCAACACCGACCCGTCGGTGGAGCCGGAGCCGCTGATCGACTTCAACTCCGGCTACGTGCTGCGCGGGATCGGCCGCTTCCCGCGGCAGGGCTCGAAGCGACCGTGGCGGCTGGCCCAGAACTACCCGCTCGACGTGCTCCATCTCCGTCTCGGCCCGGTCGCCGACGAGGCGATGGAGTTCGCGCGCTAGCTCTGGCGCCCGGCGCCTCCGCGCCACTTCGGTTTCGCCCGCCGCCCACCACGGTAGCCCCATCCGGGCAACCCCTTTACCGAATTGGAGGTACCGCCATGGCGCGGACCGGAGCACGCGCGCTCGACGCGCAGAGGGACGTCCACACCGGGCTCGACCACGACAAGCGGACGCCGGCGCAGTGGTACAGCGTCGTGTTCGGCGGCACGCTGCTGCTGGTCGGCCTGATCGGCTTCCTGGCCAACGCCAGCTTCGTGACCGGCAAGAAGCTCGAGGACGACCCGCTGCTGGGGATCTTCGACGTGAACGGCTGGCACAACGTCGTGCACATCGCGTCGGGCCTGCTGCTGCTCGCGTTCGCGAAGAAGCGCGCGACGGCCAAGACCGTCGCGCTCAGCTTCGGCATCGTCTACGGCATCGTGACGATCCTCGGCTTCGTCGACGGCTCCGACGTGCTGGCGATCATCCCGACGAACGGCGCCGACAACGTGCTGCACCTCGCGATCAGCGCCCTCGCGATCGTCTCCGCCCTCGTGTCGTCGGGTGACGACGGGGCGATCGACCGCCACACCGGCGCGGACCGCGCCGGCGAGCGCGGGACGGCCGGGCGTCGCTTCGAGCGCCAGCCGGTTGCGGGCACGACGCCCGCCACGCGCGAGCGCACCACCTCGGTGCCGCCCACGCGCACCTGAGCGAGCCGCAGCGGAGCGGGAGCGGGCTGGGTCGGCTCGCTCCCGCCGCGGCTACTGCCGCTTCAGCGTGAGCTTGAAGTCGTGCAGGATCGTCTCGTACTGGAACACGTTGAACTTCGCCACGGCCTTGAGGCTCCCGAGGCGGGCGAGCAGCTGGCGGCCGACCGTGTTGAGCTTCACCGGCGGCGGCTCCGCCTCCTCGCGGTTGGACGCGAGCGTGTAGCTGAGCCTGCCGATCACGTGCTTGCGCTTCGGCTGCCCCGCCCGGTAGCGGATCCGCCGCGCGGTCCGGACGGCTACGTCGACCTTGCAGGGGGCGGCCGTCTCCGGCGGCGGGCAGTCGAGCGTGACGCCCGGGAGGTCGAAGCGGAACTTGACCGGCACGACGGCGCCGAGGTCGTCGGGCCCCTCGATGGCCGGGTGCGGCGAGCCGTGGGCCGAGGCTCCGGCCGGCACGGCCGCGAGCGCGGCGGCGGCGAGCAGCACGAGCTGAGTGCGAAGGCGAGCGGTCACGTCGGGAGAGTCCTTTCTCGGGCGCGGGTCGGCTCTCAACCTATGCGCGCCGCGGCGCTTTGTCGAGCCCCTAGCCGGTGCAGCGGTTGATCGCGGGCTCCACCAGGGCGCGCTCCTCCTCGTCGGTGTAGCCGATCACCACCGGCCCGCGGGTCACGATCCCCACGCCGCCGAGCGAGGTCGCCTTCAGCTCCTTGATCGCCTCGCCGGCCTTCTGCGGGCTCTCGAAGAACACGAGGAACGCGGCCGGGACGAGCTCCTCGGCGCCGGTGACGTTGACCGGCTCGACCCTGTAGCCCTTCTGCTTGGCCTGGAAGGCGAGCACCGACTCCTCGCGCGGGGCCGGCTTCTTCGCGGTGTAGCCCGCCCTGTCGAAGCACGCGACGAACGACGCGGCGGTGACCGGCTTGCGCTCGGGCTGGCCGCCGCCCGAGTCGCCGTCGCCGCAGCCGCCGGCGACCAGCGCGGCGAGGGCGAGCGCGAGGAAGAGGGATCGCATCGCCCGGCAACGTAGTGGAAGACTGCTCGGCATGGCCGAGCCGCTCTCGCCGTCGGACCTCTCGGCGATCCAGGCCGAGCGCGGCCCGGTGCTGATGCACGTGGGCGGCGTGCTGGTCTTCGACGGGCGCGTGACCCGGGAGGCGCTCGTGCGGCGGCTCGAGGAGCGGCTGCACCTGATCCCGCGCTACCGGATGCGGCTCGAGTCCCCGGCGCTCGGGCTCGCGAACCCGGTCTGGGTCGAGGACGAGTCGTTCGACCCGGCTCGCCACGTGCGCCGGGCGGCCCTGCCCGCGCCGGGCGGCGAGCACGAGCTCAGCGAGCTGGTGGGGCACGTGCTGTCCGAGCGCCTCGACCGCGCCCGTCCGCTCTGGCAGCTCGTGGTGGTCGAGGGGCTGGAGGGCGGGCGCTCGGCGGTGGTGGCGAAGATGCACCACGCGCTCGTGGACGGCCTGGCGGCGGTGGACGTGAGCACGGTGGTGCTCGACCCCACGCCCGAGGGCCTCGACCTGCCGCCGCCGGACCAGCCGGCCGCGAGCGCGCCGGGCCGGACCGCGCGCGTGGAGCAGCTCGCGCGGATCGCCGCCGCGCAGCTCGCGGTGCCGCGGCGCCTCGCCCGCGAGACGGTCGCGCGCGCGTTCACGACCGACCCCCGCGACGCCGCGCGCCAAGCCCGCGAGGCGGCCGGCGTGGTGGCCGAGCTGACCCGCGTGCGGCCGGTCGCGCCGGACACGCGGCTGAACCAGACGATCGGCGGCGAGCGGCTGTTCGCGACGGCGCGCGGGCGGCTCGACGACGTGAAGGCGGTCCGCCGCGCGGCTGACGCCACGGTCAACGACGTGCTGCTGGCCACCGTCTCGCTCGCCCTGTCCGAGTTCCTGGGGGAGGAGTCGCCCGAGCGCGCGGTGGCGCTGGTGCCGGTGTCGATCCGGGCGGAGGGGGAGGGCAACGAGGTGGCGAACCGGATCTCGACGGTCTTCTGCGACCTGCCGCTGCGTGGCGATCCGCTCGAGCGCGTGCGCCGGATCTCGGCCGAGATGGCGCGCGTCAAGGACTCGGCTCAGGTGCGGGCCGGCGCGCTGATCGCGGGGGCGACCGGCCTCGCGCCGCCGATCGTCTCGTCGCTCGCGGTGCGGGCGATGAGCGGGCCGCGGATCTTCAACCTCGTCGTGTCGAACGTGCCGGGACCGCAGCAGACCTTCTACCTCGCCGGCGTGCCGATGCGCGAGGTCTACCCGGCCGTGCCGCTGAATCCGCGCAACCAGGCGCTGTCGATCGGGATCGTGAGCTACGACGGCGGCGTGCACTTCGGCGTGCTCGCCGATCGCGACGCGCTGCCCGACATGCGGGCGATGGCCGCCGCGCTGGAGCGCGGGCTCGGCACGCTCGTGGAGGTTGCGGCCTAGCTCTGCGGCGGGCCGTCGCTCGCGCGCGCCGCCGCCTCCGGCGCAGGCGGGGCCGCCTGCTTGGCCTCGCTCTCGCGCTTGCCGCCGCCCGGCAGCCGCCCCGCCAGGCGGCCGAGCGGGCCGACCGAGCCCTCGAGGTTGCCGAGCGTGGTGTTGAGCTCGTCCATCGAGATCAGCAGCCGCTCCAGGACGCCGGCCATCTCCACGACGCCGCGGTCGAGCCGCTCCATGGTCTGCGGAAGCTGCGCCAGGTGCTGCTGCACCTCGACCAGCACCGGCATCGCGCCCTCGATGTTCTGCATCCGGCCGTCCATCGGGACGAGCACCTGGGTCGCCTCGCCGAGCTTTCCGAGCGACTCGATCACCTCGGGCAGGACGCGCGTGTGGCGCTCCATGTCCGTCGTCGCCCGCTCCACCTGGGGGAGGCGGTCGGTGGCCGCGGCGATCTGCGCGATGTCGCGCGCGAGCCCCGGCAGCGCGCGCAGCCCCGCGATCACGTCCGCCGGCAGCGCGGTCACGCGTCCGAAGGGATTCATCCGTCCTCGTCCTCCTCCTCGATCTCGCCGGGGTTCCCGAACAGCGCTATCACGGCGAACGCCGCCACCGCAGCCGCCATCGCGCCCGCGACGAGCGGCAGGTCGGGCGTGCGCGCCTCGCCGTGCGCCAGGGCGCGGAACGAGAAGAACAGGCCGACCCCGACCGCGACGAGCACGGTGACGAGGTTGAGGATCGCGTAGGCGTCGGTCGTCGCGTGCCCGGTCACGTGCGGGCGCAGCCGGAAGAAGCGGCCCTGGATCGCCAGGCCGATGCCGCCGAGCGCGATCACGTGCGCGGAGGCCGAGAAGAACTCGGTCTCCGCGTGGGAGTGCCAGAGCGGGATCGCCGTGGCCACCCCCGCGACCGGCGGCACGACCGTGAGCGGCACGCGAAAGCGGACCCGGAACGCCGGCGAGCCGCCGGCCGGTCGCCGGGCGCCGGGCTCGCGCTCGGCCGCGCGCGCCGCGCTCACGCGCCGGCACCGCGGCGGCGCCGCCCGCTGTGGCGGCGCGGGCGGTCGCTGCGCGCCGGGCGCCCCGCCTCGCGCCCGCGCGCCTTGCGGCCGGACTCGAATCCCTCGCCGCCGAGCATGCGCCCGTAGGTCTCCTCGGCCGCCGCCGTCATCTGGATCGCGAAGGCGGCCGACACCGCCTGTCCGGCCACCGGCCGCAGGCGCTCGAGCGAGGCGCGCACCTGCGGCCACTCCTCCGGCGGCGCGCCGCGCTCCTGGAACGGGCGCAGCACGCTGTCGAGGAAGAGCTGCGTGAACGCGCGCGCCACGGCGTCGGTGTGGCGCATGATCTTCGCGAGCACCTCGATCGTGGTGGCGAGCGGCACGCCCGCCGCGACCACCTCCTCGCCGGCCTTGATCAGCGCCGGGCTCGGCAGCTCGAGCCGGTCGCCGCCGAGCGGTATGACGGCGCCGAGCTGGACCGCGCGCTGGAGCGGCCGCGGGTCGTCCTGGGGCGTCACGCCGAAGCGCGCGGCGAACTCCTCCAGGGTCGTGACCTCGGGCTCCTCGTCCTCCCAGCCCGAGAGCGCGATGCGCTTGAAGCCGAGCATGTCCTCCCACTCGCCGCCGGAGCCGTCGATCAGGCGCTTGATCGCGGTGAGGTTGAAGCCGTCCGCCTGCATCTCGCGGATCAGCTCGAGCCGCGCGAGGTGCTCCTGGGCGTAGTAGCCGGTGCGGCCGCGGACCTCGGGCGGGGGGAGCAGCCCGCGCGACTGGTAGGCGCGGATGTTCCGGGTGGTCAGCCCGGTCCGCTGCGCCAGCTCGTCGATCGTGAGTAGCTCGCCGTTTGACTCGCCCACCGCGCGGATACTAAGTACCAGACGATGACATCATTTCGTGTCACGTTGATGCACGTAACCCAAACTTGACCACGAGAAGCAGGAGGGGGACGAACATGCGCAAGCGGTGGTACGGCAGCGCGGCCGCGCTCACGGCCCTCGCAGCCCTCGCGGGCGCGCCCGCGGCGCTCGCCCACGGCAACCCCGCCGAGGCGCCGTCGGCCGGCGGCGGCGCGGTGCTCCAGATCGTGATCGGGACGCTGGCGGGGATGGTCGCGGCCGGGATCGCGGCGTGGGTGATCGTCGGCCACCGCGAGGGGCGCGTGAGCCTGCTGCGCGACCTCGGCGCGTTCGGCGAGCGCATGACCGGCCTGCCGGGCTGGGTCGCCGTGCCGATGGCCACGCACGCCGGCGGGCTGCTCATCGCGGTCTTCGGCATGTACTGGGACATCGCCACCCACATCGACGCGGGTCGCGACGAGGGCCCGTTCGCCAACGCCTCGCACTACTTCATCCTCGTCGGCCTCGGGATGATCTTCCTCGCCGGCGCGCTGGCCTGCGCGATGCCCGACCGCAAGCCGAGCGACGCCGCGGTCCGCCTGCCGCGCGGCCTCCAGGCCCCGCTCGGCGGCGTGCTCATCCTCATCTGCGCCGCGGTCGCCCTCTCGGCGTTCCCGCTCGACGACATGTGGCACCGGATCTTCGGCCAGGACGTGACCCTCTGGGGCCCGACCCACCTGCTGCTGTTCGGCGGCGCCGCGCTCACCGTGATCGGCGGCTTCGTGCTGCTGATCGAGGGGCGCCGCGCGGTCCCGCTCGACGAGGTCCCGAGCCGCGGCGCCCTGTTCCTGCGCCGCCTCCAGGTCGTCGGCTTCGCGGGCGCCTTCCTGATCGCCCTCTCGACCTTCCAGGGCGAGTTCGACTACGCCGTCCCGCAGTTCCGCCTCGTCTTCCACCCGATCCTGCTGATGCTCGCGGCGGCCGGCGCGCTCACCGCGGTGCGCGTGCACCTGGGCCGCGGCGGTGCGCTGATGGCCGTCGCGTTCTTCCTGGCCGTGCGCGGCCTGCTGAGCCTGATCGTCTCGCCGGTCTTCGAGCACACCACGCTGCACTTCCCGCTCTACGTGGTCGAGGCACTCTGCGTCGAGGCCGCGGCGCTGATGGTCAGGCCGGAGCGCACCGTCAGGTTCGGCGTGGTCGCGGGCGCGCTGGTGGGCACCGTCGGCCTCGCGGCCGAGTGGGCCTGGTCGCACATCTGGTGGACGGTCGAGTGGCCCTCCACGCTCCTGCCCGAGGCGGCGATCGCGGGCTTCGTCGCCGCGGTCGGCGCCGGGGTGCTCGGAGCGCGCGCGGGCCGCGCCGTGACCGCCGAGCCCGGCCTCCCGCCGGTCTCGCGCTGGGCGGCGCCCGTCGCGGCGCTGGCGGTGCTCGGCGTGATCGCGTACGCGACGCCGATCGGCAAGGGCGAGCCGGAGGTGACCGCGAACATCACGACGCGCGACCTCATCGCCGGCAAGGAGCGCGCGGTGGAGGTGACCGCCCGGCTCGAGCCGGCCGACGCTGCCGACGACGCGCACTGGTTCCTCATCACCGCCTGGCAGGGGGAGGAGGGGCGCTCGGTCGTCTCCCCGCTGAAGGAGATCGCGCCGGGCGTGTGGCGCTCGCAGGAGCCGCTGCCGGTGCACGGCACGTGGAAGTCGACGCTGCGCCTCCACCGCGGCACGGCTGTCGAGGGGCTGCCGCTCTACTTCCCCGAGGACAGGGCGATCCCGAAGCCGGCCATCCCGGTCACGGCGTCCTTCACCCGCAAGTTCATCGACGACAAGGAGCTGCTCCAGCGCGAGCAGAAGCCGGACGCCTCGGGCGGGCTGGTGCTGGTCGGCTACCTGATCGTGCTGCTGATCGCGATCGTGCTGGTCGGCTCGATCGTCGCGGGCCTCGGGCGGCTCGAGAAGGTCACCTCGCGGCCGGGCGCGAAGCCGATCGAGCGCGAGCCGCTGGTGGCCGCGGGCGAGCTGGCCGCCGACGGCGACGCGGCGTCCGCGGGCGAGGGGGCGGGCTCCGGGGAGAAGTTCGTCTCGCCGTAGCCGACCGGAGGACGCGGCCGCTCTACCCGGCCGCCGCTTGCGCGTCGAGCTCGACGCGCACGCTGAGCCCGTCGCCGGAGCCTGTCACCACCCGCAGCTCCTCGGCCACACCGGCCTCGCGCAGGTCGTCGGTCACCTGCTCGATCAGCGCCGCCTGGTCGCCCGTTGCCGCGACCTCGACCGAGCGCGCGGTGGTGCGCAGCGGCAGGTTCGCCTCCGACTTCGCCTTGCGCACCTCGCGCAGCACCGCGGCGGCGAGCGCCAGCACGTCGGCGTCGCCGGCCGACGGCCCGGCGGCCGCGCGGATCTCGCCGGGGGTGGGCCACGGCTGACGGTGGATCGAGCCCTCCTGCCACCACGACCAGACCTCCTCGGTCACGAACGGCAGGAACGGGGCGAACATGCGCTGGCAGGCCGACAGCCCCACCCGCAGCGCGCGGTCCGCGGATGCGGCCGCCGCGTCGCCGCGCGACCCGTAGCGCCGGTCCTTCACCAGCTCCAGGTAGTTGTCGCAGAAGAACCAGAAGAAGCTCTCGATCCGGTCGAGCGCCGCGGTGTAGTCGTATTCCCCCAATCGAGCCGTTGCGTCCGCCGCGACCGCCTCGAGCCGGGCGAGCAGCGAGAGGTCGACCGGCTCGAGGGCCGCCGCGCCCCCGTCGGTCGCCGGCATGCCCAGCACGAACTTCGACGCGTTCAGCAGCTTCACCGCCAGCTTGCGGCCGATCCGCATCTGCCCCTCGTCGAACGCGGTGTCGGCGCCGGGGCGCCCGTTCGCCGCCCAGTAGCGCACCGCGTCGGAGCCGTACTGCTCGAGCAGCCCCATCGGCGTGACCACGTTGCCCTTCGACTTGGACATCTTCTTGCGGTCCGGGTCGAGGATCCAGCCCGAGATCGCGGCGTTCCTCCACGGCGCGACGCCGTGGGAGAAGTGGCTGCGCACCACCGTCGAGAACAGCCACGTCCGGATGATGTCGTGGGCCTGGGGGCGGAGGTCCATCGGAAACGGGCCCCCCGCTATCTGCGGCGTCAGCGACGAGGTCGCCCACGTGTCCATCACGTCCATGTCCGCGGTGAAGCCGCCCGGCACGTCGCGCTGGCCGGCCTCGTAGCCCGGCGGCACGGCCGTCGACGGGTCCACCGGCAGCGACTCGCGCGGCGCGAGGATCGGGTTCTCGTGGTCGGGCTCGCCGTCCTCGCCGAGCGGGTACCACACCGGGAACGGCACGCCGAAGAAGCGCTGGCGGCTGATGCACCAGTTGCCGGTCAGGCCGTTGACCCAGTCCTCGAAGCGCGCGCGCATGTACGGCGGGTGCCAGTCCATCTCGCGCCCGCGCGCGATGAACTCCTCGCGGTGGTCCATCGTGCGCACGAACCACTGGCGGCTCGTGACGATCTCGATCGGCCGGTCGCCCTTCTCGAAGAACTTGACGGCGTGCTTGATCGGCTGCGGCTCGCCCACCAGCGCGCCGTCCTCGCGCAGGAGCTCGACCATGCGCTTGCGCGCCCCCTCGATCCGCTGCCCGGCGATCTCGTCGTAGGCGCGCTGGGCGCGCGCCGGGTCGTCGGCGGTGAACGGCTCGCCGCCCCATTCGGCCGGCGCGATCGTCCCGTCCGGCGCGACGATCGGACGCACGGGCAGGCCGAGCTCGCGCCACCAGGTCACGTCGTTCACGTCGCCGAACGTGCAGACCATCGCGATCCCGGTGCCCTTCTCGGGGTCGGCGAGCGGGTGGCCGTGCACCGGCACCGACGCGCCGAAGACGGGCGTGCGCACGGTCCTGCCGAAGAGCGGCCGGTAGCGGTCGTCGTCGGGGTGGGCGACCATCGCGACGCACGCCGCGAGCAGCTCGGGCCGCGTGGTCTCGATCTCCACGTCCGCGCCGTCGGGGTTGGGGAAGCGGAGCCGGTGGAACGCGCCGCGGATCTCGCGGTCCTCGAGCTCGGCCTGCGCCACGGCGGTGCGGAACCCGACGTCCCAGAGGGTCGGCGCGGCCTGGTGCACGATCAGCCCCTTCTCGAGCTCGTCGAGGAACGCGAGCTGCGACACCCGCTGCGCGGGCTCGCCGATCGTCGTGTAGGTCATCGACCAGTCCACCGACAGGCCCGCCCGCCGCCACAGGTCCTCGAACGCCTGCTCGTCCTCGGCGGTGAGCCGCAGGCACAGCTCCACGAAGTTCGGCCGCGAGACCATCCGCGGCGGGCCCTCCCCGCCCGGCTCGACCGCGAGACCCTCCTCGTACGGCGCGTGCGGGTCGCAGCGCACGTTGAAGTAGTTCTGCACGCGGCGCTCGGTGGGGAGCCCGTTGTCGTCCCAGCCCATCGGGTAGAAGACCTCCATCCCGCGCATGCGCTGGAAGCGCGCGATCAGGTCGGTGTGCGTGTAGGAGAAGACGTGTCCGACGTGGAGCGAGCCGCTGACGGTCGGCGGGGGGGTGTCGATCGAGTAGATCTGCTCGCGCGAGCTGGAGCGGTCGAACCGGTACGTGCCGTCCGTCTCCCAGCGCTCGGACCACTTCTCCTCGAGCCCCTCGAGCTTCGGCTTCTTGGGTAGCGCGTCCGGCACCGCTCGCAGGTTATCCGCGGGAACGAAGATTCATTGAGTGCCGCCGGCTTGCCTTCGCGCCGGAGGGTGTGGTCTAGTACCCGCCCATGACAAACGAACGCATCAAGCGAATGCTCACGCTCCTCGCGACGCTGGCCGCGGCCATGATGTTCGCGGTCGGGTGTGGGGACGACGACGATGACGGCGACAACGGCGGGAGCGGCGGTGCCGACACGAGCATCGGCGAGACCTCCGGGTCGGACGCCCCGAAGAGCAAGGACGAGGCGATCCAGCGCTGCTACGAGGAGGCCAGGAAGCTCGAGGGCGACGCGAAGGAGACCGCCGAGGCCAGCTGCCGTGCCGCCGAGACGGGCGACACGGACGAGGTCAAGGAGAAGGCCAAGGAGCAGTGCGTCGAGTCCGTGAAGCAGATTCCCGACGAGGCGGCGCGCAAGCGGGCCCAGGAGGAGTGCGAGAAGCTCAGCGAGTAGCTCTCGCCGCGTAGGTAGGCGATGGGACTGCTGGACCGGCTGAGGGTCGAGCGCCGCGAGCGCGGCGCCGGCTCTCAGCCGTCCCTCGCCCGCGACGCCGCGACCATGCGCGCGACGCTGACGGCGCTCCACAGCGAGCGCGGCGGGCGCGAGCTCGACCTGCGTTCGCTCACGCGCGACCTGCTCGAGGGCGAGGTCGAGGCGCCGACCGGCGACGTGCGCCACATGGTGGAGCTCGACGTCGAGCCCGACGACTTCTACGAGCGCGAGCTCGCGCCGAACTGGGACGGGCTCGACGAGGACCGGCGCGCGGACAAGCTCGACCAGTTCGTGGAGCTCGCGCAGATGGTCGAGGCCTCGCCCGACGCGCTGCCGCTCGACATGGCGGCGTCGCTGCGCACCAAGCTGCTCATCCTCGGCTGGGCGTTCGACGAGGAGCACGGGTACCTCGGACGGCTCGCGGGCCGTTGAACCGGCGCGCAGGCGCGCGCGTAGGCCCCGATATGCCACTAGGATCGGCTCCGTGAGGCGCGCCGGGCTCGCACTCTTCGCCGCCGCGGCCCTGCTGGGGGGCGCGGTCCCCGCCTGGTCGGGCGAGGACGGGAAGGTCGCGCCCGTGGCGGCGCTGAGCGTGTCGCCGAGCGCGGTCACGGCCGGTGAGCCGGTCGCGCTCGACGCATCGGGGTCGCGCGACCAGGACGGCACCGTCACGAGCTACGCGTGGGACCTCGACGGCGACGGGGCCTTCGAGCGCCAGTCCGGCAGCGAGGCGACGGTCGCGCACGCGTTCGAGAGCGCCGGGACGCACTCGGTCGGCGTGCGCGTGCTCGACGACTCGGGCGAGAGCGCCGACGCCACCGCGAGCGTGGAGGTGGCCGAGCAGCCCGCCCCCGAGCCGCAACCGGAGCCCGAGCCGGAGGCGGACGCGGAGCAGCCCCCGGCGCCCGCAGCGGCGGCCGACCGAAAGTCCGAGCCCAAGGCCAAGCGCGCCCGCGCCACGCGTGCGGAGGAGCCCGAGCCGGAGCGCGTGAGCGCGGCCGCGTCGCAGACCGTCTCGATCAGGGACTTCTCGTTCGCCCCGAAGTCCGTCACCGTCAGCGTCGGCGACACCGTCACCTGGCGCAACACCGGCAAGGAGGTCCACACGGCGACCGCCAAGGACGGCAGCTTCGACACCGGCAACATCGCCAGCGGCGGGAGCGGGTCGGCGACCTTCAAGAAGGCCGGCACGTTCGCTTACTTCTGCAAGCCGCACGCGTTCATGACGGCGAGCGTGACCGTCACGGGCGGGGGCTCGGGCGGCGGCGGGGCCGGCGGCTCGGGCGGCGGCAGCCAGGGCGTGACCGGCAGCGGCGACGACGGCTCCACCGGCGGCTCGGGCACGGGCACGAGCGCGGGTGGCGAGTTGCCCAGCACGGGTCTCGCGATCGGCCCGTTCGTGCTCATGGGGATCGCGATGGTCGCGAGCGGCGTCGCGCTCCGGCGCCGCTGTGCCACGCCCGCGCGCTGACGCGTAACATCCGCGCTGGGCAGGGGTCCAAGCAGACCCCGTCAGTGACCGCGCACAAGAGCTTCAGCTTTCCGAGGGACCCGAAGGCAGTCCGTGCGGCGCGCGGCGCGCTCGAAGGGCTCGGCGATCAGTTTCCGAAGGCCCGCCTCTACGACGCGGCGCTCTGCCTCAGCGAGCTCGTGTCGAACGCGATCCGACACCCGGGCGCGGCCGGCGAGGTGGGCCTCGCGCTCTCGGTTGACGAGCGGCGCCTGCGGGTAGAGGTCGCGGACCCCGGACGCGGGTTCGAGCCGCGGCCGCCCACGAAGGGCGACGAGGGCGGCTGGGGCCTGTTCATCGTCGACAACCTGGCCGACGGGTGGGGAGTCGAGTCGGGCGAGCGCACGGTTGTCTGGTTCGAGATACTGCGCGCCCCCCGAGATCAACGAGGACAGGAGACGACTTGGAAAGCTGGGACATCCGCTCCCTCGACTTAGAGGTGCACAAGCCGAAGGTGCTGAGGACCGACGGGGAGGCGCGCCTGATCGCGATCAACCTCCCCGCCGGCGAGGCGCTCGACGAGCATCAGGTGCACGAGCGCGCGTACGTGTTCGTCGCCGACGGCACCATCGAGATCGAGAGCTCCGCGGGGACCGAGTCCGCGGGTCCGGGCTTCCTGGCGCACTTCGACCCGAACGAGCGCCACGAGGTGCGCGCGACCGAGGACGCGCGGATCGTGCTGGTGCTGGCGCCCTGGACCGGCGAGGGCCACTCCCGCGATCGCGCGGGCGGCGGCGACCCCGCGAGCGCCTGATCGCCCCTGCGATAATCGGCGGGCATGGACCCGCAGCGCAAGCGCACGATCAGGCTCGTCGTCGCCCTCACGGCGGCGGTGCTGCTGGGCGGCGCGCTCGTCTACACGAGCTTCAGCGGGGCGGCCGAGGCGCGTAAGCCGTCGCAGATCGCCGGCGCCGAGCCCGGCACCGACTACAAGGTCACCGGCAAGGTCGTGCCCGGCACGATCCGGCGCGAGGGCGGCCAGGACGGGCAGACGCTCCACTTCCGCGTCCGCGACCGCGACGGGACGGTGTCGATCCCGGTCGTCTACGAGGGCGTCGTGCCGGACCCCTTCCGCGACAACCGCGAGATCGTCGTCGAGGGCGAGATGAGGGACGGAACCCTCGTCGGCAAGCGCGACTCGCTCGTCACGAAGTGCCCGTCGAAGTTCAAGAACAAGCAAGACGGCAAGACGCTCTAGCGCCGTGACGGCCGGGATCGGCTCCGCCTGCCTGACGGTCGCGCTGCTGACCGCTCTCTACGCCGCCGCGGCGGCCGTGCACGGCGCGCGCAGCGGGCGGCGCGAGCTGGTCACCTCCGCCCGGCGCGCGTTCTACTGCCTCGCCGGCCTCGTCCTGCTCGCGGTGGCGCTGCTCCAGGCGGCGTACATCCGCACCGACCTGACGTTCGAGCTGGTCGCGCGCAACTCCTCGGAGGACACGCCGCTCTTCTACAAGCTCACCGCGATGTGGTCGAGCCAGGAGGGCTCGCTGCTGCTGTGGGCGCTGCTCCTGTCGGTGTACTCGAGCCTGGTGCTGCTCGCCACGCGCCGGCGCCTGCGCGACATCGTGCCGTGGGCGACCGCGACGCTGGCGGGCGTGACCGCCTTCTTCCTGTCGCTGATGGTCGTGTTCGGCGAGAGCCCGTTCAAGACGCTCGCCACCGCCCCCGCCGACGGGGCCGGCCTCGAGCCGCTGCTGCGCCATCCCGCGATGGCGATCCACCCGCCGATGCTCTACTCCGGCTACGTCGGCTTCGCGATCCCGTTCGCCTTCGCGATCGGCGCGCTGGTCGTGCGCCGCTCCGACGCGGAGTGGATCCGCGCCACCCGCCGCTTCGCGCTGATCGCCTGGACGTTCCTCACCTGCGGCATCCTGCTCGGCGCGCTCTGGTCGTTCTCCGAGCTCGGCTGGGGCGGCTACTGGGCCTGGGACCCGGTCGAGAACGCCTCGCTGATGCCGTGGCTGCTCGGCACCGCGTTCCTGCACTCGGTGATGGTGCAGGAGAAGCGCGGGATGCTGAAGGCGTGGAACGCGTCGCTGATCGTGGGCGCGTTCGTGATGGCGCTGCTCGGCACGTTCCTCGTGCGCTCCGGGGTGCTCGACTCGATCCACGCGTTCGGCGCCTCCACGCTCGGGCGGCCGTTCCTCGCGTTCATCGGGATCGTGCTGCTCGGGTCGGTGGCGTTGATCGTCTCGCGGCGCGAGTCGCTGCGCACCGAGGCGCGGCTCGACTCGCTGCTCTCGCGCGAGGCGTTCTTCCTGCTCAACAACCTCGTGCTGCTCGCCATGTGCGTGGTGGTCTTCTGGGGCACGTTCTTCCCGCTGATCTCCGAGGCGCTCACCGGCGACCGGCGCAGCCTCGGGCCGCCGTTCTTCAACCGGGTGAGCGTGCCGCTCGCGCTCGTGCTGGTCCTGCTGTCCGGGATCGGGCCGATGCTGACCTGGCGGCGGATCACGCCGGGCGCGCTGCGGCGGGCGTTCCAGTGGCCGTTCGCGGCCGCGGCCGCCGCGCTCCTCGCGATGCTCGTGCTCACGCCGGCCGTGGAGAGCGTCCCGTCGCTTCTGATGTTCACGTTCGCGGCGTTCGTGGTGGCGGTCGTCGCACAGGAGGTCGCGCGCGGCACGTCGGCGCGGAGGACGATGACCGGCGAGCGGGTGCCGGCGGCGCTCGGGTCGCTGCTGGCGCGCAACCGGCGCCGCTACGGGGGCTACCTCGTGCACGTGGGGATCGCGGTGGCGTTCCTCGGCGTGGCGGCGTCGTCGGCCTTCCTCGACCAGCGCGACGTGCGGATGAGGCCGGGGGAGAGCACGCGGGTCGGCGACTACACGATCACCTACCGCCAGCCGACCGCGCGGCTGCTCGACGACGACTCCGGCACCGGCGCGCCGCTCACGTTCGGCGCCGTGATCGACGTGCGCAGGGGCGGCGAGCGCTGGACGATGCGCCCGCAGCGCAACTACTACACGGCGAGCGACGGGCGCGGTGGAGCGTTCGGGCGCTTCTTCATGGGCGAGTCGACCAGCGAGGTGGACCTGCGCTGGGGCCTCACGCGCGACCTCTGGACCGCGGTGCAGCCGGACCTCAGCGTCCTGATGGACCCGATCAGACGGGCCAACCGCGACTTCACCGGGCGCAGCGGCGAGGTGCAGGCGCTGATCGTGGCGGCGATCGCGGACCGCTACCGCCGCCACGCCCCGCCCGCCACGTTCCGCTTCATCGACTCGCCGATGGTCGCCTGGATCTGGATCGGCGGCGGGCTCGGGCTGGTCGGGTCGATCTGGGCGCTGTGGCCGGCCGCCGAGGCGCGGCGCCGGCGCGAGTCGAGCCTGGCCGCGGCGCGACTGGGCCGCGAGCTCTCTCGCGCCTAGGAGGTCGTGGGCGGAGATCGCGGACCCCGCGGTCGGCTGGGCACGAGGTGGGCTCTATTTGGGTCGCATACCGACCCTTAGAGAGCCCACCTCGATTTCAACCCGATCCGCGGCCGGGCGAGGTGGTCCGGCCGGCCGGCCATCTGCCAGCGGCGCGCGCGCCTAGCCGATCGGCACGGCGAAGAAGCCGCCGCCGCGGTTGCCGCGGAAGCGCAGGCCGTAGCGCAGGGCCCACTCGACGCTGCCGGCGAAGCCGCCCCCGGCGAACGGTCGCGCCCCGGTAGTCCGGAAGCTCGCGCGGGGCGAGCGGAACACGCGGTAGCCGACGTCCGCGAACGGGAGCGCCCCGGCCAGGTCGCCCAGCTTCGGGCCGGCGCAGCGGGTGTCGAAGGGATCGTCCTCGCCGCCGATGAACACGCCCTCCTCGTCCTCGTCGCGCGCCGCCTGGCGCCACTCGAAGCGCACGGCTCGGCTGCGCGGCTCGAAGGCGAGCGGCTCGTAGCGGTGCTCGGCGCGGTCGGTGCAGTGCTCGCTGCTGCCGGCGCTGACGACGTCGGACACGGTCTGCGCGTCGGTCTCGAGGAAGCCGTAGAACGCGACGGTGCGCTTGCGGTCGCGGGCCCAGACGATGCGCCCGCTCCTCGGGCTGCCGCCGAAGGAGTACGTCGCGGTCCCGCTGAGCCCGCAGACGCCGATTGCCCGGCAGCCGGCGGCCTCGCTGCCCTGGAAGATCACGCGCACGGTGCCCTTCGCCGCGTAGATCTCGTACTGGGTCACGCGCAGGCGCTTGGCGTCGGCGGAGGGCGCCGCCATCAGCCCGGCGGCGAGCACGGCTGCCAGCACGATCCTGCGCATGGGGCCACTATGGCCGATCGCGAGCGCCGATGCGCCACGCACCTAGACTCGCCGGGTGGACTTCGCGATCGCGTTCGCCGTGCTCGCGGTCGCGGTGGCCCTCGTGGTCCTCGGGCCGCTGCGCCACGCCGAGCCGGCGGAGGCGGACGACGCCAGGCGGCGCGCGCTCGAGGCGGCGAAGGAGGCCAAGTACCGCGAGATCCGCGACGCCGAGCTCGACCGCGAGATGGGCAAGCTGGCCGACGAGGACTGGCGGGTCGTGGACCGCGAGCTGCGCGCGCAGGCGATCGAGATACTGCGCGAGCTGGACGAGCTGGGGGAGGCGGAGCGGGGCGAGCCCGGGGAGGCGGAGCCGGACGAGTCCGGCGGCGGCGGGCGCCGCGGCTAACCTACGCGGCCGTGGAGACGATCCTTCTCTTCGCGCAGGTCGCGCTGTCGGTCATCGTGATCCTGCTCGTGCTGCTGCACTCGGGCAAGGACGCGGGCCTGTCGGGCGCGTTCGGCGTCGGCGGCGGCAGCGGCCCGTTCGGCGGCGGCTCGCTCGTGGAGCGCAACCTCGACCGCTGGACGATCTTCTTCGCGATCCTGTTCGTGATCAACATCTTCGTCCTGCTGAAGTTCTTCTAGCCGGGCGCGCCGGTCAGGCGGCGGCGCCGCCCGCCATGAACTCGTCCAGGCCCGCGCGGGCCTCGCGCTGCACCCGGCCGCGCAGGAGCGGGGTCCAGCCGAGCAGCAGGCCGGGCGGCCCCAGCGCCTGTCGCGACCAGGCGTAGAACGAGAACGAGTCGCGGTGCTCGGCGATCAGGCCGTCCGCGAAGCGGAACTCGGCGCGCACGTCGTTGTGCACGCGCCGGCCGGTTCGGAAGGTGTAGTCGGCGAGCCAGTGCGCGCTGCCGCGCTCGTCGCCGGCCTCGTGCTCCGCGAGCCGCACCTCGAGGTCCTGCGCGCGCCCGGTGAGCATCCGCCACATGGCGCCCGGCTCCTCGCCGCGCAGGTCGGTGAAGACCGGATCCGAGAAGCGGGCGTCCGGCGCGTAGCAGGCGGCCATGGCGTCGCCGTCGAGGCGGGCGAAGGCGTCGTAGAAGCGCTCGATCAGGCCGTCGTTGGGATGCGCCATCGGCGCAGGCTAACCGCCGCGGGGCTCGCGAGTCGAGCGGACTCGTTGACCCGCGCCCGGGATACCCGTATCGTCCGGGCTTCGCCTCCGCCTCCGGTGCGGCGGGGAGCGGCACGGATTTCTACCTGGGACGGAGGCGCTTGCGAGGCGCCGACGGACCGAAGGAGTGAGGATGGGATACGCGTACTACCGCCGCGAGGTGGAGGTCATGCTCGCGAGCGGCTGCGGGCTCGAGACGATCGAGCAGGTCGTGGACCGCCTGCCCCTGGACGCCGACGACCGTGCGGCCCTGTGGCTGTTCGCCTGGGCGGCGGACGGCACCGAGGAGGCCGAGCCGCTCGCCGGCGTCGTCCCGATGCGCGGCTAGGCCGTCGTCACGTCGACCCGCACGCGCGGGTCGTCGTCCCCGCCCGGCTCGGCGTCGGGCACCGACGCGATCCCGAGCCCGTCGAGCATCACGAAGTAGGCGCGCACGAACGGGGTGTCGCGCGCCCGCCTGCGCACCGTCGCGAAGTCGATCTGCTCGCGCAGCGCGCGCGAGATGTCGAGCAGGCCCTCGTAGCGCAGCGAGTGGGCGGTCAGCGCGTTGAGCTTGGTCACGAGCACGTCCTCGATCGCCATCACCGGCATCTCCATGCTCATCACGCTCAGCACGTCGCCGCGGGTCATCACGTCGTCGTCGGGCCGCAGGCCCGCGGGGTGGAAGATCACGTCCACGAGCACGTCGCCGTCCCAGGCCTTGTAGAGCCACTCCTCGGGCGGCCGCTCGACCTTCATCCCGGCCTGCTCGAGCGCCTCGAGCGCCCGGTCCGCGTCCTCGGGCTTGACCACGAAGTCGAGGTCGTGGGAGGTCTCCGGCCCGCCGCGCGCCCACGACGCCAGGCTCCCGGCCAGCAGGAAGGGGATCTCGCGCTCGCGAAAGGCGGCCGCGGCGGTCTTCATCGTCTCGGCGATCGCCTTCATCGTCTCGCTTCGAGGCATTGCGATCTGATACCCAACCAGGAATGGACTCAACAGGTCCCATCCGGATCGCCGCGGCCGGCGACGTCCACATCCGCGACGCCAATCGCGACGAGGTCGCCACCGCCTTCGCCGGGCTCGAGGGCGGCTGCGACGCGATCCTGGTGGCCGGCGACCTGACCACCCACGGCGAGCCCGAGCAGGCGCAGATGTTCGCCGACGCGATCCAGCCGCTGCACGTGCCGACCGTGGTCGTGCTCGGCAACCACGACCTCCACGTGGACCGCGGCGACGAGTTCCGCGCGGTGCTCGAGGCCGCCGGGATCGTGGTGCTGGAGCGGGAGACGGCCGTCCTCGAGCTCGGCGGGCACGAGGTGGGGATCGTAGGGCTGAAGGGCTTCGTGGGCGGCTTCGCGGGCTCGAACCTGCCCGACTTCGGCGAGCGCCAGCTCCGCGACGTCTACGCGACGACCAGCGACGACGTCGAGGCGCTCGACCGCGGGCTGCGCGAGGTGGCGCAGTGCCCGTTCCGGATCGTGCTGCTGCACTACTCGCCGACCACCGAGACGCTCGAGGGCGAGCCGCCCGGGATCTGGGCGTTCCTCGGCAGCGACCGCCTCGGCGCGCCGATCCGCGAGCACGCGCCCGACCTCGTGCTCCACGGCCACGCCCACGCGGGCACCTTCGAGGGGCGGATCGGCGACTCCCCGGTCTACAACGTCTCGGTCCCGGTGATGGGCCGCGACTTCTGGGTCTTCGAGCTCAGCTCGCCGCGGCGCCCGACGACGCCGATCCACTAGCGCCGTGCGCGTGCGCCGCGCCGAGCCCGGGGACGCGGCCGCGATCGCCGCCGTGCACGTGCGCGCCTGGCGCGCGGCCTACCGCGGGCTGCTGCCGGAGGCGGTGCTCGACTCGCTGTCGGTCGAGGCGCGCGAGCGTGCGTGGGAGGGTCTGCTGCGCGACGGCCACCTGACGCTGGTGGCCGAGGAGGGCGGGGAGGTCGCCGGGTTCTGCACGGTCGTCGCCCCCGCCCGCGACACCGACGCGCCGGCGGACGCCGCGGAACTCGCCGCCCTGTACGTCGACCCGCCGCGCTGGCGCGGCGGGGTCGGGCGCGAGCTCATGGCGGCCGCCGTGCGCGAGCTGGATGCGCGCTGGGCGGTCCTCACGGTCTGGGTGATCGCCGCGAACGCCGCGGCGGTCGCCTTCTACGAGCGCTTCGGCTTCGCCCGCGACGGCGCGGAGAGGCGCGAGCCGATCGCCTCGCTCGGCGCCGCCGAGGCGCCGTCCCAGGTCCGCCTGCGCATGCGGCGCTGAGCTCAGCGCACGCGCGCGAGCGCGCGGTTGCGCGAGCTCGGCTTCTCCTTGTTGCCCTCGGTGTCCACCGAGCGCACGTGCACCCGGTAGCTGCCGCGGGGCAGCCGCACGCGGGTGACGAGCTTCCAGCTCGCGGTCCCCTTCGCTCGCAGCAGCACCGGCCGCCGGCAGCCGCGCGGCTTGGCGAAGCGGCCGTTCGGCTGGAGGAAGCGGCACGACCTGCCGGAGATCCGCGCGATCGAGACCAGCACGGCTCCGACCCTGCCGGCGCAGCCGCGGTCCGCCGCGCGCCCGCGCAGGCTCACGCCGCGCGAGCCGACCCGGACGCGGCGGCGGTCGAGCCGCGTGCGGGGCGCCAGGCGGTCCGTGCAGCCGTCGGCCGGCGGCACCAGCGGCGGGCCGATGTCCGGGTTCCCCGGCGTGCCGACCTCGGCCTGGCCGGCGCCGCAGCCGGCCCCGACGCTCCCGCGCGTGGCCGCGCCGAGCGGCCTGTCCGAGCCCGACAGGGCGGGATAGACGTCGACGAAGTAGCGCTTGACCGCGGCGCCGTCGCAGCCGAAGACGACCATCCCCCGGGTCAGCACGTCGCTCGCCCCGGCCTGGTCGATGCCGTCGAAGTCCATCATGCGGCCGGTCGCGTCGACCGCGCGCGAGCCGAAGCCGGTGTAGCCGTCGAGCGCGACGACCGTGCCCTTGCCGGGCGTCAGCGCCGTGGCTCCCCTGTCCGCGAGCCAGACGCCCACGGCGCGCTCGGTCGGCCGGCGCGTGAGCTTGCCGTCCGGGAGGACGAAGCGTCCCAGCCGGATCTCCGCGGTCGGGTCGGTGCCGTGCGAGGTGAGTACCGCGCTCAGTCCCTCGGCGACCATGTTCGACGCGGTCGGGCCGAGCCCCTCGGCCTCGAGCTTGTGCGCGTGGCCCTTGGGGTCCTCGGGCTGGGCGTCGCACTCGTCGGTCGTGAAGACGCCGGGCTCGAAGTAGGCCCAGGCCGGGATCTCGTAGCCGATCAGATCGTCCACGAGGCCCGCCTGGAAGCGGAAGGCGCCGTGAGCGCGCCAGATCGGGACGGGCGGGTTCGGCCGGTTGGGGCAGGTCACCTCGTCGATCCCGTGCGGGCCGCCGTTGATCAGGGCGGGGAACGCCTCGCCCGGGTTCGAGACGACCTGGAGGGCGGGCCCCACGTCCAGCACGCTCACGAACGTGCGGACGTCCGTGCCGGCCTTGCCGCTCTTCTGCCCGCCCGTGTAGGTCGGGCGCTCGCCGAAGAGGCCCGCGAAGAAGGCGGCCTTGAACGCGTTGTTCTCGACCGGGACCTGCAGCTCGCGGCGGTCGAAGCGCAGCGGTCCGAACGGGATCCGGTCGGCCTTCGGCGCCTCCGCCGCGACGGCGTCGGCGAGCGCCTCCCCGGTCGCCTGGTTCTGCGGGTGGCAGCCGTCCGGGTCCTTCTTGCCGTCCACCACGCGGTAGCACTCGGGGAAGTCTCCGTGCACGTCCGGCACGGTCTCGGGATCCTCCTCGGACCCGTTCTCGGCCGCCACGAACACCGGCAGGCCGGCGTTGCCGGCGGCCTCGAGCCTGCGGTGGAACCAGCCCGGCCAGTCCGAGCTGATCTGGCGGTTGAGCGGCACGCAGTCGCCGCGCCCGGGGAGCGGGCTGCACAGGCCGGAATGCCCGGTCTGCTGGTTGTGCGCGGCGAGGCCGAGCAGCGTGGCGATCGGCTTGCCGGACGAGTCGCGCGCCTGCACGATGCGCAGCTTCGGGTCGATCGAGGCAGGGCGGTCGGTGCGGTCGAACGTCGTGGGGTAGTTGTTCGAGAGGTTGACTCTGAGGTTCTTCGGCAGCTCCACCTGGCGCGCCCAGACGCTGGCCGGGCGCAGGTCGCGGTAGGCGCTCACGGCCACCTGCGCCAGCCGCTCGACCAGCCAGTCCATGTAGTACTCGTTCACGCTCGAGCGGGCGCCCACGCCCACCTCGGGGATCTCCGGGGCGCCGTAGATGCCGACCGTGTCCGGCGAGCTCTCGTTGTGGTTCGAGCTGACGATCACGTCGGTGATCGCGGGCTCGAGCGCCCTGGCCCGCTCGCGCACCTCCTCGAGGTAGTTCTCGAAGATCCCCTGCGCGACGACCGAGATCAGCACGTAGGCCCGGCTGCCGTCGCTCACCGCGACCGCGCGGGCGTCGATCGGGTCGTGCGGCGGGTAGGCGGCGATCGAGTTCACCGCGCCGGACAGGTACATGCCGTCGTAGCGCTGGTTGGCGTTCATGTCGCAGAACGGCTCGGGGTAGTCGTAGGTCCCGCTGCCGTCCTGGTCGGCGTAGGGCTCCTGGAGCTGGTAGCTGCGCGGGCCGGTCAGCGCCGGCAGCGGGCAGAGCGCGAACTGCTGCGCGTCGGCGGCCGCGTCGAACGCGGGCGGAGTGGTGTCGACCTTCGCGGCGCCGACCCGGAAGGCCGTCGTCTGGGCCGCCGCGGGCGTGGCGGCGGCCAGGACGACCAGCGCACCCACCGCCATCGCGATCCCCCGTCCCCGCACGATGGGGAGGCTAGAGCCCGCACCGGGGCCGGCGCGGCATGTGGCGCCGGGTCAGCGCTCCAGGTAGCGCGCCTCGAGCGCGTCGAACGCGCGGGCCGGCAGCACGGTGTTCAGCGCGACCTGCGCGCGGGCGTCCGGCCCGATCAGGTAGCGCGGGCGCGGCCGGCCGGCGGTGAGCGCCCGCTCCACCACCTTCGCCACGCTGTCGGGCGAGCCGCCGCGCTCGGCGGACTTGAGCGCCAGGTCCTTCAGCTTCTCGAGCATCCCGCCGTACAGCTCGCGGCCGCGCGGGCCGATCCGCTCGAGCAGGTCGTCGGCGCCGCGGGCGCCCTTGTCCCAGATCTCGGTGGCCATGCTGCCGGGCTCCACCACGACGACGTGGATCCCCCACGGCCGCAGCTCCTTGCGCAGCGAGTCGGTGATCGCCTCGATCGCGAACTTCGAGGCGTGGTACGGCCCGATGAACGGGTGCGCGACGCGGCCGCCGACGGAGCCGATGTTCACGATCCGCCCGGTCGCCGCGCGGATCTCGGGCAGCACCGCCTGGGCGAGCGCGACCTGGCCGATCACGTTGACCTCGAGCTGGCGCCGGAGGTCGTCGAGGGGCAGGAACTCGAGCGGGCCCTGGACGGTGATGCCCGCGTTGTTGACGAGACCGCCGAGCCCGCGCGATCCGACGGCCGCCCGGACCGCGGCCGCCGTCGACTCGATCGTCCCGGACTCGGTCACGTCGAGGATCACCGGGGTGATCCGGTCGGGCGACTCCGACCTGACCGACTCGCCGTCCTCGGCCTTCCGCACTCCGGCGAACACCTCCCAGCCCGCATTCGCCAGCCGGACCGCGCTCGCGCGGCCGATGCCGGTCGACGCGCCGCTGATCAGGACCGTGCGTGAGGCCACCCGGGGATCCTCCCACACGCCGGTGGCAGGGGAGAGGGGCGGCCGGCGGCCCCGCGCGGGCCGCCGGCCGGGGCTGGTACGCCGCCTACGACCCCGTCGAGGTGCCGGTGCCGGTGGTGCGGTCGCTGTTGCCGGACGTGGTCGTGCCGGTCTTGCTGCGGGTCGTGTCCTTGCGCGTGGTGGTCTTCGTCTTGGACGTGCCCTTGTCGCCACTCGTGGTGGTCTTGGTCTTGCTGGCCGTCGTGTCGTCGCCGGTGTCCTTCGTCACCGTCGCGGTCGTGCGCGCGGCGTTCCCGGAGGTGGTGGTCGCCGCCTGCTGGTCGTCGCCCGCCTGCTGGTCGCGCGCCGGCGCGGCGCCGGGCGCCGCGTCGGTCGTCGCCGTGGCGCTGGTGACCGCGTCGTTGCCGGACGTGGTGGTGGCGCCGTTGGCGTCGCTCGTGGCGGTGTCGGTGGTCACCGCGGCATTGCCGGACGTGGTCGTGCCGTCGTCGCGCGCGCGGTCGTCGTCATCGTCGTCATCGCCGCCGCCGGGGCCGCTGTTCGAGCCACTGCCGCCGCCGGGCCCGCTGTTGCCGCTCTTGGTGGTGAGCGGCGCCTCGGTGCCGCCGTCGTCGCCGAGCGCGGTCTGCGCCCAATAGAGCGGGGTGGACATCACGAACAGGAGCATGAGGAACAGCGCCCCGCCGCGCCGCCAGAGCGGCATCGGGTCGGGTGCGGGCGCGTCGGCGCCGTCGAGTCGTGCGTACATCCACGGCCCGACCATGGCGTGGCTGTGATTCGCTTGCATGTGCGGCCTCCCTGAGCGGATTTCCCTACACCCGCTGCAACGCACCGGCGCGGAAAAGCTCACGCCGGACCCGCGGCCGCGGGTCCGGCCCCCGCGGGAACCCGCGCCCGCTAGCGGAAGCGCAGGCCGCCGCGGGTCGCCGAGACCCTGCGCGGCAGCGAGGCGACCAGCGGCTCGAGGCCGAGGGCGAGCTCCGCGGCCGTCGGCCGCTCGTCCGGGTCCTTGCGGAGCCCGGCCAGCAGCAGCTCGGCGAGCTCGCCCGGCGTGTCCTTCGCCAGCGGCAGCGGCGGCTCGCGCAGCTGCGGGAAGCGCACGTGGCGGTCCTCGCTCTCGCGCGCGCCCTTCTCGCGCGGGAAGGGGACCGAGCCGGTGGCCGCGTGGAACAGCGTGGCCGCCAGCCCCCAGACGTCCGCGGCCGGCCCGATGCGGCCGGCGTACGCATCGGTGTCGCACTGCTCGGGCGCCATGTAGGCGTCGGTGCCGACGGTCCCGTTGATCCGCTTCGCCCGCTCGAACGAGCGCGCCACCGACAGGTCGATCAGCCGCGGGGGGATGCCCATCACGATGTTGTCCGGCTTCACGTCGAGGTGGACGATCTCCTCGGTGCCGAGGTAGTGGATCGCCGCGGCCACGTTGAGCGCCAGCGGCAGCAGCTGGGGGAGGGGGACGCTTCCGCTGCGCTTGATCAGCTTGCGCAGCGTGTCGCCGTCGAAGTGCTCGACGACGACGTGCGGGTACGGGCCCTCGAGAACCGCGCCGAAGCCGCGGATCAGCACGGGGTGGCGCAGGCGCTCGAGCGCCTCGGCCTCCTTGCGCAGCTCGCGCAGCGCGCGCTCGTGCTCGACCTGGTCCGGCCGGAGCACCTTGGCGGCGACGGGGGTGAACAGCCGCTCGTCCCAGGCCAGGAACACCTCGTAGCGCGACCCGCCGCCGAGCGAGCGCAGCACCGTGCGCCCCGGCGCGATCTCGGCGCCGGGCTCGAATCCCCAGCTCGCGTGCTCCCGCTTGGCCACGGCAGGCATCGTTCCATCAACGCGCGCGGGCGCCGAAGCTCACGCGCGGCCCGCGTCGCTACACGGACATCCCCGGAGCGATCGGGACCTCGATCAGCCGCGGCTCGCTCGCCCCGATGCCCTCGCGCAGGGCGCCGGCGAGCGCGTCCGCGCCCTCGACCCGGTCCGCGCGCATCCCGTAGGCCTTAGCGAGCGCCACGCAGTCGAGCCCGGGGAGGTCGAGCCCCGGCGCTCCCTCCACCTGCTCGAGCTCGGAGAACCACTTGAGGATCGCGTACTCGTCGTTGCGCAGGACGAGGATCGTGACCGGCACCTTGTAGGCCACCGCCGTCCAGAGCGCCGTGATCGTGTACTGCGCCGAGCCCTCGCCGACCACGGCCAGCACCGGCCGGTCCGGGGCGCCGATCTGGGCGCCCACGGCCGCCGAGAGCCCGAACCCGAGCCCGCCGCCGGCCCCGAACATGAACGATCCCGGCCGCGACGAGCGGATCCGCGCGCGGAACGAGAGCGCGTTCGACGGCGACTCGTTCACGATGATCTCCTCGCCGCCGAGCACGCTCGCGAGCGTGTCGAAGGCCGACCCCGCGGCCATCGGGTCCGAGGGCTCCGGCGCCGGCGCCTCGGCGCGCGGCGGCGGCGGCTCGCGGTCGGACTCGCCGACCCGCTCGGCGAGCGCCTCCAGGAACGCGGCGGCGTCGCCAACGGCGGCGTTGCCGACCTGCGCGCGGGCGGCCTCGTCGGGGTCGCTCGTGACCTGCCAGACCTCGGAGCCGTCGGGGATCATCTGCCCCGGGAGGTTCGGGTAGTACTTGAACACGGGGGCGCCCGCGACGACGATCAGGTCGCGGCCCTCGAGGAACTGCCCGAGCGCGCCGAGCGCCGGCGGGAGCGCGCCCTGGAAGTTCGGATGGTCCTCGGGGAACCCGGCCCGCGGCTCCAGCGCGGCCGCGAACACCGGCAGACGCTGCTTCTCGGCGAGGCGCACCGCGGCCTCCCAGCCGCCGCTCGAGTCCACCTCGCCGCCCAGCACCAGCACCGGGCTCGACGCGGCCTCGAGCTTCTCGGCGATCGTCGCCACCACCGCCGGGTCCGGCGCGAAGCGCCCGCTCACGCGGCGGGCGGGGAGCTCGTCGGCGTACTGCTGGGGCGCGGCCTCCCAGTCGTCCATCGGCAGCGACAGGAACACCGGCCCGCGCGGGTGCAGCCCCGCGAGGTGGAGCCCGCGCGCCACGGCCATCGGCACGTCCTCGGCCCGTGCCGGCTCGTAGCTCCACTTCACCGCCGGCTTGGGCAGCGTGGTGGCGTCGACGTTCGTGAGCAGGGCGCTCAGCGCCATCATCGGGCGCGCCTGCTGGCCCGCGGTCACGAGCATCGGCGTGCGGTTGTCGCGCGCGTTGACGATGCTGCCCATCCCGTGGCCGACGCCGGGGGTGGTGTGGAGGTTCACGAACGACGGCTTGCCGGTCGCCTGCGCCCAGCCGTCGGCCATCCCGACGGCCACGGCCTCCTGGAGGGCGAGCACGTACGCGAAGTCGTCCGGGAAGTCCTTGAGGAACGGCAGCTCGGTGGAGCCGGGATTGCCGAACATCGTGGTGATCCCGTGCGCGCGCAGCAGGTCGTAGGTGGCCTCGCGGACCGTGGCTGAGTCGCGAGGCGCGCCCGCGCCGTCGTCCTCGAGGGCCGCGCGGCGCGCCTCGATCGCCTCCTGTGCCAGGTTGGTGGTCATGAGCTCTCCCCTCGATCGGCGATCACGGCGAACTGGAAGCCTCTCACGCCGGGGCCTGTAACGTCACGAACCGTGAGTGCGAAGAGGGGGATGAACAGGCGCGAGCTGCTTGGCACGACGGCAGCAGCCGCGGCGACCGGCGCGGTCGCGGGCACGCCCGCCGCCGGCGCGGCCACCAAGAAGAAGAGCGCGGCCAGGAAGACGCCGTCGGTCGCGGCCGACGTGATCGTGGTGGGCGCCGGGCTGGCCGGCCTCACGGCCGCCCGCGGGCTCGCGAAGGCCGGCAAGTCCGTGGTGGTGCTCGAGGCGAACGACCGCGTGGGCGGCCGCGTCTGGAACCACGACCTGGGCAACGGGGAGGTCTCGGAGCGCGGCGGCACGTTCGTCGGCCCGACCCAGGACCACATCGTCAAGCTCGCCGCCGAGTACGGGATCGGGACCTTCTCCTCGGTGATCGAGGGCGAGAACGTCTACGTGGACCCCGACGGCCAGCGCAGCACCTACTCCGACACGGGCCCGACCGGGACCGCCCCGCTCGACCCGCTGATCCTGCCGGACCTCGCGAACGTCGTGAGCACGCTCGACCAGATGTCGACCGAGGTGCCCGTCGACGCGCCGTGGGACGCGCCCCGCGCCCGCGAGTTCGAGCGCTACACGCTCGAGGAGTGGATCCGCCAGAACAGCGCCAGCGAGCGCTTCCGCGCGCTCGTCCCGACCGCGACGCGGCCGATCTTCGGCTGCGAGCCCCGCGACATCTCGCTGCTCTTCACGCTCTTCTACATCGCGGCGTCGGGCGACGAGACGCACGTCGGCACGTTCGAGCGCAACTTCAACACGCGCGACGGCGCGCAGGAGCGCCGGCTCGAGTCGCCGGCGGCGCAGGGCCTCTGCGAGCGGATGGCCGGCGCGCTCGGCTCGAAGCAGGTGCTGCTCTCGTCGCCGGTGCGGCGCATCGTGCAGGGCAGGAGCATCGTGCGGGTCGAGTCGCCGAAGGTGATCGCGCGCGGCAAGCGCGTCATCGTGGCGATACCGCCGACGAGCGCCGGCCGGATCGACTACGACCCGATCATGCCCGCCGACCGCGACCAGCTCTGCCAGCGGCTGCCGCAGGGCCACCTGACCAAGGTCGCCGCCGCGTACGAGAAGCCGTTCTGGCGCGAGAAGGGGTTGAACGGCACCGCGCTCGGGACCGCGAACGACATCCTCGTGAACGCGACGTTCGACGACTCCCCCAAGGACGGCTCGCCGGGGGTCGTGTTCGGGTTCGTCGGCGGCGACCAGTCGCGCCGCTACGCGGGCATGTCCCCGGAGGAGCGGCGCAGGAAGGTGCTCGACGAGTTCGCCCTCTACTTCGGCGAGGAGGCCCGCAACCCGACCGAGTACTTCGACACGCAGTGGCCGGAGCAGCGCTGGATCCGCGGCGGGCCGGTCGGCGTGCACGGCCCGGGCACGCTGCTCGCGCACGGCGCCTCGCTGCGCCGCGTGATGGGCAAGATCCACTGGGCCGGCACCGAGACCTCGACCTACTGGAACGGCTACATGGACGGAGCCGTGCGCTCGGGCGAGCGGGCGGCCATGGAGGTGCTGGACAAGCTGTGAGGCGGGCGGCCTGCCTTCTGCTGGCGGCGTTGCTCGTGGCGGTCCTCGCGGTGGACGCCGCCGCGCAGCCGCGCGCCCGCTGGAACACGCGCGTGCTCGCGCTCGTGCCGAAGCCCGGCTATCCGGCGCACGCCTACGTGCACCCGAACGGGCGCGTCTACGCCGGGACCTACGACAACCCGTCCGGCGACAGGGTCGCCTCGCGCGTGTTCGAGTACGACGGCAGCGACGGGACGCTGCTGCGCTCGTGGACGATGGAGGGGCAGGACCTCTCCGGGCCGCACGGCGTGCAGGCGGCCACCAGCGACGCGCGCGGCCGGATCGTGCTGCTCGACAAGAGCCCGCCGCGCATCCAGCTGCTCGACCGGACCACCGGCACCCAGCTCCCGTACGCGTCGTTCTCGCCTCCGTCGATCCCCAACTACGCGGCCTGGGGGCCCGACGGCAGCCTCTACGTGACCGACTACGGGCGCCCGGTGCTCTGGCGCGTGCCGCCCGGCGGCGGGGCGCCGCAGCCGTGGCTCGAGGATCCGCGCCTCGACGGCGGCGAGTTCGGAACGACCGGGATCGAGCTCGAGGCCGGGCGGGCCAGCCTGCTCGTGGCCCAGCAGAGCGAGGCGGGCGGCGCCGGGGGGAACCCGACGACCGGGCGGCTGTTCCGCGTCCCGATCGGAGCCGACGGCAAGGCGGGAGCCATGACCCAGGTCTGGGAGAGCATGCCGGTGGACGGCCCCGACGGCTTCGGGATCGCCAAGTCCGGCAACGTCTACATCGCCAACCTCGCCTCGAACCAGCTCGTGGTGGTCGGCCCGAACGGGCAGGAGATCGAGCGCTTCCCCAGCGGGCCGGGCGGCGACAACGGCTCGTCCGTCCCGTTCGACTCCCCCTCGAACGTGAGCTTCCTGGGGACCCGCGCGATCGTCGCGCAGCAGTCGTACTTCACCGGCAGCGCGGCCAACCAGGCGATCCTCGACGTCGAGACCGGCGAGGAGGGCCTGCCCGAGCTGATCCCGGCCAACGCCGGGCTGGCCGACGCGGTCGCGCCGCGCGTGAAGCCGGCGGCGGTCGCGGGCAGCCGGCTCACGCTCACGCTCAGCGAGCCGGCCGACGTGGAGCTCCTGGTGGAGCGCCGCGACGGCAAGCGCTGGGTCGAGCTGCGGCGCAGCTTCCGCACCCTGTCCGCGAAGCGCCACGTGCTGTCGGTGGCGAGCCTGGCGGCGAAGAAGCGCCTCCGCGCCGCGCTCTACCGCGTGACGATCACGGCGACCGACGACGCGGGGAACGTGTCGCGGCCGGTGGTGCGGTACGGCCGCGTGCGCTGAGCGGCTGGATCGCCGTAACCGTAGGAAAAGGTCGCTATTGGAGACCAAATCCTCCGGTCTGACCGCGGCGCGCGCCTAGCGCCCGCCGGCGCCCTCGCGCTCGACCTGCTCCTCGCTGAGGCCCACGTCGTCGCGCACCTCGTCGAATGACGCGATCCCGCGTGAGATCCGCGACTCGCCCTCGGGGACGTCGTCGATCGAGCGCACCACCGTCACGGTCACGTCGTGCGCCTTCCAGTCGAGCGCCTTGATGCGGTCGATCGTCTCCTCCACCCGGTCGGGGATGGCCTCGTCGCTGGCCGGGACCACGAACAGGCCCACGCCGAAGACCTGCCCGAGCTCGCGCATCCGCACCACCGCCTGGCGGACCCAGTCCATCTCCAGCAGCTCCCGCTCGATCTGGAGCTTCAGCGGGTGCGGCTTGCTCTCGTCGTAGGTGCGCGGCCGGGCGTCCATCAGGTTGAGCACCGCGCGGCCGGTGTAGCGCGCGCCGTCGTGCACCACGTCGAGGGCGATGACGATCGCGGCGACCGAGTCGAGCCACCAGATGCCGAAGCCGATCCCGATCACGCCGCCCATCGCGGCGCCCGCGGTCATCCAGTCGGCGCGCTGCATCTCGGCGTCGGCGTAGAGGACCTTGTCGTGGAGCTTCTCGGCCAGCGGCTTCTTCATCAGGCCGAGGATCACGGGCGGCGCGCCGGTGTAGACCAGCACGGCGAGCATCAGCCAGCCCTGCCAGAAGTGCCAGTCGAACAGCTCCACGAGCCCGATCGCCGGGTGCTCCGCGAGGATCAGCTTGTGGCTCGAGTCGAACAGGATGAAGGCGCCGAGGGCGACGATCGCGATCGACCCCGCGAGGTAGGCCACCGAGATCGCGCGGTGATAGCCCCACGCCATCTGCTCGGTGGGGCGGCGGTCGCGGAAGTGGGTGGCGATCAGGAAGGCGCCCGGCGGCACCAGGCTCAGCATGTCCTCGAGCCACGCCGCCTTCATCGCCTGCGAGCTGCCGAGCGCGAAGTACACGGCCACCAGCGCCGTGAGCATGTAGACGAGCGTGAACCACTCGAGCCGGATCGCCTTCGCCATCGCGCGCTCCTGCTCGGCGGGCAGCTCGGGCCCCGGGGGATACCTCACGGCCTGCCCTCCCGGTTCACGAGGTCGCGCCACTCGCCCTGGCGGTCGAGCAGGTAGCGCTCCAGCTCGACCAGGAACGCGTTTTCGCCGAAGCGCACCGCGATGCAGTGCTCCTCGTCGATCAGGTCCTCGCCGGTCGACTCGAGGTCGAGGTCGTCGAGCCAGTAGTCCCACACGAGCGCGGGCCCCTTCACGTTCTTGAGGGAGTCGACCTCGAGCAGCCCGTAGTCGGTCTTGTGGTCGAGCAGCCCGGCCGCCTGGCTGTCGGCCTCGACCGCCACGCGCACGCTGTGCTTCTCCTCGGGCATGTCCTGTCCGCGCGGATGCGCGAGCAGCAGCTCGGTGTCCACGTACGGGCGCGTCAGCCCGACCTTGCGGCGGTACTCGGAGGTGCGCGTGATGCCGGCGATCACCACGTCGAGCTGACCGCTCTCGAGCGCCTCGACCAGCTCCTCGCTGTCGCCCCGCACCCACTGGACCTTCGCGTGGACGCGGTCGGCGAAGCCGCGAAGGATCTCGGGCTCCACCCCGGATGGCTGCGACCCGTCGAGGTCGACCCACGGCTCGTTGTCGCTCACGCCGACCCGCATCGTCCCGCCCTCCACGCGATCGAGCGTGCCCTCCACGTCGCGCGGGTACTGGCAGCCGGCGAGGGCGGCCGCGGCGATCGCGACGAGCAGCAGCAGGGGTCGCACACCCATGTAGTACCCAGCGGAGCGGCCGGACACGGCGGACGCTAGCGGCGGGCGAGCTCCTCCAGGCGCCGGTGCGCCAGCGCCACGGCCATAGCGCCCTCGCCGACGGCGCCCGCCACCCGCTTCGTGGAGCCGTGCCGCACGTCCCCAGCCGCGAACAGCCCGGGCACGCTCGTCTCGAGCGCGAGCGGGTCGCGGTCGAGCGGCCAGCCCTCGGGGCGCCGCCCCTCCTCGAGCAGGTCCGGCCCCGTGAGGATGTAGCCGGCGCGGTCGGTGCGCACGCCCGCGCCCGCGGCCCAGCCGGTGCGCGGTTGGCCGCCGATGCAGAGGAACAGCGCGGCCGCCGGCAGCGACTCGCGCTCGCCGCCCGGGCCCGCCACCGTCACGCTCGCCAGGTCCCCCCCGTCGGTGTGGAGCTCGACGACCTGAGTGCCCAGCCGCACGTCGATCGACTCCTGCCGCTCGATCCGCTCGACGAGGTAGGCGGACATCGACTTGGCGAGGTCGTCCCCGCGCACGATCATCTTCACGCGCGCGCCGGCGCCGGCGAGGTTCATCACGGCCTGCCCCGCCGAGTTCCCCGCGCCCACGACGACCACGTCGTCGCCGCCGCACTGCAGGGCCTCGCTGCGCCCGGCGCCGTAGTAGACGCCGCGGCCGAGCAGCTCCTCCACGCCGTCCACCTCCAGCCGGCGCCAGACCATCCCCGGCGCGGCGAGCGCCACGCTCGCGGTGATCTCGTAGCCGCCCTCGAGCTCGAAGCGGTTGCCCTCGGGACCGTGCTGGCCGCTCACCACCGCGCGCAGCAGCACGAGCTCCGCGCCGAAGCGCTCCGCCTGGCGGCCGGCGAGCCGTGCCAGCTCGGCGCCCCCGATGCCCTCCGGGAAGCCGAAGAAGTTCTCGATCATCGACGTGTGCGACGCCTGGCCGCCCGGCACGTCGGCCTCCACCACGGCGGTGGCGAGCCCGTCGGAGGCCGCGTAGACCGCGGCGGCGAGGCCGGCCGGCCCCGCGCCGACCACCGCGAAGTCGTAGTGCTCGCGCCTCGGCGCCTCGCGCATGCTCCAGGCATCGGCGAGGTCGTCGATCGTCACCGCGGTGTGCAACTCGTCCCCGTCGACGAGGACCGGGAGCGGCGGGTCGTCGAGTCCGTGGCGGGCGAACAGCGCCTCGGCCTCCGGGCTGCCCGCGTCGATCCAGTCGTAGGGCTGCGCGCTGCGGATGAGCAGGTCGCGCAGGCGGTGGTGGCTCGGCTCGAGCCGCAGGCCCACGAGCTGGACGGTGGGGCGGATCGGGCTCACGGCTCCAGCCTACGCCGGGCGGGATGGCGGGACGTTCGCGCCGATTCTTACGGCGGTCTTCGGCTACGCAGAGGAGCCGCTTACGCGCGTGCCCGAGCCTCGTGGCATGAGACCGCGCGGACGCGATCCACGGGCCGCCGTGGCGGCGTTCACCGCGGCGATGCTCGCGTCGGCGTGGCTGGCGGTCGCCGCCTGGGGCGGCCGCGAGTCGGCCACGCCGCTCCCGGCGCAGCAGCAGGCCGGCGCGAGTCCGAGCGAGGCCGACTCCGGCTACGAGGACTCCCAGGAGGACGAGGCGCCGTCGATGTCCACGGGGCAGTCGTGAGCGAGCTGGTCCGCACGTTCGGGTGCTTCGGCGGGCGCGTGAGCGTGCGCGTCGCCGCCGGCGGCGCGCGCGCGGCGGCCGCGCTGCGGCGCGCCGAGCTGGACCTGCGGCTCGCCCACGGGCGCCTCACCCGCTTCGAGCCGAGCTCCGAGCTGAGCCGGCTGAACGCCGACCCGCGCCGCGCGGTGCCGGCCTCGGCGCTGCTGCTGGAGCTGGCGTCGCTCGTGCGCTGGGCGGGCGAGGTGAGCGGCGGACTCGTCGACGCCACGCAGGTGCGCGCACTGGAGCGCGCCGGCTACGTGCGCTCGCGTGGGCGGCTCGCCGGCCTGGACGGGGCGGCGTTCGCGGCGGCGGCCGGCGAGCTCACCGCGCGCGCGGCGATCCCAGATCTCGCCGCGCGCTGGCGCTCGGTCGCCGTGGACCGCGAGCGCGGACTGGTGCTGCGGCCGCGCGGCGTCCTGCTCGACGGCGGCGGGCTCGCCAAGGGCCTCGTCGCGGACCTGCTCGGCAGGCGCCTCGGCGAGCACGCCGCGTTCGCGGTCGACGCCGCCGGCGACCTCCTGCTCGGCGGCACGGCGCCGCGCCCGCGGACCATCGTCGTGCGTGACCCGTTCGGCGGGCGCCCGGTCCGCGAGCTGCGGGTGGCGGCCGGGGCGGTCGCGACGAGCGGGGTCACGCAGCGCTCGTGGCTGCGGCCGGACGGGTCGCTCGGCCACCATCTCGTCGACCCGGGCCGCCGCGAGCCGGCGTGGACCGGGCTGCTCCAGGTGACCGCGCTGGCGCCCACCGCGGTGGAGGCCGAGGTGCGCGCGAAGGCCGCCCTGCTCGCCGGGCCGGCGGGAGCCGCGCGGTTCCTGCCGGGCGGCGGCGTGCTGGTGCACGCGGACGGGCGGGCGGAGGAGATCCCGGCGAGCGGGACCGCGGCGACCCCGTCGCCCTCACCGCTGGCGCCGCCGAGCGCCCCGCTCGCCGCATGACGGCCGCGGCCGACATCGCGCCCGCCTGGTTTACGAGCCGCGCGGCGGGGATCACCGCGCTGCTCCTGTGCAGCCTCTCGGTCGCCCTGGGCCTCGCGCGCGCCACCGGCTCGATGCCGGCTCGCGTCCGCGGCGTCACGTTCAGGTCGCTGCACGAGGCGCTCGGCCTCGCCGCACTGGCGACGATCGCCGTGCACGGCCTGGCGCTGCTCGCGGATCCGTTCCTGAAGCCCGGCCTCGCGGGCGTCCTCGTCCCATTCGCCTCGCCGTACAGGCCGCTCGCCGTCGCCGCGGGCCAGATCGCCGGCTACGGGCTGGCCGCGCTCGCGCTCGCCTTCTACGCGCGGCGGACGGTCGGCGTGCGTCGCTGGCGCGCGGCCCACACGGCGATCCCCGCGTTCTGGATGCTGGCGGTCGTGCACGGCCTCGCGGCCGGCACGGATCGCGGCGCGTGGTGGTTCCTCGCCTCGCTCGCGCTCCCCGCGTTCGCGGCGATCGTCCTGCTCGCGATCCGCCTCGACGCGGGACGACCCGCGCCGGCGGCGCCCATGCGACAATCCCGGGCGCCGTCCGTGCGGGGAGACGAGGGAGAGAGCGAGTGGGAGCAGGGATCGTTGGTCGGAGCCGCTGCGGCCTCGCGGCCGCGTGCGCCGCGGCCGCTCTGGTAGTCCCCGCCGCCGCGCCCGCGGCGCTGCCGTCGGTCGGGTCCGGCCACCGCCCGGGGCCGGACGCCCTGTACGCGCCGCCGCCCGAGGAGGTGCCGCAGCTCGAGAACGCCGGACCGTGGCGGGCCGACCCGATCCTCGTGTCCGGCACCCAGGCCTACCGCGACGGCGAGTGGCTCTACCAGGACTACCTGCACGACGACCACGGTGCCTCGGGCGCGCGTGATCCCAACGACCCGTTCGGCATCGAAGCGCACCTCTTCTCGCCGTCCGCCGGCTCGATGACGTATCCCACCGACCCGGTCTACGCCCACAACGCGGCGGACCTCGTCGAGCTGCGCGTGCGCCCGCGCGCGGGGGAGACCGCCTTCCGCGTCACGCTGAACACGCTCAAGGACGCCGAGCGCACCGCGTTCACGATCGCGCTCGGCAGCTCCGCCGGGCCGCGGCCGTGGCCGCACGGCGCGGGCGTCTCCTCGCCCGCCGAGCTGTTCCTGACCGTGCACGGCTCGACCGCCGAGCTGGTCGACGCGACGACCGGCGCGTCCCGGGCGGGGGCCACCGCGGCCGTGGACATGCGCCGCCGCCAGGTGGACGTCCGCGTCCCGCACTCGGCGTGGAACCCCGGCACCGGCAAGGTGCGGATCGCTATCGGGGTCGGGCTCTGGGACGCCGGCGCCTACATGAAGCCGGGCAACGAGGCGACGGCCACGCGATCCGGCGGAGCGAGCCCGGCGGGCGTGGCGCTCTTCAACGTCGGCCCCCGCCTCAAGGAGCCGATGCCCAAGGTCAGCGAGCTCGGCGCCGGCTACACGCTCGGCGACGCGGCGGCCGGCGCCGCCGTGCAGGGCGCATGGTGGCGCGAGAAGTCGCAGGCCGACCAGCTGCGGCTCGGCGACGTCACCCCGTTCGCGGCCGAGGTCGACTTCGGCAAGCTCGCCGCCGGCACCGACGACGACTCGGGCGTCCCGAAGAACGGGCCGATGAACCGGATCCTCGCCAGCCACCACCAGTTCGGCCAGGGAATCGACCCGAAGCGCGTCTGCTTCGACCTGGGCGCCAGCTTCTCCGCCGGCGCCAAGTGCGAGGGGCGCTTCGTCGGCCAGCTCCAGCCCTACTCGATCTACATCCCGAGGCGGCCCGCCCCCCGCCGCGGCTACGGCCTCACGCTCCAGCTGCACTCGCTCTCGGCGAACTACAACCAGTACACCGACAGCCGCAACCAGCTCGTGTTCGGCGACCGCGACGCCGGCTCGATCGTGGTCACCCCCTCCGGGCGCGGGCCCGACGGGTTCTACGCCGGCATCCCCGAGGCCGACACGTTCGAGGTCTGGGCCGACGTCAACCGCCACTACCCGCTCGACTCCGACTGGGCGGCCGTCAGCGGCTACTCGATGGGCGGCTTCGGCACCTTCCGGCTGCTGGCCCGCTGGCCGGACCTGTTCGGGCGCGCGATGTCGACGGTCGGCGCGCCGGGCAGCGTGAGCGACCAGCTCGTCTCGCTGCGCAACACGCCGATCATGACCTGGAACGCGGCCGTGGACGAGCTCGTGAACGTGCAGACGAGCGAGCGGATGGTCGCCGACATGACCGCCGCCGGGATCCGCTTCATCCACGACTTCTTCCCGACCGCCGACCACCTGACGCTGTCGACCAACGACGAGTACGGCGGGCCGGCGGAGTTCCTCGGCGGCCACCGGGCCGACCGCGCGCCGATGCACGTGACCTACGTGGTCGACCCCGGCGAGGACTCGGCGGCCGCGACCGCCGTCGCGGACCACGCCTACTGGGTCAGCGGGCTCAGGGTGCGCGACCCGAAGGAGTCGCCGCGCGGCACGATCGACGCTCGCTCCGCCGCGTTCGGCTACAACGACGCGGAGCCGCTGCCGATCGAGACGTCTCAGGGGGTCCTGGTCGGTGGCGCCCACGGGCCGATGCCCTACCAGCGGCGCGAGCGCAAGTGGGGCCCGGAGCCGAAGCTGGCGAAGACGCGCAAGCTGTTCGTCAGGGCACGCAACCTCTCGTCCGCGACCTTCGACGGCGCCCGCGCCCGGCTCGGCTGCGCACCGAAGCTCTACCTCTCCACCGACGGCCCCCTCGACCTCGGCGTCGCGTGCGCGCAGAAGCCGAAGGTCAGGCGCTGCACGAGCCGGGTGTCGCTGGCGCTGCCGCGCCTCGCCGGCCGCCCGAACGCCGAGGTGACCGTCATCAGTCGCGGGCGAACGCTCGCGACCGCGAGCGGCGCGCGGATCCTGCGGATCGGATTCCGGCGCACCACGCGGAAGGCGTTCTCGGTCCGGTTCGTGGCGCGCGCCGGCGGCAGCGGGCCGCTGGTCACCCTCACGGGCGCGCGCGGGATCCCGCGCTGCACGCGGTAGGGTCCCGGCCCGCATGAGGGCCGTCCAGATCACCGACCTGAAGGGCCCGTCGGAGGCGCTCGAGCTGGTCGACCTGCCCGAGCCGGCGGAGCCGTCGCACGTGATGACCCCGGGGAGCGGGGTCGTCGTCGAGGTGCACGCGGCCGGGGTCTCGTTCCCGGAGGTACTCCAGACGCGCGGCGAGTACCAGGTCAAGCCGCCGCTGCCGTTCGTGCCGGGCAGCGAGGTGGCGGGAACGGTCCGGGCGGCGTCCGACGGCGCCGGCGTGAAGGAGGGCGACCGCGTCGCGGCGTTCTGCATGCTCGGCGGGTTCGCGGAGGTCGCCGTCGCGCCGGAGTGGCTCACGTTCCCCCTGCCGGACGAGCTCGACCACGCGCAGGGCGCCGGCCTGATCCTCAACTACCACACGGCGTACTTCGCCCTGAAGCTGCGCGGCCGGCTCGCCGAGGGCGAGACCGTGCTGATCCACGGCGCCGCCGGCGGGGTCGGCACGGCGGGCATCCAGGTGGCGAAGGGGCTCGGGGCGCGCACGATCGCGGTCGTGTCCAGCGACGAGAAGGAGCAGGTCGCGCGCGACGCGGGCGCCGACGCGGTGGTGCGCTCCGACGCCGACTGGAAGGAGGAGGCCAAGGCGCTCTCCGACGGCGGGGTGGACGTGGTGCTCGATCCGGTCGGCGGCGACCGCTTCACCGACAGCCTGCGCTCGCTCGCCGAGGGCGGCCGCGCCGTGGTCGTGGGCTTCACCGCCGGGTCGATCCCGGAGGTGCGCGTGAACCGGCTGCTCCTCAAGAACACCGAGGTGGTGGGGGCGGGCTGGGGCGCCTACGTGCTCGCCAAGCCCGACCTGAACCGCGAGATCGGCGCGGCCGTGAACGCGATGGTGGACGACGGCGTGGTCCGGCCTGTCGTGGGCGCGCGCTACCCGCTCGAGCGCGCGAGCGAGGCGCTCGAGCTGATCGACGGCCGCGGGGCGACCGGCAAGGTCGTGCTCGACGTCCGCGACGGCTAGGAGCCGCGCGGGCTGGCGGCGGCCTACGGCTCGAGCAGCGCCGGCGTGGCGCCGGGCGGCCGCGGCCGCTGTCCCGCGCCCAGCGCCCGCGCCACGTCGGCGACGGCCTCGCCGCTCGCGCGCCAGCCCGCCACGTGCCACGCGAGCGTGGCGCGCGGCGGTCCCTCCGTGCGGGCCACGATCAGCCACGGGCGGCGCAGCACCAGCCGGCCGGCGAGCCCAGCCAGGAAGAGGAGGATGAGGATCACGACCTCGACGGCGATCGCGACCACCGGCCATACGACGAGCAGCAGGAGGACCGCGACGATCGCGATGGCGAGCCCCGCGACGATCCCCCCGGCGGTCAGGTCGTCGCCGAGGACGTCGAACAGCCCCGAGGGCTCCGGGAAGTCGAGCTCGCGCCGTAGCCGCACGCGCCGCGTCGGCAGCCACTGCCGCCCCACCCTCCACGTCCGCCCGTCCGGCGCGAGGACTCCCGCCAACCGCTCTACCCCTTCGGCAGCGGCCGCTCGAACTGCTTCACATACGGCGTCTCCCCGTCCTCGCGCACCAGCGTCAGGTCGAGCCGGGCGGCGCCGCGGCGGCCGCCGACGGTGACGAACGCCACGTGGCCGCGCTCGTCGTCGGCGTAGGCCACGCCCGGCACGGCGCGCGCGTCCTCGGCCGCGTTCGGCTGGGTGAGGGTGATGTCGTTCGGCGTCGGGATGCCGAGCGGGCAGGGCCGGGCCTCGAACAGGCCGTCGCGCTCGTACACCATCGTCCAGTGGGTGTCGCCGGTCACGAACAGCGTCTGCCCGCTCACGCGCTCGCGGACGTGCGCGAGCAGCAGGTCGCGCTCCGCGGTGAAGCCGGCCGCCCAGCTACCGTCGCGCTGGTTGGCGCTGAGCGGGGCGAGCGTGCAGGGGGAGCAGACGACCTTGAACGGGGCTCGCGAGGCAGCGAGCGTCTGCAGCAGCCAGGCGCGCTGGGCGGCGCCGAGGAGCGTCTTCGCGGGGGAGTCGGATGCCTGCGGGTCGGTCTTGTGGAGGCGCTGGTCGAGCACCCAGACGTCGGCGAGCCCGGCGGAGAACCGGTAGTAGGGGCGGCTCTCCATCAGCGCCTCCCAGGGCGCGAGGCCCCACGGGACGAGGTTCGTGGAGTTCGCGTCCTGCACGCCGTAGTCGTGGTCGTCGCGCTGCACGGCGAACAGGCTGCGCTCGAGGATCGGCGCCATCCGGGGGTTGGCGAGGAAGTCGCGCCAGATGCCGGCGTAGGCGGGGACGGTCTGGGCGAGCGGCCCGAGCGTGTCGGGGTAGTTGAGGTCGCCCTGCCAGACGAACGCGTCGGGGGCGCGCTCGGCGATCCGGTCGAAGACCGGCCCGAACTGCGCCGCGCACGAGCCGATCGCGATCGTCGCGGCCTCCTTGCTCCCGGCGCGCGGCAGGACGCGGAAGCTGCGCGCCGGCCCGACCGTCACGGTCCGCCCGCGCCGCAGGCGTGCGCGCCAGTGCACGCGCTGACCGGGCCGGAGCCCGGACGCCCGCGCGATGACGCTCTCGAACGAGCCCGTGCGCTGCGCGCGCAGACGCCTGCTGCGCCGGAAGCGCGCGTTCGAGGCGAGCTCGATCTCCACGCGGGCCGGCACGTCGGCGGCCACGCGCAGCATCGCGCCGTTGGAGCACGGCGCGCCGCTGGTCGCGGCAACCGCGGACGGGTCCGTGGTGCGCGGGCGCCCGGACGCGCGCACGGCGATCTCCGTGAAGGCCGCGGTCGAGCGCTCGCGGATGGTCGCCAGCACCTCCTGGCCGGCCGCCGAGTCGATGAACGCCTGGCCCTCCTGGACGCCGTAGGGGAGCAGGTGCAGGTTGCCGAGCGCGGGCAGGGGCTCGGGCCCCTCGCTGGGGAAGAGGGTGCGGGCGGTGGCCAGCACGCCGGGGTCGCCGGGGCGCTGGAGCCCCTTGGCGGCGTCCCGTGCGGAGACGGCGACCGGCGCGCCGCCGCCCGTCTCGAGCGTCGCCTCGAGCAGCGTCGGGCCGCTCCCGCGGGCGGCGAGCCTCAGGCGCAGCGGGCCGTCCGCGCGCACGGCGTTCGCCCGGCCCAGCTCCTCGACGCCGCCGGGCGAGCGCCGCACGAGCAGCAGCGCCGCCGCCTCGTCGTCGTAGATCGCGGCGTAGTAGGCGCGCGGCCCGGTGCGGCGCAGCACCACCCCGGCGCCGGCGCCGGCCGAGCCGATCGCCGCCTCGATCTCGGCGTCGCGGAAGCGCCGGTCGACGGCGAACGCGACCGGGCGCGCGTCGCAGGGAAAGACGTCGGAGCCCGCCTCGAGGAGCCCCTGCCCGTCGGCGCGGCGCAGGTTCGCCACGCCGGGGCAGATCCACCCCGGCCACCCCTCGCCCGCCCCCAGCGCGCGGAAGTCGAGGCCACCCGACCACGCCTGCGCGGCGCGCGCGCTCGTGCCGGCGCGCAGCCCGAGCGCCGCCGAAGCTGCGGCCCCGGCGGCCAGCAGCTCGCGCCGGCTGAAGCCCCCGCCGTCCATGGCGGCGATCCTACGGCGGAGGCCGCCGTCAGGCGCCGGACTCGGCGGCGAGCCCGAGGGCGCCATTCGACCTTCCGCGCCCGGCGCGGCGGGCATGATGGCCGCTCCACCTGGGTAGGACCCCTTTGCAGGGGTACGCAGGGGTCTCTGTTCGAGGGGAGCAGATCGCATGGATGCAGCGACGAGGGGAAGGCACGCGCTCGCCGGCCGTCGCGCCGCGGTCGCGGCGCTGAGCGCGCTTGCTCTCCTCGCGCCGGCCGCGGCGGCCAGCGACTACGACACGGTGGGCGCCGACGACCGCTGCCTCGAGGGCAGGGACGACTTCCGCGACCTCGACGGCAACGGCTGCCCCGAGCCGATCGTGGATGCGGGCGAGCTGAGCGCGCGCTTCGCCTCGAGCGGGTCCGGCAGGAGCCTGCGCGTGCGGGTCGTGTCGCTCAGCCTGATCGCGGGTCGGGAGGAGACGGTCTTCGCGAGCTGCCGGCCCGCATGCGACGCGCGCGTGCGGCGGGTGAGCAAGAGGCGGGTGACCGTCACGATCCCGCAGACCTTCGGCTACGGGGACCTGATCGGCGTGCGCGTCTGGCGCGAGGGCCACGTCGGGCGGTTCTTCGGCTACCACCTGAAGAAGCGGCGGCCCAGGTACGTCGCGTGCCTGCTGCGCGCGCGGGAGGGGGTTCCACGGCGATGCCACACCTGAGCGGTCGTAAGCGGGCGGCGGCGGTGGCGGTGACCGTCTCGGTTGTCGCACTCGGCGCGTGCGCCGACGAGTCCGACGAGCCCACGCCGCCCGAGCTGCGCCCGGTCTCGCTGAGCGAGGCGCCCCGGACGCCGGTGATCGATCGCGAGCCCGCGGTTCCGCGCAAGGTGCGCGAGCGGCCGCGCCGCAAGCACAGGCGGGACGGCGGCGGGATCCAGAAGGCGGGCTCGGCGCCCGCGGTCGCGGCGGCGCCGCGCCGCGCGCCCGTCCGCTCGGCACCGGCACCGGCGCCGCCGGCCGCGAGTCCCGCGCCGCCGCGCCAGCCGGCGACGACGCCCTCGAAGCCGTCCGGCGGCGGGGGCCAGGCGCGGGCGAAGGCGCAGGAGTTCGCCTGCAACCCGAGGTGCCCGTGAGGAAGGGGATCTTCGGCCCGCCGAGCGACGAGCCGGCGGCCCCCGGCCACTTCGGCCCGCCGCCGCGCGGGCGCGGCGGCGGCGACGGCGCCCGCCGGCAGCGCCGCTTCGACACGGACCAGTTGCTGCGCGAGCTGCCGAGCGTCGACCCCGAGCTGCGCGGCCTGTTCCAGAAGTGGTCCTCCGCGAAGGAGCGCAGCCGGGACGCGACGGGCGCGGGCGGGGAGGAGCCGGCCGCGGCCGCCGCGGGCGCGCCGACCCGGAAGGCCGCCGACGCCGCGCCGCGCGAGCAGCGCGCGTCGCTGCGCGAGCGCGCCCGCTCGGCGCCGCCGGTGCGCAAGCCGCCGCCGCCGCGGAGCGCGGCGAAGCCAAGCCGGCCAGCGCCCCCCGATCCGAAGCTCGCGAACGGCGCTCCGCCGGCCACGGAGCGGCCGGCCAACGGCTCGGCGCGAGCCGCCGGCGGCGCGCCGGTCACGCCCGCCGCGCCGCGCACCAACGGCCGG
>DASVWC010000109.1:0-9441 GCA_036389835.1 Thermoleophilaceae bacterium | reverse complement strand
CTGCGCGTGAACGCGCGCGACAACACCGAGGTCGACGACGGCTGGCTGTGCGACAAGGGCCGCTACGGGTTCCAGTCGTTCCACGCGCACGAGCGGGTGGTCGCGCCGATGGTGCGCGACGGCGGCGAGCTGCGCGAGGTCTCGTGGGAGCGCGCGCTCGGCGACGCGGTGAAGGCGCTCGACCGCGCCGGCGAGCGGACGGCCGCGATCGTGGGCGGCGAGGCCACCAACGAGGAGGGCTACCTCGTGCAGTTCCTGCTGCGCGAGGTGCTCGGCTCGGGGCACGTGGACTCGCGGCTCGGCGGCGTGATCGACCCCGAGCACGCGCGGCAGCTCGCGCGGCCGGACCTCTCGGCGCGGGTTTCGGACCTCGACTACGCCGGGGCGGTGCTCGTGCTCGGCACCGAGCTCGTGGACGAGTCGCCGATCCTCGACCTGCGCGTGCGCAAGGCGGTGCGGCGGCGCGGGGTTCCGCTGGTGGTGGCCACGAGCCGGCCGAGCGCGCTCGACCCCAACGCCGAGGCCGTGCTGCGCTACGCGCCGGGGGCCGAGGAAGCGGCGATCGGCGCCCTGGTGGCCGCGCTCACCGGCGGCGCGCAGGCGCCGGAGCCGCAGCGCAGCGAGGGCTGGGACAAGGTGCGCTTCGCGCCGGAGCCGGGCTCCTCCGAGGGCCCCGGCGGCGACCTCCTCGCCGAGCGCGCCGGCGCCGACCCCGAGGCCGTGGCCGCGGCCGCCGGCGCGCTGCGCGGCAAGGGGCCGGTCGTGGTGCTCTGGGGCGAGCGGGTCGCGAGCGGCGCGCGCGGGCGCCAGGCCGTGCAGGCGCTGCTCGCGCTCACGCGTGCGCTCGACAGCGGCTCCGACGACGGCGCCGGCCTGATCGAGGTCCCGGCCGGGACCAACGCGCGCGGTCTGCGCGAGGTCGGCTGCGTGCCGAACATGAAGGCGGGCCTGGCCGACTCCGACCAGCCGGGGCTCGACGCGGCGGGCATCGCCGCCGCGCTCGGCGAGGACGTGTCCGCGCTGATCCTCTTCGAGGCCGACCCGCTGCGCACGCACCCCGACCGCGGCGCCTGGGAGAGCGGGCTCGACCGGGCCAACAGCGTGATCGCGTTCGCGCAGTTCGCCGACGACACGGTCGCCGAGCACGCCGACGTCGTCTTCCCCGCGCAGGTGTACGCCGAGAAGGAGGGCACGGTCACCCACCCGGACGGGCGCGTCCAGCGCGTCCGCACCGCGGTCGCGAGCCCGGAGCTCGTGCGCCCGGCGCCCGAGGTGCTGCTCGAGCTGCTCTCGGCGCTGTCCGGCGCCCCGTTCCGGCTCTCGCCGCCCCAGCTCACGAGCTTCTACGCCGACACGATCCCGTTCTACCGCGGCCTGACCGTCGACGAGATCGGCGCCCGCGGCGTCCGCTGGCAGGACCGCGACGCCGCCGGCCAGCTCCCGCAGACCCCCCTGCCGGACACGGCGCTCGAGGAGCCGCCCGAGCTGCCCGACGGGATGCGCCTCGGAACGGTGCCGTCACTGTGGGCGAGCGCGGAGACCGAGCACGCCGCGGCGCTCAGCTTCCTGGCGCCCACGCAGCGCGCCGAGCTGTCGCCGGCCGACGCGGAGCGCATCGGCGTGGGTCCCGGCGACCGGGTCGAGGTGGCCGTCAACGGCACGAGCGTGACCGCCGTGGCCGCGCTGCGCTCGGCGCTGCCGGAGGGGAGCGTGTTCCTGATCGAGGGCACGAGCGACGACAACGCCACGGCGCTGTCAAACGGGAAGCCGCGCGTGGTCGAGGTGCGGAAGGCGTGAGCGCGTGAGCATCCCCGTCGCCGAGGTCGGCTTCGCCGAGTCCACGCTCGTCCAGCTCGTCAAGGCGCTGGTGATCTTCCTGTTCGTGCTCCAGGTCGTGCCGCTGATCCTGCTCTTCGAGCGCAAGGCGCTCGGCCGCTTCCAGGCGCGGATCGGGCCCAACCGGGTCGGCCCCTACGGCCTGATGCAGCCGCTCGCCGACGTGCTCAAGCTGCTCTCGAAGGAGCAGTTCACCCCGCAGACCGCGGTGCCCTGGATGATGGCGCTCGCGCCCGCGATCTCGATCTTCACGGCGGTCGTGACCCTCGCGATCATCCCGTTCGGCGACACGCGCGAGGACGCGCTGTTCGGCGCCGACTACGGCCTCTACGGGATCGACGTCTCGATCGGGATCCTCTGGGCGTTCGCCTTCGGCGCGCTCGCGTTCTACGGGCTGATGCTCGGCGGCTGGGCGAGCGGCTCGAAGTACTCGTTCCTCGGGGCAATGCGCTCGGCGGCGCAGCTCATCTCGTACGAGGTGTCGCTGGCGCTCGCGCTGCTCGGCGTCGTGATCACCGCGGGCTCGCTCTCGCTCACCGAGATCGTGCACGCGCAGGGCGACGTCTGGTACATCGTCCCGCAGTTCGTCGGCTTCCTGATCTTCATGGTCGCCGGCTTCGCCGAGACCAACCGCCCGCCGTTCGACCTGCCGGAGGCCGACGCCGAGATCGTCGCGGGCTACAACACCGAGTTCGGCGGGATGCGCTTCGGCTCGTTCTTCATGGCCGAGTACATCAACATGATCGCGATCTCGGGGATCGCGGTCGCGATGTTCCTCGGCGGCTGGCACGGCCCCGGCCCCGGCTTCCTCGACCCGCTCTGGGTGATCGTGAAGATGTTCTTCTTCATCTTCATCTTCATCTGGATCCGCGCGACGCTGCCGCGGCTGCGCTACGACCAGCTCATGGCGTTCGGCTGGAAGGTGCTCCTGCCGCTCGCGACCCTCAACGCTCTCGTGACGGCGATCGTGGTGGTGGTGACCAACTCATGAGCCCCTGGAACCCGGATCAGGACGTGATCACCGTGCAGCGCGGGCCGGAGCCCGGCGGTCTCGCCGGCGCCTACCGCACGTTCGGCGAGACGCTGCGCGGCCTCAAGACGACGATGGGCCGCGTGCTCGAGGGGCCGGTGACCATCGAGTACCCGGAGGAGAAGACACCGGTCTACCCGCGCTTTCGCGGCCGCCACCGCCTGCACCGGTTCGAGGACAGCGACCTCGAGAAGTGCGTCGGCTGCTCGCTGTGCGCCGCGGCCTGCCCGGCCGAGTGCATCCGCGTCGTGGCCGCCGAGAACACGCCCGAGAACCAGGTGTCGGCCGGCGAGCGCTACGCGAGCGTCTACGAGATCAACATGAGCCGCTGCATCTTCTGCGGCTACTGCGAGATCGCCTGCCCGTTCGACGCGATCACGATGGGCAACGACTACGAGCTCGCCGACTACACGCGCTCCGACCTGATCTTCACGAAGGAGATGCTGCTCGCGGACCCCGTCGAGCGAACCCCGCTGAGGCGGGAGGGCGAGTAGTTGGAGGAGGTCCTCTTCTTCGTCGCGGCGCTCGGCGCCATCGCGGGGGCGATGGGGGTCGTGCTGGTCCGCAACCCGTTCTACAGCGTGCTCTCGCTGATCGTCCACCTGATGGCGCTCGCGCTGCTGTTCCTGCTCCTGAACGCGGAGTTCATCGCCGCGGCGCAGCTCGTGGTGTACGTGGGCGCGGTGATGGTGCTCTACGTGTTCGTGGTCGCCTACATCGGCGGCGTCGACGACCCAGCGCTCCACCAGGGCGGCGCGGTCGGCCGGCTCGGGCCGGTGTTCGCCGGGGCGATCCTGGTCGAGCTGTGCATCGCGGTGCTCGGCTCCGGCCTCAACGCCCTCGACGGCGGGGGCGCGGACGTGCCCGCCGGCTTCGGCTCCCCCGGCGAGGTGGGCCGGCTCCTGCTCGAGAAGTTCCTGGTGCCGTTCGAGGCGGCGTCGTTCCTGCTCCTGGTCGCGGCGGTGGGCGCGATCGTGCTCTCGCGCCGGCGCAAGGGGCTGCTCGACGAGACCGAGGACCTGCCCGAGCGCTCCGGCAGGGCGCCGATCGGCGGTGGTGGGGAGCCGCGCCGGGGCGAGCCCGACGAGCACCCGCCGGCCGGCACGGCGGAGGGCCCCGGCGACCCGACCCCCGCCCGCGGCGACGACCGCGGCGAGGAGTCGCCCGACCCGCGGGAGGACGAGGCCGGCGAGCCCGAGCCGGTGGAGACCGCCTGATGGACATCGCCTGGTTCGTCGTCCTGTCGGCGTTCATCTTCTGCATCGGCGCGGCCGGCGTGCTCACGCGCCGCAACCCGCTCGTGATCCTGCTCTGCCTCGAGCTGATGCTGAACGCGGGCAACCTCGCGCTGATCGCGTTCTCGCGGATGCTCGGCAACCACGACGGGCAGGTCTTCGCGCTGATCGTCATGGTCGTGGCCGCGTGCGAGGTCGTGATCGGGCTCGGCCTGATCGTCGCGATGTACCGCAACAAGATCGCGATCGACGTCGACGAGATCACGGAGCTGCGCGGATGACCGGAGCCCACGCGTGAGCGCCGGCGGCTGGGGCTGGCTCGTCCTGCTGTTCCCGCTCTGGGGGACGATCCTGATCTCGCTGTTCTGGAGCTTCCTGCCCGGCCGGATGGCGGGCTGGCTCGGGAGCGCGGCGATCCTCGGCTCGTTCGTCTCGGCCGTCGGCGCGTTCCTCAACCTCCACGGGAAGGACGCCCACGAGCGGATCGTCGAGTCGAACGCGTTCGGCTACGCGAAGACCGCCGGGGTGAACGTGGATCTCGGGATCCTGGTGGACCCGCTGAGCGTGTTCATGTGCCTCGTCGTCGCGGGCGTCTCGTTCCTGATCCACGTCTACTCGGTCGCGTACATGGAGTCCGACGCGGGCTACCGGCGCTTCTTCGCGTACCTGAACTTCTTCGTGTTCTCGATGCTGCTGCTGGTCCTCGCCGGCAACTTCGTGCTGCTGATCGTGGGCTGGGCGTTCGTGGGCGCGGCGTCGTACCTGCTGATCTCGTTCTGGTACCGGCGCCGGACGGCGACGGCGGCCGGGATCAAGGCGTTCGTGATGAACGTGATCGGCGACGTCGGGCTCGTGATCGGCGCGTTCCTGCTCTTCACCGAGACCGGCGCGCTCGACTACGCGGGCGTCTTCGAGGGCGTGCGCGAGCACACGGCGGTGAACGAGGGCTGGCTGGTCGCCGCCTGCCTGCTGCTGCTCGTGGGCGCGTTCGCCAAGTCGGCCCAGCTCCCGCTGCACACGTGGCTGCCGGACGCGATGGAGGGCCCCACGCCGGTCTCCGCCCTGATCCACGCGGCCACGATGGTCACCGCCGGCGTGTACCTGATCGCGCGCATGCACCCGCTGTTCGAGCAGGCGCCGGCGGCCGCGGACGTGGCCGCGATCGTGGGCACCGCCACGCTGCTCGTGGCCGCTTCGATCGCGCTCGTGGTGACGGACCTCAAGCGCGTGATCGCGTACTCGACCATGTCGCAGATCGGCTACATGGTGCTCGGCGTGGGCACCGGGGCGTACGTGGCCGGGCTGTTCCACCTGATGACCCACGCGTTCTTCAAGGCGCTGCTGTTCATGGGCGCCGGCTCGGTGATCGGCGCGATGGGCGGCGAGCAGTCGCTCGACAGGATGGGCGGCTTCCGGCGCGCGATGCCGTTCACGTTCGTCACGTTCACGATCGCCGCCCTGGCGCTGGCGGCGTTCCCGCCGATGTCCGGGCTGTTCTCGAAGGACGCGATCCTCGCGTTCGGCCTCAACCGCGGCGGTGGCTACGCGGTCATGTCGGTGCTCGGCTACCTAGCGGCGGCGCTCACCGCGTTCTACGCGTTCCGGATGGTGTTCCGCGTCTTCTACGGGGACCCGGTCGAGCAGGCCCTCGAGCTGGAGGACGGCCACCTGTGGCACGCCGAGCAGCCGACCAACCCGGCGACCGGCGAGCTCGAGGACACCGACGTGGGCTTTCCCGGGCCCGAGCACCACGTCGCCGAGCGGCGCTGGCCGATGCGCTTCGCGATGGCGCCGCTGGCGGTGCTGTCGATCGTCGGCGGGATCGTCTTCGTCCCGGGCGTCACCGAGTGGCTCGAGAAGTGGCTGCACCCGAGCTTCGAGGAGTCGAAGTTCATCGAGCAGCACCCGAGCGTGTCGGCCGAGTGGATCGGAATCCTGGCCGGCGGCGGGCTGTCGGTCGCCGGGATCGCGGTCGCGTACTCGCTCTACATGCGCCGCCGCGGCGCGACCCTGGATCTGCGCGACCGCATGCGCCGCGTGCACGACTTCCTCTTTAACCGCTGGTACTTCGACGAGCTCTACGACTTCGCCTTCGTCCAGCCCGCCGCGGCGTTCGGGCGCTTCGGCCGCGGCGTGGTCGAGAGCGCGCTCGTGCAGGGCCTGATCGTGGGCGGCGCGTCGGGGATCGTGCGCAGCGGGAGCGCGTTCGCGCGCGCGATACAGACGGGCGCGCTGCGCGCGTACGCGCTGATGCTGATGATCGGGCTCGGCGGGCTGGCCCTCTACTTCCTGATCGTGAGCTCGTGACCGTCCACCTGTCGATAGTCATCTTCGCGCCGCTGATCGTGGCGCTCGTGGGCGCGTTCCTGCCGCGGCGGGCGACCCGCGCGCTGGCCGTGCTCGGCACGCTGGTGCCGCTCGGCTACGCGATCGTGATGATCGCCGACTACGAGCACCGCGGCGGGGCGCTGGCCTACGTCACCGACGAGAACTGGATCTCGGAGCTCGGGATCCGCTACTCGCTCGGGGTGGACGGGCTGAACCTCTTCCTCGTCGGGCTGACCGCGCTGCTGTGGACGTTCGCGACGCTGGCCGCCGCGCTGCGCGAGTGGGACCGCCCGCGCAACTTCTACTTCCACATGGCGCTGGGCGAGACGGCCGTGCTCGGGGCGTTCCTGGCGCAGGACCTGGCCCTGTTCGTCGTGTTCTTCGACCTCATGCTCGTGCCGTTCTTCTTCCTGATCGGCGGGTGGGGCGAGCGGCGGCGGGTGGCGGCGACCACGAAGTTCGTGATCTACACGCTGGTCGGGTCGCTGCTGATGCTCGCGGCGGCGATTGCACTCGGCGTGCTGTCGACGCCGGAGGGCGGCGAGCTGTCGTTCTCGCTGGCCGACCTGCGGGCGCGATCGCTGTCCGAGGGCTCTCAGGACTGGATCTTCCTGCTGTTCGCCCTCGCGTTCCTGGTCAAGGCGCCGGCGTTCCCGCTGCACGGGTGGATGCCGGACACCTACCGCGCCACGCCGATCCCGGTGCTGGCGCTGCTGTCGGGCGTGCTCTCGAAGGTCGGCATGTACGGCTTCCTGCGGATCGTGCTGCCGGTCACCCCCGACGCGGCGGTGGAGTTCCAGACGCTGATGCTGGCGGTCGCGGTGGTGTCGATCCTGTACGGGTCGGCGCTCGCCTTCACGAGCGACTCCGCCCGGCTCGTGCTGGGCTACTCCTCGATCGCGCAGCTCGGGTTCATCCTGCTGGGGATCTTCGCTCTGGACCTGGAGGGCAAGGGTGCGCAGGGGGCGGTGTTCCAGATGGTCAACCACGGGCTGGTGGTGGGGCCGGGGTTCCTGATCGTGGGAGCTCTGGCGACCCGGGCCCGCGGCTCCGATTGCCTGAAGGACATGGGCGGGCTGGCGTACCGCGCGCCGGTGCTGGCGGCGCTGTTCCTGATCGTGGCGCTGGCCTCGCTGGCGATGCCGGGATCGGGCAACTTCGTGGGCGAGCTGCTGGTGCTGTTCGGGGCGTTCGAGGACCAGTTCGCGTGGGGCGTGGTGGCCTCCCTCGGCGTGGCGCTGGCGGCCGTCTACATGATCCGGCTCTACATCCGCACGGTGCACAACCCGCTGGGCGAGTCGGCCGAGTCGCGTGACTTCACGCGCGGCGAGCTGGCCTGCGTGGCGCCGCTCGTCGCCGTGATCGTCGCGCTCGGCGTGTACCCGCAGCTCGTGCTGGAGCGGACCGAGGACGCGACGGTGAACAAGATCCGGCCGGCGGCGAAGCTCGACCACCGCGACAAGCACCCGGAGGTGTCGCAGGTCAAGTGATCGCGTTCGCGGCGGAGACCTTCAACAAGCCGGAGATCGACTGGAGCGGCTTCGCGCCGCTGCTGGCGGTGCTCGGCGGGGCGACGATCATCCTGATGGTCGGTCTGATCAAGTCGCGCTTCGTGCACCACGTGCTGGTGCCGTTGCTGTCGATCGCGGCGCTCGGAGCCGCGATCGGGCTCGCGGTCGGGAACTGGGAGCTCGGCGACACGACGCCGATAGTCGCGGGCGCGCTGGCGATCGACACGCTCGCGTACGGTGTTGCGATCCTGGCCTGCGCGACCGGGATCCTCGCCGTGCTCGTGGGGTGGCGATCCGACGTGCTGCGCGACAGCGGGCCCGGCGAGTTCGCGTCGCTCCTGCTCGGGTCGATCGGCGGGATGATCCTGCTGGCCGGGGCCGAGAACCTCGTCACGATCTTCATCGGCCTCGAGCTGCTGTCGATCCCGCTGTACGTGCTGAGCGGCTCGCGCGTGCGGGAGCAGAAGTCGCTCGAGGCCGGGTTCAAGTACCTGATCGTGGGGTCGGTCGGGTCGGCGACGCTGCTGTACGGGCTGGCGCTGATCTACGGCGCGACCGGCTCCACGGACCTGAGCGAGATCGGCGGGGCGGTCGGCAACACCGTGCACCTGCACGACCCGCTGCTGCTGACCGGGGTGGCGCTGGTGGCGGTCGGCCTGGCCTTCAAGGCGTCGGTCGCGCCGTTCCACCAGTGGACGCCGGACGTGTACCAGGGCGCGCCGACGCCGGTGACCGCGTTCATGGCGGTGGCCACGAAGGCGGCGGCGTTCGCGATCCTGATCCGGTTCTTCAACGAGGGCCTGTTCGAGCTGCACGACGACTGGGCGCCGGCGCTGGCTGCGCTGGCGGTGGCGACGATCCTGATCGGGAACGTGGGCGCGATCGGGTCGCGGTCGCTGAAGCGTCTGCTCGGCTGGTCCGGCGTCGCCCAGGCGGGCTACATGCTGGCCGGCGTGGTGGTGGGCACGCGGCTGGGGCTCCAGGCGACGGTCTTCTACCTGGCCGGCTACCTCGTCATGAACATGGCCGCGTTCGCGGTGATCATCGCGCGCGAGCGGGTGGACGAGCGCGGCGACGACCTGACGGTGCTGACGGGCCTCGGGAGGTCGAACCCGTGGCTGGCGTGGCCGATGACGATCGCGATGCTGGCGCTGGCGGGCTTCCCGGCGACCGTGGGCTTCATCGGGAAGTTCTATCTGATCGACGCGACCGTCGACGGCGACTACGCCTGGCTCGGCATCGCGATCGTGGTCGGCTCGATGATCTCGCTCGTCTACTACCTGCGCGTGGTCGCGGTGATGTGGATGGGCCGCGTGGACGTCGAGCTGCCGAGCCTGCCCGGCCGGCGCGTCCGGCCGGTGGGCGGCTGGTCGCCCGAGGCCGACGCGCGTGCCCAGCCCGAGGTGGCGGCCGTCGCGATCGCCTGCGCGGTGGCGACCGTGGTACTCGGGATCGTGCCCGGCCCTCTCTTCGACGCAGCCCGCGACGTGGGCAGCTCGAT
>DASVWC010000108.1:0-90969 GCA_036389835.1 Thermoleophilaceae bacterium | reverse complement strand
CGCGCTTTACCACCAGCGCGTTGCGCCCCGCGTACTCCGGCGGCACCTGCACGACGTTCTGGATCCGCTCGACGCGGCGGAACAGCGGCTCGAACGCCTCGCTCGTCATCGACTCGAGGCCGAAGCGCTCGCGCCACATCTCGAGCACCGGCCCCGGCGTGCGGAACGAGGTGCCCGAGTTCACGAGCGTGGTGCCGCCGATCGAGCGGCCGAGCGGGAGGAGGATCGGCGTGTTGCCGAGCGTCGCGGTCTGCCCGGCGTCGCGGTAGAGCTCGACGAGCATGTCGCGCGGGCGCGCGTTGAAGTCGTCGGTGGTGAAGTGCGCGCCCTCCTCGAGCATCGCCACGCTCATGCCGCCCTCGGCCAGCTCCTTGGCCACGGGCGCGCCGCCCGCCCCCGTGCCGATCACGCACGCGTCCACGCGGATCGTGCGGCTGCCCGCGAGGCCGGAGCCGTCCACCACCCGCTCGACGGCCGGCCTGATCGCACTCGTCCCGTCGGTGTAGAGCGGCGCCCCGCGGGTCGGGCGGTGGCCGTTCACGCTCACGGCCGGCCCTCCGCGGCGCGCAGGCGGCGCCCGCGCTCGAGGTTCGCGTCGGCGTCGTAGCCGAGGCGGCCGAGCACTCCGTCGCTGCCGTAGTAAGAGAGCTGCGCTGCGCTCTCCATCAGCTTCATGAGCATCCGCACGTGCCCGTTGCCTGATCGCTCGACGCCCTGTACCCAGTCGGTCCTGCGCTCGCGGTCGAGCCGGCGCAGGCGGCGGCCGTGCGTGGGCAGCGGGGCCAGCTCCGCGGCGATCAACAGGACGCGCATCCCCACGCGGTTCGCGCGCGGCAGGCGCCCCATCCAGCGATCGAAGAAGACGACGGCGTCCGTTTGCCGCACCGGCGGGAGGATCGGCTCCGGCGCGACGACCGCATCCGTGAAGCATGCGAAGATCGAGGCCTCGCGGCCGCTGATCGTGCGCAGCATCGCGGGCAGCCTACCGCCGGAAAGGACCAATTTGGCAGAACCATCGATCCATCAGGTCGTCGTCGTACCGGCCCCGCCCGAGCAGGTGCTCCACCAGCTCATGTCGATCTCCGGCGCCGACAGCTACAAGCCCATCATGCACTCCCCGCAGGGGGTCACGCTCCAGCGCAAGAAGATCCCGGTCTGGGCGATCGTCGTGGCGATCTTCCTGTTCCCGCTCGGGCTCCTGGCGCTGTTCGCCAAGGAGGAGAACACCGTCGGGATCGGGCTCGAGCCGGTGCAGGGCGGCACGCAGGTCACGGTCAACGGCCAGGCGTCGAGCGTGCTTCAGTCGGCGCTCCAGTACGTGCTGAGCGGCAACGCCGCCACCACGGCCGGCCTCCCGCAGAACGTCTACAGCGTGCCGGCGCCGCCGTACGGCGCGCCGCCGCCGCAGCAGCCCTACAGCGCGCCGCCTCCGCCGCCCCCGCCACCGCCACCGCCACCGCCGGTCTGAGGCGTTATCCGGCGGCGGAAGAGCCAGACCGCCGCGGCCGCGAGCAGGAGACCGCCGCCGGTGAGGGCGAGCAGCAGGCCGGCCGAGGGGCCGCCGCCATCCGCTGAGCCGCCGGCCGGGCCCTCGGCCCCCGCAGCGGCCTGAGCCGTCTGAGGCGCCGGCGGCCCGAGCCGCTGACCGCCGCCGCCGGCGGCGCCGCTCCCTCCCCCGCCGCCGCTGCCGTCCTCGCCCGCGCCGCCGTCGCGCTTGCGCTTCTCGCGCGCCGCCTCCCGGTCGCGCCGCTCGCGGGCGGCCTTCGTCCTGCGCGCCACGGGCCGCAGGGGGAACGGCTTGCCGGCCAGCGCGCGCAGCGCGTCGGCGGTCACCCAGACCGGCGTCTGCTTCGAGCGGCGCGAGTACGCGATGCTCCCGTCCGAGGCCTGCAGCGACCGGATGTAGCCGAGCGCGCCGCGCCCGCGCCCGAGGGCTCCGGGGCTGCGCCCGACGCCCAGCATGCCCTGGACCGCCCAGGCGGTGGACTGCGTGTTCGAGCCGTAGCCGCGCAGCTGGCCGAAGCCCCCGTCGGAGCTCTGCGACCGCTTGAGGAACGCGACGGCGCGGTCGACTCGCTTGCCGCTGCGCAGCCCGCTGGCGCCGAGCGCCTGGAGCACGCTGCCGGTGTTGTCGGTGTCGCTGGCCGCGCCCGGCGCGACGCCGAAGCCGCCGTCGCTGCTCTGCTGCCGCGCGAGCCAGGTGCGCGCGCGCTTCACCGCCGAGGACCCGCTGCCCTCCCCCGCCGCCCGCAGCGCGAGGATCCCGAACGCGGTCCAGGCGTTGTTGCTCGCCCACGAACCGTTGCCGCGCTGCTTGGACCTGAGCTCGGCCACGAGGTCGCGGCCCTGGAAGTTGCGCGGCGACATCGCGGCGGCGCGCAGCACGAGGATGGTGCGCTCGAGCTCGCCGAGGTCGTCGAGGCCGCCGCCGCTCGACTTGATGAAGTCGATGACCGACCGCCCCCCCTTCCCCACGTCGGCCGGGTTGCGGCCGGCCGCCGCCAGCCCCAGCGCCGCCCAGCCGGTGTGGAGCTGGTTCGACGCGCGGCCGGGCGCGCCGCCGAAGCCGCCGTCGGAGTTCTGGGCCGCGCGCACGTACGCGGCGGCGCGGCTCGTGGGCGAGGCGGCGCCCGGCGCGGGGAGGAGCAGCCCGCCGGCGACGATCGCGGCGAGGCCGGCCGCCACCGGGGCCGGACGCGGCCAGCGGATCTCGAAGCGGCGGCGGAAGCGCTCGAGCGCGCGCACGAACGGCGGGCCGAGCAGCAGGCAGAAGGTCACGTTCCCGATCAGGTGGGCGAGGTCGAACGGCAGCGACGTGCCTGTGATCGCGATCCACGTGCCGAGGTCGTGGCTCGCCGCGTAGGTCCAGAGATGGGTGTTCATCACAGCGCCGAACAGAAGCGCCGCGAACGCGCACGCGACCGCCAGCCGGATCCGGCCGAGGTCGCGTCCGAACGCCCGCGCGAGGACCGCGCCGAAGATCCCGACCAATCCCCAGCCGGCCATCTGCCACGGCGTCCACGGGCCCTGCGAGATGAAGAAGTTCGACGCGAGCGCCGCCACGGCGCCGACCGCGAAGCCGGGCGCGGCGCCGAGCACGTAGCCGGCGAACAGCACGATGTCGGTCGTCGGCTTCACGTTCGGGACGGCCGCGAAGGCGATCCGCCCCACCACCGCGAGCGCGGCGAGCGCGGCCACCAGCGAGACCACGCGGGCGGGCGGGCGCGAGCGCTCGAACCAGCCGAAGCCCGCGGCGAGCGCGAGGGCGAGGACGAGGAACGAGGCGAACTGCCAGCTCATCCGACCAGCTCCCGCTCGAGCATCCGCGCGCCCTGCTCGGGAGTGAGCGCGGCGCCGTCGAGGATGCGCGCCACGTCGGTCGCGAAGTGCCGGCCGCCGCCCAGCACCTCGGCGGCCGGACCGTCCGCGATCACGGTTCCCTGGCCGAGAAGCACGACGCGATCGGCCAGCTCGGCCGCCAGCTCGGTGTCGTGCGTGGCCACGAGCACCGCCGCGCCGCCCTCGGCCAGCTCGCGCAGGCGCGCGCAGAGGGCGTCCTTGTGGGCGCGGTCCATCCCGCGGGTGGGCTCGTCGAGGCACACCAGCGCAGGGGCGCCGCCGCCCAGCACGATCTCGAGCGCGAGCCGCTGGCGCTCGCCGCTCGAGAGGTCGCGCGGGTTCGCGCGCTCGCGGCCGGTCAGGCCGGCCGCCGCCACGCCCTCGGGGCGCAGCTCCTGCTCCACGCGCTCGTGGACGAGGTAGTCGCCGGGGCTCTGGAGCAGGAGGGCGACGTCGCCGCCGCGCTCGATGCGCCCGCGCGTGGGCTCGACGAGTCCCTTGACGTGCCGCAGCAGCGTGCTCTTGCCCGCGCCGTTGCGACCCATCAGCGCGACGCGCTCGCCGGGCTCGATGCCGAGATCGATGCCGCGGAGGACGGCCGGGCCGTCCTCGATCTCGTGCCAGAGGTTCCGGACGGCCACGGCGCCGGGCGTGCGCCGGCGGCGGGGCCTTCGCGTGTCCGCCGGTGAGCGCCGCGGGAGCAGCCCCGCGGCCCGGAGCCTGTCGCGCGCCTCGCGCACCGTGACCGGCAGCGGCTTGAGCCCCGCGCGCGCGAACAGCCGCGCCGCCGGGGTCGCGAGCGCCGGCTGCTCCGCCGTCGCCCACTCGAGGAAGTCCGCCGGCGCCAGGTCGGCCGCGATCGCGCCGCCGTCGAGCACGACGACCCGGTCGGCGGCCGGCAGGCAGCGCTCGAGGCGGTGCTCGGCCAGCAGCACGGCGACCCCCCACTCCTCGTTCAGGCGCCGCAGCAGCCAGACCAGCTCGTCGCCCGCCACCGGGTCGAGCTGCGAGGTCGGCTCGTCGAGCACGAGCAGCGACGGGCTGCCCGCGAGCGCGGCCGCGAGCGCGACCCGCTGAAGCTCGCCGCCGGAGAGCGTCTCCACGCGGCGGTCGAGGAGTCCCGCGATCCCGAGCATGAGCGCCACCTCCTCCACCGCGCGCGCAACCGCGGTGGCGCTCTCGCCGGCGTGCTCGAGCGCGAGCGCGATCTCCGCCCGCACCCCGCCCATCACCACCTGCGTCTCCGGCTCCTGGAGGACCGTTCCGCACACCGAGGCGAGGTCGCCCGGGCCGCGGTCGCGCACGTCGAGCCCGCCGACCGACAGCTCCCCCTCCACGTCGCCGCCGTGGAAGTGGGGCACCAGCCCGCAGGCGGCGCGCAGGAGGGTCGACTTGCCGCAGCCGGAGGGGCCGGCGACCACCGTGAACGAGCCGGGCGCGAGCTCGAGGTCGATGCCGCGGAGCGCCGGCTCGCGGGAGTCGGGGTACGAGTACGTGAGCCCGCGGGCGTCCAGGATCGGCTCAGGCACGAGCCACCCCCAGGCGGGTGCGCGCGCCGAGGAACGGCGCCATCCCGCCGGCCACGAAGGCGCCCGCGAGCAGAAGCTCGCCGGCCCCGGCGGCGACCTTGACGGCCGGATACGCATCCACCCCACCCAGCCCCGCGAGCCGGCCGGCGAGCGCCGCCAGGCAGAGGGACGCCGCCGCGAAGGCGACCCGAGCGTCGTGCCGCGACCAGACGCGCCGCTCCCGCCGCGGCCGCCGCGCGCCCGCGTAGCCGCGCACCTCGAGTGAGGCCGCGACGTCCACGGCCCGGTCGAGCGCGCGCGTGATCGCGGCGACCATGACCGCACCGCGCGGCGGCGGCTCGGCGCGGCAGCACGCGGCCTCGGAGATGCGCCGCGCGTCGCGCTGGAGCACCGGGACGAGCCTGGTGGCGAGCGACACCGTGAGCGCCGAGCGGTAGGAGAAGCGCCGCAGCAGCCGCAGCACGTCGTCGGGATCGACGGTCGCCGAGTACAGCGCGAAGGCCGCCACGAGCACCAGGATCCGCAGCGCGCTCATCCCGCCGTAGGCGACCGCCTCGAGGGTCACGTCGAGCCGGCGGCCGAGCAGCTCGCCGCCGCGGAAGATCACGGTCTCGCCGCCGCGGGTGACGAGCGCGTTGACGGCGACGATCAGGGCGGCGAGCGGCAGCGCGAGCCACGCGGCGCGGCGCAGCTCGGCCAGCACGCCCGCGCCCGCGGCGGCCGCGACCACGCCGAGGAGGGCGCCCGCGAGAACGAGCGGGTTGTCGTAGAGCGTCGAGACCAGCGCGAACGACCCGCAGAACGCGATCGCGACCCCCGCGCGCACCGCGTGCAGCGGGCTGGCCCCGGGCCTGTAGCTCGGCACGACCCTCATTCGACCACCGGCAGCCGCACCGACTCCGCGGGCGTCTCGGCGAGCGCGTAGGCGCCGTGGAGCTTGCGCTCCTCCATCGACTCGGCGGCGCGGGCCACCCCATCGTCGTCCACGCCCGTCACCACCCACACGATCCCCGACGACTCGTTCTCCGTGGCAGCGACGAGGCCGGTCCCGGGCGGCGCCGTGCGCGCGACCCGCCCGTCGTCGCCGAGCAGCTCGAGCGCGTCGCCCCTGAACCGCGCGAACACGCCGCTGGCGCGCGGCCCGCGCTCGATCGCCGCCGCGCCGCGCACCTCGCGCAGCACCGCCCAGCGCCCCACCAGCACCCGGATCGAGTCCTCGCCGGCCTGTCCCTGCAGCGCCGAGGCCGCGGCCACGACACCCTGCTCGTCGAGCCGGGTCAGCACGTCCCTGCAGGCGGAGCCGCCGGGCTTCTCGCACTGGACGCGCACCGGCAGCCGCCTGCCCTCGCGCCCGCTGACCATCGGCTCCGGGAACGCGCCCACGATCGCCGGCACCCGCATCGCGGCCCGCCAGCTGCGGTAGTCCCACTGGATGCGGTCGCCGGAGGAGAGCCCGAAGTCCGCCGCGCCCTTGCTCGCCTCGATCCCGTTGACGAAGTAGAACCAGTCGCGCTGGGCGGCCTTGTCGCCCTTCACGCCGTCGATCGAGTCGACGAACCCGCCGCCGAAGCTCGTCTCCACGTCGTGCGTCTTCTCGAGGAAGCGCATCACGGTGTCGCCCTCGTTCACGTTCGCGATCCGGGCGGTGCCGCCGAGGAACTCCTGGCCGAAGTTGCGCGTGACCTCGATCCGCGCGCCGCCCTCGGTCGACTCGCCGGGACCGAAGCCGCACGCCGTCAGGACGCTGCCGGCGAGCAGCGCTGCCGCGACGGCGACTGCGGGGGCCCGCCTAGCCGACTCGGATCCTCTCGGCGAAGGAGCGGATCTCGCCTGAGCGCTCGGCGTGCACGCGGTGGGTGCCGGCCGGGAGCGACAGGGTGGCCGCGCCGTTCTGGTCGGTGGTGGCGGTCATCTCGCCCGCGCGCACGGTGGCCCCGGCGGCCGGCACGGACCTGCCCTGGTCGTCGTAGGAGCGGACCGTCACGCTCACCTGACCCGGGGCCGGCGACGTCGCCTTGACGGCGAGCGTGCGCTGGCAGCTCTGCTCGACCAGCCGGCAGTAGAACCACGTGACGCGCTGGCCGCTCTTCAGTCGGCCGCGCCCGAACGGGCCGCCCGGGTCGGCCGAGCCCGCCGTGGCGAGCTTCTGCCCGACCTTGTAGACCCAGCCGTCGAAGCCCTTGTTGGTGTCCTTGCCGATGCGCTTCACGAAGAGCTGCTCGGCGTCGCGTGCGCGCCTCGAGCAGGCGCCGTAGTCGTGGATGCGCAGGCCCGGCGGCTCGATGCGCACGAGCGCCGCGAGCGCGGTGGCGCTGCCCACCGCGCAGTCGCGCCCGCTCACGCGGACGGTGACCTGCTTGGCGGTGGCGCTCTTCTGGAGCGAGCCGCCGTCGCGGTAGACGACGAGCTGCTCGATCTTCGGATAGCTGGCCGCGCCCGCCGGCGGGGCGGCGGCTACGAGAGCCGCCACCGCCGCCGCCACCGCGAGCGTACGCCTGGTCACTTGATCCGGACCTTCCACGAGTTCGAGCGGATCGAGTCCGGTGCGCTCGCCTTGAACCGGTAGAGCCCGCGCCTCTTGATGCGCAGGAGCACGCGGCCCTGGCTGTTCGTGGTCTGGCCGCCGACCCGCGCGCCGGCGATCGGGTCGCCGGTCGTCCCGTCGAGCACGAACAGCGCGAACACCTCGCGCGAGCGCGACCCCCGCTCGCCGGTCAGCCGGAGCTTCCTCTTGCCGAACGAGTCGAACGCGATCAGCACCTGATCGCCCTGCTCCACGTGGACCTGGCAGCCGCCGGCCTCGGTGTCCTTGAAGTTCAGCGCGGTGCCCCAGAACTGGCTGCTGGTCGCGCTGTCCGGTCCGACGGTGTCGATCAGGAAGTCCTCGAAGGACTGGTTCCAGCTTCCCTGCCAGGTGACGCCCGCCTTCTTCGCCGCGTCGTCGAACGCGCCGGTGAGAGTCGGGACGGGGCTCGGGTTCGCGCCCCCGTTGGTGCCGTCGCACTTGTGCGGGCCGGTGTCGTCGGCGGTCACGTCGTGCACGAAGGTGTCGACGTTGCGCTCCAGGAGCGTCTTCGTCTTGCCCTCCACCCGGACGTTGACCTTGACGGCGCCGGCGTCGGCGATCGGTAGTGCCGCGAGCAGGCCGAGTGCGGCCGTGACGGCGAGAGAACGGAGCTTCATCTGATTAGCCTCCCCTTCCGCGAGGGATGTGTGGCTTCCGGCCGGAGACGGGTCTCCTGGCTCCCGGTCCTCACCCTCGTCCGCGCCTTCCCAGGGAGCGCAGCTCCCCAGTGGCCTCGTGCGGCGGGTCATGACCGGTCACAGTGGCGGGACCGCGCCGGACTCACACCGGACTTCCCTCGACCACCGGCCGCTTGTCGGGCTGAGCATAGTCGCCGGGCGGCGACCGGCTCAAGCCCGCCCGGCGGGCGGCCGATCGGCTCCTATAATCGGCCCGCCTCAGGCCGCCATCGTCTAGGGGACTAGGACGCCGCCCTCTCACGGCGGAAACCGGGGTTCGAATCCCCGTGGCGGTACTTGTTGAAGCCCGCTTTTTTAGCGGGCTCCGTGCTTTTCGCGGTGCTGCGCCGGACAACGGGGGACAACGACGCGCGTTTCGCGCACGCCGCGACCCCTCCCCCCAGGCAGGCCGACGGACCTGCTCTAGCGGTGGCGTCGAGTTAGCCTGCCGGACATGCCGCTGCTCGAAATCGGCGAATAGGCAATCGAGCGGAGTCCTCGGACCTCAGGCGCTCGCGACCACTTCCCGAACCTCGACCGACTCGAGCTTCACAGCGTCACCCGGCACACCCTCGTCGTTCAGCCGCGAAGCCATCGCCTGCGCGCCCTCCTCGGACTCGAAGACGACCATCGACATGCCGTTGCTGCGGTCCTGCGCCCTCGTCCAGTAACCGGCCACGAACCCCGGTATCTGCGACACCATCGGGACGATTTCCTCTTCGAGCATCCGCTCGGCCGTCTCGACGTCGTTGAAGCTGACCCTCACGACAACAGCGTTCATGCGATCACTCCCCTGTCGCTGACGGTTCGGGAGCGTACTCCTCCTCCGCCGGGCGACACGATCGGCGCGACCCACCGGTGCCTCAGGTCCGTCCGGGCCGTCCGGGGCCAACCGGCGGCGGCGGTGGAGGCGGGCAGGTGACGGTCCGCACCGACTCGGACGACCTTCCCACCACTTGCGACTACGACGCCGACGCCGATGAGCACGCATGCGAGTCCAACGACCAGAGCTTGCTGGCCGCGTGCGAGCAGGCGAGCACGCTGTGGGCGGCGGCTGGAAGTGCGAGCAGAGTTCCACGGCTGCTCTAGCCCCTACCACAGCCTGGCGCAGGACGTAGACGGTGAAGTCGCGGATCCGGGTTTCGGACCACCGCCCGTCCCCCGCTGCGCCGACCGCGCCCTTTCGGCGCTGACGTAACGCTGACCGCTGAGTACTCGTGGAGAGTGCCGGGCCGCCAGCGTCCTCCCGCGCGGTGGAACAGCCCAGCTGGCTTATCAGCTGGCGGGGCAACGGCGGGACAACGCGGACGTCCATGTAGCGGTCGATAGCGGTCCATAGCGGCACGTCTTGCCGCTCTATCAGCAGAATGGCGCTTTCTAGAGCCACGCGAGCGGTCCTTCGAATCCCCGTGGCGGTACTTGCCGTGCGCGTTCGCGCGCGACATAGAATCGCGCCGTGCCGTTCACGCTCAGGAACCTCAAGGAGGACCTGGAGGACGTCGGGTCCAACTTCGACGGCGCGCCGGACCTGGAGTTCCACCTCGCGAGCAAGGCGCTCGAGCTCGAGCGGTCCGGCCTCAGCCACCAGCGCATCCCGCCCGGCTATCGCTTCCCGTACGGTCACACGCACAGGGAGCAGGAGGAGGTGTACGTGGTCGTGCGCGGGAGCGGGCGGATGAAGCTCGACGACGAGATCGTCGAGCTCGAGGAGTGGGACGCGGTGCGCGTCCCGCCCGGTACGTGGCGGGGCTACGAGGCCGGGCCGGAGGGCCTCGAGATCCTCGTCATAGGCGCGCCCAATCTCGGTGAGGATCCGCGCGAGGACGTGGAGGGTCGGCGCGACTGGTGGGCTGACTAGCCGAGCCGCTCGGCCAGTCCGATGATGATGCCCTCGGGGCCACGCATGAAGCAGAGCCGGTAGCTGTCCTCGTACTGCGCGATCTCGCCGACGAGTTCGCCACCGTGGCCGCGCAGGCGGGCAACGACGTCGTCGATGTCGTCGACGGCGAACATGATGCGGCGTATGCCCAGCGCGTTCGCCGGCGCGCCTTCCGGCTCGGCCCTGACCGCCGGCGGCGTGTGGAACCGCGTCAGCTCGACCCGGCCGTGGCCGTCCGGGGTCCGCATCATGGTGATGTCGGCGCGGACGTCGTCGAGCCCGACGACGCGGCCCACCCAAGGCCCCTCGACCTGCGTCTCGCCTTCCAGCTCCATACCTAGCTCGGCGAAGAACGCCTTGGCGGCCTCGAGATCCTCGACGACGATGAGGACGTTGTCCATCCGCTGAAGCGCCACGCGCTCGACCGTAGCGGAACAGCGGACCCCGGCTACAGCGCCTCCCGGCCGCCGATCGGCTGATCGGAGCGCGCCGCCACCGCGAGCATCGCGCCCGGCACCAGCACGAGCGCGTACGGAGCGAGGAAGAGCCGCGACTCGGCCCAGACCGAGCCGAACGCGTGCGCGACGATCCAGACAGGGATGACGGCGAGCCCGATCGCCCTGAGCTCGCGCGGCCAGCGCGCGAGCCCCGCGAGCGCCACGAACGGCACCACGTTCAGCGTGCGGAAGAGCATCTCCCAGGTCACCTCCTGCTCGAGGTTGAAGTAGAAGAGCCCCTTGCCGGGCGACTGGCCGTGCACCTCGATCAGGTCCACCGGCCCCCGGCCGATCCGCACCGCGGCGATCACGACCACGAACGCCGCGAGCGCCGCTGCCGCGTGGATCGCCCCGCGCCGCCCGGCCGGCGTCCGCAGGCCGTCGACCGCCGCGACCGCGAACGCCATCAGCGGAATCAGCCCGCTCGTCTCGCGGTTCAGCGCGGCCAGCGCGGTGAGCGGCACGAGCCACGCCCAGCGGCGGTCGAGGACGAGCAAACCAGCGGCGAGGTAGGCCGCGACGTCGGTGTAGGTGTTGAACGAGAGCCCGGCGTCGTGCACCGCCTGCGTCATCGCCCACGCGATCAGGCCGAGGCCGAGCGCGGCGGCGCTGCGCGCGAGCCCCAGGCGGCGCAGGAGGAGCCACGCGAGCGAGAGGATCACGAGGTTCTGTAGCACGCGGAAGGCGAGGAAGCCGGTCTTCTCGGGCCGGTCCGAGCCGAGCTCGCGCGCGCCGTCGTAGAAGAGCTCCGCCCCCCACTCCGACAGCAGCCGGTAGTTCCACGGATCCCTGGCCGCGCCGTCGAGGACGCTGCGGTGCACCGGCAGATCCCAGTGCGTCACGATCGTGTCGGGGCTCCACTGCGGCTGCCCCGCGAGGTTGAGTCCGCGGTACTGCACGAACACCGTGGCGGCGGCGAGCGAGAGCACGAGCGCGACCGCCAGAGCGGGGTCGCCCCAGCGGCGGTACGCGAGCAGCAGCGCGCCCGCCAGTCCCGCGACCACCGCCGCGACCTGCTGGGGCCCGAGGCCGGCCCGGCCGCCGATGCCGATCTCGTCCGCCGCGAGCGCGAGCAGCGCGACCGCCATCGCGACCACGGCCGCGGCCCCACCCGTCCGGCCCTCGAGCAACCCCCGCATTCGCGCAGAGCCTAATCCCGTGGCCGCGCCCCGGCGATGAGCGCGAGGCCCCTCCGCCGGGCGGCCCCAGCGCCCATGGCAGGCGCTGCTACCGCGTCGTCAGGCGCGTCCAGCCCGAGTGGTTGCCGGCCGCGTCCACCACGCGGATCCAGCGCGGGGAGAAGCGCGAGTTGATCGCGAACCGCGACGCGTAGCGGCGCTTCGCGCTCGGACGGGCTCGGTTCGCGGCTACCTGCACCTGCGCCGGGCCGGAGACCGCGTCGACGGCGCGCACCGTGATCGTGTAGCGGCGCGTCAGGGGGCGGTGCTTCGCACGCGCGACGCGCAGGCGGGCCGAGCGGATCCGCGGCGGCTTCTCGTCGAGGATGATGTCGTCCTGGTAGGTGTCGTTGCCGGCCACGCCGCCGATGAATCGCACGTACACGGTCTTGGGCAGCCGCTCCGCGCCGCTCGAGTCGAGCTGCCAGGCGCGCTGGGGGACGACCGGCTCCGGCGTCGCATCGTCGAACCCGCCGTCGTTCGACACGAGCATCGCCGTCGCGAACAGGGGCCAGCGCAGGGTGAGCGTGACGTCCGGGTCGTTCGTGAAGCGCGCGCCGCCGTCGATCGACACGCCCGCCGGACCCGGCGGCGGCGCGGGCGTGACGCGGAGCCGAACGGCGGCGGTCGCCGACCGGCCGGCTGCGTCGCTCACCCGCACGCGCACGTCGAGCTCCTGCGCACTCGCGTAGGTCTGCTCGGTGGCGGACGACGTGCCGGTGTCGCGCTCGAAGGACCCGTTCCCGTCCAGGTCCCACTCGAACCGAGTCAGGGCCGCGCCCCCGGCGGTCGAGCCGCCCGCGTCGAAGCGCACGGTCTGACCCGTGAGCGCCGGGTTCGGGTCGGCGCGCAGCGACGCGGCCGGTGGACGCGTGTCGCTGTCGAAGGAGCGCGTCTCGCTCGCGGTCGTGTTGCCGGCGGCGTCCACCGCCACCACGCGCCACTCGTGGTAGCCGTTCCCGATGTCGGAGCTCGGGCTGAAGCTCGTCGTGCTCGCGCCCACGCGGGTCGCGCTCCCGTCGATGTCCACGTCGTAGCCCGCGATGCCGGTGCCGCTGTCGCTCGCCGCGGACCAGCTGAAGGACGGGCGCGCCGCCGCGAGGGTGACGTCGTCGGGCGGCTCGAGGAGCTGGGGAGCGCTGGGCGCGACCGTGTCGAGCGTGAAGGTGCGCGTCGCGCTGTCGCGCGTGTTGCCGGCGCCGTCGACGGCCCGGACGAACCAGGAGTGCTCACCGTCGCCGACGCCGGCCGGGGTGAACGTCGTCGAGGACGTCGTGCCCCTCTCGCTGCCGTCGACGAACACGCGATAGGCGGCCACTCCGCTGCCGCCGGGGTCGCCGGCCGCGGACCACTCCAGCGCCGCCGTCTTCACGTCCTGGCCATCCGCCGGGCTCACCGGCTCGGGCGCCGCCGGCGCGGTGGTGTCGACTCTCCAGGTCGCGGTCGCGGGGGTGGTGTCCTGCTCGGCCAGCGCCGGGTCGGTCGAGGCCGCGCTGAACGTGTGCACGCCCTCCGCGAGTCCGGTCGCGCTGTAGCTGCCGCCGGCGCACGTCACCGGCAGGCCGTCGAGCTGGCACTCGAAGGTCGGCGAACGGGCGGTGGAGGCCAGCTCCAGCTCCGCAGAGGTGTCCTGGGTCACGGCCTCCGGATGCTTGGTGATCGCGGTGTCGGTGTCCAGCTGCAGGAGCGAGCCGGAAGCAACGTTGGTGTTGAGCATGTGGACGCGGATCAGGTACCAGCGACCTCCCTGCCAGAAGGCCTCCCGGTCGAAGGCTCGCGTGTCGAACGGGCCGATGCTGACCGGGCCGAGCGGGAACGGGTTCTCCCCGGGCGTGCCCAGGAACTTCTCGTTCCCCTGCTGGTACATCACCTGCCCGTTAGGCGCGAGCCCCATGAGTGAGGTCTGAGCCGAGGTCGGCTCGTTGACGGTGGTGATCGTGCCGGAGGGGCTCCGCGTCCGGACCTGGGTGACCTCGGCCGCGATGTAGCCGATCAAGCCGTTGCTGGCGATGCGGTAGTGGAAATCGGGGGCGGGCTCCTCGGGCTTGTTGATGCCCGGCGTTATGCGCGAGTCCGGGAGCTCGGTCTCGGTCGTCCCGTCGCTAAAGAAGATGGATCCGCCTTCACTCGTCTTGTGGCGGCGCCACACCGTGAGCGTCCCGTCGGTGCGGGGATACGTCGACTGGTGCCCTGAGGGCGCGTTCGACAGCTTCGTGGTCACGCCCAAGCGCCAGCGATAGACCGTGTAAGGCGTAACGCTGGTGGGACTCGTCCAATAGACCACGTCCCCGTTCGGCGCCACGTCATTTTCCGTATTTCCCGTATCGAGCGCGACCGTGATGTTCGTGCCGGTCGTCAGGTCACGCCGGATCAGCTCCGGCCCTTGGTTCCCCCCGGTGTGCCAGATGGCGTAGTTGCCGTCGTCGTCGAAGAACCCGTTCGAGTCGTCTTCGATCATCGCCGGCGTGGTATCGCCCGGCCGCCACTCGTCGAGCTCGCTGTCCACAAGGGTGCCGCCGGTCGGTTGCACCGTGAACAACACGCCGTAGTCGGTCAAGCGCCCTTCCCGAGAGCCGACCTCCCGATCGGCGCGCATCGGCACCGTCTCGTCGGTCCCGGACGCGACGTCGCGGACCTCGAGCGGGCCGTGCTTGAAACTGTTGCTCGGCCCGGAGACAGGCCCCCAGAGGACGCGATCAGCCGTCGCGTCGTGTATGCGACCCGGCACCGTGGTCAGCTCGGTCAGCGACGCGGCCGTGGCCTGCGACGGCCCGCACAGAGCGCAGAGCGCGGCGGCGACGAGTGCCCCCCAGCGTCCGCCGGATCGGAGCGAATCACCCACCCCCTGAGCCTAACCCCCAACCTGGCGCGGCGCCACCCCTTCCGGATGACGGATTAGGGTGCGCGCGACCGTGCGCGCCCTCGTCCCAGCCCCCGTGCTCACCGGCCTCGCCTTCCTGGCCGCCGTCCCTGGTGGCGCGCTCGGCCAGGAGCCGCCGGCGGCCGAGCTCACGGCCTTCGCGAAGGGGACCAGGGCACTGCCGAGCGGCGCCGGGACCGCGTCCCAGCGCCGCGGTCTGGCGCGGATGGCGCTGGCCGCACGCCACAGCGCGAAGACCGGCCACACGTGCTCGGCGATCGCGCTCCTGGCGCGCTACCGGCGCATCGCCGAGCGCGTGGAGCCGCGCCGGGAGGAGGCGGCGAGTCAGCTCGCCGGGCTGGCCACCGACTCGGTCGCCCTGACCGAGGCGCTGCTGAGCCTCGACTCGACCAGGCGCTGCGGCGGCGGCATCGCTCCGAGCACGCTCCCCGAGCCGCGGACGACGGTGCTCGAGAGCGACGCGCGCGGGATGAGGTTGAAGGTCGAGCTGCCCGACCTTCGCTTCCTGGCAAGGACCGGCCTCGGCCAGGCGTGGACCAAGCTCGTGCTCCCGCTCAACGACGTCACGGATCCGGGCGAGCCGGGGATCCCGGTGGTCAGCGCCACCTTCGGCGTGCCGAGCGGGGCCGGCCTCGACGTCTCCACGCGCAGCGCGGAGACCTACGCCATCGACGACGTGGCCGTGTTCCCGACGCAGCCCCAGGCGGCGGACCAGGTCACGCCGCCCCCGAACTTCGCCGCTCCGCCGTTCGCGCCGCCGCCGTTCACGATCAACCCGCGCGGCACCTACGACGATCGCCGGGCGGTCCCGCCGCGACTGTCGAAGGGCGCCGTCCTCGGAACCGCGCGCGACGTCCGGATCGGCCGGCTCGAGGTGCCGAGCGCGCAGTGGAACCCGGCGAGCGGCCGGCTAAGGGTGGTCAAGTCGGTGAAGGTCACGATCAGGTTCACCGGCGGATCGAGGCGCTTCAGCGGCCGGCTCGCCTCACCCTGGGAGGCGCCGCAGCGCTCGCTCGTCTCGGGCCTGATCAACGCGGACGTGGTTCGCGGCGCGGCCGGCGGGCCGGCCGCCGGCTCGTGCGGCGAGGAGATGCTCGTGATCACGAACCCCGCGACGCTCGCGGCGGCGAACCAGCTCGCGGACGCGCGGCGAGCGGCCGGCCTGAGGACCAGCGTGGTCCAGACCGGCGGCGCGGTGGGGACGAAGCCCGCCCAGATCCAGCGCTTCATCCGCGGCCGGCTCAGCGCTCGCGCATGCATCCGGCCGAGCTACGTGACGCTCCTCGGCGACGACCGGCTCGTGCCGACGTTCCACTCGAGGGAGGAGCCGTTCCCCGACGAGGGCGAGCAGGGGCGGATCGCGTCCGACCTGCCCTACTCGACGAGGAACGACGCCGACGAGCTGCCGGACGTCGCGGTAGGACGCATCGTCGGCGGGGACCAGACCGCCGTGGCGAACGCGGTCGCGAAGATCGTGCGCTACGAGAGCTCGCCGCCGGGCGGCCCGACGCTCGGACGGGCGACCGTCGCCGCGATGTTCCAGGACGACGACGACGACGGCACCGAGGACCGCACCTTCGTGCAGAACGCCGAGATCGTCCGCACCGCGCTCGTCGCACGCGGCGTGCAGGTGGACCGGATCTACCACGACGACTTCTCGACCGCGCCGCGACGGCTCCACGACGGCACCGAGCTGCCGCCGGAGCTGCTCAAGCCGGGCTTCGCCTGGCGGGGGGACGGGCAGGACGTTACGGCCGCGTGGAACGAGGGCCGCTTCCTGATCGTGCACCGCGACCACGGGTGGTCCGACGGCTGGGGTCACCCGGCGTTCGACACCGCGAGGGTGCAGGCGCTCACGAACGGCGAGCGGCTGCCCGTCCTCATGAGCATCAACTGCTCGAGCGGCGCATACGACCGCGACGAGACGTCGTTCGCCAAGGAGGCGCTCGTCAAGCCCGGCGGCGGCGCCGTCGGCGTCTTCGGCGACACGCGCGACTCTCCGTCCTCCCACAACACGCAGATCGCGCTCGGCTTCGCCGACGCCCTGCTCCCGAACGTCATCGCCGCGGAGGGCCCGGTCGCAAGGCAGCGGATGGGCAACGCGCTGGTTCACGGCAAGCTGCGGCTCGCCGGCCGCTGGCCCCCGACCACCCCGCGGGACCCGGACCACGGCGACTCCCTCTCGCAGGACGAGCTCCACCTGTGGCACTACTTCGGCGACCCGTCGATGCAGATCTGGGGCGGCGGGGACGCACCCGTAGTGCTGGACCCGGCGGCGTTCGACGCGACGCTCGTCCGCAGCCCGCGGGGTCCGGGCGGGCCCCCGTACGAGGTGCGAGTCGCGCTCCCGCCCGGCCTGGACGGCCAGACGGTGAGCCTGCTGCGCGACGGCCAGGCGATCGGCAAGGCGTTCGCCGCGGGCGGAGCGGCAACTATCGCGGCCGCGCCGGGCGACGCGGACGTCGACGCGGGGCGTCTGCGGATCGCGCTCGAGCCCGACGGCTCGCCGCCGGTGGCGGTGCCGGTGCGGGGCTGAGCCGCCGGAGCCGCGCGCAGCGGTCGCGACCCTAGGACGACCGAGGCCATCAGCCGGCGCAACGAGATCGGGATCGGCACCAGCCTCGAGGTGTCGGAGCAGCGTCTCCTCCGGGCGCTCGCCAAGGTCGAGGAGGGCACCTACGGCACCTGCGACCGCTGCGGCCGGCCGATCGCGCCGGCCCGCCTCGAGGCGGCGCCCAAGTCGGTGCTCTGCATCGACTGCGCGCGCTGACCCCGATGCGCGCCGAGATCCGGCTCAGAGGTCGCTGCGGCTGAGCTCTGGGACCCCAGGGACGCCGGGCTTCATGTCCGCAGGATCGACAGCCTCGCCGGGCTCCCTCTCGTCCGGCGCACTGAATGGCGGAGGCGCAGGCTGCGGAGTAAGAGGTACTTCCTCCGGCTCCGCTGGCAACTTAGGGGCGCTCGGTTGCCAGGCCCGCAGGTCCTGAACGAGATCGCGGTAGAAGTCGATCGTCTGTTGACGGGTCTCTCGTACGAAGGACTTCTCGCCCTTGCCACGCTTCGTCCCCATTGGGCGGCTCAGCGCGATCAGGAATGACCGGGGCTCCCGTTTCGGATCGATCGAGGACAGGAGGCGCTCGGGATACTCGGTGACTTCGCCAAGAAGGGCCGAGGTCGTTTCCTTCGTATTCGCGAAACGCACGTCGACCCGTAGGTCGGGCGGAGCGTGCCGCAACTGTCGAAGCATCCAGGTGAGACGAGTCTTCGGACGCTTTTCCGACGGCGCGCTGACCTCCACGCTCGTCGTCACCCGGCGCGTCCGGAGGTCCGCCTCGACTGAGATCGGGCCAACGGCGTCCGGCACCTTCACCGAAGCCGCAAGCGTGCCCGTCTCGGCAAGGGACTTGACCAAGGCGTCGACGCGGGCCTCAGGGGTCTGCTTCCGCGGCCGCACGGGCTTGACTTCGCGGCCCAGGTCCTGACCGAGACCGAGGCAGAGGTACTCCACGAACTGCTCCCACCGCTCGGCCACCTGACGCGCCTCGGGGGTCCGCGGCGCGAAGCGTCCTAGCGCCAGCAGCGTTGCGAACGCCTACCCACTTGTCGCCCATGACCTCGAATCCGCTCGCCCCGGATGCCCCGTGGTCGAGGTAGGCGATCAACTCCCCAAGGATCCACGCCTGGTCCGGATCGGCGACCCCGTGATGACGATGCTGGACGATCGCCTCGGTGAGGATTCGCCACCACGACAGGTGGTACAGCGACACCTTGCTCGAAAGTTTGCGTCGGTCGACATCGACCGGACTGTGCTTTGGGGACGCAGTGATCTGATTCGAGATAGTCAATACGCCGTCGAATCCATGCTGCCGAGCCATGTCTAGGTAGCGGGATACCTGCTCGGAAGTGAGTTCGGCGTTGCTGGTCTTCACCTCTACGAGGCAACGCCAGCGGACCTTCCCTCGCTCGACGACGATCGCACCGTCCGGAATCGACAATTTCCCATCGGGGTTTTTCAACTGGACTTCCGCGAATGTGGAGATGCGTCCCCTCGGTGCTCCGAGCGAGTCGAGAATCGCTCGTCCGAACTCCGTCACCGCCCCCATCACGGCGAGCGTGGAAGAGGTCGCCCGCTTCTCCTGCTCCTCCTGTCCTCGGATTCCGGAAGTCGGAATGAGCCGGGCGGGATGCCATACGTCAGCATCCCGCGGGCCGTCAGAGGTTCCAGGCGGAAGCGCCATTTGAGCGCACCCTACATCTCCACCCGCTACGACTCGTCCGTGTATTCGGCCTACGGACCCTCGCGCCACCGCCCATCCCGCTCCACACGTTGCGACCGCCGGCCGAGCCCGCTCGCGCCGCTCCTGCTAGCGCGGGCGATCCGCTGGGCCGCGCCGCGCGGGTCCCGTAACTGCGGCTGGGTACGGCGGCCGCGCGGTGACCGTAGGTTTTGGGCTGTATAGGCGACCAAATCCTCCGGTCACGAGGAACGACGCCGCTCGCGGAGCCTGCCCGTGGGCTTCGAAGGTCGGCTAGCCCCCCGCCATCTCCAGCAGCTTCGTGACGGTGTTCCAGTTGCGCGCCGTCCCGGTCGGCAGGCGCTTGCTCGTGCGCAGCCGGTCCACCTTCGAGCGCTGGATCCCGTCCGGGTGCCAGGTGTACAGCTCGCGGCCGATCAGCTCGATCCGCTCGGGCGCCACGTCGAGCTCGGCCAGCTCGCGCGCCACGTCGGCCGGCGGCTCCTCCGCCAGGAACGTCACCTGATAGAGCTTGGGGTTGTCGGCGACCGAGCCGAACGGGTCGGCCTCGACCACCCGCGCCAGCTCGTCGCGCGTGCGCACGATCACGGGCGTGTCGACACCGAGCCCGTCGGCGATCTGCCTCTGGAGCTCGCGCTCGAGCCGGGCGGGTGAGAGCCGGCTCGTGAGCACCACGTTGCCGCTCTGCACGAGCGTCTCGACGTCGCCGTAGCCGTGGCCCTCGAGCAGCTCGCGCAGCTCCGGCATGCTCACCCGGTTGCGGCTGCCGAGGTTGATCCCGCGCAGTAGCGCGACGTGACGTGGCACGTCGCAATGCTTATCAACCGCGTCGTCCGGACGGGAGCGCGCACCATCCCGGGCGGGGGCACGCGCCAAGTCCCCGCGCGTGAAACGTTTTTGACCGATCAGCGGGTCCTTATGGGTCATGACGACCACGACCCGAACCACCGCGCTCGACGCCGGGACACAGGACCTCGCCGTCGCCGCGTACGAGCCGCTCGCCCCACACTACGACCTCTTCACGGAGCGATCCGCCTACGAGCCGGTGATCGCGCAGATCGAGGCCTGGGCCCAGGCTCAGGGCCTGCGCGGGCGGCGCCTGCTCGACGTCGCCTGCGGAACCGGCAAGAGCTTCGTGCCGATGCTCGAGCGCGGCTACGAGGTCGCGGCGTGCGACATCTCCCCGTCGATGGTGGCGGAGGCCCGGCGCAAGGCGCCCGCGGCCGAGATCGTCGTGGCGGACATGCGCAGCCTGCCGTGGCGGCGCCGCTTCGACCTGATCACCTGCATGGACGACGCGGTCAACTACCTGCTGACGGCCGGCGACCTGCGCGCGGCGCTCGCGAGCATGGCCGGCGCGCTCGCCCCCGAGGGGATCCTGATCTTCGACGCGAACACGCTCGGCACCTACCGGGGCGACTTCGCCGAGACCTTCGAGGTCGAGTCCGGCGCCACCCGCTTCGAGTGGCACGGCGAGGCGAGCCGGGACGTGGAGCCCGGCTCGATCGTGGCCGCGACGATGACGATCCACTCCCCGGAGGGCACCGTCGAGAGCAGGCACGTGCAGCGCCACTGGCCGGTCGACGAGCTGCGCGAGGCCTGCGCCGCGGCCGGATTTCGCCACGTCGTGTTCCGCGGCCTCGCCACCGGCCCACGGCTCGCGGGCGAGCCCGACGACGAGCGCGACCTGAAGCTCGTCTGCCTGGCTTCGCGGCCCGGCGACCCCGTGGACCGGCGAGCCCTTGCAAGGACGCCGGCCACTCCTCAGCGGTAGTGCACGATCACGAACGTCACCCCCCTCGTGGCAAGGCGATCCCTGCTGCTGGCGCGGTTGCTCAAGATGTTTTGAGCATACAGCATGGTCCGACGACCGAGCAAGCCCTCGGACCTGGTTGCGGCGTTTACGCAAGATGACTAGAGTGGTGAGGGTCCGTCGCCCTGAGGAGAGCCGCCATGCCCCACCCGGCCGACATAACCGATCCGAAGATCGCCAAGGCCTACGCGCATCCGCTTCGCATCGAGATCATGGGTCTCCTCGACAACCGGGTGGCCAGCCCGCGCCAGCTCTCGGCGGAGCTCGGCGCCTCGCTGCCGACGACGAGCTACCACGTGCGCCAGCTCGCGTCGATGAACCTGATCAAGCTCGTGAGCCGGCGCCAGACGCGCGGCTCGATCGAGCACTTCTACACGGCGATGGTGCGGCCGCGGATGTACGACGAGGTCTGGGGCCGGCTCCCGGCGATCGTCAAGCGCGCGATCATCGGCGGGCGTCTCTCGCAGCTCGGCAAGGAGGTCTTCGCGGCGGCCGAGGCGGGTGGCTTCGACCGCGAGGACATCCACCTCACCCGGACGCGGATGACGCTGACGCCGGAGGGCTGGGAGCGGGTCTCGCGCGAGCTCGCCGGCGTCCTCGAGCGCCTCGACCGCATCAAGTCCGAGGACGCGGCGCGCGTGGAGGCAAACCCCGACTCGGCGGCCATCGAGGCGACCGCGGCGATGATGCTGTTCGAGACCCCGCTATCGGCGATCGTCGAGGGCAGCAGCGCGGGCGTCTTCGCCGAGGGCGACGACCTGGCCGACCTCGCTCCGCCCGGCGACCCGTCGGCGAACGGTCACTCGTAGCCGGCCGCGCTGAGGCAGTCCTCGACCGCCGCCGTCGGCGCGCGCAGCGGCGCGATCACCAGCGCTGATCCCACGGCCTTGATCGCGACCGTGCTGCCGCCGCCGGCGTTCGGCGCCGCCTTCTTCGCGGCCGCCGCCGACTCGTAGACGGCGACGGTCACCTCGCCCGCCGCGCCCTCGACCGTCACGCCGAGCACGTCCACCCTCCCCTCCGCGAGGTCGGAGAAGAACATCACGTCGTCGCTGTCGCGGCCCTTCACCAGGACCTCGTCCACGCCCGGCGCCGTGCGGAGGCAGGCGGCGAGCGACCGCGGCGTGCGCTCGTAGCTGGGCTTCCGCTCCGGCCCCTCGGTCGCCGTCGTCGTGCTCGTGCCGGGTGGAGCCGGCCTCGCCGACGTGGTCGCGGCCGGCTCCGGCGCGGCCGGCCGCCGCTCGTCGCCGTCGCCGCCGCAGCCGCCGACCGCGATCATCACGGCGGCGAGGGGCAGCAGGCGGCGCACGTCCCCCACGCTACGACCTGCCGCCGAACGTGGTCGTGTAGGTCGCCCCCGGGCCGCCCTCCTGGTGCCTCGGCACGATGCCGATGCCGATCTCCTCGAACCCCGGGCGCAGGATGTTGCGGCGATGGCCCGGGCTGTGCATCCACCCGTCGACCATGGCGGCCGGCGTGCCCGGGTCGCCGGTGGCGAGGTTCTCGCCGGTCGAGAAGCCCGCCGGGTCGGGCTCGTACCCAGCCCGCAGGATCCGCTCGTGCGGTCCGAGACCGTCCGGGTTCTCGTGCTCGAAGAAATCGCGCTCGATCATGTCCTCGGAGTGGCGCAGGGCCGCGCGCCGCAGCGCGCGATCGGGGCGCAGCTTCCCGAGCCCGTGCCGGCGCCGCTCGGCGTTGAGCAGGCAGAGCGTGGCCCGCTCGGCCTCGCCGAGGCCGTCGCGCGGCTCGTCGCGGGCGTGCGCGCAGCCCCGGGTCGGGGCGTCGCCGACTCGCGCCTCCTCGCCGTCGCGGTCGAGCGGCCCGAATTGCAGCGCCGGAACCAGGTAGGTGACGGCGGCCAGGGCCGCGACCACCGCCAGCAGCATCGCAGCGCGCCGCCCCTCGACCATTGCCAGATTGTGACTCGCACGCCGGCGCGGCCATCAGCCGCTTGCCCGCGCCCGACTCCCGCTAGCCTCGCGCGGCATGACACCGCGCCCGCTGCTCCTCAGCCTCCTGCTCACCTGCCTGCTCGCGCTCGCCGCCTGTGGCGACGACGAGGCGAAGACCGACCCGTCGACCGCCGCGCCCAGCGGTCCGGCGCCGTCCACGCCCGCGCCGGCCGACACCCAGACGGAGGCCGCCGAGCCCGAGGGCGGCGACCCGAAGGACCTCGACAAGAAGCCGCGCGTGGACGTCCCGAAGGGCGACCCGCCGAGCAAGCTCGTCAAGGAGGACATCGTCAAGGGGAAGGGCAAGGCGGCGAAGAAGGGCGACGACGTCGAGATGCAGTACGTCGGCGTGCTCTACGACGGCGGCACCGAGTTCGACGCCTCCTGGAACAGCGGCCAGCCGTTCCCGTTCGAGCTGGGCGGCGGCCAGGTGATCAAGGGCTGGGACCAGGGGATCGTCGGCATGAAGGAGGGCGGCCGGCGCAAGCTGATCATCCCGCCGGACCTCGCCTACGGGCCGCAGGGCCAGCCGCCGACGATCCCGCCGAACGCCACGCTGGTGTTCGTCGTGGACCTGGTGAAGGTCAAGTAGGCGCGCGCTCGCGCGTCGCGAGCCCGGCGAGCGCGCCGGGGATGAAGACGAGCGCGAGCGGCACCAGCAGCAGGCGCGACTCGGCGAGCACCGAGCTGAGCAGGTGGATCGCGAGCCACGCGGGCACGACCGCGACGCCGAACGCCTGGAGCTCGCGCGGCCAGCGCCGCCACGCGATCAGCGCCAGCAGCGGCAGGATGTTGAGGGTCTGGAACACGAAGTCCCAGGTCTGGCCGCGGCCGACGTTGTACTCGAGCAGCTCCAGCCCTGGGTCGCGGCCGTTGGCCTTGATCAGGAAGGCGGAGCCGACGGCCAGCCGCACGATCCCGTAGGTGACCGCGAACGCGACGAGCGCGACGGCTCCGATCCTCAGCGCGCGCCTGCCCTCCTCGCTGCGCCGGCCGAGCGGCCAGGCCATCGCCATCAGCATCAGCGGGATCAGGCCGCTCGTCTCGCGGTTGACCGCGGCCGCGACGGTCAGCGGCGGGATCCACCACCAGCGCCGGTCCAGTATCAGGACCGCCGCGGCCAGGTAGAAGAGGACGTCCCCGTAGGTGTTGAACGACATCGCCTGGTGGAACAGGGCCTGCGTGAACGCCCACGCGAGCAGCCCGAGGCCGAAGAGGCTCTCGTACCAGCCGATCCCGAGCCGCCGCAGGAGCAGCCACATCAGCGCGAATATCGCGAGGTTCTGGAGCAGGCGGAAGCCGAGGAATCCGACCACGGCCGGCTTCGAGAAGCCGACCGCGTCCGCCACCCGGAGCGCGCCCTCGGCGCCCCACTCCGACAGCAGCCGGAAGCGCCAGGGGTCGCCCTGCGTGCCGTCGAGGATCGCGTCGTGGCGCTCGCGCAGGTCCACCTCGATGAACTGCTGCGGGTCGCGGCCGCCCGAGTCCACGAGCAGCCCGCGGTACTGGACGTACACGGTCGCGACCGCCAGCGCCACGACCAGGGCGGGCGCGGCCAGGCGGCGTCCCTCCGCGAACAGGTCCTGGAGCACCGGGCGACCGTACCGGCTACCCTCGCGCGCCGTGCGAAGCCCCCTCCTCGCCACGGCCCTCGCGCTCGCCTGCCTGCTGGCGGCGGCGCCGGCCGCGCCGGCCGAGGTCGGATTCCTGCGCCAGTTCGGCGGCGAGGCCGGCAAGAAGCCGGGGCAGTTCGCCCTCCCGGACGGGATCGGCTCCGACAACGCGGGCAACATCTGGGTCGCGGACAGCCAGAACAACCGCATCCAGCGCTTCACCCCCGACGGCCGGGTGCTGCCGTTCCCGGCGTTCGGCAAGGGCCCGTGGCGGCAGGGGCCGGGCCAGTTCAAGCTCCCCTACGACGTGGACGCCGACGGGCTCGGCAACCTGTTCGTGGCCGACACCCAGAACCACCGCATCCAGAAGTTCACGCCGCAGGGCAGGTTCGTGCGGATGTGGGGGCGCAACGGCGGCGACGGCACCCCGGGCGTGGGTCCCGGCGAGATGGACCAGCCGCGCGGGCTGGCCGTGGACCCCGCCGGGAACGTCTGGGTGGCCGACCACGAGAACGCGCGCGTGCTGAAGTTCGACAACGACGGCCGGCTGCTGCTCACGCTGGGCGCCAATGGCGGCGACGGCAGCTACGGCGAGGGGCCGGGCGAGTTCAACTCGCCGCGCGGGATCTGCACCGACGCGAAGGGCTTCGTCTACGTGGCCGACGACGTGAACCACCGGATCGTGAAGCTGGACGGCGACACCGGGGTGTTCGTGGCCGTCTTCGGCAAGCCGGGCGGCCCGGTCAGCGGCTTCGGCACGGGGCCGGGCGAGTTCCAGCTCCCCTACGGTTGCGCGGTCGACGACAAGCGCGGCCACCTCTGGGTCGCCGACACCAAGAACAACCGCGCGGTGCAACTCACCACCGACGGGATCTTCATCCGCAACTGGGGCGCGAACGGCGGCGACGGCACGCCCGGCGAGGGCCCGGCCGAGTTCGACGAGCCCTACAACGCCGGCAACGACTGCGCCGGCAACGTCTACGTCAGCGACGAGCACAGCAAGCGGATCGAGGTCTTCGGCGACCCCGCCGATCCGCGGCCGGTGTGCCCGCCGGGCCTGACGATCAGCGCCACCGGGGCGAGCCTCGGCCAGCGGCTCGTGTCGGTGGAGGCCGACTGCGACCGGATCTGCCGGGTGGTGGCGCGCGTGAGCGTGCGCGACACGAGCGGGCGCCTCGTGAAGCTCGCCTCGCGGGCGCGCGTGATCCAGGACGCCGGCGGCGCCAAGGCGCTTCGGGTGCGGATCCCGCCGTCGGTCGCCAGGCGACTGCGCCGCGGCACGCGCGTGTCGCTGCGGGTGACCGCCTCGGGGGCGCCGGGGGCGGACCGCACGCGGCCGCGCACGCTCGTCCTGGGCAGCTAGAGCGCACCGGCAGCGGACCGGACGGCGAGCCTCTACCGTGTCGGCATGGGCCGGGGACGGATCGTGCTTGCGCTGGGGGCCGTGCTGGCGGCCGCGCCGGGCGCCGCGCAGGCCGCGACGGTGTCCGCCGATCGCGCCGTGGCGCGCACCTGTCACGAGCGGCTCCTCCCCGAGGGGAGCGCCGGCAGCGCGCGGGTGCCGTACTCGCCGGGTGCGGCGGGTGCCCTCACCACGCGTCTGACGGCCGCCTCCGGGGACTGGGACCTTGCCGTGTTCGACGCCGCCAGCGGGCGCCTGGCCAACGCGAGCGCGAGCGCCGGGCGGCGCGAGGTCGCGGTGAGCGCGGCCGCGCCCGGGCGGCCGCTGGTGGCTCAGGCGTGCCGGCGCGGCGGTGGCGCGCGCACGGCGGAGGTCGAGTTCGACCTCCACCAGGTCGCCGCGCCGGCGGTGCCGCGCGAGCCGGTCTCGATGGTCCGCGTGCCGCTGGCCGGCCGCACGCTCGAGCAGCTCGAGGCGACCGGCCTCGACGTGGCCCACGACGTCGGTGCCGGTGGGGCCACGGTCGTCCTCTACTCGGCCGCCGAGCGCGCCCGGCTGATCGCCGCCGGCTTCACCTTCGTGACGGTCGTGGAGGATCTGCGCGGGCAGGACCTCGCCCGCGTGCGGGCCGACCAGGCCTACGCCGCCCGCGTCGCCGCCTCGCCGCTGCCGAGCGGCCGCGACGGCTACCGCGTCCTCGCGGACTACCAGGCGGCCATCAAGTCGCTCGCCTCGAAGTACCCGTCGGTCGCCAGGCGGATCGAGATCGGAAAGTCGCTCGAGGGGCGCCCGATCGAGGGCCTCGAGCTCGCGGCCAACGTCAACGGCCGCGACGGGCGCCCGCTGCTGGCCGTGCTCGGGCTGCACCACGCGCGCGAGTGGCCGTCGGGCGAGATGCCGATGGAGTTCGCCCAGGACCTAGCGGAGGGCTACGGCAAGAACGAGCGGATCACCAGCCTGCTCGAGCGCGTCCGCGTGATCGCCCTGCCGGTGATGAACCCCGACGGCTTCGACGTCTCGCGCACGGCGGGGCCGACACCGTTCGACGACCAGGAGCTGGCCACGCTCCCGCTCAGCCTCACCGACGGCGCCAGCTACAAGCGCAAGAACTGCCGCCCCACCGCGGGCGAGCCGCCCGGCCCGTGCATCACGCGGCCCGCCGGGCAGGGCGTGGACCTCAACCGCAACTACGGCGCCTACTGGGGCGGCGTCGGCTCGGCGGGCTTCGCGCCGCGCGGGCCCGACACCGCGCAGGACAACCCGGCCGCCCAGAACTACCGCGGCGAGGCGCCCTACTCCGAGCCGGAGTCGGAGACGTTCCACAAGCTCTCGTCGTCGCGCTCGATCGTCACGGTGATCTCGCACCACACGTTCACGTCCGACGGGATCTGGCTGCGCCAGCCCGGCTTCTGCAAGGTCACCGACGACTGCAAGCGCGACGTGGACGTCGTCCCCGACGAGGCCGGGATGAAGTCGCTCGGCGACGCGATGGGCATGGCCTCCGGCTGGGACTCCGACCTCGGCTGGGTGATCGGCGAGATCACCGGTGCGACCGAGGACTGGAACTACTTCACGCAGGGGGCCTACGGCTACACGCCGGAGCAGCGCGGGGCGAACTTCCACCCGAGCTTCGAGACGTCCGTCGTCAAGGAGTACGTGGGCACCGCTCCGAAGGCGAAGGGCGGCGTCCGCGAGGCGCTGCTCACGGCGGGCGAGCAGGCGGCGAACCCGTCGTTCCACTCGGTCCTGCTCGGGGTGGCGCCGGCCGGGCACGTGCTGCGGCTGCGCAAGTCGTTCGCCACCGACACGAGCATCCCCGAGCTGAAGGTGCAGGACAAGCTCGACTTCGCGACCACGGTGCCGGACTCGGGCTTCTACAACTGGCATGTGAACCAATCCACGCGGCCGCTGTCGAAGGCTCCCGAGAGCTACACGCTCACGTGCGAGGCGCCCGGCGGGGAGGTCAAGGAGACGCGCACGGTCACGATCGCGCGCGGCGAGACCCAGGCGCTCGACCTCGCCTGCGGCGTGGAGGCCGCCGTCTCGCCCACCGCGCAGCCGCCCGCTCCGCCAGACAGGCCGCAGTGCGCGGACAAGCGCGCGCCCAAGTCGCTGCCGTCGCACCGGTCGTTCGGCGTGACCCGCACGCGCGTGTCGGTGCGCGGGCGCGCGGGCGACTACGGCTGCCGGGCGTCGGGCGGCCTGCTCCAGCGGCGCGGCCAGCTCGCGCGCGTCCTGGTCGCCGTGGCGCGCCGCAGCGGGCGGTCGTGCCGCTTCCTCCAGCGCTCGGGCGCGTTCTCGAAGCGGCGCTCGTGCTCGAAGCCGCTGTACCTGCCGGCCCAGGGCCTCAAGACCTGGAAGCTCACGGTCAAGGGGACGCTGCCGCCGGGCTCCTACCAGGTGTGGAGCCAGGCGCTCGACACCAGCGGGAACGCGGAGACCAGGCGCCGGCGCGTGCTGACGGCGACGCTGCGCTGACGCGCCGCTAGCGCGTGCCGCGGTGCGACTGGAAGCGGTCCGCCGTGGTGCGGCGTCCGCGGCGCTTCTTGCGCTTGCGCTTCTTCGCCTTGTGGCGGCGGAACTGGCGGCCCTCGTCGTCGTCGGTCGAGCCGGGGTCGCCGGCGTCGCCGTCGCCAGGGCCGATCGGGTCCGACGGGCACGGGTTGTCGGTCTGGTCGTTGGCGATCGACGGGCAGTTGTCCTGGGACTCGTCGCCGAAGCCGTCGCCGTCGCGGTCGGCCTCCACGTCGGCGTTCAGCAGCAGCTCGGCGCCCTCGTACGAGCCGTCGGGGCCCTCCGAGTCGCCGTCGGCCAGCGCGACGTCGAACTGCATCAGGTCGAAGGCGCTGCCCGACCGCTGCGCGTAGATGGCGCCGGTGCGGCGCTCGCGGTCGAGGCCGATGTAGTCGCCCTGGAGCACCGGGAGGCGGACGCTCGCGAAGTAGCTGCGGTCCTCGCCCGGCGAGCTCACCGACGACACGCTCAGCGGCGCGCTCGTGCCGGCGCCGGTGAACTTTCCGTTCCCGGACGGGCGCAGCACCCGCAGCCTCACCGTGCCGGCCGAGGCCGAGCGCAGGCGGAAGCGCACGATCACGCCGTCTACGGGCGCGGTGACCGGGCGGTCCGGCAGCTCGGTCTGGGCGGTGGTGCAGACGGACTCGGGCTCGCCCGGCGTGCCGCACGCGATCGACAGGTTCGCCCGCGCGCCGAGCCCGCTGCCGATCGTCGTGGCGCCCTGGGCCGCCGGCGCCAGCGCGAGCGCTGACGCGATTGCGAGCGCGACACCGCAGCTACGGCGGATCGCGTGGGTTGAAGCGCCTGATATCAACGGGGGATCGTCATCTCGACGACGGGGGAGCATCAAGTGCTGAACAAGCTCGGAGTGGTCGTAGTTGCGGTGTCGGCGGCGATCGCGCTCGCGGCACCGGCTGCCGCGTCGGCGGGCGTCGCCGAGGGACATTCTGGCTGGTACTGGGGCAACCCGCTACCCCAGGGCCGCTCGCTGCACGACATCGCCTTCGCGTCCGGCGGCCGCGGCTACGCGGTCGGCGACTTCGGGACCGTGCTCCGCACCGACGACGCGGGCTCGACCTGGAGCGGGCTGGCCACAGGGCTGACGGTGGACCTCGCGCACGTGCGCACGATCGCGCCCGACTCGTTCGTGGTCGCCGGCGGCTGCGCGCTGCGGCGCTCCGACGACGGCGGCCAGTCGTTCCGCCGTCTCCCCTGGACGGCGAGCGACCTGCGCTGCACCTCCCCCATCGGCGCGGTCTTCTTCTCGTCCTCCGACGTCGGCTACCTGATGCTCGACAACGGCAACGTCCTGCGGACGACCGACGGCGGCGCGACGTGGTCGCGGCGCACGGCGGTCCCCAACACCCGCGCGACGAACCCGAGCTCCGACGCGCGGCCGTCCGACCTCTTCTTCGTCGACGACAACACCGGCCTCGCGGCCATCGGCGCCGGGATCGTCTACCGCACCAAGGACGGCGGGGCCACCTGGACACCCGTGACCAACCCCCCGCGCGCGATCCGCGGGCTCTGGTTCGCCAACCAGAACGACGGCTACGGCGTGGGTGACGGCGGCCAGGTCATCCGGACCGACGACGGCGGCCAGAGCTGGGGCGACCGCAGCACGTCCGCGACCGACGACGACCTGCTCTCGATCAACTGCGCGAGCGCGGACACCTGCGTCGCCACGACGCGGCGCGGCAACGAGCTGCTGCGCACGACCAACGGCGGGCAGAGCTTCACGTCGGTCTCGCCGGCCACGCAGCGGCTGTTCGCGGCCGCGTTCGCCGGGCCCTCGCGCGTGGTGTCGGTCGGGAACGTCGGCACGACCGTGGTCTCGAACGACGCCGCGGAGACGTTCTCGCGCGTCGGCGACGAGCTGGGCGGGGCCTTCACCAGCCTGCGGGCCGCCTCGCCGACCATCGCCTACGCCTTCGGCCGCGCCGGCTCGCTGGCCCGGACGACCGACGGCGGGCAGACCTGGGCCGAGATGGACGCCGCGACGTCCGACGACCTCGTCGACATCTCGTTCCCGACGACCACGACCGGCTTCGCCCTCGACTCGGTCGGGCAGCTCCTGCGCACCCGCAACGGCGGGCAGAGCTACGAGATCCTCAACACCGGCGCGACCGAGGCGCCGGACGCCGTGCTCGCCCTCGACGAGCAGCGCGTCGTGCTGGTCGGGCCGGTCGGCCTGCGCCGGTCGGTCAACGGCGGCGACTCCTTCATCGCCGTCCGCAGCCGCGGCACGACCACGGCCGGGTTCGGCGACGTCGGGCGGGTCGGCCGCTTCCTGTTCGCGTGGGGCTCGCGCGCGATCGCGGTGTCCCCGAACGGCGGCGTCGGCTGGCGGCGGGTGAGCCGGCCGCTCAAGCGCGAAGACATCGCGAAGGTCGACTTCGTGTCCTCGAACATCGGGTTCGCCCTGTACGAGAACGGGCGGCTGTTCAAGACGCGCAACCAGGGACGCCGCTGGACCGAGATCGTGGCCACCGGCACCGAGACCGGCTACGACATGGACTTCAGCGACGCCACCCACGGCTACGTCGCCACCGAGGAGTTCGGCGACGACTCGCTCGGCTACGTCCTCCAGACCGACGACGGCGGCGCGACCTGGGAGCCCCAGCTCGTGGACAACCAGGCCGTGCACATCCGCGGGCTGGCGACCGAGAGCCGCACCAGCGCGTTCGCCCTGACCGAGGCGAACCACCTGTTCGGGACGACGGCGGCGGGCAGCAACGGGACCGCGTCGGCCCTGACGCTGAGCACCCGCACGCCGCGGATCGCGAAGCCGGGGACGGTGCGGATCGACGGCCGGCTGCGGCCCGCGGAGGGCGGCGAGCCGGTGGTGGTGTCGCTGCGCTCGGCCGGGAGCGAGAGCTGGATCTTCGTGACCGTGACGGCGGCCACGAACGGCACGTTCACCGTGTTCGCCCCGGTGCAGCGCACGTCGCGCGTGGTGGCCCAGTGGGCCGGCGACGACGACCGGCGCGGGGACGGGAGCGAGGTGCTGCGGATCGCGGTGGCGAAGCCGGCGACGCGGCGCTAGACGGAGGGGTCGCGCGCCGGGCCGTCGCCCGAGTCCCGGCGCAGCGGCGCCGTGATCCGCTCCATCCGGCCCGCCATCCGGTCGATCGGCGCGGCCAGCTCGAGCACCCGCTGAACCTGCTCGTTCGCGCGCGCGAGCTCGGCCTGGGACTCCTCGAGCACGGCCTGGGACTCGGCGAGCTGCTCGCGCGCCGCGCGCGCCTCCTCGAGCATCGGGCCGGAGCGCTCCGCGATCGTCTCGCCGGTGGCCGCGATCCGCTCCGCCACCGGCTGCGCCGCCTCTAGGGCGGCGCGGGCGGCCGCGGCCTCCCTCTTGGCGCCCTCGGCGGCCGCGACGAGGTCGTCGCCGCCGGCCAGCATCCGCTCCACGCTCGTGCGCGCGTCGGTCATCTCGGCGAGCAGCCGGTCGCCCTGCTCGATCAGCCGCTCGACCCCCTCGAGGGCGCGCTCGCCCTGGGCGTTCAGGGTCTCGAGCGCGTCGAGTCCGCGCTCCATCAGCTCGCCCGCGCGGACCATCCCGGAGACCGCGCGCGGCACCGCGACGGCGAGCCCGGCGACCCCCGCGACGACCCTCACGGGGTCGCGGACGAGCGCCAGCGGCAGGGTCAGCGGGTTGGCCACGCGGGGGATCCTACGCGCCGCGTGGGCGGGCCGACCCAGCTGCGCTCCCACCGCCGTTCCTGGCGCTACGATCGGCGGCGATGACGACCGAGACGCGTCGCACCGACGTCCTCAAGGCATCCCCGAGGATGTTCGACTCCGACCTCCTCGACAAGCTCTCGCGAGTCCACCCGGCGGTGCCGGTCGTGATCTTCCTGCCGGCCGTGGCGATCCTGCTGGGGCTCGGCGCGGCCGAGCTGAGCGCGTGGGCCGCGCTCGGCCTGCTCGCCGCCGGCTACGCGTTCTGGACGCTTTCGGAGTACTGGATCCACCGCGGGATCTTCCACTTCGAGCCCGAGGAGGGCTTCGGCGCGCGGCTGCACTGGATCATCCACGGCGTGCACCACGACCACCCGAACGACCCGCTGCGGCTGGTGATGCCGCCGGCCGTCAGCGTCCCGCTGTCGTCTCTGTTCGTCCTGCTGTTCTGGTCGGTCCTCGGCTCGCCGCTGTTCCTCCCGTTCTCCGCCGGCTTCCTGGGCGGCTACCTGGCGTACGACATGACCCACTACGCGCTGCACCACCACAAGCCGAAGACCCGCGTCGGCCGCCGCCTGCGCGAGCTGCACATGCGCCACCACTTCCAGGACGACACGACCGGCTTCGGGATCTCCGCGCCGTACTGGGACAAGGCGTTCGGCACCTTCCCGGGCACGGCGGACAAGCGCCGCTAGGGCCTTCGGGCGCGCGCCGACGCACTACACTCGCCGTCCGCTGCGGCTGTGGCGGAATTGGCAGACGCGCGGCGTTCAGGTCGCCGTGGGGGCAACCCCGTGGAGGTTCGAGTCCTCTCAGCCGCATAGGCCGGCGCGCATTCACCGCCGCCCGACGCCAAGGTCGGCGAGCGCGCGCTCGCCGTTCCAGTAGACGACGAGCTTCGTGACCCTGCGCTCGCGGACGTGGAAGAGGCTCGCTCCGTTCGTGTGCGTCCGATCGAGCTCGCGCCCGCTCGTCTTTCCGCGGGCGCTGAAGCGGCCGACGTTCAGCACGCGCCCGCCGTCCAGCTCGAAGTACTCCTCCGGCACGATGCGGAAGTCGCGCCACGCGCTCACGAAGTTCCGCCAGGCCTCGTTCATCGCGTCGACGCCCCTCCGCGTGCCGGGCACGGGGCCGTCGGCGATCACGTACTCGATCTCGGGATGCGCCCATTCGCCCGAGCCGAAGTCGCCCCGCCCCAGGCCTCGCAGATAGACCGCGCGAGTCCCGCGGCTTGGAGATCCTCGCGACGAAGTCGCACTGGAAGTCGTCCGTGCTCTGGCGCACGGGCGCCACCGCCGGGTACATGCGTCCAGATCGAGGCTCGGCGCCGAACCGATCGGGGTCGCGTGCCGTTGTTGAGCACATGAACCCCAAGCGCACTCTTGCGACGCTCGGCGTCGCCGCCCTCGTCGCCTGCCCCGCCGCGGCGACGGCGAAGAACAGCAACGGCGGCGGCTCCGGCAAGGCGCCGCAGGGCGATGTCGCGGCCGACCACGGCAAGGGCAAGGGCAAGTCGAAGAAGCCCAAGGTCCAGACATACGAGTTCAAGGGCCTCGTCGCGGGCGTGGCCGACGGCAACGTGCAGGTCGCCGTCAGCGCCGGCAACAGCCGCGGCCGCAAGTTCAAGGGCCAGACGCTGACCTTCGACCTGAGCAAGGCGAAGCTCAAGGTGGCCGACGTAAACAAGGACGGCAAGCGCGACCTGGCCGACGTCGCCGCGGGCGACCGCGTGAACGTGCAGGCGAAGCTCGCCGGCCCGGTCGACGCGACCCAGCCGCTCGCCGCCCGTCACTTCGTCGACAAGGGCCCCGTGCCGGCGGCCGACGACGACGCTCCGAAGACCCCCGAGACTCCGGAGGCCACGCCGCCCGCGGCGAGCTGACGGGGTGTCGCACATGCGTCCAAGCTCGCCTCCGGGCGCGCAAGCGGACGCAGGCGACGGCCGTAGACCGGACTAGGCACTTCCCCCAAGCGCCCGAGGTCGGCCCCCCGGCCTCGTCCAGTCCCCCGAGGGCCCGGCTCCCCCGCCGGGCCCTCGCCCTTTCCGGGCGTGCGCGAAGCGACGGCGCGAGGCCGCGCGAGGCCGGGCCCGCGCAGCCGGCCTAGTCCTCGCCCAGGAAGCGCAGCACGTGCTCGGCGATCAGCTCGCCGCGGTCCTCCTGGAGGAAGTGCGCGGCGCCCTCGATCCGGATCTGCTCCCCGGCCGCCGGGATCGTCCCGCTGAACCGCTCACCCGCGCGCGGGAACGGGAAGACCGGGTCGCTGTCGGAGAACGCCACCAGCGCGGGCTTGTCCCAGCGCGAGAGCTCGTCCACCACCGCGCCCATCTCCGCCGCCCCCGGCTGGTCGGCCTCGATCGGCACCAGCAGCGGGAACTGCGCCGCCCCGGCCTTGGACTCCGCGTTCGGGAACGGCGCCTCGTAGGCGGCCAGCACGTCGTCGGGAAGCTCGGTGGTCGTCGCCGACTGGATGATGAACCCGACCGGCAGGTCCGGGTTCTTCTCCGCGAAATCGCGCCACGCCATGAACCCCTTGCTCACGCGCCCGGTGAACAGCCCCGTGTTGAGGATCACGAGCCGGTCGACCCTGTCGGCGTTCTCGACCGCCCAGCGCAGGCCGATCGGCCCGCCCCAGTCCTGCACGATCGCGGTGGCCCCGCGGACGTCCGCTTGCTCGAGCAGCGCCGTCACGAGCTCGACGTGGCGGTCGTAGGTGTAGAAGCCGCGGTCGGTCGGCTTGTCCGAGCGGCCGAAGCCGGCGAAGTCGGGGCAGACCACCCGGTTGCCGGCGCCGACCAGCGGCGGGAGCATCTTGCGGTAGAGGTAGGCCCAGGTCGGCTCGCCGTGGAAGCAGACGATCGGCGGTCCGGACCCCTCGTCCACGTAGTGGAGCCGCAGGCCGTCGACCTCGGCGTAGTGGGGCTCGAAGTCGTAGCCCGGAAGCCCCTCGAAGCGCTCGTCGGGTGTGCGGAACACGTCCACGGCTACGCGGAACTTATCCTGAACGCGTGATCTTCCGCCAGATCGTGCACGACGACCTCGGCTGCGCGTCCTACTTCGTGGGCGACGCCGAGGCCGGCACGGCCGCGGTGATCGACCCCCGCTTCGAGATCGGCGAGTACCTCGAGCTGGCCCGCTACCTGCACGTGTCGATCGACCACGTGCTGGAGACCCACAACCACGCCGACCACGTCTCCGGCCACGGGCGGCTCGCCGCGGCCACCGGCGCGACGATCCACGTGTTCGCGGAGGCGGGCGTGGACTACGACCACGAGCCGTTCGGCGACGGCTGGGAGCTCGAGCTCGGCTCGGTCCGCATCCGCGCGCTGCACACGCCCGGCCACCGCCCCGAGCACACCGCGTTCGCGCTGGTCGACACCGCCCGCGGCGACGAGCCCTGGGCGGTGCTCACCGGCGACTCGCTGTTCGTCGGCGACGTCGCCCGCCCGGATCTCGCGGTCGAGCCCGCCGACGGCGCGCGCGCGATGTACGGCACCCTGCACGAGCGCCTCCTCACCCTGCCCGACGACTGCGAGGTCTGGCCCGGCCACCTCGGCGGCTCGCTCTGCGGCGGCCCGGGGATGGACATGAAGGTCTCATCGACGATCGGCTACGAGCGCCGCCACAACGACCTGCTCCAGGTCGAGGGCGAGGACGCCTACGTGGAGCAGGCGATCGCCGGGCTCGCCCCGCAGCCGCCGAACTTCGAGGCGATCGTCGCGATCAACCGCGGCCCGCTCGTGACCGGCGGCGCCGCCATCGGGCCGCTCACCCCGCGCCAGGTCGAGCTGAAGGCCCGCGAGGGCGCGCTGATCGTGGACACCCGCACCGACCTCCAGTTCGACGACGCCCACATCCCCGGCTCGATCTCCAACACGATGCTCCGCGCGGGCTTCGGCACCAAGCTCGCCTGGATCGCCGAGCGCGACCGCGAGATCGTCTTCGTCGGCCGCGACGACGACGACGGCCGCACCGCCGCCCGCCTCGCCGCCGTGGTCGGCATCCGCAGCCTGGGCGGCTTCCTCGCCGGCGGCCTGACGAGCTGGCGCGTGGAGGAGCGGCCGGTCGAGCGCGTGGAGCGGGTCACCGTCGAGCAGCTCCATGACCGCGACGGCGCGGTCCAGATCCTCGACGTGCGCGAGCGCGACGAGTGGGACGGCGGCCACATCCCCGGCTCGGTCCACGAGCCCTGGCACGACATCGACTCGGTGCCGGAGGGGATCGACCCCGGCCGCCCGGTGGCGGCCATCTGCATGTCCGGGCAGCGGAGCGCCGTGGCGGCGAGCCTGCTCAAGCGTCACGGCGTCGGGGAGGTCCTGCACGTGGCGGACGGCGGCGTCGGCACCTGGCGGCGCGCGGGGTACCCGATCGAATGAGCCTCTGGGGCCGCATCTTCGCCGCCGGCTACGACACCTTCCAGGCGCGGATGGAGCGCGAGTTCTTCGGCAGGATCCGCCGCGAGATGCTCGCCGGCGCCAGCGGCCGCGTGCTCGAGATCGGGTCGGGCACCGGCGCGAACCTCGAGCACTACCCGCGCTCGATCGAGGAGCTGGTGTGCACCGAGCCCGAGGCGCCGATGGCCAGGCGCCTGCGCGCGAAGGCCGAGCGCAGCGGCCTGCCCGTGCGGGTGGTCGAGGCGCCGGCCGAGGAGCTCCCCTTCGACGACGACTCGTTCGACACCGCCACCGCGGCGCTCGTGCTCTGCACCGTCAGCGACCCGGACCGGACGCTGGCCGAGATCGCACGGGTGCTCAAGCCGGGCGGTCGCTTCATCTTCATGGAGCACGTGCGCGCTCAGGATCCCGGGCTCGCGCGCTGGCAGGACCGCCTCCACCCGCTGTGGGTGCGCTTCGGCCACGGCTGCCACTGCAACCGCGCCACCTACGAGACGATCGAGGCCTCGCCGCTCAGCGTCGAGACCCACCGGCGCGGCGTGATCCGCAAGGCCCCGCCGATCGTGCGCCCGCTGCTCACGGGCGTGGCGCGCGCGCCCTCCGAGTAGCGCCTCCGCGCGGACCTGGTCGACATTACCAACCTATACGGTGGGTTAGGTCGACCACCCCCGGTGACGGAGGCTCGGCGGCCGCTCTAGGCGACTTCGCGGAAGAGCTGCTCGTCCGCGCGCAGGGCGTCGCGGAGGCGCTGCTTGAGCCGGCTGTGCAGGCGGCAGACCCGGCTCTCCGAGACGCCCAGCACCACCCCGATCTCCTTCAGCGTCAGGTTCTGCACGTAGAGCAGCACGGTCAGCTCGCGCTCGCGCTCGCTCAGCCGGGCGAACGCGCGGCGGAACTTCTCCTTCGCCTCGGTCACCGCGGTGGCCATCTCCGGGTCGAGGCCCGGCTCGTCGGACTCGATCGTGTCGATGCGCTCCACCGACCCGTCGTCGTCATCCATCACGAGCGTGTTGAGCGAGGTCAGCTCGGAGTTCTGGATGTCACGCCGGATCGTGTCGAGCTGCGCCGGCTCGATCCCGAGGGCGTCGGCCAGCTCCTCGCTCGTCGGCTGGCGCTGGTGGATCGCGAAGAAGTTCTCGCGCGCGCGTGCCATGTCGCGCTCCCAGCGCCGCAGCGGCCGCGGCGCCCAGTCCTGGCGGCGGAGCTCGTCGAGCACGGCCCCGTGCACGCGCGTCCAGGCGTACTGCTCGAACGTGGCGCCGCGAGTCGGGTCGAAGCGGTCGACGGCCGCGATGAGCGCCTCGATGCCGCACGAGAGGAGGTCGTCGGCGTCGCACCAGGCCGGCAGCTCGCGCAGCTTGCGGTAGACGATGTGCTTGACGATGCCCGCGTAGGAGATCACGAGGCGGTCGCGCAGCCGGGGGTCGCCGGTGCGCCGGTACTCGTTCTGGATGGCGAGCGCCTCGGCATCGCTGAAGCGACGCCTGTCTGCCGGCCGCTGGGTCCTCACGGGAGCCTTCTCCGGGTCGATTTGGTGACGGCCTTCCGGGTCCTTCCGGAAGCTTTTCCTCCTATCGGGGAGCGGCCGCGCGGCCTTCATCATCGGTACGCGGTAGTGGACCGTTGTCCGGCCCGCGATCGCCCTCCCCCATTCCGGGTAAATCGCGTTGCTGCTCCTTGAGCGGCCCATTCCCTCCATTAGGGTGAGGCGCGTTGGCCCAGCAAAACGACAGCGTGACTGTCGTGATCGTCGAGGACCATCTCGCTCTCAGGAAGGGTTTGGAGCTCCTGCTGCGCGGGACGGAATTCAGCGTGATCGGCACCGCGGACGACGCGGAGGAGGGGCAGCGGCTGATCGAGCGGCGGCGGCCGGACGTCGCGATCGTGGACATCGGGCTGCCCGGCCGCAGCGGCGTGGACCTCACGCGGCGCGTGCTCACCTCGGTCCCCGAGATGGGGGTGCTCCTCTACACCGGAATCGGCGACAAGGACACGCTCGTGCGCGCCCTCGACAGCGGCGCCCGCGGCTTCGCGCTGAAGGCGGGCTCGCCCGAGGAGCTGCTGGCGGCGATACGCGCCGTGTCGCGGGGCGCGAGCTACGTGGACGAGCGGCTGCGACCGATGTTGCTGGCGCGCTTCACGACCGAGCGCATCGGCGTGCTCTCCCCGCGCGAGCGCGAGGTGCTCGACCTGCTGGCCAAGGGGCTCAACGGCGAGGAGATCGCCGAGCGGCTGGTGCTCTCGCCCGAGACGGTCCGCACCCACGTGCGCAACGCCATGGAGAAGCTCGAGGCGCACACGCGCGTCCACGCCGTGGCGATCGCGCTGCGCCAGGGCGAGATCTAGCGCGGCGCGAGCAGGACGGCCCGGCCCTCGAGCTGGTCGGGCCCGAACGCCGCGGGGTCGAGCGGCGCCTCGGCCCCGGCCTCCAGGAGGATCATGCGGAAGCCGTGATGGGTCCTCGTTACCGTCGGGCGGAACCCCGGCGGCGCCGCACGCGGGTAGCCGGGCAGCTCGGCCAGCTCAGCGCGGCCCTTGCGGGCGGGCGCGACGACCACCCAGACGGAGCGGGCCAGCAGCGGGCGGCTCGCGCCCGCGCGGCCCAGGTAGCGGTTCGCCACCGGGGAGTCGAAGCCCGGCAGCACCACCACGGGCACCCCGTCCGTGCGCGGCCCGAGCTCGGCGAGCGCGCCCTCCCAATCGGCGTTGTGGTGGCGCCAGTCGGCGTGGGTGGCGATCGTGAGCGCGGCGAAGGCGAGCAGCACCGCCGCTAGCGGGATCGCGCGGGCGCGCGTGAGGCCGAGCGCGGCCAGCCCCGCCAGCGGCGCCCACGCCACCAGCAGGTTGCGCATGAAGAAGTGGTCGTCGATCCCGGTGAGGTCGAGCAGCAGCGGGGTCAGCGCCGTCGCGGCGGCGAGCGCGGCCATGACCCGTGCCGAGCGATCGCGTGCGGCGCGCCACGCGCCGGCGGCGAGCCCCGCCGCGCACAGCAGGATCGCGAGCCACTCGACCGGCCGGCTGGGCGGATTCGCGCCGGCCGCGAGCTGGCGGACCGCCTGCTCGACCCGCTCGCCCAGGCCGAGCGACTCGATGTTCGACGCGCGCTCGTCGCGCTGGTCGGCGAGCAGCGGCAGGAGCGGCGCGGCGGCCACCGCCACCGCGGCCCCGGCCGCCAGCACGCGCGCCCGCGCGCCCGCCAGCCGCCACAGGAGCACCCCCAGCTCGGCGCCCACCAGGAAGGCGGCGTAGTAGTGCGTCCACAGGAGCGCCGCCGCCAGCAGCGCCCAGGCGGCGAGCCAGCGCGTGCCGCGCCGCTCGAGCAGCTCCGCCATGGCCCACACCGACAGGCACGCCAGCAGCACGAGCAGCGGGTAGGCGCGGGCGTTAAGCGAGTACGCGACCAGCACGGGGCTCACCGCGGTCATGGTCGCGGCCGCGAGCGCCGCGCGCTCCTCCGCGAGCCGCCGCAGCGCGAGGTACGCCGCCGGCACGCAGAAGACGCCGGCCACCGCGGCGGGGGCGCGCAGGGCGGCGTCGCCGGTGCTGCCGGCGAGCTTCGCCCACGCCCAGGTGATCACGTAGTAGAGCGGCGGCGTGGACTCGGTCAGGCGGACCTGGTCCCAGAGGGCTCCGAGCGTGGGCTGCTCGACCACCGCGGCCGTGAACGTCTCGTCGTACCAGAGGCTCTGCAGCCCGAGGAACGGAAGCCGAAGCGCGGCGCCGAGAGCGGTGAGGGCGCCAAGCAGAAGCCAGGTGCGCCGGGCCGACGCCACCGCGCGAGGTTAGTGCGGGGTCAGGCGGTGGCGGGAGGCGAGTCGCCGTCCGAGCGCGCGTCGCGGGTCTCGCGGCGGCGCTCGTAGCTCATCTGCGCCAGCCCGAGCCACGCGCCGACGAACACCAGCACCAGCGCGATCGCCGCGAGCTGCGGGCTGAAGATCAGCCAGAGGATCAGCGCGACGACGACGGCGATCAGTAGAGCCTTGCCGACGATCGCGAAGTCGAGCAGGTGCTTCGCCTTCGGCCGCTCCTCGACGACCTCCTCGAGCTTGGCCTCGACCTTCGCCGGCGACATCTCCTCGCGGAGAGCGCGGGCGTGCCCGCCGATGCCGCTGACGTTCTCCTCCTCGGCCATGCCCCATGAGTCCCCGGCGCCGCGTAGCGGCAAACCCGGCGCCGCGGAGCGGCAAGCCCGCCGCCGTAACCTCAGCCGGTCGATGCGCACCCGCCGCCTAACCCGCTCGCGCCTGACCGCGATCCTCGGCGCCCTGGCCATCGCCGTCGCCGCCGCGCTGAACGTACGCGGCGACGACGGCGGCGAGGAGACCCGCGCCGCCGGCCGAGCGCCGATCGACACGCTGATCGACGCCATGCGCGAGCGCTATCCCGCGATCCAGCGCCCAAACGGCCACTTCCGCTCGTCGGTCGGCGGCGGCACGCGCTACGGAAACGCGTACATGGGCTACGCGCTGCTGATGAGCGGCGTCCGCACCGGCGACGACGCCGCGGTCGCCGCCGGCCTGCGCGGGCTGACCAACCCGCTCCAGCCGGGCCGGCGCCCGAACCGGCCGAGCGTCTTCGAGATCCTGGCGCTGGCGGCGGGCTACAACATCGCCAGGGAGCACGCCGCGGACGAGCCGCTGTTCCGCGACAACCGCGCGGCCTGGGAGGACTTCCTCGAGCACGCGCAGATGATCCGCATCCCCGCGGTCACCCACTACGGCAACCACTGGCTGGTCGAGGCCGTCGAGATCCGCGAGCTGCTCGCCACCGGGCTGCGCTCGGACGTCCCCACCGCCGTGCTCGGCGGGCAGCGCGAGGAGGCCGACCGGCTGAGCCGCGGGTTGATCAACGAGCGCATCCCGGCGATGGCCCGGGCCGAGGCCGTGCGGGCCCCGGGCGGGCGCGCGTTCGTCCTCTCTGACCCACCGGACAACCCGCTCGCCTACCAGGGCCTCTCGCTCGGGTTCTACGCGCGCGCGGTCGAGCTGCTCGGCGACGACGCGAACGAGGCGGCGCGCCGCACCCTCGTCGAGGTGGCCCGGGCGTCGCTGCTGCTGGCCGGCCCCGACGGCGACGTGGCCTACTTCGGCCGCAACCAGGAGCAGGCCTGGGGCCTCGCCGGAACCGTCTACGGCGCCTACGCGGCCGCCGACCTCGACGAGTCGCCGCCCGCCGAGGACGCCCAGCTCCGCGAGCTCGCGCGTCGCGCGCTGGGGCGCCTGCTCACCGAGCACGGGGTGGACCACTGGGGGCTCCAGATCACGCCGAGCCTGGCCCGCTCGCGCTGGCTGCCCGTGGCCGGGCTCGACTCGGGCGCCGGCGGCCCGTCGTTCGGGGGGCTCGTGCTGGCGCTGCTCGAGTGGGGCCACGAGGAGGCGAAGCAGCCGCCCGCGGGCACGCGCATCCCCGCCGACCGCTCGCTGCGCACGAAGCTCTCGCACGCGGAGAGCCGCTTCACGGTGATCCGGCGCGGACCGGTCTGGGCCGTGATCAGGCCGACGATCAGCGGCAAGTACCCGTACGACGTGCGCTACGACTTCGGCGTCGTCGCGCTCAAGCTGCTGCGCGACGGGCGCTGGACCGACGTGGTCCGCCCCCGGCCGTTCACGGCCGACGCGGCGGACAGCGCCGGGCCGATCCTGCGCACCGGCGGGGTCGTCGGCTTCCCGTTCGGCTCGGAGGTCGGCGTCGCCCCGGACGGGACCGTGACCATGCGCGGCGGTTGGCGGCGCGAGCCGATCCGCACCAAGCGGATCGTCGCCATCCTCCCCGGCGGGGGGAAGGTGCGTGCGCTCGGATCGATCCCGGGCGCGCCGATCCGCACCGGCGTGGTCTTCCGCTTCGACCCGACCGCGTGCGGCGTGCGCCTCACCTTCCCGGTGCAGGCGGGCGACTCGATCGAGTACTCGGCCTGGCTCACGCCGCGCGGCCTGCGCACGGGCCCGCGCGGGCTCGAGGACGCGCACGGGCGGGTGGCCTTCGACCGCCCCGCGACGGTCGCGACGCAGGAGGGCTTCGCATCGGGGGTCGACCCTGCGCTGGTGCGCGCCCGGGCGACGTTCACCTCGCTGGCGGCCGGCCCGATGAGCGTCACCCACTGCGCGCCGGCCGGCGCGCTCCCGCGCGAGGGCCCCGCGCCGGCGCTCCCCCGCGGCTAGGGCGACCCTTGGGAACGGTTTGCTACCCCATGGGGTAGCAAACTGTTCCTAGCGCGGGACCCAGGCGTCGTCGTCGGCCACCCGCGCCGCGACGCTCGCCGGCAGCTCGCCCGCGGCGAGGTCCGCCAGCGTCGTGCCCTCCAGCACCTCGCGCAGGCTCGAGCGGACCGCCACCCACATGTCGCGCACCACCTCGCTGCCCTCCGGGTACTGGAGCGCGTCCGGGCGCCTGCCGCTCACGTTCGCGAGCGGGCCGTCGACCGCGCGTACCACGTCCGCGAGGGCGATCTCTTCGGCGGGGCGGGCGAGCATGTGGCCGCCGTCCGCGCCGCGGCGGCTCTCGACCATCCCGCCGTGGCGTAGCTCGCCGAGGATGTTCTCGAGGAAGCGCAGCGGGATGTCCTGCGCGGCGGCGATCCGCTCGGCCTTGACGGGCTCCCCCGCCCCCGCCCGCGCGAGCTCCAGCGCAGCTCTCAGGGCATAGTCGGTCTTCGCGGGGATGCGCACGCCGACATTGTGCAGCTCAGGCGGCGAGCACCGAGGCGCCGTCCACGCCGCGCACGTGCACGATGTCGCCCTCGCGCAGCTCGAGCTCGCGCTCCTCGGCGCGGCTGAGCTGCGCCACGACGCGCTCGCCGCTCGCGCGCGTGAGCTCCACACGCACCTCGAAGCCGAGCCGCGAGACGCGCTCGACCACGGCCTCGTCGCTGGCCGGCTCCGGCACCGCGAGCACCTGGACGTCGTGCGGGCGCATCAGCCGCCCGTCGAGGGTGGTGACCAGCCCGACGAAGCTCATCACGAAGTCGTTGGCGGGCGACTCGTACAGCTCGTGCGGCGTGCCGGCCTGCTCCACGCGGCCCTCGTGGACCAGCACGATCTGGTCGGCGAGGTCCATCGCCTCCTCCTGGTCGTGGGTCACGAAGACGGTCGTCACGCCGACGTCGGCCTGGAGCCGCTTGAGCCACGCGCGCAGCTCCTTGCGCACGCGCGCGTCGAGCGCGCCGAACGGCTCGTCGAGCAGCAGCACGCGCGGCTCGATCGCCAGCGCCCGCGCCAGCGCCATCCGCTGGCGCTGCCCGCCGGAGAGCTGCGCCGGGTAGCGTTCGGCGTAGGTCTCGAGCTGGACAAGCTCGAGCAGCTCGTCCACGCGGCGGCGGACGTCGGCCTTCGGCCGCTTGCGGATCCTCAGCCCGAACGCCACGTTGTCGCGCACGGTCATGTGCTTGAACGCGGCGTAGTGCTGGAAGACGAACCCGATGCCACGCTCCTGGGCCGGGTCGCGGGTCACGTCGCGGCCGTTGATGAGGACCTGGCCGGCGTCGGGCTCCTCGAGGCCGGCGATCACGCGCAGGAGCGTCGACTTGCCGCCGCCCGACGGCCCGAGGATCGCGGTGAGCGAGCCCTCGGGCACGAGCACCGACACGTCCTTGAGCGCGACGTGGCCGTTGAAGCTCTTGTGGATGCCGGACGTCTCAATACCCATGCTGGCTGCGCCTCCTGGATAGGACGGTCAGTGCCACGAGCACGCCGATGCCGAGCAGTGCGAGCAGCACGGCGGTCGCGTACGCGGCGGTCAGGTCAAAGCCCTCGAAGCGGTTCTGGACGTAGAGCGTGAGCGTCTCCGTGCGGCCTTCGAGCCGGCCCGAGACCACGCTCACGGCGCCGAACTCCCCGAGCGCGCGGGCGGTGGAGAGCACGACCCCGTAGATCACGGCCGGGCGGATCGCCGGCAGCGTTATCCGCCAGAACGCCTGCCAGCGGCTCGCGCCGAGCGTCGCGGCGGCCTGCTCCTGCTCGTCGCCGATCTCGCGCAGCACCGGGAGCACCTCGCGCACCACGAACGGCAGCGAGACGAAGATCGTGGCGAGCACGATGCCGGGCGTCGAGAAGATGATCCGGATCCCGGCGCCGGCGAACGTGCCGCCGAGCCAGCCGTCCTGGCCGTAGACGAGGATCAGCGCGAGGCCCACGACCACCGGCGAGATAGCGAACGGCAGGTCGATCATGCGGTCGAGCAGGGCCTGCCCGCGAAACCGCTTACGGGCGAGGATCAGCGCCGCCCCGATCCCGAACGCGGTGTTGGCCGGCACGGCGATCAGGACCACGATCACGGTCAGGTAGAGCGCGTGCTGGGCGCCCGGGGTCGTGAGCGCCTCGAAGAACGGCCCGAGCCCGTGCTCGAACGCGCGGTAGAAGACCATCCCCACCGGCGCGGCGAGCAGCAGCCCGAGGTAGCCGAGCGCCGCGAGGCGCAGTCCGCGCCTACCGCCCATCGTCCACCCACCCCGGCCGGCCGAGCCGCGACAGGGCGGCCAGCAGCAGCACGGAGGCAGCGAGCAGCACGACCGAGACGGCCGCCGCGCCGGTCACGTCGCCGGTCTCGATCCGCCCGAAGATGAACACCGACGCGACCTCGGTCTCGTAGGGCAGGTTGCCGGAGATCAGCACGATCGAGCCGAACTCCCCGAGCGCGCGCGCGAACGCGAGCCCGGCGCCGGCCACGATCGCCGGGCGCAGGCTCGGCAGCACCACGCGCCGGAACGCCGTCCACGGCGAGGCGCCGAGCGAGCGGGCCGCCTCCTCCTGCTCGCGGTCGACCTCCATCAGCACCGGCTGCACCGCGCGCACCACGAACGGGAGCGTGACGAACAGCAGCGCCAGCCCGACCGCCACCCGCGTGTAGGCCACGTCGATGCCGACCGGCCCCTTCGGCCCGTAGAGCGCCAGCAGCGTGAGGCCTGCCACCACCGTGGGCATCGCGAACGGCAGGTCGATCAGCGCGTTCACGAGCCGCTTGCCGCGGAACTCGTCGCGCACGAGCACCCACGCGATCAGCGTGCCGGTCACCGCGTTGATCGCGGCCACGATCGCGGACACGGCGAACGTGAGCTTTAGCGACGCCACCGCCTGCGGCGCGCTCACGGCGTCCCAGAACGCGCCGGCCCCCTCCGCGAGGGAGCGGTCGACGACCGCGGCCAGCGGGATCAGGACGATCAGCGACAGGTAGGTCGTGATCAGCCCGACCCCGAGAGCCGAGCCGGGCGACACGCGCAGGCGGCGGGGGGCTGCCGCCCGCGCGCGCGCCGGGATCGCTGCGGCCTCAGCCGCCAGTGGAGACTCCCTTGGCCTTGTTGATCTCGGCCATCACGCCCTCGTCCGGGTCGAAGAACTCGTCGTTCACGGCCTTCCAGCCGCCGAGGTCCTCGATCGTGAAGAGCCGCTCGGGCTCCGGGAACCGCTTCGGGTCGTTCACCGACTCGAGCACCGGGCGGTAGCCCTCCTCCACGAAGATCCGCTGGCCCGCCTCCGAGCGCAGGAAGTCGAGGAACCTCGTCGCCGCCTCCTTCCTCCTGCCCGCCTCGGTGACCGCGATCGGGTTCTCGATCAGGATCGTCTGGTCGGGGATCACGTAGTCGAGCTCGACGCCCTTCCTCTGCGCCGCGATCGCCTCGTTCTCGTACGCGAGCAGCACGTCGCCCTTGCCCGAGCCGAAGGTCTGGAGCGAGTCGCGGGCGCTCTTGTCCTGGACGGTGACGTTGTCGAACAGGTCCTCGAGGAACTGCCGCGCCTCCGCGCCGGACTTGCCCTGTGCGGTCTGCGACCCGTAGGCCGCCATCACGTTCCAGCGCGCGCCGCCGGAGGTGAACGGGTTCGGCTCGATCACCTCGACGCCGTCCCTGGTGAGGTCCTCCCAGCCCCTGATGCCCTTCGGGTTGCCCTTGCGCACGGCGAGGACCACCACGGAGCGGGTCACGAAGCCCTTGAACCGGTCCCTGTTCCAGTCCGCGGCGACCTTCCTGGGCTCGACGAGCTTGTCCACGTCGGGCTGGAGCGAGAGCGCCACGACGTCGGCCGGCAGGCCGGACGCGACCGAGCGCGACTGCTCGCCGGACGCGGCGAACGACTGCTCGAAGGAGACGCCATCGCCGGCGGGCGTCTGCTCGAATTCCTCGGTGAGCCGCGCGTACGCCTCCTTGGGCGTCGAGTACGCGACCAGCGCGATCGAGTCCCCGGAGCCGCTCGAGCCCCCGCACCCGGACGCCACCAGGGCGAGCACGAGCACGAGCGCCGCGGCGAGCAGTCGGGAGGCAGTCGGGGTACGCGTCATCTTCACCTTTCCGGTCGAGTTGAGGAGCGTGCATAGTACACAAACCCAGTCGGGTATTACGGGATTCGGCTGTGCTGGCCACCCGCGCCTCACCGCGGCGCCTCCGAGCGGGTTAGGCTGACCTCTCGCGATGGGCAGGCTCGCCGCACTCGAGGAAGCGCTCGTCTCCCTGGTCATCCGGCGGGACGTCGAGGGGCTGCGCTCCTCGCCGACCTTCCAGCGCGCGCTCGGGATGCTGTTCGTCGCCGGGGCCACGATCGGCACCGTCTCGATGGTCTTCCCGCAGCCGCCGGGCACGAGCATCGCCGGGCTGTTCGTGCTGTTCGGGATCGCGTACGTGGTGGGCGCGGTGCTGCTGCTCGGCCGGGGCGCCCTGCCCGTCTGGAGCAACCACGTCGCGCTGACCTCCGGCACCGTGCTGATCACGCTCGCGATCCACTTCACCGACGAGCGCACGAGCGTCTACTCGATGTTCTACCTCTGGGTCAGCATCACGGCGTTCTACTTCTTCAGCTGGCGGGCGGGCTGGGCCCAGATCGCGATCATCGCCGCTGCCTTCAGCGTCACGCTCGTCGCCGAGAAGCCACCGGCGGGTGAGGAGCAGTGGGTGATCACGCTCGGAACCGTCGTGGTCGCCGGCCTGTTCGTCGGGACGCTCCGGCGCGGCGTGGAGCGGCTGATCGCCGAGATCGAGGAGGCCCACCGCACCGACCACGCGCGCCTCTACGCGGCCGAGCGGAAGGCGCGGCTCGAGGCGGACCGCGCGTCGGAGTCGCTCAAGCGCCTCCAGGCCGTGACGGACGTGGCGCTGTCGCACCTCAAGCTCACCGACCTGCTCGACGAGCTGCTCAACCGCGTCACCGAGATGCTCGACGTGGACTTCGCGGCGATCGTGCTCGCCGACGCGGACGAGACCTTCCACCTCGGTGCGAGCCGGGGGCTGCCGCCCGCCCTCGGCGACCTCAGGATGCGCGTGGGCGAGGGCTTCGTCGGGCGGGTCGCGGAGGCGCGGCGGCCGATCGTGCTCGAGCAGGTGCGCGACACGGACGTGATCCCGCCGCTGCGCGGGAGCGGGATGCAGTCGCTGCTCGGCGTGCCGCTGATCGTGGAGGGGCGGGTCACCGGCGTGATGCCGCTCGGCTCGTACACGCGCCGGGCCTTCACGCCCGAGGAGGTCCGCGTGACGCAGCTCGCCGCCGACCGGATGGCGGTGGCCATCGAGAACGCGCGGCTCTACGAGCGCGAGCACCGCATCGCCGAGACGCTCCAGCGCAGCCTGCTCCCCAACACGCTGCCGTCGGTGGCCGGGCTGGACGTCGCGGCGCGCTACCTGCCGGCGCGCGCGGAGGCCCAGGTGGGCGGCGACTGGTACGACGTGGTGGAGCTCGCCGGCGGCGGGCTGGCGCTGTCGATCGGCGACGTCGCCGGGCACGGGATCGAGGCGGCCGCGCTGATGGGGCAGCTGCGCAACGCGCTGCGCGGCGCCGCGCTCGAGGGCGAGGACGCGGCGAGCGCGATGATGCGCGTCGACCGCCTGCTCCAGAGCCAGCGCGAGCGCCAGGACACGATCGCCACGGCCGTGTTCGCGCGGATCAACGGCGACGGCGCCAGGCTGGAGATGTCGAGCGCGGGGCACCCGCCGCCGCTGATCGTCCATCCGGACGGCTCGACCGAGTACATCGAGAACGTCCGCGCCGTCCCGCTCGGGGTGCCCGCGCCCGGCGGCCGGCGCTCGTCCTCGTGCCGGCTCGAGCCGGGGTCGCTGCTCCTGCTCTACACCGACGGGCTGGTGGAGCGGCGCGGGGCCTCCCTGACGCACGGCCTGGACCGCCTCGCGGAGGCCGCGGCTGGGGCCGCGGGACGCGATCCCGAGCAGGCGTGCGACAGCGTGGTCGCGGCGATGCTGGGCGACGAGGGCGGCGCGGGCGACGACGTCGCGCTGCTCGCGGTCGCCGTCGGCCCGCGTTAGCTTCTCCGCCCACATGGACGCGATCGAGCTGCGCGACGGCACGACGATCGCCGCGAGGCCGATCGAGCCCGGCGACAAGGCGCTGCTGCGCGACGCGTTCGAGCGGCTCAGCGACGAGTCGCGGCGCCGGCGCTTCATGGGGCCCGCCGACGAGCTCACCGAGGAGGACCTGATCTACCTCACCGAGGTGGACCACCGCCGGCACGAGGCGATCGTGGGGCTGCACCCCGGCACGGGAGAGATCCTCGGGGTCGCGCGCTGGTTCCGCCGCCCCGGCCAGCGCGAGGTGGCGGAGCTGGCGGTGGCCGTGGTCGACGACTGGCAGGGGCGCGGGCTCGGCAGCGGGCTGGTCGAGGCGATCAACGCGCGCGCCCGGGCGGAGGGCATCGAGCGCTACCACGCCATCGTGTCGACCGACAACCTTCAGGTGATCGAGGCGCTCGAGCGCCACGGCGCGGTGCGCGCGGGCGGGGCGGGCGACGAGGTCGAGTTCGAGGCCGACGTGCCCGGCGAGGGCGTGGGTCCCAGGCTGGCCGAGGGCCTGCGCGCGGCGGCGCGCGGCCAGCTCCGCCTCGCGGAGGCGGCCGCGGGCTGGCTGAGAGCGCGCGTGCCGTGGCCGCGCGACTCTTGACAGATCTCGACGGTCCGTATTACGGTCATTCGGCTGGATCCTTGTCCGCGGCTCCCGTAGCCGCGAGAGCGAGGGGGAGAGCGCGGCGCCGTCCATTGGGCGGCGCTCGCTCTGTCCGGGGCCGGATCTAGAAAACTCCCCGTGCGGAACGCCGACCTGGCCGCGGCGGCCGAAGCGGTCCTGGACGTGAACTGGCTCGGCGAGTCGACGCTCCCCGGCCCCCGCCTCTACCCCCACCAGTGGAGCTGGGACTCGGCGTTCGCGGCGATCGGCAACGCGACCCGTGCGAGCGAGCGCGCGCGGGTCGAGCTCGACGCGCTGTTCGCCGCGCAGTGGTCGAACGGGCTGCTGCCCCACATCGTGTTCCACCCCGAGAGCGACGCGTACTTCCCCGGGCCGGACACCTGGCGGACCGACGTGTCCCCGCACGCGCCGCGCGACCGGCTCACCTCCGGCATCGTCCAGCCGCCGGTGCACGCCACCGCCGCCTGGCGCGTGCACGAGCTGGCGCCGGACCCCGAGGCGAGCCTCGAGTGGCTCGCGCGGCTGCTGCCGCGGCTCGCGGCGTGGCACGACTACCTCTACCGCGAGCGCGACCCCGACGACGACGGGCTCGTGGCCATCCGCCACCCGTGGGAGTCGGGGATGGACGACTCGCCCGCCTGGGACGCGCCGCTGGCCGCGATCGAGCTGGAGCCCGGCGCGGTGCCGCCATACCCGCGCAAGGACCTGACGATGGCGCGCGCCGAGGAGCGGCCGACGGCGGCCGCGTACGACCAGTACGTCCACCTCGTGGAGGTCTTCAAGCGCAACCGCTACGACGAGCGCGAGATCCGCGCGAGCTCGCGCTTCGTGGTCGAGGACCCCGCCTTCAACGCGCTGCTCGCCGCGGCGGGCGAGGACCTCGCCCGGATCGCGTCGGCGGTCGGCGAGGACGGGGCTCGCTTCCTCGGCCAGGCCCGCCGCACCGCGGCCGCCGTGAACACGCGCCTCTGGAGCGACTCGCTGCACGCGTACGTGCCGTTCGACCGCGTGGCGCGCCGCCAGGTGCCGGCGCCCGTCGCCGGCGGGTTCGTGCCGCTCTTCGCCAAGATCCCGAACGCGGGCCGCGCGCAGCTCATGTGCCGGCAGCTCGACAGCTCGCACTTCTGGGCGCAGGGCGGGGCCGGCCACCCCGTCCCGAGCTGCGACCGCCTCTCCCCCGCGTTCGTGCCCACGCGCTACTGGCGCGGGCCCGCCTGGGTCAACCTCAACTGGCTGATCTCACGCGGCCTGCGCCGCTACGGCTTCGACCGCTACGCGGACGCGATCCGCGACGCCACGCTCGCGCTCGTCCGCAGCCAGGGCTTCCGCGAGTACTACCACCCCGAGACCGGCGCGGGGCTCGGGTCGGAGGGGTTCTCGTGGAGCGCGGCGCTGACGCTCGACTTCCTGCGCGAGCCGGGGCCGCCGGACGGCGGCGACTAGGACCGCAGGACCGGCGCCCTACCCAGTCGCCGCTGCCTTCTGCGAGGGGGCGGCCGAGCCGGACACGAAGCCTCCGATCAGCTCCGCCAGCCGCTCCGGCTGGTCCTCGGGCACGAACGAGTAGCTGTCGGCGATCTCCTCCACGCGGGCGTCCGGGATCAGCTCCGCCAGCCGGTGGGCGTGCTCGACCGGGAAGACCTTGTCCTCCGTGGCCCACGCGAGGAGCACGGGGCGGTCGAACGAGCGCAGCTTCTCGGCGGCCTCGTTCGTGTAGCGGCTGTCGAGCCCGCGCAGGATGCGCGCGGCGTCGCGGCGCACGCCGCTGCGGCCGAGGAACGCCCGCACCCAGGAGTCCTCGACCTCGCGGTCGCTGATCGGGCGCTTGGTGAGCCAGCCGAACGCGACCGGCAGCCGCCGAAGCGGGCGCAGCCGCAGCGGCAGGATCGACGCCGTGAGCAGCGGCGGCACCTTCGCGAGGTACTCCAGCGGCTTGAACATCGGCGGCAGGAAGTTGTCGAACGCGTCGCACGGAGTGAGCACCACGCGGGCGACCCGCTCCGCGGGGTTCTGCGTGATCGCGATCTGCGTGAGCGCGCCGCCGGTGTCGTTGCCGACCAGCGTCACGTCCTGGAGGTCGAGCTTCTCGATGAGCTCGAGGATCAGCCGGGCGAGCCCCGGCGGCGACAGGTCGGCGCCGTCGTCGGTCGGGATCGTGTGGGCGCCGAGCGGGAAGTCGGGCACGATGCAGCGGAAGTCCTTCTCCAGCGGTGGCGTGACCTTCCGCCACAGCTGGCCGTCGACGAGCACTCCATGGACGAACACGATCGGCGGCCCGTCGCCGCCGCTGTCGCGATACCGGATCCGCCCGGCCGGCAGGTCCACGTACTCGGTGCTCATTGCTCCCCCTCGCTCTTTCGCCCGTACCGCCGGTATGTAACCACGACCGGAGACGCTGAGGGTGACCGCCATCACGCACCTGCGACTGTGGCGGACGCGGCGGCGTTCACGATCGGGGGGCTCTCTGAGCGAGCTTGCGAGCGTACCCCCGAGCGGGAATGCCGACGCGTCCGCTGGCGCGGCGGCTAAGACCCGGGCTCGCGGCGCGCGCGCTCGAGGAGGTCGATCTGCTCCTGCTTGCGCATGATCATGTGCTCCAGGCGGTGCTCGATCGCCTCCGATTTGGCCTCACGGCCGGTGGGCTCGATCGATGCTTGGAGCGCCTCCGCGCACTCGTTCTCGTCCTCGATGAGGCGTTCGATCAGCTCGACCGGGTCCTTGGAGTAGCGCAGCGGGGCGACGTCGGTCGTGGGGTCCGCACCCAGGGTCTTGATCTTCTCAACCAGCCGCCGGGCGTCCTCGAGGTCGGCCTGCGCGAACTGCCACAGCGACGCGCCGAAGTGCGAGTACGCGAAGCCCACCATGCTGCCCGCGGCCAGGGTGTACTGGATCGCCGAGCGGTACTGGAGCCGCAGCGCCTTCTGCAGGCACTCGACCTGCGCCCCTACGTCGAGCTTCTCGTCCTCGCCCACGGGCGGACTCTAGAGCGAGTCGCCGAGGTGACCGCGCCAAAGTCGCGGGCGCCGGCCGCGGGACAGCCGTGACGGGAGCGCGCGCGGTGCGGTCCGAGGCGCCACGTAACGTTCCTGCGCGTTTCCGACCCGTTCTCCCGCCATGCCCCCGAGCACCCGTAGCCGCCTGCTGCACCCGCGGTGGGCTGTCGAGCAGGGACTGCCGACCTGTCCCAGCAGGGACATCGCCGATCCCGAAGGAGTGACCGACTCTCTGAGCGAGGAGGAACGCGGCCGCATCGAGTCGTACCTGGCGGCGATTCCGACCCATGCTTCGTCAGCTCACGCTCGAGCGCAGCAGGAGCACATCTACACCGGCTTGACGATCATCGACTCGAAGGCCCAGTCGATGCTCGCGTTCAATTCGTTTCTCGTGGCCATCGTCGGCATCTACTTCGGAAACATCGCGGGGGTCCGCGATTCAGCTCTGGTGCTGATTCCGTTCATCGTCACGGTCCTGGCGTCGGGCGCATCCTGCCTCCTGTGCCTCGACGTCATCTGGGTTCACTGGCTGAATCAGGACGACATGGAGACGCCGACCGAAGACGACGAGACGCCCAGCGAAGGCTTCGTCGAGTTGATGATCTTGCGAGACTCGCGAACGAGGAACTACCGGCGCGCCTGGCTGCTTTCGTTCATGTCGACTTCGACGGTGGTAGTCGGCGTGATAATCGCGATGGTGAAGGCGATCGCTTGACAGCCGGAGAAGCAGCAGCCGAAGCGCCGTGGAGCCGAGCCTCCTTCGCCAGGGCGGTCGAGGCGGCCCGGGGGAGCCTGGAGGACGGCGGCGTTCCGGTGGGTGCCGCCCTCGACATCGGTAGCGAGCTCGTCGCCGTGGGCCACAACGAGCGCGTGCAGCGCGGGGACCCGATAGCCCACGGCGAGATCGCCTGCCTCCGCAAGGCCGGGCGCCAGACCGACTACCGCGACGCCGTGCTGTACACGACCCTGTCACCGTGCGCGATGTGCAGCGGCGCGATCCTGCTATTCGGAATTCCACTCGTCGTCGTCGGAGAGAACCGTACGTTCGAGGGCGACCTCCCGCACCTCGAGCGCCACGGCGTCGAGATCGTGCTTCTCGACGATCCTTGCTGCGTCGGCCTCATGACCGAGTTCCAGGCACGGCATCCGCGAACCTGGGCCGAGGACATCGGGCAGGTCGCCGCGCTGTAGGCGCGTCAGATAACGTTCATTATCTGTGTCGGGAACGCGGGAGAAGCGCCAGCAGCAGACGCGCGAAGAGCTCATCGCCGCCGCGACGCGCGTGTTCGCGGCGCGCGGCTTCCACGGCGCCTCCGTCGGCGACGTCGCCGCCGGCGCCGGCTACACGACCGGCGCCGTCTACTCGAACTTCGGCGGGAAGGAGGAGCTGTTCCTGGCCGCGTTCGAGCACGAGGTGGCGCGACACGTGCGCGAGGTGACCGCGGCGGTGGAGGCGGCCGGCGACGACCCCGCCGCGCGCACGCGCGCGGCCGCCGGGCAGTGGATGGCGTACCTCGAGGCCGCCCCGGAGCGGTTCCTGCTGTTCGTGGAGTACTGGGCCTGGTCGGTGCGCGATCCGGCGCGCCGCGCGGAGTTCGCCCGGCGCTTCGGCGCCTTCCGCGCCACCACCGAGCGGATGCTCGAGACGGCTGCCCCGGGCATGGCGGTGGATCGTCTCGCGGTGATCGCGAACGCCCTCACCTACGGCATCGCCTTCCAGCGCCTGGCCGAGCCCGACCAGGTCCCCGACGAGCTCTTCGCCGAGGCGCTCGGGCTCGTGTTCGCCGGCGCGGCGGAGCGGGCGTGAGCATCTCGGCCGAGCTCGGCGAGCAGCGCGAGGCCCGCCTCCCCGCGGGAACGATCCGCTATCGCGAGCGCGGCGACGGCCGCCCCGTCGTCTTCGTGCACGGCTTCCTGACCAACGCCGACCTCTGGCGCGGCGTGGTGCCGGCGCTCGCGGAGTCCTACCGCTGCATCGCGCCGGACTGGCCGCTCGGCTCGCACACGGTCGCGATGGAGCCGGGCGCGGACCTGACGCCCCACGGGATCGCCCGGCTGGTCGCGGACTTCCTCGCGGAGCTGGACCTCGACGACGTGGTGCTGGTGGGCAACGACACCGGCGGGGCGCTCGCGCAGATGGTGGCGACCCGCCACCCGGAGCGCCTCGGCGCGCTCGTGCTGACCCCCTGCGACTCGTTCGCCAACTTCCCGGCGTGGTGGTCGAAGCCGCTGCGGCCGATCGGGCGCAGCCCGCGGCTCATGCTGATCGTGGGCCGGCCGCTGCGCTCGCGGCGGGTCCAGCGCCTGCCGCTCGTGTACGGGTGGGTGGCGAAGCGGCACCCGCCGGCCGAGATCGCGAGCGCGTGGATCGAGCCGGGGCTCCGCGACGAGGGCGTGCGGCGCGACTTCGGCAAGGCGTTCGCCTCGACGCGGCCGAGCCAGACCCTCGAGGCGGCCGGGCGGCTGCCGGAGTTCGGCAAGCCCGCGCTGGTGGTCTGGTCGACCGAGCGCACGCGCATCTACCCCCTCGCGCACGGCGAGCGGCTCGCCCGCCTCCTCGACGCCCGGCTCGAGCTGGTGGACGACTCCTACATCTACGTTCCGGAGGATCAGCCCGACCGTCTCGCCGAGCTTATCCGCGAGTTTCTCGCCGAAGCACCAAGATATGCCCATGCCCGCTGAGCAGAAGATCACGTTCTGCCGCATCTGCGAGGCCAACTGCGGCATGGTCGCCACGGTCGAGGACGGGCGGGTGACCAAGCTGCGGCCGGATCGCGAGCACCCGCTGTCGGCCGGCTACGCGTGCCCGAAGGGGATCGCCTTCCCGGAGGTGCAGGAGGACCCCGACCGCCTGCTCCACCCCATGCGGCGGCGGCCCGACGGCTCGTTCGAGCGGCTCGCGTGGGACGACGCCATGGCCGACATCGGCGCGCGCCTGCGCGCGATCCGCGACGAGCACGGCGGCGACGCGATCGGCATGTACCAGGGGAACCCGGCGGCGTGGTCGTTCGGGCACACGGTCTGGGGCAAGGGGCTGATCGACGCGCTCGGCTCGCCGCACTTCTACTCGTCCGGCTCGCAGGACGTGAACAGCCGGCTCGCCGCGAGCGCGCTCATGTACGGCTCTCCGATTACGGTGCCGATCCCGGACGTGCAGCGCACCGACCTGCTCGTGATGTTCGGAGCCAACCCGTTCGTCTCGAACGGCTCGGTGCTCTCGATCCCGCGCGTGCGCGACCGGCTGCGCGACATCGAGCGCCGCGGCGGGCGGGTCGTCGTCGTCGACCCCCGGCGCACCGAGACAGCGCGCGAGTTCGAGCACGTGCCGATCCGCCCGGACGGCGACGCACGGCTGCTGCTCTCGCTCCTGCACGCGATCTTCGACGAGGACCTGGTGGACCACGCGGCCGTGAGGGAGCAGGCCAGCGAGGTGGGCGAGCTCGCGCGGCTCGCCGAGGACTTCGCGCCGGAGTCGACGGCCGCGGCCACCGGCGTCGACGCCGGCCGCGCTCGTTCGCTCGCTCGCGACGTCGCGACGGCCCGCTCGGCCGCGATCTACGGGCGCACCGGCTCGTGCCTCGGCCGCCACGGCACGCTCACCGCCTTCCTGCTCGACGCGCTCAGCGCCGTGACCGGCAACCTCGACCGGCCCGGCGGCCTCGTGTTCGGCAGCTCGCCGCTCGACCTCGAGGGGGCCGTCGAGCGCTCGGGGCTGGCGACCTACGGCGCGCGGCGCTCGCGCGTCGGCGGGTTCCCGGACGTGCTCGGCCAGATGCCGGCCACGCTGATGGCGCCGGAGATCGAGACGCCCGGGCCGGGGCAGCTGCGGGCCCTGATCGTGACGGCGGGCAACCCGGTGCAGTCGGTCCCCGACGGCGCGGCGCTCGCCCGCGCGCTCGGCGAGCTCGAGCTGATGGTCTCGATCGACATCTACCCGAACGAGACCGCGCGCCACGCCGACTACGTGCTGCCGGCGACCACGTGGCTCGAGCGCGAGGACATCCCCGCCGCGTTCCAGTCGTTCTTCTACCGGCCGTTCATCCAGCACACCGAGGCCGTCGTGCCGGCGCGCGGCGAGGCGCGCGAGGAGTGGCGGATCTTCGACGAGATGTCGCGCGCGCTAGGCGTCACCCCCGCGAGCGTGCCGGCGATGCAGCGCATCGGCCGGCTCGGGGTGCGGATCTCGCCGAACACGATGATCGACCTGATGCTCCGCGCCGGGCCGCGCGGGGACCGCTTCGGGCTGCGCCGCGGCGGGCTCTCGCTCCGGAAGCTCCGGCGCGAGCCGCACGGGATCGTGCTGGACGAGGCGTGGGCGACCGGGGTCCTGCGCGAGCGCACCCGCCACGTGGGCGGGCGCATCCGGCTGGCGCCGGAGCCGATCGCCGGCGAGGTTCGGGACCTCGCCGCGGAGCCGGACCCCGACGCCACGCTGCCGCTGCGCCTGATCGGCATGCGCGAGCTGCGCTCGCACAACTCTTGGATGCACAACGTGCCGGCCCTGATGCGCGGCGAGCGCCGCCACGCGCTGCGGATGCACCCGGCCGACGCCGCGGCCCGCTCGCTCGAGGACGGCATGCCGGCCCGCATCCGCTCGGCGGCCGGCGAGGTCGAGGTGCCCGTCGCCGTGACCGACGAGATGACGCCGGGCGTCGTCGCCCTGCCGCACGGCTGGGGCCACCGCGGCGGCTGGCGGCTGGCCAACGCCGCGGGCGGCGCGAACTCGAACGACCTGATGGACGCCTCGCCGGAGTCGCTCGAGCGCCTGGCCGGCATGTCCCACCTCAACGGCGTGGCCGTGGAGGTCGAGGCGGCCTCAGGGGGCGGCGAACTTCCCGTCGGCGCCCATCCGGCAGCGGCTGCCGCCGAAGTCCTGCCGCGATAGGCGGCGCACGAGGCCGATCGAGCGGCGCCTCGGGTCGAGGCGCGGCACGCCCGGGCGCTTGAGGACGACCGGCACGAGGCGCCCGCCGAGGAACGCTCCGGTCCTGTCGACGCGGATGCGCAGCACGCCGCTCAGGCCCGCCACGCCCGCCGTGGAGAGCGTGTGGTAGCCGACGAAGTTGCCGAGCGAGTAGGCGATCGGCTTGCCCCTGTGGCACTGGATCCCGCGCAGCACGTGCGGGCCGGAGCCGAGCACGGCGTCGGCGCCCGCGTCGATCATCGTGCGTGCGAAGCGGCGCGTCTCGCCGCGGGCCTCGCCGAAGGCGTGCTCCATCCCGTGCGGCACGTGCGTCGCGCCCGATCCCTCGGCGCCGGCGTGGACGAAGACGATCACGACGTCGGCGCGGGCGGCGGCGGCCGCCACCTCGGCGCGCGCGGCGCGGAGCTCCGCGGCGCCGCGGCGGCGAGAGGCGCGCAGCCGGGCGACCGCCCGGCGGGCCGAGCGCGCGCGCTTCACCTCGCCGCGCGCCTGCGGGATGTCGAGCAGCGGCCCCGCCCACGAGTACGGCGCGTAGCCGAGGAACGCCACCCTCACCCCGTTGGCCTTCATCACCCGCACGACGCCGCGCAGGCCGGTGCGCGCGATGCCGGCGCCCTTGAGCGCCGCCTCGGTCTGGCGCAGCCCGCTCGCGCCGAAGTCGTGCGAGTGGTTGTTCGCCATGTTCAGCAGCTCGAAGCCGGCCCGCGCGAAGACGCCGGCGTACGACGCGGGGGCCTGGAACGCGAAGCAGCTCCCGCCGTTGCCGCCGCCGCACTTGCTCGGGCCGCCCCGCCCCAGGGTGCCCTCGAGGTTGCCGGTCACGACGTCGGCGGCGAGCGACCCCCTCACGGAGGCGAAGACGGAGTCGGGCTTGCGCGGCAGCCCCTGGCCGCGCGAGAACGACATGTCCCCCACCCAGCTCAGCGTCAGGGCCGGCTCGGCGGCGGCCGCCTGGCCGCAGAGCGCGAGCACCGACAGCAGCGCCGCGGCGGCGGCGAGCCTCACCCGAGCACGAGCTCAGCGGCGGTGCGCAGGGTGTTCGCGTCCCCGGAGACGAGCATGGTCGTGACGATCGACTCGCGCCACGCGTCGAGCTCGTCGCGGATCTTCTCCTTCGGCCCGACCAGCGACATCTTCTCGATCAGCTCGGCGGGGAGCCTGGCGGCCGCCTCGTCCTTCTTGCCGCCGAGGTAGAGGTCCTGGATCTCGCGGACCTCGGCCTCGTAGCCCATCCGCGCGGGCACGTTCGCGTGGAAGTTCGCCCCCTTGGCGCCCATCCCGCCGAAGTAGAGCGCGTAGAAGGGGCGCAGCGAGTCGATGCCCTGCTGCACGTCGTCGCAGAGGATGAACGGGACCGTCGCCGCCACGTCGAAGTCGTCCTTCGAGCGCCGCGCGCTGTCGCGCGCGAAGCCCTCGTCGAGGTACTCCTCGAACATCGACTGGTTGTCCGGGCAGAGCAGCATCGCGAGCCAGCCGTCGCACAGCTCCGCGCAGAGCGCCACGTTCTTCGGCCCCTCGGCCCCGAGGTAGATCGGGATGTCCTCGCGCAGCGGGTGGATCGAGGACTTGAGCGGCTTCGCGAGCCCCGTCCCGTCCGGCAGCGGCAGCGGGTAGTGCGGCCCGTCGTTGGTGACCGGCCCCTCGCGCTTCCAGATGTCGCGCAGGATCCCGATGTACTCGCGCGTGCGCGCGAGCGGCTTGGGGAACGGCCGGCCGTACCAGCCCTCCACCACCTGCGGCCCGGACACGCCGAGCCCGAGCACGAAGCGCCCGCCGGAGAGGTGGTCCATCGTCATCGCCGCCATCGCGGTCGCGGCCGGCTGCCGCGCGGACATCTGCACGATCGCCGTGCCGAGCCTGATGCGCTCCGTGTGCGCGCCCCACCAGGCGAGCGGCGTCAGGCAGTCCGAGCCGTAGGCCTCGGCGGTCCAGATCGAGTCGTAGCCGATCCGCTCCGCCTCGAGGATCGTCTCCTGCATGCCGGGCGGCGGCCCGCCGGCCCAGTAGCCCGTGTTCAGGCCGAGCTTGAGCCCGCCGCTCATGGCGTCAGCACCAGCTTGCCGACCGTGCCGCGCGAGCGGATGTCCTCGTGCGCGCGCCGGGCGTCCTCGAGCGGGTAGGTCCCGCCCACGATCGCCTCGAGCTCCCCGTTCAGAACCATCTCGAACATCCCCTCCATCGCTTCGGTCATCAGGTCCGGCCGGCGCATCATGTGGACGAGCCAGAAGCCGAGCACGCCGCGGCTCGTGCCCATCAGCCTGCCGGGGTCGACCGCCGGGGCCCCCTCGCGGGCGGCCTGGCCGAAGTGCACGAGCCGGCCGAACGGCGCGAGCGCGTCGAGGCTCTGCTCGAAGGTGCGGCCGCCGACCATCTCGAGCACGACGTCCACACGGTCGCCGCCGTTGGCCTCGCGCAGCGCCGCCACCAGGTCGCCGGCGCCGGAGTCGACCGCGGCGTCGGCGCCGAGACGCGTCGCCAGCTCGCGCTTCTCGTCCGAGGAGGCGACGCCGATCACCCGACCCGCGCCGAAGCGCTTGGCGAGCTGCACCGCGATCGTCCCCACCCCGCCCGCGGCGGCGTGCACGACCACGCTCTCGCCCTCGCGCAGCTGCGCGCTGGTGCGCAGCAGGTGCCACGCGGTCGTCCCCTGGAGCACGAGCGCCAGCGCCTGGCCGTCGGTCACGCCGCCGGGGACGTCCCACATCGCGGCGTCGAAGGCGACGGCCTTCTCCGCGTAGCCGGCGCCGGGGACGAGCGCGACGACGCGGCGGCCGTCGGGCGTGGTCCCCACCACCTCGCCGCCGGGTATCAGCGGCAGCTCGGCCGGGGCGAGGTACGAGTTCTCGGCCTGGTGGGTGTCGGCCCAGTTCACGCCGGCCGCAGACACGTCGAGGACCACGCCGCCGTCGGGCGCCTGTGGGTCCGGCACCTCCGCGGGCTGGAGCACGTCGGGCCCGCCGAACTCCTCGATCCGGATGCAGCGCACGCGGACACCCTATGTTGTGCGCGTGACCACCGCCACCACGGGCGTCTACGAGGTCCCGCAGGAGCACCGCGACTTCCTCGAGGGGATCCGGGCGATGGTGCAGGGGCGGATCGCGCCGCGCGCCGCCGAGATCGACCGCAGCGGCGAGTACCCGTGGGACGTCCGCAAGCTGCTGGCCGAGCACGACGTGCTCGCGCTGCCGTTCGAGGAGGAGTACGGCGGCACCGGGACCGGGACCCTGATGCTGCAGATGGCCGTCGAGGAGATCGCGAAGGCCTGCGCCTCGAGCGCGCTGATACTGATGGTGCACGAGCTCGGCACGCTGCCGATCCGCCTGTTCGGCACCGACGAGCAGAAGCAGCGCCTCCTGCCGCCGTGCGCGACCGGCGAGCGGTCGCCGGCGTTCGCCCTGAGCGAGCCCGAGGCCGGCTCGGACCCCGCCTCGATGCGCACGACCGCCGTGCGCGACGGCGACGAGTGGGTCATCAACGGTCAGAAGAACTGGATCACCAACGCGACGATCGCCGACTTCTACGTGGTCTTCGCCAAGACCGACCGCGAGGGCAACCGCATCTCGGCCTTCGTCGTGGAGAGCGACCGCGAGGGCTTCGACCCCGGCCAGCTCGAGCACAAGCTCGGGATCAAGGGCTCGCCGACGGGGTCGCCGTCGCTCACCGACGTGCGCGTGCCCGCCGAGAACCTGCTCGGCGAGGAGAACAAGGGCCTCGCCGTGGCGCTCACGACGCTCGAGCGCACCCGCCTCGGCGCGGCTGCGCAGGCCGTCGGCATCGCCCAGGGCGCCACGGACTACGCCAACCGGTACGCGAAGGAGCGGATCGCCTTCGGGGAGCCGATCAACCGCAAGCAGGGCATCCAGTTCAAGCTCGCCGACATGGAGACCAGGACGGCCGCGGCGCGCGAGCTGCTCTACCGCGCCTGCGCGGCCGCCGACCGCGGCGAGCCCGGGCTCGGCAAGTGGACCTCGATGGCCAAGCTGTTCGCCTCCGACGTCGCCATGGAGGTGACCGTCGAGGCGGTTCAGGTCCTGGGCGGATACGGGTACGTGAACGACTACCCGGTCGAGCGGATGATGCGGGACGCGAAGATCACCCAGATCTACGAGGGGACCAACGAGATCCAGCGCGTGGTGATCGCGCGCGCGATGTCGCGCTAGGCCGATGCCGAACCGGCTCGTAGACCGCAGCTGGCCGCTCCTGCGGCGCGCCATGGGCGGGCACACCGCCGTCTACCGGGCGACGAAGGGCGTCATCGGGCACCGGATCCCCGGCGTCGGGCCGATGCTGCTGCTCGACCACGTCGGCGCGAAGAGCGGGAAGAAGCGCACCAGCCCGCTGCTCTACGTCCGCGACGGCGACGACCTGGTGATCGTCGCGTCGAAGGGCGGTCACCCGAAGCACCCGGCCTGGTTCCACAACCTCCGCGCGAACCCCGACACCGAGGTGCAGGTCGGGTCCGAGCGCCGCAGGGTGCACGCCCGCGTGGCCGACGAGGAGGAGCGCGAGCGGCTGTGGCCGAAGGCGGTCGCCACCTACGGCGGCTATCACGGCTACCAGCAGCGCACTGGTCGTAAGATCCCGTTGGTGATTCTGGAGCGCAGGCGATGAGCGAGCAGTTCGCGCAGGTCGGCGAGGTCGAGCTCTGCTACGAGACGTTCGGCGACCCCGGCGCCCGCCCGCTGCTGCTGGTGATGGGCCTCGGGACGCAGATGATCGGCTGGCGCGACGAGTTCTGCGGGCAGCTCGCCGAGCGCGACTTCCACGTGATCCGCTTCGACAACCGCGACGTGGGGCGCTCGACGCGCTTCAACGGCTTCCCGCCGCCGGGCCTCCTCGAGCTGATCACGCAGCGGCCCAAGCGCCTCGCGTACACCCTGCGCGACATGGCCGGCGACGCGGCCGGGCTGCTGGACCACCTCGGGATCGACTCGGCGCACGTCGTCGGCGCCTCGATGGGCGGCATGATCAGCCAGATCCTCACCCTCGAGCAGCCCGAGCGCGTGCGCTCGCTCGTCTCGATCATGTCCACGACGGGCTCGCGCTGGGTCGGGCGGCCGGCCGCCGCGGTCTACCCGTTCTTCGCGAAGCCGCTGCCGAAGGGCAAGGAGGCCTACATCGAGCGCGGGCTGAAGCTGTGGGAGGTCATCGGCTCGCCCGGCTTCGAGCGCGACGAGGAGGAGCTGCGCGCGATGCTCTCGCGCTCCTACGACCGCGGCCTGAGCCCGGGCGGGACCATGCGCCAGCTCGGGGCGATCGCCGCCACGCCGAACCGCACCCGCGACCTCGCGCGGATCGAGGTGCCCACGCTGATCGTGCACGGCACGAAGGATGCGCTGATCGGCGTGTCCGGCGGCAAGGCGACCGCCAGGGCGATCCCGGGCTGCGAGCTGATGCTGATCGACGGCATGGGGCACGACATGCCGCGCGAGGTCTGGCCGCGGCTCATCGACGGCATCGAGCGCAACGCCGCGCGGGCCGCCGAGCCGGCGCGCGCCGCCGCGGCGTAGATCCCCTTCACGCCCCGGCCTAGATCCCCTTCACGCCCCGGTCGCGGGCGTAGGCGATGCAGAGGTCGACCCAGGCCTTGACGAACCGCTCCTCGCCCACGTCGAGCGCCGGCGCCCCGTACACGTCCTCGTGCGCGCGGTAGGCGGACATCGTCTGCACCATCACGACGACGAGCGCCTCGGCGTCCTCGAGCTCGACGCCGGCCTCGGCGAAGCGCGTGCGCAGGTAGTCGGCCACCCGGCGCAGGGGCCGCTCGCCCAGGCCCTGGTAGATCCGCGCCGTGAGCTCCGGGAAGCGGCCGGACTCCAAGCGCAGGAAGCGGTGCAGGTCGCGGCGCCGTGAGAGGTCGCGCAGGTTCCAGCGAGCCATCAGCGTGAGCTCCGCGCGCAGGTCGCCGAGCGGGAGCAGGTCGATCGCGTCCTGCATCTCGGCGAGGTCGGCGACGTGGCGCTCCACGGCGGCGTCGAGCAGCTCGCGCTTGCCCTTGAAGTACTGGTAGAGCGCGCCCGAGCGCGGGGCCAGGCCCGCCTCGGCCTCGATCTGGCCGACGCTCGTGCCGGCGTAGCCGTGCTCGGCGAACAGCCGCATGGCGGCGGTCGCCAGCCGGTCGCGCGTGCTCTCGGTCGTCGCGGTCGTCATCACTACGTTCGTATTGATATCTTAAACGAGTGACTGGACGGCGTCGCGACGTCGACTGGCTCCGGGCCGGGGCGGTCTACCTGCTGCTGCTCTTCCACTCGGCGCGGCCGTTCGACAGCGAGGACTGGCACATCAAGGACGCCGACCGCCCGGCGGCCGTGGACCTCCTGTCCGGCGGCATCAGCCAGTGGCACATGCCGCTCCTGTTCGTGCTGGCGGGCTGGGCGCTCGTCCCCTCGCTCGAGCGCCGCGGGCCCGAGGGCTTCATGCGCGAACGTCGCGACCGCCTGCTGGTCCCGTTCGCGTTCGGGACCGTCGCCCTGATCCCGCTCGCCCGCTACGCCGAGCTGCGCCACAAGGACGAGGCCGACGACTCGTTCCTGGAGTTCCTGCCGACGTTCTTCACGGGCCTCGACCGCTTCACCTGGATGCACCTCTGGTTCCTGATCTACCTCTACGTCTTCACGGCGCTCTACCTGCCCGCCCTGCGCCGCGTCCACGCGCGCGGGTGGCGCGTCGAGAGCGTCCCGCCGTGGGCGCTGTACGCCGCGATCGTGCCGCTCGCCGCCGTTCAGATCGCCCTGCGCGGGCGCTGGCCCGGCTACCAGAACCTCTACGACGACTGGGCCAACTTCGCGTACTACAGCCTGTTCTTCGTCGCCGGCTTCCTGCTGGCGTGCTACCCGGCCGTCGAGCGCGCGGTGCACCGCGAGCGTGCCCGAGCGGGGGCCATCGGGATCGCCGCGCTGCTCGCGATGGCCGTCCTCGTCGGCGGCGGGGTCCCGGACGCGGGCACGCCGGCGTGGATCGCCCTCCAGGGTCTCTCGGCGGTCGCGGCGGTGGGCGTGGTGGCGGCCGCGCTCGGCTACGGCGCCAAGCTCCTGAGCGGCCGCGAGCGCGGCCTCGCCTACGCGCGCGAGTCGGCGCTGCCGGTCTACGTGCTGCACCAGCCGATCATCATCGGGCTGGCGCTGCCGATCGTGGGCATGTCGGCGGGCGTGCCGGTCAAGCTCGGGCTGCTGCTCGCGGCCTCGACGGCGACCACGCTCGCCGCCTACCACGCGGCCCGGCGCTCACCGGCCCTGCTGAGGCTCCTCGGCGCTAGGCCGGCCGCAGCGAGCCGGAGAGGTGCGGCTTCTCGTTCTTCGCGTCGTGCAGCGCGAAGTCGCGGCCTGCTGCGCCGGGCCACGACGCGAAGCTGACGGTCCCCGGGAGGTGGACCGGGAGCTTGAAGCTCACGTCGACCTCGAGCGCGTCCGGCAGGTGGCCCTCCAGCGCGGCCAGGCAGCGCGCCTTCAGCCACATCCCGTGAGCGATCGGGCGCGGCATCCCGAACAACCGCGCGCTCAGCTGGTGCATGTGGATGGGGTTGCTGTCGCCGGAGACGCCGGCGTAGGCGCGACCGCTGTCGCCGGGCAGCCGCCAGCGCGCCTGCGGGCGCGGGGGCTCGCTGCGCTCGCGCGCCGAGCGGCCGCCGCCGTCGCCGCTCCCGTGCCGGTAGAGGTACGAGCTCCAGCTCTCCCAGACGGTCGCGCCGCCGGCCGCGGCCTCGGCGCGGATCTCGAACTGCGAGCCGCGGTCGTGCGGGCGCAGCTCCTCGGTCCAGACCCGCAGGTCGAGCGGCTCGCCGGCGCCGATCGGGCGCCGCAGCGCGATCCGGTTGCGCAGGTGGACCATCCCGACCACGGGGAACGGGAAGTCCGAGCCGGTCATCAGCTCCATCGAGAGCGGGAACGCCAGGACGTGCGGGTAGGTCGGCGGCAGGGTGTCGCGCAGCCGGAAGCCGCAGACGCGGTCGTACTCGGCGAGCCGCTCGCGGTCCACCCGCACTCCGGCCAGGCGCAGCTCGGTGTCGGGAAGGGCCGGCTCGCCGCCCCGGCCGATCGCCGCCCGGGCCATGCCGATCGCGGCCTTCGGGTAGAGCACGCGCATCCGGGGCGCGGACTCGAGCTCGCGGACGCGCGTCGCCATCAGGCGCCGATCAGGGCCTGCCCGCAGACGCGCACGGCGTTGCCGTTCACCCCGCCGGAGCCCGGACTCGCGAGCCACGCGATCGCCTCGGCGACGTCCACCGGCAGGCCGCCCTGCGCGAGGCTGTTGAGCCGGCGGCCGCCCTCGCGGGTCGCGACCGGCATCGCCGCCGTCATCTGCGTCTCGATGAAGCCCGGCGCCACCGCGTTGATCGTGCCCGGGCGCGGCGCGAGCACCGGCGCCAGCGCGTCCACGAGCCCGATCACGCCCGCCTTGCTCGTGGCGTAGTTCGCCTGACCGCGGTTGCCGGCGATCCCGCTCACCGAGGAGACCGTGACGATGCGCCCGTGCGCGTTGAGCACGTCCTGGTCGAGCAGGACGTCGTTGATGCGAGCCTGGCTCGAGAGGTTTATGTCGAGCACGAGGTCCCACTGGTCCTCGCTCATCCGGCCGAGCGTCTTGTCGCGCGTGACGCCCGCGTTGTGCACGACCGCGTCCACGCCGCCGTGGCGTTCACGCAGGTGGCCGGCAAGCCTGCTCGGCGCGTCCGGGGCGGTCACGTCGAGCTGGAGCGCCGAGCCCTCGACGCGGTTCGCCACCGCCGCGAGCGCCTCGCCCTGGGCCGGCACGTCGAGGCAGACCACGTGCGCGCCGTCGCGCGCGAGCACCTCGGCGATGGCCTCGCCGATGCCGCGCGAGGCGCCCGTGACCACGGCGACCTTGCCGGCCAGCGGCCGCTCCCAGTCCGCCGGGGCGACCGCCGGGCCCGCACCCAGGCGGATCGGCTGGCCGGATACGTAGGCCGAGCGCCCCGACAGCAGGAAGCGCAGCGTCGACTCGATCCCGTCTTCGGCGCCGGGCGCCACGTACACGAGGTTGGCGGTCGACCCGCCGGAGCCGACCTCCTTGCCGGCCGAGCGCACGAAGCCCTCGAGCGCGCGCTGGGCGACGGCGTGGAGCGGCGACTCGGCCAGCTCGGGCGGCGTGGCCAGCACGACCACGCGGCCGGACGGCTGGAGCCGGCGGATCACCGGGTGGAAGAACTCGTACGCACGCCGCAGCGAGCCGGTGTCCTCGATCCTCGAGGCGTCGTAGACGATCGCGCCGAAGCGGCGCGACTCGTCGGCGGACGGGTCGAACGACGCGGTGGCGGGACCGGCGGCCTCGGCGGCCTCGCGCAGGTGCTGATCGCCCGTCACGAACGCCTGGGCGCCGATCGAGCGCAGGACACCCCCCGCGGCTGTGGCGAGCCTCCCCCCGGGCGCTGCGCCGAGCAGCGCCGGGCCGTGCAGCACGGGATCGCCAGGCTGGTGGCGGCGCAGCACCGCCGGCTGCGGCAGGCCGAGCTGGCGAGTGAGGAAGCCGCCGGGACCCGAGTTGGCGAACGAGGTGTAGCGGTCGGCCATCGGCGGGGCAGGGTAGCGGCGCTTTTCTAGACTCGCCCGCCGCATGAGCACCTCGAACGGCACGCCCCAGCCCCGCCGCGCCGCCATCGTCGGCGGCAACCGCATCCCGTTCGCCCGCTCGAACGGCCCGTACGCCGACGCCTCGAACCAGGACATGCTCACCGCGGCGCTCGACGGCCTGGTCGCGCGCTTCTCGCTCCAGGGCGAGCGGCTCGGGGAGGTGGCCGCGGGCGCCGTGCTCAAGCACAGCCGCGACTTCAACCTCACGCGCGAGTGCGTGCTCGGCAGCGCCCTCGACCACTCGACGCCGGCCTGCGACGTGCAGCAGGCCTGCGACACGAGCCTCGAGGCGAGCGTGCTCGTGGCCAACAAGATCGCGCTCGGGCAGATCGAGTCGGGGATCGCCGCCGGCGTGGACACGACGAGCGACGCCCCGGTGGAGATCAACGACGACCTGCGCCGCGTGCTGATGGACCTGAACGCGGAGAAGAGCACGGCCGGGCGGATCAAGCTGCTCGGCCGCCTGCGGCCGGGCCAGATCGTGCCCTCGATCCCGCGCAACCAGGAGCCGCGGACCGGGCTCTCGATGGGCGAGCACGCCGCGGTCACCGCGCGCGAGTGGCAGGTCGCGCGGATCGACCAGGACGAGCTGGCCGCCGCCAGTCACCGCAACCTCGCGGCCGCCTACGACCGCGGCTTCTTCACCGACCTGGTCACTCCCTACCTCGGCCTCGAGCGCGACCAGAACATGCGGCCGGACTCGAGCCCGGAGAAGTTCGCGAAGCTGGCGCCGGTCTTCGGCACGGACGCCGGCGGCGCGACGATGACCGCCGGGAACTCGACCCCGCTCTCCGACGGCGCCGCCGCGGTGCTGCTGGCGAGCGACGAGTGGGCCGCCGCGCACGACCTGCCGGTGCTCGCGCACCTCGTCGACGTGGAGACGCACGCGGTGGACTACGTGCACGGCGACGACGGCCTGCTGATGGCGCCGGTCTATGCCGTGCCGCGGCTGCTCGACCGCCACGGCCTGTCGCTCCAGGACTTCGACCTCTACGAGATCCACGAGGCGTTCGCCTCGCAGGTGCTCGCCACGCTCGCCGCCTGGGAGGACCCGGCCTTCTGCCGCGACCGGCTCGGCCGCCCCGAGCCGCTCGGCTCGATCGACCGCGGCAAGCTCAACGTGAACGGCTCCTCGCTCGCCGCGGGCCACCCGTTCGCGGCCACCGGCGCTCGGATCGTGGCGACGCTGGCGAAGCTGCTCGCCGAGCGCGGCTCGGGCCGCGGCCTGATCTCGATCTGCGCGGCAGGCGGCCAGGGCGTGGTCGCGATCGTCGAGCGCTAGCGCGCCGGAGCCCGCGGCCAGAGCCGCGGCCCGCGCGGTGCCTTATCGTTCCCCCAACGGGAGGGGTGGCGACTTGCGACAGCTGACGAGCCTCGATTCGCAGTTCCTGGCGCTGGAGAGCGCGCGCCAGTCCGGCCACGTCGGGGGCCTGGCGATACTCGACCCGTCGACCGCCCCGGGCGGCTCGCTCGGCTGCGCCGACATCCAGGACCTGATCGCCGAGCGCCTTCCGCTCCTGCCCCCGCTGCGCTGGCGGCTCGCCGAGGTGCCGTTCGGGCTCGACTACCCGTACTGGGTCGACGACGCCGACTTCGACCTCGACTTCCACGTGCGCGAGCTCGCGCTCCCCGCCCCCGGCAGCGACGCTCAGCTCGCCGAGCAGACGGCACGGATCGTCTCGCGCCCGCTCGACCGCGCGCGGCCGCTGTGGGAGCTGTACCTGATCCACGGGCTCGAGTCCGGCTGCGTCGCGATGCTCACGAAGATCCACCACGCCCTGATCGACGGGATGTCGGGCGCCGAGATCATGGGCCTGCTGCTCGACCTGAGCCCGGAGGGCCGCGAGCTGCCCGAGCCGCCCCCGAGCGAACCGGAGCGCGAGCCCGGCGACCTCGAGCTGCTCGCGCGCGGCGTGCTCGGCGTGCCGCGCTACCCGCTGCGGCTGCTGCGCTCGCTTCCGACCGCGATACCGAACATCGAGGAGACGCCGTTCTCCACGCTGCCGGGGGCCGGAACGCTCGGCCGCCTCGGGGGCCTCGCGCGCCGCGTGGTGGGCGGCGACGGCCAGATCCCCGACCGCCGCCGGCTCGCGGCGCCGCGCACGTCGTTCAACGGCCGCATCTCGCCGCACCGGCGCTTCGCCTTCGGGCAGGTCTCGCTCGACGAGGTCAAGGCGGTCAAGAACGCGCACGGCACGACCGTGAACGACGTGATCGTCTCGATCTGCGCCGGGTCGGTCCGGCGCTGGCTGGTCGACCACGGCGAGCTGCCGCCCGAGCCGCTCGTGGCGCAGATCCCGGTGTCGGTGCGCACCGACGAGCAGGTCGGCACCTACGGCAACCGCATCATGCTGATGAGCGCGCCGCTGCACACCGAGGAGGGCGACCCCGTCGAGCGGCTGCGCAAGACGCACGAGTCGCTGATCGAGATGAAGGAGCGCCACCGCGCTCTGCCGGCCGAGCTGCTCCAGGACGCCAACCACTTCATCCCGCCGGCGGTCTTCTCACGCGCGGCGCGGCTCACGTTCCGGCTCTCGACGGCCGGGCCGGTCGGGCGCCCGACCTGGAACCTCGTGATCTCCAACGTGCCCGGCCCGCAGTTCCCGCTCTACTGCGCCGGCGCGCGGCTCGAGGCCAACTACCCGGTGTCGGTCATCACCGACGGCATGGGCCTCAACATCACCGTGATGAGCTACTGCGGCCACCTCGACTTCGGGATCGTCGCCGACCGCGACCAGATGAAGGACGTGAGCTGCATGCTGGGCTGGCTGCGCGAGGAGCTGGAGCTGCTCGGCACTACGCGGGAGCCGCCACCGGTGCCCGTGCCTGGACGATCCACGTAGACGAGCGGCCGCGCACGCGCCCGCCGGGGCTCGCGTAGCGCTGGAACGCCGCGCGGATCAGCGCCGCGGGCTTCGGCCACGCGCCGGATCCTACGCCCTCGTGACAGGCTTGCGATCCGTGCCGCGCCCGCGACCCCTCCAGCGCTTGATCGACGGGCGCCCCCACGACTCCGGCCGGAGGATCCTGCGGCGCGCGATCCTGCTGATGGTCCCGGCGATCGTCGGCGCGAACGTGGTCGGCGCGCTCGTCGTCTACGTCCTCAGCGCGTTCGTGGTCCCGACCCCGGCGGTCGGCGACTCCGACGACATCCTGATCTGGAACCTGGTCGCCGCGGCCATCTACGTGGCCTTCGCGACCAGCGCGGGCGTGCTCTGGGGCCTGCGCACGTTCCGGCCGGTCCGGCGCTGGCTGCGCGAGGAGCGCGAGCCGAGCGAGCGCGAGCGCCGGAGGATCCTGCGCTCGCCGCTCCGGCTGCTCACGGTGAGCGCCGGCCTCTGGGGTCTGGCGGCGATCGCGTTCACGATCCTCAACCTCACCTGGTCCGGGGCGCTCGCGATCACGGTGGGGCTCACGGTCGCGCTCGGCGGCGTCACGACCTCCGCGGCCGCCTACCTGCTCGGCGAGCGGATCGCGCGCCCGATCATGGCGCGCGCCCTCTCGAGCGGCGTGCCGGAGCGCCCGGTCATGCCGGGCGTCACCACGAGGGCGGTGCTGGCGTGGGCGCTGGGCAGCGCCGTGCCGACCGTCGGGCTGCTGCTGGTGGCGCTCGCGTCGATCTCGGGCCGCCCGGTGAGCGAGCACGAGCTGGCGATCACCGCCCTCGGCCTCGGCGGCCTCGCCCTCGCGACCGGGCTGCTGCTGACCTGGCAGGCGGCGCGGGCGGTGCGCGCGCCGGTCGTCGCGGTGCGCTCCGCGCTGCGGCGCGTGGAGGCCGGCGACTTCAGCGAGGAGGTGCAGGTCTTCGACGGCAGCGAGCTCGGCCTGCTCCAGGCCGGCTTCAACCAGATGGAGGCGGGCCTGCGCGAGCGCGAGAAGATGCGCGACGTCTTCGGCCGCCAGGTCGGCGAGGAAGTGGCGCGGGCCGCGCTCGAGCGGGGGATCGAGCTGGGCGGCGAGGAGCTCGACGTGGCGGCGCTGTTCGTGGACCTGACCGGCTCGACGCGGATCGCCGCCGAGCGCTCACCGACCGAGGTGGTCGAGCTGCTCAACGGGTTCTTCGGGGTCGTGGTCGACGTGGTCGAGCAGCGCGGCGGCATGGTCAACAAGTTCGAGGGCGACGCCGCCCTGGCGGTGTTCGGCGCGCCGGTGCCGCGCGACGACGCGCCCGCCTGCGCCCTGGCCGCCGCGCGCGACCTCGCGGAGCGGCTGCCCGAGGCGGCGCCCGGGCTCGACGCGGGCATCGGCGTGTCGGCCGGCACGGTGGTGGCGGGCAACATCGGCGCCGAGCAGCGCTTCGAGTACACCGTGATCGGCGACCCCGTCAACGAGGCCGCGCGGCTCTGCGACCTGGCGAAGGAGCGCGACGGCCGCGTGCTCGCCTCCGAGCGCGCGGTGAAGGCCGCGTCGGAGGACGAGGCGCGCCACTGGGCGCTCGGCGAGGCCGTCGAGCTGCGCGGGCGCACCGAGCCGACCCGGCTCGCCCAGCCCGCCTAATGGCCGGCCGGCAAGGGGCGCGGATCGGGTGGAGAAGGCGAGGTGGGCTCTCTAAGGGTCGGTATGCGACCTAAATAGAGCCCACCTCGCGCGTCGGCCGGGGAGGCGCCCCTAGTCGTCGGGCGCCGCGCGGAACACGTCGTCCGGCAGCTCGCCGCGCGGAGCCGTCGTGTTCAGCGCGATCAGGTCGCCGAGCGTGTGCCGGTAGTCCACGCCGTACCTCGAGCGGATCTCCTCGAGCGCGGCATCGTGGCGGTAGAAGAACCTATCCCCCGCCCGCAGGGCGTGGAACTGCTGGCGCCAGATCGCGCGCTGGAGCTCGCCGAGCTCGCTGCCGCGCACGTGCGGCTCGGCGACCATCCCGACGAAGGCGTCGACCTTCTTGACCGACCCGTAGATGGCCTTGAGCCGCGCGGCGAGCGGCGTACGGCGCACGGCGAAGCGGGCGCCCTCCTCCGCCTCCTCGGAGCGGCGCGGGATCGCGCGTCCGTCGCGGTCGCGGAGCTTCACGAAGCCGAGGCTGTCGGGGTCGTCGATCGGAGCGCGCGCATCGATCAGGCGGTGCCTGGGGAAGCGCTCGCTCCTCTCCCCGGTGATCGCGCGGAACGACCTCCTCGGCGCGAGCCCGAACGCGCGCCGCAGCGCGTTGTAGGTGGGCATCCCGTGGTCGCGGCCGCGCTCCACGTCGAGCGCGCCGAGGTCCACCACGCCCTGGAAGCAGCCGGACGCGCTCGGATCGCCGAAGCACGCGGCCGGGTCGGGCGCGCCGGGGCCGGGTAGCTGGAAGAGCACGCTGCGCAGGGCGTCGTCGATCTGCTCGTCGTTCCTGTACTGCGCCTCGCGCCCCATACCGGCGAGGATCGGCCCGAGCCCGATGGCGGGCACGATGTCGGGGTTGAAGAACGCGAGCCCGAGCGGCACCACGAGCTCCGTGCCGGCCGGCTCGCCGTCCTCGGCCGGCTCCGGCCGCCCGACCTCGACCCCGCGCGCCGCGAGCGCGGCGATCTCCGCCGGCGTCATGTCGGCGGCCGAGACCTCGATCTCGAACTCGCCGTGGATCATGCTGTGCGCGCGGTAGGCGACGGTCGCGAACTCGTTGCCGAGCGACGCGTTCACGGACGGGTCGTAGCCGCGGTAGGGCGGCAGCTTGACGCCCGCCGCCGGCAGGAACTCCCGGTAGGTGATGAACTGCTGCTCGGCACCCACCACGCGCCGGGCGATCTGGAAGCGCTCCTCGGCGGACAGGCCGGCCGGGAGCATCCGCACGATGCGGTTGTGCTCGCGGGCGAAGAGCGTGTGGACGGCCGTGAGCGCCATGTTCTCGTTGGCCCGCACGTCGCCCGCCACGACCGCCGCCTGCGGACGCGCGCGCAGGCCGCCGTCGAGGGCCATCGCCGGCGCCGCGGCGGCGTTCCCGCGCGCGCCCGCGCGCGGGAGGTAGCCGTCGGCGGTGAGCATCAGGCTCGACCCGTTGTTCGCCATCGACCCGTCCACGGGCCCGACGCGCAGCCACTCGAGGCGCTCGCGCGTGCCGCCGTAGACCGACCAGCCGTCGATGTAGGAGCTGACCGTGTTCACCTGCTCGCGCGGGACGGCGCTCGTACCGGTGCCGGGCGCCGCGGCGTCGCGCTTGAACGAGATCGAGCCGAGGTCGTTGCGGAAGCGCTCGAGCGGGTCGCCGGCGGCGAACGCGATCGGCCGGCGCTCGGTCCCCTCCCGGCCGAGCCCGAAGGTGTGGTCCATGAACTGGCCCCAGGTCCACACCCACTGGCTCACGTCGCGCTCGGAGAAGACGTTCTGGCCGAGGTCGTTGAAGACGCGGTTGCTCAGATAGCGCGCGTTGGGCCCGCGGGCGGGCTCGCCGGCACCGTCGGCGTAGCGGGCGCGGGCGACGCGCCGGTAGGGCGTGCCCGCCTGACCCCACGCCGGGTGCGCGACGTTGTTGCCGCCGCCGTCGAGGCTGCGCGCCTCGAATCCGGATGCGCTCGGCGTGAAGGCCGCCAGTCCCAGCACGCACGCCGTGAGGGTGAGCCCACGACCTCGCATGCCCCAACTACGGGCGGCGGGGCCGGTGTGTCAGGGCCTACTGGTCGCGGGGCGGCACCGAGACGCGCACGCCGTCGGAGCGCTGCTCGGGCCCGCCGAGCTCGTCGTCGCGCAGCTTGCGCTTCTTCGAGTCGCCGCCCGGCCGCGGGTGGCCGTTCGAGGCGAGGTCGTCCTCGCTGGCCCTGTACGGGCCCGGCTTGGGCCGCGGCTTGCCGCCCGGGAACGCGAGCCGCAGGATCGTGCGCTGCACCTGGCCGAGCTGGCGGCTGAACGGGCCGGTGTTGTAGGGCAGCTCGTAGCGCTCGCAGATCTCCTTCACACGCGGCGCGATCTCCGCGTAGCGCGTGCTCGGCATGTCCGGGAACAGGTGGTGCTCGACCTGGAAGCCGAGGTTGCCGCTCGCCACGTGGAAGAACGCGCTGCCGTCGATGTTGGCCGCGCCGGTGAGCTGGCGCACGTACCAGCCGCCGCGGCTCTCGTCCTCGACCTCCTTCGCGCTGTACGTGTAGGTCTGGTCGGGGAAGTGCCCGCAGAAGATGATCGCGTAGGCCCAGAGGTTGCGCACCACGTTCGCCGTGGCGTTCGCCTTCGCGGTCGCCACGAAGGTGCGCGCCCCGCCCTCGGCCACGCGCATCCCGACCTCCTTGACCAGCTCGCGGCGGCGGTCGCGGCGCCCGCCGGGCAGCGCGCCGCGCACGCGGGCGATCGCGCGCTCGCGCCTCGACACGCGCCTCGGCTCGATCGCCACCTTCACGGCCCCGGCGGCGAGCGCGCTGATCAGCGGCCAGGCGATGTAGTCCTTCACGATCTGGCTGCGCGCCTTGGCCGCGATCCCCTTCAATTCGCGTCCGAGCTGGTCCTTCGACTTCTCCCCGTTGCGCAGCGCCTCGAAGTCGAGGTCGTGCAGCGCCACGCCCCACTCGAAGAACGCCGCCAGCAGCACGTTGTAGAACGGCTGGAGCAGGTAGACCGGGTGCCACTTCTGGTGCGGGTCGATCCGCATGATCTCGTAGCCGAGGTCCTTGTCCTTGCCGCGAATGTTCGTGTAGGTGTGGTGCACGTAGTTGTGGGAGTGCTTCCACGCCTCGGAGGTCGACGCCGTGTCCCAGTCCCAAGTCGTCGAGTGGATCTGCGGGTCGTTCATCCAGTCCCACTGGCCGTGCAGGACGTTGTGGCCGATCTCCATGTTCTCGAGGATCTTGGCGCTCGAGTTGGCGGCGGTCCCGAGCACCCAGGCGGGCTTGAAGCGCGACGCGAGCAGCAGCACTCGGGCGAGCACGGCCAGGCGCCGGTGCATGTCGATCATGCTGGTGATGTACTTGCGGTCGCGGTCCCCGAGCTCGGCGTAGACCTCATCGTGGATCGCGTCGAACTCGCGGCCGAGCTCCTCGATCTGCTCGTCGCTGAGCCGCGCGAGCGGGCTCTGGATCATGGATTCGGCGGTCATGGGTCTCCTCCTGGGTCAGAGCTCGATCGTGATCTCGCCCTCGGGGGCGTTGATGCAGGTGCGGATCATCTCGCCGTCGCTGCCGTGCACCTGGCCGTTGCGCATGTCGCGCACGCGGCCGGAGCAGAGCTTCCCGACGCAGGTGTGGCAGATGCCCTCGCGGCAACCGTACGGCAGCGTCAGGCCGGCCTCCTCGCCGGCGACCAGGATCGGCGTGCCGCCGTCGCAGTCGGTCTCCGCGCCGCTCTTGGCGAACGTGATCCGCCCGCCCTCGCCCTCCTCGCCGCCGCCGATCTTCGGCTGGAAGCGCTCGAGGCTGAGGCGGTCCGGGTCGCCCTCCCGATCCCAGTGCTCGACCATCGCGTCGAGCATCTCCGAGGGCCCCGAGACGAACGCCTTGCGCTCGCGCCAGTCGGGACAGTGCTCGTCGAGACCGACCGGCTCGAGCCGCCCCATCTCGCCGGTCTTCTGGATGTGGATCCGGAGGCCGTCGTGCTTGTCGTCGAGCGAGCGGAGCTGCTCGCGGAAGATCACGTCGTCCTCGGTGCGGGCCGAGTGCAGGTGGACCGCGTCGTGCATCGCGTCGCGGCGCGAGAGGTGGCGCAGCATGCTCATGATCGGCGTGATCCCGCTGCCGGCGCTGATGAAGAGCAGCTTGGGCGGCAGCGGGTCGGGCAGCGTGAAGGAGCCCTCCACCCCGCCGAGGCGGACGATCGCGCCGGGCTTGGCCTGGCGGACGAGGTACGGCGTGACGGTGCCCTCCTCGACCAGCTTTGGCGTGACGCTGATCATGCCGTCGGGGCGGCCGGGGTCGGACGTGAGCGAGTACGCGCGCCAGTGGTGCACGCCGTCGACGATCACGCCGATGCGCAGGTACTGGCCGGGCTGGTGGCCGGGCCAGTCGTAGCCGGGCTTGATGAAGATCGTGACCGCGTTCTCGGTCTCGGGCTGGATCCGCTCGATCCGGCCGCGCAGCTCGCGCGTGGACCAGAGCGGGTTGATCAGCTCGAGGTAGTCGTCCGGCAGCAGCGGGCTGAACAGCGAGCGGACGGCGTTCAGCGCACGGCGGCGGACGGGCGGTACGTCGGGTGTCGCTCCGCGCTCGGCCATTGCGCCGAAACGTTACACAATTTGATGTAAAGGTTTGGTGAGAGGGCGCACAGCCGCTCCGCGGTTCCGCGCGGCGGCTCGCGGGTACGAACGCCGCATGACGACGACTCCGACCGAACGCATCCCGGTCCCGCGCGACCGCGAGGACGACTACACCCGCGAGGCCGCCGAGCGCCGCGCCGACTTCGTGCGCGAGCAGACCGGCGCCGAGCTCGAGCACGTGACCAGCTACTCCTTCGACCCCTCGGTGCTCACCGGCAACGTCGAGCAGTTCGTCGGCGTCGCGCAGGTCCCGATCGGCGTTGCCGGGCCGCTGCTCGTCAACGGCGAGCACGCCCAGGGCGAGTTCTACGTGCCGCTGGCGACCGCGGAGGGGACGCTGGTGGCCAGCTACAACCGCGGCATGCGCCTGCTGCACGAGGCCGGCGGCGTGACCACGACGATCATGGACGACCGGATGCAGCGCGCGCCGGCTTTCCTGTTCAGGAGCGCTCGCGAGGCGCGAGCGTTCCGCGACTGGATCGACGAGAACTTCGACGCGATCAAGGCGGCGGCCGAGGCAACGACGCGCTCGGGCCGGCTCCAGGACATCGAGCGCTACAGCGCCGGGCGCATGCTCTACACGCGCTTCAACTACACGACCGGCGACGCCGCCGGGCAGAACCTGACGGGCAAGGCCACCGCTGCGGCGTGCGCGTGGATCGCCGCCAACCATCCCGACATCGAGCACTTCTTCCTGGAGTCGAACTTCGCGACCGACAAGAAGAGCTCGCAGGTGAACATGCTCAACACGCGCGGCAAGCGCGTGGTGGCCGAGGCCACGATCCCGAACGGGCTGTTCGAGCGGGTGATGCGCTCGAACTCGCAGCTGATGTACCGGGCGCGGCAGGTGTCGAACCTGGGCGGCTTCATGTCGGGCGTGAACAACAACGGCGCCCACTCGGCCAACGGGATCACGGCGATGTTCATCGCGACGGGGCAGGACGCGGCGAACGTCGCGGAGTCGTCGGCGGCGTTCGTGTACGCGGAGCTGCGCGAGAACGGCGACTACTACTACTCGGTCACGATCCCGTCGCTGATCGTCGCCACCTACGGCGGCGGCACCGGCCTGCCCACCCAGCGCGAGTGCCTGGAGATGCTCGGCTGCTACGGCAAGGACAGGGTGCGCAAGCTCACCGAGATCGTGGCCGCGACGGTCCTCTGCGGCGAGCTGTCACTGGGCTCGGCGATCGTGGCGGAGGAATGGGTCGAGGCGCACGACCTCTTCGGCCGCAACCGTCCCTAACGGGTCCGCCCCGTAAGGGTCAGAAGACGATCGCCTGGCGGACCGCTTCGCCGCTGGCCAGGCGGTCGAAGCCCTCGTTGACCTCGTCCAGGGCGATCGTGTGGGTCAGCAGGCGGTCGACCGGCAGCAGGCCGGCCCGATACATCGCCACGTAGCGCGGGATGTCGATCGCCGGCACCGAGGAGCCCAGGTAGGAGCCCCTCAGCGTCCGCTCCTCGGCGACCAGGCTCACGGCCGGTATCGAGAGCATCTTGCTGGGGTGCGGGAGGCCCACCGTGACCGTGGTGCCGCCGCGGCGGGTGGCCGCGTAGGCGTCACCGAGCACGCGCTCGCTGCCGACGGTCTCGATCGCGTGGTCCGCGCCTCCGCCGGTCGCGAGCCGCACCTCCTCGACGGCGCCGTCCCCCGCCCGCACCGCGTGCGTCGCGCCGAGCTCGCGGGCCAGTTCGAGCTTGGACTCGACCACGTCCACTGCGACGATCTCCGCCGCGCCGGCGGCGCGGGCGCCGAGCAGCGCCGCCAGCCCCACGCCGCCGAGCCCGAACACGGCGACGCTGTCGCCCATGCGGATGCCGGCGGCGTTCACGGCCGCGCCCACGCCGGTCAGCACCGCGCACCCGAACAGCGCCGCGATCTCGAACGGCAGCGATTGGTCGATCTTCACCGCCGAGCGGGTGGAGACCACGACCTGCTCGGCGAAGGCGGAGACGCCGAGGTGGTGGTGGAGCTCCTCCCCGCCACCGCCGCGCCAGCGCCGCTCGCCGCAGAGCAGCGAGCCCGCCACGTTGGCGGCTGCCCCCGGGTCGCACAGCGGCGGCCGCCCCGAGCGGCACGCCTCACAGAGCCCGCAGGCCGGCACGAACGACATCACCACGTGGTCGCCGGGCTCGAAGCCGTCGGCGCCGGGCCCGACCTCGATCACCTCGCCCGCCGCCTCGTGGCCGAGCACCATCGGCATCACCCGCGGGCGCGATCCGTCGATCACCGACAGGTCCGAGTGGCAGAGACCGGCCGCCCCCACCCGCACCAGCAGCTCGCCCGGCCCCGGCGCGGCGAGCTCGAGCTCGGCGACCTCGAGCGGCCGCGATTCGGCGTAGGGGGCCGGAAGGCCCATCTCGCGGAGGACCGCGCCGCGCACGGTCACGCCGAGGCCTCCACCGGCACGAGCCGCTCCAGCGCCCCGCGCAGCCGCTCCGGGATCGCCACCGGCCGGCGCCTCTCGCGGTCCACGAACACGTGCACGAAGTGCCCCGTCGCGACCGGCTCCCCCTCCCCCGCGCGCGTCACGGCCAGCTCGTAGCGCACGCTCGAGCGGCCGAGCCTGCCCACGCGCAGGTGCACGTCGAGCGCGTCCGGGAAGGCCACCGCCGCGCGGAACTCGCAGTGCGACTCCGCGCAGACGCCGATCACCGCGCCGCCCTCGATGTCGAGCCCGCCCTCCGCGATCAGCCACGCGTTGATCGCCGTGTCGAAGTACGAGTAGAACTCGACGTTGTTGACGTGCCCGTACACGTCGTTGTCCTTCCAGCGGGTCTGCAGCCGCGAGCTGTGCGGGTAGCCGTCGAGCACGGCCGCGCAAGTTAGCTGACGGCTACGGCGCGAGCACCTGCTGCCAGCCGAAGTCGAGCTTGGCGGGCTGAGCCCCCGCCCCGGACCCCGGCGGCGGCGCGAGGTCGGCGGTCACGCGCACCACGACCGGCGTCCCCGCCGCCAGCGCCGCCTTGCCGGCGCCGTTCAGCGCGACCGCCACGTTCACCGCCTGCCCCGGCGTGGCCGTGAAGGCGCCGCTGCCGTAGTCGGCTCCCTCGGGGCTCGTCAGGGCGACGGCTCCCGAGCAGCCGCCGTTCGGCCGCGCCTTCGCGCCCGGGCAGGGGAACTCGTACACCGGGTCGCCGCCGGCCTCGCGCGCGACCGGGAACGCGCGCATGGCCAGGTCGAAGTCGGGCTGCTCGTACAGGAAGCGGTCGTTCGGCGGGCGGAACGCGACGAGCTCGCACGAGCCGTCCAGCCGGTCGTCCGTCTCGCCGGCGACGTTGTCGGAGCCGGCGCCGCAGTCCACGGCGGAGGTCGGCGCGGGCTCGTCGCTGCGCGCGTCGACGAAGTCGTCGCCCTCGCCGCCCGTGATCTGGTTCGGTGAGCCGCCCGAGACCGACGGGGACTCGCCGCTGAGCAGGTCGCTGCCGTCGCGGCCGTCGATGCGGTCGCTGCCCGCCTCGCCGTAGATGGCGTCCGCGAGCTCGGTCCCGAGCAGCACGTCGTCGGCCTGCCCGCCGTGGAGTCGCTCGAAGCCCGCGATCGAGTCGGTCTCGCCGTCGGCCGCGCTCGCCGTGCCCGCCGCGAGGTCGACCGTGACCGGGCGGCGCGAGCCGTTGAAGCGCAGCGCGTCCACCCCGCCGGCGGCCCGCACGTAGTCGTCCTCGCCGTCCGGCTCTAGCTGGACCCAGTCGCCGCCGCCGCGCGCGAACACCTTGTCGCGCCCCTTGCTCGGCACGATGAAGTCCGCGAACTGGCTGCCCTGGATGCGGTCGTCGCCGCTCCCGCCGTGCACGTACGCCGTCTCGGTGATCGACCCCTCGGTGTCCTCGTAGTCCTCGGCGAACCGGAACGGGCGCGTCCGGGCGGGCTCGCCGGTGTCCTTCCCCGGCGCGAACGTGATCGTGTCGTCGCCGGCCTTGAGGCTCACGCTGATGCTGAAGCGCGGGCAGACGACCCGGTTGGGCCGGCCGCTGGTGCGGCACACGCCGAACGGGCGCCGGCGCGTGCCGATCCGCGCCACGCCCTTGTCCAGGATCACGATCGTGTCGCGCAGGAACTGGACCTGCACGCGGTTGCGCTCGCTTCCCGAGGCGCGGTAGAGGACGTACTCCTCGGCCGCCGGCCCGGACGAGGCCGAGACCTCCACGGTCGCGGCGGAGGCGCGCGCCGGAAGGGCGATCGCGAGGAGGGCGAGCGAGAGCGCTGTGGTCCGGCGTAGATCGGTCATGGCCCGTCCAACACCCGCGGACCGCGCGGGTTGCGCGGAGGCGGCCGGCGGAAGGTGGACCGCGCGGGTTGCGCGGACCTCAGCGGCGCAGCTTGTCGCAGTTGAACGCGGTCGGGTCCGAGCGGTCCACGGTCGCGCTGTCCTTGCTGGACTTCACGCCGACGCCGTCGCAGTTGATCGACTTGTCGCGCGCCCCGTCCTTGGCCTGGATCGTGTCCGCGTCCTCGTTGCCGAGGAACTGGTCCGCGCCCTTGCCGCCGTTCAGCAGGTCCTTGGCGTCGCCGCCGACGAGCTTGTCGTTGCCGCTGCCGCCGTAGATCTTGTTGCTGCCGGACCCCGCGACGGTCGTGAGGCAGTCCCCGGTGAGCACGTTGGCCTTCGAGTTGCCGGTGATCCTGTCGCTCGTGACCCCGCCGCCGAGCACGTTCTCGACGTCCCCGCTCGGACCGATGACGTCCTTCTCGCCCTTCTCGCCGTCGTTGCCTCTGTTGTCGAGCGTGATCGTGAGCGGATGCTTCTTGGCTTCGCCGCCGGAGTAGTGGCGGGTGCAGTAGGTCGCGGTGTCCTTGCCCGGGCCGCCGCGGATCGTGTCCGAGGCGAGCGGGCCGGCCGGCTGGCCGCCGTTCGGGTCGCCCGGCGTGTCGCCCTCGTCCATCGTGTCGTTGCCCGCGCCGCCGTCGATCGCGCCGGCCCCGCCCGCGCCCGCGAGGGTGTCGTTGCCGGCTTCGCCCCGGATCTCGTCGGTGCCGTTGTCGCCGACGATGCTGTCCGCGCCGTCGCCGCCGGAGAGCAGGTTCACGTCGCCGGCGCGGAAGTCGGTGACCGTCCCGATCTCCTGCGTGTCGGGCTTCGCGTGCCCGAGGATCTTGTCGTCGCCGCCCTCGCCGTTGACCGTGTCCGAGCCGGGTCCGGCCACGATCTCGTCGTCGTCGGCGCCCGCGAGGATCTCGTCGTTGCCCGCGTTGCCGTCGATGACGTCGTCGCCGGGCCCGCCCGTGATCCGGCCGTCGCCGTTGGAGGCGTCGAGCCGGTCGATGCCGTCGCCGCCGTCGATCACGTCGGTGATCGGGTGACCGCTCAGGTTGCCGAAGCGGACGGTGTCGTCGCCGTCGCCGAGGTTGACCTGGATCGTGGTCGCGCTCGAGCCGCAGCGCACGATCTTCGGATCGGTGCCGGCGAACGGCGGCCGCGGCGCGTTCGAGCAGCCGGGACCGGCCTGCACGTTGTTGTCCTGGTCGTTGAGCTGGTACTGATCGCCGGTGAAGCCCGGGTCGCGGTCCACCAGCAGGCTCTGCTTCTCGCCGGGGGCCGCGGTGAAGACGATCACAGTCGCGCCGCCGATCGTCTCGACGTGCGCCTCGCCGGCGAGCGCAGCCGGCGCGCACGCGCCCAGGGCAACCACCGCGATCGATGCCGCGACCGCGCGGCGAGCCCCCTTCAGCATCGCTCCACCCTCACCCCGGCCACCGGGGCCTGTCAAGAGCGCCGCTGCGCCTAGCTCTCGGCCTTGCGCTTCAGGCCCTCGGCCGCGCCGCCCAGCAGGAAGTCGCGCACCTTCGTCTCGGCCGGCCCGCGCAGCAGCATCCCGAGCACCCGTCCGGGGTCGGCCGAGAGCCCGTAGCTCGCGCGCGTGCGCCCCTCGCCGAGGTCCTCGAGCCGCCACCAGCCCTCGAGCGACTTGACGTCGCCCTTCTCCTGGACCCAGCGGACCTCCGTCGGCGGCGTGTAGCTGAAGCGCAGCCGCGTCCGCACGGTCTTGACCTTCGCGTCGGAGAGCGTCTCGACGAGCTCGGCCCTGCGCTCGGCGTCGCGCTCCAGGACCTCGACGTCCTTGAGCGACTCCTGCCACTCCGGCGCGTTCTCTATGTCCGCGGCGATCTCGAAGCAGCGCTCCACCGGAGCGTCGACCTCGACCGTCCGCTCGCCCTCGACCTGTCCCATGGCGGGGACCCTACAGGTAGCCCATCGGGTCCACCGGGCGGCCCGAGATCCGCACCTCGAAGTGGAGGTGGGCGCCAAAGGAGTGGCCGGTGTTGCCGACGTAGCCGATCACGCCGCCCTGGCGGACGGTCTCGCCCACGCGCACGCCGAAGCGCGACTGGTGCGCGTAGCAGGTGGAGATCGACGAGTTGTGGGCGACGCAGGTGTAGTTGCCGTAGCCGCCGGTGGGCGCCGCGAGGATCACGCGCCCGCTCGCGGCGGCGCGGATCGGGCGGCCGCTGGGCGCGGCGAGGTCCACGCCGGCGTGCAGGCGGCCCCAGCGCATCCCGAACGGCGAGGTGAACTGGCCGTTGATCGGGTAGATGAAGTCGCCGGAGCCGCGCCGGATCGGGCCGCCGCCCTCCGCCTCGTCGCGCATCTCGCGCAGCGCCTCGCGCACCTCCCTGTCCGACGGCGCGCCGGGGCTGATCCCGTCGTCGGGCGAGGCGCCGCCGCGCGAGCGCTCCTTCACCTGGCGCTCGATCGCGGCGAGCTCGTCGTCGGTCACGTTCTCCGCCGGGCGCTCGCGCTCGGTGCGCTCGGCCGCCGGGAGCGAGCTGAGGTCCACCACGTCGCCGCGCTGCTGCGGCGCCGGGGCGCCGGGCACGCGGGCGCGGCCGCCGGGGGTCACGGCGGCGACGGCTATGGCGGCGACGGCGAGCAGGGCCACGAGGCCCAGCGCCGGGAGGGTGAGGCGGCGCACGAGGGATGTATCGGCGCCTGGCCGCGCGGCCTGAGCGCCTGGCCGCGCGGCGTGAGCGCCCGCCCGCGCGGCGTGAGCGCCCGCCCGGCACACGTACGATCGGTGCGTGCCCCTTACCGGCGTCGAGCGATCGGTGGTCGAGGCCGTCGCGGAGCGCCGCGACGACCTCGTCGCGCTCGCGACCGAGCTGATCGGCTTCGACACGACCGCCGGCGACGACCCGCGCGAGCTGGCCGTGCTCCAGGAGCACCTGCGCGACCGCCTCGCGGCGGCCGGCGCCGCCACCGACCTGTGGGAGCCCGACGACGACACCGTGGCCGGCAGCCGGCAGGTCCCCGCGGGGTTCAGCTTCCGCGGCCGCCCGCAGCTCGCGGCGCGCTTCGGCGGCTCGGCCGGCGGCCCCTCGCTGCTGTTCAACGGCCACGTGGACGTGGTGTCGGCCGAGCCGGTGAGCGCCTGGTCCACGGCCGACCCGTTCCGCGCCGAGCAGCGCGACGGCCGGCTGATCGGCCGCGGGGCGTGCGACATGAAGGGGGGCGTGGCGGCCATGGCGATCGCCGCGGAGACCGTCGCCGGCGCGGTCGCGCTGCGCGGTCCGCTCACGGTCTGTACGGTCACCGACGAGGAGGGCACCGGCGCGGGCGCGATCGCCGCCGTGGCGCGCGGCGTGCGCGCCGACGCCGGCCTGGTCGCCGAGCCCACGTCCTTCGACGTCTGGACCGCCGTTCGCGGGGACGTGATCCCCACCATCACCGTGGAGGGCCGCCTCGGCCACGCCGGTGTGGAGCACCCGGACTGGCGCGAGGGCGGCGCCGTGAACGCGATCGACAAGGCGCGGCTGGTGATGGACGAGCTCGCCGCCATGCACGACGAGTGGCAGACGCGCGCCGACCACCGGCACCCGCGCCTCTCCCCCGGCCACGCGATCCCGGTGAAGATCGAGGCCGGCGACTGGGCGGTGAACGTGCCCGCGCGCTGCTCGGTCACCTACCACGTCGCCTACCTCCCCGGCCACGCGGACGCCGACGGCTGGGGCACGCGCGTGGAGGCCGAGCTGACCGAGCGCGTCGCGCGCGCCGCCGCACGCGATCCCTGGCTCGCCGAGCACCCGCCGCGCATCGCCTGGTCGGTCGACATCCCGCCCGCCGAGGTGGGCGACTCGGAGCCGGTGGTCGGGCTCGCGCTGAGCGCCGGCGCCGAGCTCGGACTCGGCGGGCGGCGGATCGGCTTCGACTCGTGGCACGACGGCGCCACCTTCACGCGCTTCGGCGCGACCCCCGCGGTCGCGTACGGGCCGCCCGCGGTGGCCGGCGCGCACACGGTCGACGAGTCGGTCGCGATCGACGACCTGGTCGCGACCGCGCAGGCGTATGCGCTGGCGGCGCTACGCCACTGCGGTCACGATCCGCACGGAGCGCGCTAGGCGGCTTCGCAGGCGGGCTCGCCGCGGACCGCGCCGTGCTCGCTGTGCGCGTGCTCGGCCTCCGCCTCCGCGCCGGGCCCGGCCGGGTCCCCGCGCAGGACGGTGACCGCGACCCCCACGGCGGCCAGCACGAGCCCGGCGCCGATCGCGTAGGCGAGGTGGTAGCCGCCGTTGAGCGCGGCCTGCGCCGACTCGCCCGCGTCGCGCAGGCTCTCGGTGCGGGTGGTCGAGAGGGTGGCGAGGACCGCCAGGCCGAGCGCCGCGCCCACCTGGACCGTCGTGTTCACGAGCCCCGAGGCCAGCCCGGCGTCCTCCTTCGTGGCGCCCGACATCGCGAGCGTCATCAGCGACGGGAACGCGGTGCCCACGCCCGCGCCGAGCAGGCACATGACCGGCAGCACGTGGCTCGCGTAGCTGCCGCCGACCGGCGCGCGCATGAACAGGAGCAGGCCGGCCATGATCATCAGCAGCCCCGGCAGCAGCGTCGTCCTGGCGCCGAAGCGCATGATCAGCCGCTCCGTGTAGCGGATCGACAGCCCGCCCATGATGATCGTGGACGGCAGGAACGCCAGGCCGATCTCGAGCGGCTCGTAGCCGAGGATGCGCTCGAGGTAGAGGGCGCCCAGGAAGAACATGCCGTACATGCCCGAGACCACGAGCGCCTGGATCGCGTTGGCGCCGGAGACGTTGCGCGAGCGGAAGATCCGCAGCGGGATCAGCGGGTTGCGCGCGGTCGCCTCACGGGCCACGAACGCCGCGAGCAGGACCAGCGAAGCCGCCCCGAGCGCGAGCGTCTGCCCCGCGCCCCAGCCGTCCTTCGCCGCCGGCTCGACGATCGTGTAGACGAGCAGCATCAGCGCCGCCGTGATGAGGACCGCGCCGAGCACGTCGGCGCCCTCGCCGAAGCCGATGCCGCGGTCGCGCTCGATCAGCCGGACCGCCAGGAACGCGGTGACGAAGCCGATCGGGATGTTCACGAAGAAGATCCAGTGCCAGTTGATGGCCTCGGTGAGCACGCCGCCGGCGAGCAGGCCGGCCGAGGCGCCCGCGGACGCGATGAAGGCGTAGACGCCGATCGCCTTCGCCTGCTCCCGCGGCTCGGGGAACATCGTGACGATCATCCCGAGGATGACGGCGGACGCCATCGCGCCGCCCACGCCCTGCACGAAGCGCGCGCCGATCAGCATCGCCTGGCTCTGGGCCAGGCCGCAGGCGAGCGAGGCGACGACGAACACCGCCAGGCCGGCGAGGAACACTCCGCGCCGCGAGATCAGGTCGCCGAGGCGCCCGGCGAGCAGCAGCAGGCCGCCGAAGGCGATCAGGTAGGCGTTCACGACCCAGGCGAGGCTCGACTGCGAGAAGTCGAGGTCGTCCTGGATCGACGGCAGCGCCACGTTCACGATCGTGGCGTCGAGCACGATCATCAGCATCCCCGCGCAGAGCACGTACAGGGCGAGCCAGCGCGAGCGGTCCGTGTCGGTGGAGGTCATCGGTGTCGATCCCATCGTCGGGTTCGACAGTAGAGACCGGGCCGGAGGGCCGGACTCATCGGCCCGCCGTGGATCAGCGCTTCTGCTGCCAGAAGGCGAGCTCGCCGCCGGCGGGCGTCGTCACCACGCTGCGCCAACCGGCCGGTCCCTCGCGCGGCTCGAGCATCACCGTGGCACCTGCGATCCGGGCCCGCTCGGTGGCGGCCACGATCTCGGGCACCTCGACGTAGGGCAGCCAGACAGGGCGCTCGGCCGGGCACTGGACTATGCCCCCGCCGATCCCGTTGCCCAGGTCCACCGATTCGTACGAGCCCCAGCCGGTCTCGATGCGCTCCGCGCGCCAGCCGCAGAGCTGCGAGTAGAACGCGCGCGCGCCGGCCGCGTCCCCGGTGTGCAGCTCGAGGTGCACGAGTTGTCGCCGCATGCCTCTTTTGACCGGGAGCGGCGCGAGAACTAATCGCTCGCGATGAGTCCGCGCGGGCGCTTCGGTCTAATGTGCCAAGCATGGCTACTTCCGAGGTCCAGGCGGCGGCGGGCGACGAGCAGGCGTTCGCACGCCTCGTCGACCCGTTCCGGGGCGAGTTGCACGCCCACTGCTACCGGATGCTCGGCTCGGTCCACGACGCCGAGGACGCCCTCCAGGAGACGCTGCTCCGCGCCTGGCGGGCGATCGGCAAGTTCGAGGGCCGCAGCTCACTGCGCTCGTGGCTCTACACGATCGCGACCAACACCTGCCTGAACCACATCGCCAAGCGCCCGAAGCGAGTGCTGCCGGTCGACTACGGCCCGGCGGCCGACCCGCACGAGCCGCCCGGCGAGCCGATCGTCGAGTCGGTCTGGCTCGAGCCGTACCCGGACGAGATGCTCGGCCTGGAGGACGGGCGCGCGGCGCCGGACGCGCGCTACGAGCAGCGCGAGGGCGTGGAGCTCGCGTTCGTCGCGGCGCTACAGCACCTGCCGCCCAACCAGCGCGCCGTGCTGATCCTGCGCGAGGTGATGGGCTTCTCCGCCAAGGAGGTCGCCGACCAGCTCGACACGAGCGTGGCCTCGGTCAACAGCGCGCTCCAGCGCGCCCGCGCGGCCGTCGACGAGCGCGTGCCGGAGCAGAGCCAGCAGGAGACGCTGCGCTCGCTCGGCGACGACGAGCTGCACGCGATCGTGGACCGCTACGTGGACGCGTGGGAGCGCAACGACGTCGAGCAGTTCGTGTCGATGCTCGCCGAGGACGCGTCGTTCGCCATGCCGCCGGCGCGCACCTGGTACTCGGGCCGCGAGGGGATCCGCACCTGGGCCACGCTCTCGTCGATGTCTGGCGACTGGCACTGGAAGAGCGTGCTCACGCGGGCCAACGGGCAGCCGGCGCTCGGGTTCTACGCCTGGGACGAGGGCGAGGGCGCCTACCTGCCGTTCGCGCTGAACGTGCTCACGTTCCGCGGCAGCGAGATCGCCGACGTCACCGCGTTCATCGCCCGCTCGGCGAACGAGCCGGACAACGAGGTCTACCAGCGCTGGCCGGAGCTCGGCTACGACGAGCGCACGCTGCACGGGGCGTTCGGGCGCTTCGGCCTGCCCGAGCGCCTCGACTGATCGCTACTGCGGCGGCGGTACCTCGAAGCGGAAGCGGCCGTTGTCGTCGACCATCGTGATCTTGGCCTCGACCTCGTCGCCGCCGGGCGCCGTCACGGTGCACTCGTAGGTCTCGCCCTCCTTGGCCTTCATGTCGTCCGGGCAGTCGACCTTCTCGGGCTCGTAGCCCTGCTCGTCCTGCACGCCGTCGGCGATCTTCTTCTCGGCGTCGCCGGTGTCGAGCGTCTTCTCTCCGCAGGCGGCGAGGGCGAGCGCGGCGAGGCATGCGGCCGCGGCGGCGGCGGGCTTGGCGATCGGGGCGAGCACGGCCGGGCAGGCTAGCGCGTGCCGCCGCGGGCGGGTGCCCTACTTCAGCGGCTTCGCCTCGACCTGGTCGATCGGCTCGCTCCTCTTGTCGAGGATGATCACCGGGAGCGGCTTGCCGGGCTCCGGCGACTCGTCGTACTCGAAGCCGGCCTTCTCCTCGGCCGGGCCGTCGAGCTCGAGCTCGTCGTTCTGCCACTGGAAGACGTTGCCCTCGGCGTCCGCCTTGGTGAGGTTGAGGATGAAGATCGGGTTCTCGCCGTCCTGGCCCTCGCTGCCGAGGCTGTCGAGGATCACGACCTTCTCCTCCTGCTCGACCAGCAGGCTGATCGTGGAGCCCGGCTCGAGGCCGACCGCGCTGGCGGCGAAGTTGTAGGCGGCGTCGTCCTCCTCCAGGCCCGCGAAGAAGTTCGGGGCCACGCCCTCCTCGCCGTTGCTCTGGTAGGTGATGCCGTAGCCGCCGGGCAGCGCCATCTCGTCCCTCTGGCCGGGGGCGATCTCGATGTCCTCGATCTCGATCACGAGGCCGTTCCCCACGAGGTCGACGTTGGTGGTCGCCGGCTTGTCGAGGTCGGTGCCGTCGACGGAGATCGTGTACTCGGAGCCCTCCGGCAGCCGGTAGCGCGGCTCGGGCGCGCCCTGCCAGTTCTGGGTGGCGAAGGTCTTGACGACCTCCACGTCGGGGATCTCGCGGAGCAGCCGTCCGCCCACGATCCCGGTGCGCCTGCCCTCGTCGTCGGTGAACACGAGGTGCGGGTGGTTCGCGGGGTCGCCCCCGAGGGTCAGCTCGGTGTACTGCTCGTCCTCGGGCGGCAGCGAGCCCTTCTCCTCGCCCTCGCCGCCGGCCTCCTCGCCCGAGCAGAACGGGCACGGCTGGAGCTCCTCGCCCGGCGTGCTGGGGTCGAGCTCGAGCGTCTGCGTCTCGGCGTTGCCCTCGTAGACCTCGCCCAGGTCGTCGGGGTTCGTGCCGCTGACGTAGTGCCAGCTGTCCTCGTTGGTGTCGACGTCGACCGCGCGCGTGAGACCCGGGAAGTTGTTGTCGTATACGAGGATCGCGAACTGGCCGTCGCCCCTGTCCTCGATCGCGAACGGGGTGATCGCGTGGCCGGCGCTGCCGTCGGCCTTGTAGATGCCGAGCGTGTAGTACTCCTCGCCGCTGTCGAGCGCCTCGCGCAGCTTGTCGAGCACCTCGCTCGGCGTGCCGGAGACGCGGTTCTCCACGATCGGCGGGAGGAACTGGTAGACGAAGTCCTCGGCGATGGTGGACTGGAGCGGGTTGTTGCCGACGATCTCGAGGTCGGCCGGCACGTCGGCGCCGAAGTCCGCCGGGTCGAGAGACTCGTTGAACATCCGCAGGGCGGTGATCGAGAAGCCCTCGCAGTGGCCGCCCGCCATGCCCTCGTTCTGGTTGTCCATCCACTCCTCGGCCGCCGGGATCAGCTCGCACTCCTCGCCGGTGCCGGAGAGGCAGACCTGGTCGCCGAAGAGGGCCTCCATGTTGGCCGGCGTGAGGTTCTGCGGCCCGGCGTCGTTGCCGTAGTTCTCGAACGCGAAGCCGTCGGTCTCCGGCCGGAACCCGTTGTCGGCCACGAGCTCGCCCTCGGGCACGTAGCTCTCGGCCTCGCCGCCGGCGGCCGCGCTCTTCGCCTTCGGGACGAGGCTCTTCTTGGCCTGGAAGTCGCCGCCGGCCCCGATCGGGGGCCTGTCCTTCTTGTTCTCGCCGTCGCCGCCGCCGAAGCAGCCGGCGAGCGCGAGGGTCAGGCAGGCGAGGAGGGCTGCGGCGAGCCGCGGGCGCTGAGCTGGGCTGGCCACGGGTGCGGGACTTCCAGGCGCGGCGGCGGAATCCTGCGAGCTCAGCCGGCGGGCGCGCGGGCGCGCAGCGGCTCGAAGCGCGGCGGGCGCCGCTCCACGAAGCTCGCCACCCCCTCGGCGAAGTCCGGCGCCTGGAGCGATTCGACCATCAGGCCGTTCGCGTGGTCGACCGCGTCGGTCAGGCCGCGCTCGAGGTCGGCGTAGACCTGCTGCTTCATCGCCGCCATGCTCGACGGGGCGCAGTTGGCGGCCAGGTCGCGCGCGTAGGCGAGCGCCTCCTCGAGCACGCGCTCGCGCGCGAGTGCGCGGTTCACGAGGCCGAGCCGCTCCGCCTCGTCGCCGAGCACGACGCGGCCCGAGAGCAGCAGGTCGAGCGCGCGCGCCGGCCCGACGAGGCGCGGCAGGATCCACGCGATCCCGTGCTCGGCCACCAGCCCGCGGCGCGCGAACGCGGTGGTGATCTTCGCGTCGCCGGCGGCGAAGCGCACGTCGCACATGAGGGCCTGGACGAGCCCGATCCCGGCGCACGGCCCGTTGATCGCGGCTATCAGCGGCTTCGGTATACCGAGCGGCAGCGCCTGCGGCCGCGTGTCCTGCGCCGCGGCGGCGTCCTCGAGGCCGCCCGAGCCGATCTCCTGGAGCGCCTCCATGTCCGCCCCCGCACAGAAGCCGCGGCCGGCTCCGGTCACGACGATCGCGCGCACGTCGTCGCGCGCGGCCGAGTCCTCGAGCAGGTCGAAGTACGTGCGCTGCATCTCGGCGGTCCACGCGTTGAGCCGCTCCGGGCGGTTCAGCGTCAGCAGCGCGACGCCGGCGTCGATGGACCTCTGGACAACCTCGCTCACGTCTCCCCCTCTCGCGGCCGGACGGGTAGCGTACGCCCCGTGGAAGGCCGGGTCGGCGTTCGCCTGCGTCAGGCGGTCCTCGTGGCCGCCGAGCTCGAGCCCGTGGCCGCGCGCCTGCGCGAGGAGCTTGGGCTCGGCGAGGCGTACGAGGACCCCGGCGTCGGCGAGTTCGGCCTGCGCAACGCCGTCTTCGCGCTCGGCGACGCCTTCCTCGAGGTCGTCGCGCCCGTGCGGCCCGGGACGGCCGCGGGGCGCTACCTCGAGCGCCACGGGGGCGACGGCGGCTACATGCTGATCTTCCAGCTCGACGACCTCGACGGCGCGCGGGCCCGGGCGGCCGAGCTCGGCATCCGCGTCGTCTGGCAGATCGACCTGCCCGACATCTCCGGGACGCACCTGCACCCGGCGGACATGCGCGGCGCGATCGTCTCGCTCGACCGCGCCGCGCCGCCGGAGTCGTGGCGCTGGGGCGGTCCGGACTGGACCGGGCGGGCGGGCACCGGCGCCCCCGGCCGGCTCGAGGGCGCCTCCGTCGCGGTCACCGACCCGGACGCGGCCGCGCAGCGCTGGGCGCGCGTGCTCGGCCTGGCGGCCGGCGACCGCCGCCTGCGCCTCGACGGCGGCTTCGCCGAGCTGGCGCCGGGCGAGGGCGACGACGGACTCACCGAGGTCGCCGTCGCCGTGCCGCCGGAGGTGCGTCGCGACCGCGACGCCGTCGACGTCGGCGGCGTGCGCTTTCGCCTGCTCGCGGGCTAGCTGTCCTGCCCACGGACGTTGTGAACGCGGCTGATCGGTGGTCGGTCGCCGAGCGAGCTGTGGGGCCGGAAGCGGTTGTAGTAGCGCAGGAACGATGACAGCGAGCGGGCACGGTCGGTCGAGCTGTGGTAGCCG
>DASVWC010000107.1:0-29795 GCA_036389835.1 Thermoleophilaceae bacterium | reverse complement strand
CACGTCCACGTGGCAGGCGGCCAGCTCGGCGGCGCTCTTCTGGGCGACCTGGCCGGTGCAGTCGGTGGTGCGGTCGAGGGTGGCGTCGTGGATGACGACCGGCACGCGGTCGGAGCTGAGCTTCGCGTCGAGCTCGACGATGTCCGCCCCGTTCTCGTGGCCGAACTCGAATGCCTCCTGCGTGTCCTCCGGCGTGATCGGCTCGCCCGCGGCGATCGGCCCGCCGCGGTGCGAGTGGATCTCGACGGCGGCCGCCGCCGGGGCGGCCAGCGCGAGCGTGAGGACCAGGGCGAGGAGCGCGGAGCGCACGGGCGGGATTCTCCCACTGATAGAACTGTCGCGGTGGCAGACGGGCCCGTCCTCCTCATAACAGGCGCCAGCACCGGCATCGGCGCGGCGGTGGCGCGCCATGCCGTGGAGGCCGGCCATCGGGTCGTGCTCGCCGCGCGCTCGGAGGACAAGCTGGCCGCGCTAGCCGAGGAGCTGGGCGACGCCGCCGTCGCCCAGCGCTGCGACGTCTCCTCCTGGGAGGACCAGGAGGCGCTGGTCCGTGCGGCACTCGACGCGTTCGGCCGGATCGACGTCGCGTTCGCCAACGCCGGCTTCGGGGCGAAGCGCGGCTTCCTCGAGGAGACGCCGGAGCAGTGGCGCTCGATGGTCGAGACGAACGTGCTCGGCTGCGCCTACACGATCCGCGCCGTCCTCCCCCACTTCCACGAGCGCGACGGCGGTCACTTCATCCTGACCAGCTCGGTCGCCGGCCGCCGAGCGCTGCCGGGCTCGCTCTACTCGGCGACCAAGTGGGCAGTGTGCGGGATGGGCGAGGCGCTGCGCCAGGAGGTGGCGGAGACGCCGATCAAGGTGACGCTGGTCGAGCCCGGCATGGTCGACACGCCGTTCTTCGACAACCGCCCCGGCCCGGACCGCGCCCTGCACGACGACGACATCGCCCGCATAGTGATGTTCGCCATCGACCAGCCGCCGCACGTGGACCTGAACGAGGTCCTGGTGCGCCCGATCAACCAGCCGCTCTAGCCGCGCCCGGCGCCCGTCCGCGACGGGTCGTACGTTGAGGGCATGGCGGACCGCTGCATCGCGCACGTGGACATGGACGCCTTCTACGTCAGCGTCGAGCTCCAGCGCCGCCCCGAGCTGCGCGGCAAGCCCGTCGTCGTGGCCGGCACCGGGCCGCGCGCGGTCGTCACCACCGCCAGCTACGAGGCGCGCAAGTTCGGCGTCTTCTCGGCCACTCCGGCCGAGCGCGCCCGGCGCCTGTGCCCGCAGGCGATCTTCGTGGCGCCCGACTTCGACCTCTACCGCGCCCGCTCGGGCGAGGTGATGCGGGTGCTCCACGAGCACGTCGAGCGCGTCGAGGCCGTCGGGCTCGACGAGGCCTACCTAGACCTCTCCGGGCTCGAGCGGCCGAAGGCCGCCGCGCGGCGGCTGAAGGTCGCCGTCCGCGAGCAGACGGGGCTCAACTGCTCGATCGGAATGGGGCCGAACAAGCTCGTGGCGAAGGTCGCCTCGGACGCCGAGAAGCCCGACGGCTTCGTCGTCCTCACGCGCGCGGAGGCGTGCGAGCGCTTCGCGGGCGCCTCACCGGGGCTGATCCCCGGCATCGGCCCGAAGACCGTCGAGCGCCTGGGCGAGCGCGGGATCGAGAGCCTCGGCCAGCTCGCCGCCGTCCCCTCCTCGGTGCTCGCGCAGTGGTTCGGCGAGCGGCTCGGCCCCCACCTCGGCGCGCTCGCCCGCTTCCAGGACGAGCGCGAGGTCACGACCTACCGCAAGTCGAAGTCCGAGTCGCGCGAGATCACCTTCGACCGCGACCTCGTCGGGGTCGACGCGCTCGAGCCGATCCTCGTGCGGCTCGCGGCGGAGCTCTGCGAGACGCTCGGCAAGCAGGGGTCGAGCGGCCGCACGATCGGGATCAAGGTCCGCCTCGACGACTTCTCGACCCACACCCGCGCGCGCACGCGCGAGCAGCCGACCAACGACTTCGCGATCGTGAGCGCGGTCGCGCGCGAGCTGCTGCGCGAGTTCGACCCGCCACGCCCGGTGCGGCTGATCGGCGTGCGCGTGGCGGGACTGGACGAGGGCGAGCGCAGGCCGCGCGCCGCGCAGCAGGCGCCGGCGGGCCAGCTGGAGATGGCGCTCTGAGCGTCGTAGCGCTGCTGGTCGCCTACGCCGTCGCCACGTTCGTCGCCTGGGCCTCGAACGACGTCGAGGAGATCGTGACGGAGTCGCTGTGCCTGCTGGGCCTGGCGGCCTACGCCCAGTACCGCGGCGGGGGGCGGTGGTTCCTCGTGATGGTCCTCCCCCTCCCGGCGTTCGTGCTCTTCCACGAGCGCTTCGAGGTGCGCCACTGGGTCGCGTACGGCCCCGCCGCCCTCACGCTCGCGACGGCGTGGTGGGCGGACAGGGCCTGGCGATCCTGACCGGCTAGCGCTGCGGGCTCGACCAGACGGTGCCGGTCGAGCCGAAGCCGAGCCGCTGCTTGGTCGCGGCGGTGAGGTCGTACTCGCGGTTGCCGGCGTACGGCCCGCGGTCGATCACCGGCGCGACGACGGTCCGGCCGCGGTAGCGCAGCGTGACCTTCGTGCCGCACGGGAGGCTCTTGTGGGCCACGCCGAGCGTGCCGCGGCCGAGCGTCCGGCCGCACGCGGTGCGGTTCCCGTAGAAGCCGGGGCCGTACCACGACGCGGCGCTGCGCCGGTACACGGTGACGCCGTCGGTGAGGCTGCGCTTGGCGGAGCCGTCGGCGGTGCCGACGCGCACGCCGTAGCGGGCGAGGCCGCGCGGCGTCCAGACGGCGGCGTAGTTGCCGCCCTTGGTCGTCTTGACGCGGTCGACCGTCCTCCAGTCGCCGCCGTGGCGGACGCGGACGACGACCGTCCGGTTCGCCTGACCCGAGCCGAGCGTGCCCGCGATGCGGACCCGCTGCCCGTTCAGCACGTGGCGCTGGGCGTTGACGCTGATCGTGTCGGACCCGGCGGGAGCCGAGACGGCCGTGGGAGCGGCCGCCGCGGCGGCGAGCCCGGCTAGCGACGTGGCTGCGAGCGCGCGCGCCAGCCGGCGCCCGCGCACGCGGGTGTGCGTGTTCACTGGGGTACTCCTTTCCGGCCGGCGCCTGCGGGGTTAGCTGGCGGGCTCGCGGCTCCCGTGAGGAGTCGCTACGGCCGGATCACCGGCCGATTCGCCCCATGCGCGACGCTGGCGTGCGTCGCTGCAGGTGGGTCCCCCGCCCGTCGCCACTCGGTGTGGGCGACGGCTCGGCTAGGGGCCGATCGAACAACTGTTCGTACACGGTACGAGGCTCGGCGCCGGGGTCCGTGAGTGCGCGCACACTGCAACGGACGCTGCGCCGGCCCCGGGACGGCGGTCGAGGGAGCTTGACTGGGTGCGCGCGACGCGGCAGTCTTTGGCGCGGGGGCGCGGCGATGCTGCTGGGGCACAACGAGTCACACGAGGAGCCGCGGCTGCCGCCGCGCGGCGACGTGGAGCGGCGACTGCTAAACGGCGGCCTCCAGCCGATCGTCGCGGAGGCGGGCGGGCTCAGCACCTGGGAGATCTTCGTGCGCCAGCTCGCGCAGCCGCGCGTGCTCGCCGTCTCGGGGCTGTTCCCGCTGATCTGGTTCGTCGCCTGGACGTTCATGACGTCGGTGAGCGACGTGGCTCCGTCGCGGTTCATGACGCTGGCCGCGATCGACGTGGCCGCCGGCGGCTGCCTCGTGCTGGTCCTCACCGTCTGGTACGGGACGCGCCGCCGCGACGGTCCGCTCGCCGCGCGCAAGATCGGCTTCGCGGGCAGCGCCGTGCTCGCCGCCTACCTGCTCACACCGCACCTCCTGCTGGCGACGGGGCTGCTGGACCCCCAGTTCAGCGACAGCCTCGTCAGCTTCTCCGAGAGCGATCTCTCCGGCTCCCCCGGGAGCGGTGGGCAGCCGCTCTACGCCCATGCCGCACTGGTGGGCGGCGCCGCCGGGGTCTTCGGCCTCGAGGCGAAGTTCAAGCCGCTGGGCCGCCTGGGGGCGCTGAGCCGCTCCGCCCTCGACAGCCTGCTGAGCACGGTCGGCGACGTGCTGCGCACGCTGCCGGTGATCATCGCGGCGCTGTTCTTCCTGTCGTTCGTCGAGGAGATCTGGAAGGTCGTCGGCGAGCTGGACTGGGCCCGCGTCACGTTCCTCAACGGGCTCCTCCTGCTCTGCGTCGTCGCGTTCATCCGCTCGCTCGCGCGCGACGAGGCGGAGAAGACCTACGGCTCGGACGCGGAGGGCGAGGAGGACGACGAGATGCGGCTGACCGACGTGGTCAAGCCGACTCGCGCGGCCAAGCCCGCGCCCGACGACCCCCACATCGCCGGGATGATGAAGTCCGGCGTCGATCCGCGGCGGATAGCCATGTCCAAGGAGGTCAAGCGCATGGTCGTGAGGCAGTGGACCGTGCAGATCTCGATCCGGGTGCTGCTGGCGGGCCTGATCATCGCGGTGCTGGCGTTCGTGGTGATCGGGCTGACGGTGACGCCCGCGATCCTCGAGGAGTGGCTGCTCGACCGCGACCCGACCGGGGTGACCGTGGACGTCGGGTTCGCGCTCTACTTCTCGCTCGAGGCGCTGTCGGTGTCGACGCTGGTCGGCAGCTTCGCGATGGTCGCCTTCACCGCCTACGCGCTCGGGGAGACCGATCACTGCGAGCGTCTGCTGGGGCCGTCGCGGGCGCGGATGAACACGCTGCTGACGCTCGCGGGGACCTACCAGGACGCGGTGGAGAAGGGCGTCTGGCGCGGGCGCCCGGGCGCGACCTGGCCGAGCTACGCGGCGTTCCTCGCCGACGATCCGGCGCGGCGCAGCGTGCACTCGATCTCGTTCGGCAAGCGCTGGCGCTCGCCCTCTCACCGCGCGCGGCGGGTCGCCTCCTGGAACCCCGAGACGGGTGAGCTGTACGTCGTGCGCCAGGACTCCGGGCACGTGGAGGTGCTGGCCGTGACCGACCTCGAGGGGCGGATCCGCGACGCGCTCGCCGGCTGGGAGGAGCAGGAGCGCAAGCCCGACGGGCTCGACTGGCTGCGCGCGCGGGCGGCCGAGCTCGCCGCCGGGGCGCCCGCTCCGGCGCCGGCGCCCGCCTAGGGAACGGCGACGTCCGGCGTCATCGCGACGTTCGCCGCGATCACGACGATGCTGATCGCGGGGTACGGCAGGCGCGGGCCGGGTGCGCCCGCCTCGGGCGGCCGGTAGTCGGTGGAGGCCACGAAGTCGTCGATCGCGTCGAGCAGCCGCAGCACGGACTCGCCGACGGCCCCGTGCGGCGTCCCCTCCCCCATCACGCACGCGAGCCGCGCCAGGCCCACGTAGTCGCGCGCCGGGTCGCCGATCAGCATCCGCGACAGCGCGGCGACGCAGTAGTCGTGGATCCGCTGGGTGACGACGTCGAGCCGCAGCTCCTGGTTGCCAGGCGCCGGCCCGAGGTCCTCGGGCTCCTCGCCGGCCACGAGCCGCTCGAGCTGGCCGCCCGCGACGAAGCCCACCTGCTCGGGGCGCAGCCCGGCCTGGAGCGCGCAGCGCAGCGCCATGATCGCGCCCACGGTCGTGGTCCCGTAGGGCATGTCGCTGGCGAACAGGATCTGCCCCGGCGGCACCAGGCCGAACAGCGTGAGGTGGTCGGTGGTGGACCACCACGAGGTGTCGAAGTAGAGGTTCGGGTGGTCGGCGGCGTGGCGCCAGATCCAGCCGAGGTCGGAGACCCCGTCGTGCGCCAGGATCAGCCGCAGGCCGGGGTGGCGGCCGCAGACCGCCAGCGCGTCCTCCCCGAGCGCCGGGATGCCGCGGCCGGCGTGGGTCAGGACCGGGAGCCTGCGCTCGTCCGCGAGCGCGAACACCGGCGCGAGCCGCTCGTCGTCGAGCCGGAAGCCCTCCGCGCGCGGGTGCAGCTTGATGCCGCGCGCCCCCCGGCCGAGCGCCCGCTCCGCCTCGGCCAGCGGCTCGTCGGCGGGGTCGAGGCGGCAGAACGGGACGAGCTTGCCGCCGGACGCCTCCGCCTCCGCGATGACCCGGTCGTTGGCCTCCGGATAGCCGCCGGGCTCCTGGGTCGTGAACACCACCGCTCGCGCTCCCGCCAGGTCGAGCCCCGCGACCAGCTCGTCGGCGGTCGCCTTGAAGCCGTCGGGGTCGCTGCTGCCCGTGTGGGTGTGTGCATCGAAGAGGCGTACCCCGGGAACGAGGGACAGCGCGGCCTCGAGCCACGGGCGCAGGATCTCGTCGGCGTACACGGGGCGCGTAATCTACGTACCCGGGATCCCGAGCAGGAGAGGAGGGAGAGGATGGCGGAGGACAGGCTGACTGGACTCGATGCGTCGTTCCTCCACATCGAGAGCGACAACTCGCACATGCACGTCGCGGGCGTGATGCTGTTCGAGGGCTCGCCGCCCCCGCACGACGAGCTGGTCGAGGCGCTCGAGCGCAAGATGCACCTGGTGCCGCGCTACCGGCAGAAGCTCGCCTTCGTGCCGCTCCAGCAGGGCCGCCCGCGCTGGGTGGACGACCCGCACTTCAACCTCGACTACCACGTGCGCACCACGGCGCTGCCCCCGCCCGGGTCCGAGGAGCAGCTGCGCAACCTCGCCGGTCGCGTCTTCTCCCAGCAGCTCGACCGCGACAAGCCGCTCTGGGAGATGTGGATCGTCGAGGGCCTCGGCGGCGGCGAGCGCTTCGCGGTGCTCAGCAAGACGCACCACGCGCTGGTGGACGGGATCTCCGGCGTGGACATCGCGAGCGTGCTCTTCGACGTCTCCCCCGACCCGGCCCCGATCCCGGATCCGCCGCGGCGCTGGCTGCCGCGCCCGCTGCCGTCCAGGGGTCAGCTCCTCGCCGAGGCGCTGATCGAGCGCGCGACGGTGCCCGCGGAGATCGTGCGCGGGGTGCGGTCCGCGTTCCGCGCGCCCCGGCGCATCGCCGGCGCGGCGGTCGGCGCGCTCGCCGGCGTCGGCGCGATGGCCTGGGCCGGGATGAGCCCGGCGCCGCCGTCGCCCTACAACACGTCGATCGGGCCGCACCGGCGGTTCACGTGGGCGCGCTGCTCGCTCGCCGACGTGAAGGCGATCAAGAACTCGCTAGGCGGGACGGTGAACGACGTGATGCTCGCGGTCGTCACCCGGGCGCTGCGGCGCGACCTGCGCCGCCGCGGCGTGGACGTCGAGGGCCTCGAGCTGACCGCGATGGTGCCGGTCAGCGTGCGCTCGGACGAGGCGCGCGGCGCGCTCGGCAACCAGGTCGCGGCGATGATGGCGCCGCTCCCGGTCGGCATCGAGGACCCGGTCGCCTGCCTCCAGGCGATCTCGCGGGCGATGCAGCGGGTCAAGGACAGCGGCCAGGCGGTGGGCGCGCAGATGCTCACCGAGCTGACCGGCTTCGCCCCGCCCACGATCATGGGCCAGGCGTCGCGGCTCGTCGTGCGCCAGCGCTTCTTCAACCTGGTCGTGACCAACGTGCCGGGACCGCAGATCCCGCTCTACATGATGGGCCGCAAGATGATCGAGCTGTTCCCGATGGTCCCGCTGGCCCCCAACCAGGCCCTAGGAGTGGCGATCATGAGCTACAACGGCCGCATCAACTTCGGCCTGGTCGGCGACTACGACGTGATGGCCGACCTCGACCAGCTGGCGCGCGACTTCCAGGCCGCGCTGGCGGAGCTGGCCGAGGCGGCGGGGGTCGAGCTGACCGCGCCCGAGGAGCCGGCCCGCGCCGCTCGCAACGGCAGCCGCCCGGCCCGCCGCGTCGGCGCGGCCACGGTCAGCGCCGCCGCGCCACGGGCGGGCGGTGCCGCGCCGCCGGCGCCGCCGCCCGCGTAGCGCCCGGCACGCGCTCCGCAGCGCCAAGTGTGACCAGGTCGGTGGCGCCGCTTGACAGGCGGGCTTACGCTGGAATCGATGGTCGAGAAGGTGATACGGGCGGCGCGCGCGCTGTCGCTGGACATCGAGGTCAAGCGGCTCGAGCGCCCGACCCGCACGGTCGCCGAGGCGGCCGCGGCCGTCGGCGCCGACCCGGCCGCGATCGCCAAGTCGCTGGTGTTCGTCTCCGACGGCGACCCGATCCTGGCGGTGGTCTCGGGCGCGCACCGCGCCGACATGGACCTGCTGGCCGACGCCTTCGACTGCGCCGAGGTGCGGCAGGCCTCGCCGGACGAGGTGCGCGCGGCGACCGGCTTCGCGGTCGGCGGCGTGCCGCCGGTCGGCCACGACCTCCCCGTTGTCTTCGACGAGGCGCTCTGCGACCACGAGCTGATCTGGGCCGCGGGCGGCGACGGCAACACGCTGTTCAGCGTCGACCCGAAGGCGCTGGCGCGAGCGATCGACGCGCGGATCGTCAGCGTGGGCGCCGCCCCCGCCTAGCCGGGCGCCCCGGCCGCCGCTAGAGCTGCAGCGACTTGATCTCGAGGAACTCCTCGAGGCCGAACCGCCCCAGCTCGCGGCCGTGGCCCGACTGCTTGAAGCCGCCGAACGGCGCCAGCGGGTTGAACGTGGCCCCGTTGATCTCGACCTGACCGGTCCTGATGCGGCGGGCGACCGCCTTGGCGTGCTCCTCGTCGCCGGACCACACGCCTCCGGCGAGTCCGTACATCGTGTCGTTGGCGATCCGGACCGCGTCGTCCTCGTCGTCGTAGGGGATGATCGCGAGCACCGGGCCGAAGATCTCCTCCTGGGCGATCGTGGACTTCGGGTCGACCTCGCTGAACACCGTCGGCCGCACGAAGTAGCCGCGCTCGACCCCCTCCGGCGGCTCCTCCCCACCCGCGACGAGCTTCGCGCCCTCCTCCCGGCCCTTGCGGATGTAGCCGCGCACGCGCTCGAGCTGGGCGTCGGACGCCAGCGGGCCGAGCGTCACGCCGGGCTCGAAGGGATCGCCCACCTTCATCTCCGACACGACCTCCGCCGCGATCCGCTCGGCGGCCTCCAGCTTCTCGCGCGGTACCAGCATTCGCGTGAGCGCTGAGCAGGTCTGGCCGGAGTTCAGGTAGCACTTGCCGATCCCGTCCACGACCGCCGCCTCGAGGTCGGCGTCGTCGAGGATCACGTTCGGCGACTTGCCGCCCAGCTCGAGCGCCACGCGCTTGACGGTCTCGGACGCGGCCTGCGAGACGAGCCGCCCCGCCCGGGTCGAGCCCGTGAACGAGATCATGTCCACGTCGGGGTGGCGGGTCATCGCCTCGCCGACGGTCGGACCGTCGCCGGTCACGAGGTTGAACACGCCGGCGGGCAGATCCAGCTCGTCCACGATCTCGGCGAGGACGAACGCGTTCAGCGGCGTGACCTCGCTCGGCTTGACCACGACCGCGCACCCGGCGGCCAGCGCCGGCGCGACCTTCGCGCAGATCTGGTGCAGCGGGTAGTTCCACGGCGTGATGCAGCCGACCACGCCGACCGGCTCGCGCACGATCAGCGAGTTGCCGACGCGCTCCTCCCAGACCGTGTCCTCCACCACCGCGGGCATCGAGGCGAAGTCCATCGCCGGCAGCCCGGCCTGGATCTGCATCGAGACGTCGAGCGGCATGCCCACCTCGCGGCTGACCAACACCGCGATCTCCTCGGCCCGCTCGGCGAGCCTGGCCGCGATCGCCTGGCAGGCCTGCGCGCGCTCCCACGGCGCGACCGCCGACCAGGCCTCGAAGCCCGCGCGCGCCGCGGCGACGGCGCGGTCGAGGTCGGCGGCGTCGCCGGCCGGGACGCTGCCCATGACCTCCTCGGTGGTCGCGTCGATCACCTCGAAGCGCCCGGTCCCGCTCGGCTCGACCCACTCGCCGCCGATGTAGAGGCGGTCCCGGTCGATCGGCGGCGCGTCGTGCGTCGGGGCCTGCGGTGCCTGTGTCTCGACTGCCATCGTCGTGCCTCCTCTAGTGCGCGCTCGCCGCCGCGGGCTCGCGGATCGACTCGTCCCTCGTCCCCGCGATCGCCTCCGCCGTGCGGTGCGCGAGCGCCATGATCGAGATCATCGGGTTGGTGCCGCTGGCAGACGGGAACGCGCTGCCGTCCCCGATCCAGACGCCGGGCGTGTCGTGGAGCTCGCCCCACCCGTTCGCCACCGACGTGGCCGGGTCGCTGCCCATCCGGCAGCTCCCGAGCTGGTGCGCGCTGAACAGCTTCTGCCCCCCGGCGCGCATCGGCACGCGCCGGGCGCGCTGGACGAACGCCTCGAGATCGTCGCCGTAGCGCCAGGTGGGCTTGCCCTGCGCGAGGGAGATGACCGCCTTCGCGCCGGCCGCGTGGTGGATGCGGATCTGGGCCTCGATCCCGAGGCGGGTGTTCTCGAGGTCGACCTCGTCCTCGAGCGAGTACCACGGGACGGCCTCGCCGCTGGCGTCGATCTCGACCCGCCCATGCCCGCGGTCGCGGATCAGCGACACGAACGTGGCGCCGTATCTCCAGTCCGCCATCACGGACTTGTGGTCCTCGCCGCTCGTCCACGGGGCCGCCGAGGCCCCGATCGCCGGAGCGTACTGCGCGCCCTCGACCAGGAAGCCGTAGCCGTCGGCGGTGTCGTCGAACTCGTCGCACAGGCCCGTCTGGGGAGCCCCCCACCAGCTGCGCTGGTCCTCGGAGTAGACGCCGAGGACGGCGCTGGCCGGATGGAGCCTCAGGTAGTTGCCCGCGGCCGGCCCGCCGATGCCCGAGCGCAGCAGCAGCGCGGGTGACTCGAGCGCCCCGCACGCCACCACGACCCGCGGCGCCCGGACCGTCAGCGTGCCGCGTGGCGTGCCGTCGTCGTTCAGGCGCACGCACTCGACCCCGGCGGCGCGGCCGCCCTCGGTGATCACCCGCTGCGCGCGCGTGCGGACCAGCACGTCGGCGTCGTGCTCGACGGCGTCGAGCAGCCACGTCTTGTCGCCGCTCTGCTTGCTGCCGGACTGGTCGCCGAAGCCGCCGTAGCCGGCCAGCTCGGGCCTGTACCTCTCGAGGTCGGCGTTGCGGACGATGGTCCGGAAGTCCCAGCCGAGCGCCTCGCAGCCCTCCCTCAGGCGCTCGTGCGGCCCGTTGAAGTCACTGGCCTGGTCGGTGGCGGAGATGCGCGCGAGGACGGTGTCGAGGTGGCGGTCGTAGTCGGGTCCGTCCACGCCCTCGAGCCCCGCGCGAGCCCAGTCCTCGCGCACGAACGGCTTGGTGCGCAGGCAGTTCTGCCAGTTGATCACGGTGCCGCCGCCGAGCGTCGTGCCGGCTTGGAGCGCGATGTTGCCGTCGGCCGTCGGGTTGGGCCCCCCGCGCCAGTACATGTCCTGGTAGGCCTTGAGCTCGAGCTGTGCGAAGTCGGCCTCGTTGAAGTAGCCGCCCGCCTCGACGACGATCACCTTGAGGCCGCTCTTCGCCAGCGTGCCGGCGATGACCGAGCCCCCCGAGCCCGAGCCCACCACGACGGCGTCGGCCTCGAGCGTGGCGCCGTCGTCGGGATCGAGCGGCTGGATCGGCTTGGGGGCGTCCGGCGGCGCGCCGGCCGGGCCCGGGTAGCCGAGCACCTTCCAGTTCGGGTTCTGACCCGTCTGCGGGTCGGGCACGCCGTAGAAGAGGAAGCAGGTCATGCTCGTCAGCGCGTTGACGCCGGCCGCGGCCTCGGGCGAGGCGAGCTGGAGGTTGCGGATGATCTGCTCGCGGGAGGGCTGGGAGAGCGGCCGGACGATCCCCTGGGACGCGAGCACGTCGAGGAGCTGGAGCAGGCCGCCGCGGATCGTCTCGTCCGGGATGCCGAGCACGAGGTCGGCCACGGCCGCGTCGATCCCCAGGTCGCTCGCCCTGCGGCCCCAGAACCCGTCGGGATCGGACTCGCGCTCGATCGGCGGGATGATCGTGTCGCAAAAGGCTCGCAGCGCCTGCTGCTGGCTCTCGCTGAGCTGGGGCTCCATGGCGGTCTCTCCTCGGTCTCTCGTATCCCTCCCCGGGAGGCTACCGGGAGGGCCGCTCCATCTGTACAAGCGACCGGCGCGAATCCTGTACGCCGGGCGAATGACGCCTCCGAGGCGGGCGCACAGACTCCCTCCGTCCTCGAAAAGGAGCCACGACTTGAAGCTCGTCATAGGCATCGTCCGCCCGGAGAAGGCGAACGACGTACTCGAATCCCTCTTCCTCGCCGAGGTGCGCGGGGTTTCGCTCAGCCGGGTGCAGGGGCACGGAGGCGAGCTCGAGCGAGTCGAGACCTACCGCGGCACGACCGTCCAGATGGGCCTCAACGACAAGGTGCGCTTCGAGATCGCCGTCTCGGACGAGTTCGTGGACCCGACGATCGAGGCGCTCTGCCGCGGCGCCCGTACCGGCGAGGTCGGCGACGGGAAGATCTTCGTGGTGCCGCTCGAGCGCGCGGTCCGCATCCGCACGGGTGAGATCGACCACGGCGCCGTGACCCCGGTGGGCAAATGAGCGAGATCCCGACCATCCTCGCCCAGGCAGCAGCCGAGGTGGACACCGGCGACACCGCCTGGATGCTCGCCGCCACCGCTCTAGTCCTCCTGATGACCCCCGCGCTCGGCCTCTTCTACGCCGGGCTCGTGCGCGGCAAGAACACGCTGAACACGTTCATGATGTGCGTCGGGGCGATCGCCGTCGCGGCCGTCACGTGGGCGGCCGTCGGCTACTCGATCGCGTTCGACGGCACGGGCGACCTCGCGGGCGGCTTCGGGCACGCGCTGCTCCACGACGTGACCTTCGAGCCGCGCGACGGGACGACGATCCCGCACCTCGTCTTCTTCGCCTTCCAGGCGACCTTCTGCATCATCACCGTCGCGCTCGTCTCGGGCGCGGTCGTGGAGCGGATGCGCTTCGGCGCCTTCCTGATCTTCGCGGGTCTGTGGTCGGTGCTCGTCTACGCGGTGCTCGCGCACTGGGCGTTCGGCGGCGGCTGGCTGATCGAGGGCGGCACGCTGGACTTCGCCGGCGGCGTGCCGGTGGAGATGGGGTCGGGCTTCTCGGCGCTCGCGGCCGCGCTCGTGGTCGGAGCCCGCAAGGACTACGGGCGCCAGGCCCTGCTGCCGCACAACTCGGTGTACGTCCTGCTCGGCGCCGGCCTGCTGTGGTTCGGTTGGTTCGGCTTCAACGGCGGCTCCGGCTTCAACACCGGCCAGAACAGCGTGCTCGCGTTCACGAACACGATGCTCACGCCCGCGTGCAGCCTCGTCACCTGGTTCGTGCTCGACCTGATCCGCGGCCGCAAGGTCACCGCGATCGGCGCGGCCACGGCGATCATCGTCGGCTGCGTGCTGATCACCCCGGCGGGCGGCTTCATCGCGCCCGGCTGGGCGATGCTGCTCGGTGCCGCGGGTGCGCTCCCGTGCTACGCGGTGATCGTCTGGCGGCCGCGCACGCGGATCGACGAGACGCTCGACGTGCTGGCCGCCCACGGCATCGCGGGCTTCACCGGGATCCTGTTCATCGGGTTCTTCGCCCAGCAGAACTGGAACGCGCTCTCCGACGGGCTCGCCTACGGCAACGGCGACCAGCTCAAGTGGCAGGCGTTCGCCGCGCTGGCCGCGCCGGTGTACGCGTTCGTGGTCACGTTCGTCCTGCTCAAGGTCCTCGGGGCGCTGATGCCGCTGCGGGCGACCGAGCGCGAGGAGTCGATCGGCATGGACGTCACCCAGCACGGCGAGGAGGCGTACGCCTCCGGCGAGGGCGCGATCCTCGTCCTCCCCGACGGCGACGGCACCCGCGGGACGGGGCGGACGGGAGTGCCGGTCGCGGACCCGGATCCGGGGCTCGCCTAGGCTCGCCATGTGATCCGCGCGGCTCGGACCGACGACGCGGCGGCGATCGCCTCGATCTACAACGAGGGGATCGCCGACCGGGTCGCCACGTTCGAGACCGAGCCGCGCGGCCCCGCCGACGTCGAGCCGTGGATCGGGGCGGAGCTGCCGCTCGTCGTGGCCGAGGACGCCGGCCGGGTGCTCGGCTGGGCGAAGCTCGGCGAGTACAGCGATCGCTGCGCCTATGGCGGCGTGGCCGAGGTGTCGGTCTACGTGGCCCGCGACGCGCGCGGGCGCGGAGCCGGGCGGGAGCTGGTCGAGGCGATCTGCGCCGCGGCCGAGGAGCGCGGGCTCTGGAAGGTCGTGGGCCTGCTCTTCCCCGAGAACGGGGCGAGCCGGGCGCTCTTCCGCGGCTGCGGGTTCGATGACGTCGGCACCTTCCGCCGCCACGGCCGCCTCGACGGCGAGTGGCGCGACGTGGTCGTCGTGGAGCGGCTGCTGGGCGAGGCCGCCGGGCAGGGCCGCGGGACGGGAGGTGGGCTCTCTTAGGGCCGCTATTCGACCCTTAGAGAGCCCACCTCGATCAGCTTCCCCACCCAGCGCCGTTTCGGGAGCGCTCTGGCGGTGGAGGCGTGCCGAGCGGCGCGCCGCGGCGTGCTACGCCGAGCCGAGCGGCGCGGACTCCCGCTCCGCCAGGTGGTGCTGCGCCTGACCGATCACCACCGAGCCCTCCCCCACGGCCGAGGCCACGCGCTTGACCGACTGCGCGCGCACGTCGCCGATCGCGAACACGCCGGGCACGCTCGTCTCGAACGGCTGTGGCGGGCGCGGCAGCGGCCAGCGGTCGTAGGGATGCACCAGCGGCCCCGTCTGCACGTAGCCGCGCGGGTCGCGCTCGATCCCGGCCGGCAGCCAGTCGGTGTGCGGGCGGGCGCCGATCAGCACGAACAGAGCGGCCGCGGCCACCTCGCGCTCGCCCGAGCCGTCGCGCAGCGTGAGCCGCTCGAGGTGGCCGTCGCCGCTCGCGCCCACGACCTCGGTGCCCGCGAGCACCTCGATGTTCGCGGCCGCGTCGATCGCGTCGATGAGGTAGCGCGACATCGTCGCGGCGAGCGACGGCCCGCGCACGAGCATCGTCACGCGCCGGGCGAAGCGGGCGAGGTGCATCGCGGCCTGGCCCGCCGAGTTGCCGCCGCCGACGACGTAGACGTCCTCGCCGGTGAAGCCAGGTGCCTCGGCGACCGACGCGCCGTAGTACACGCCCGAGCCGGTCAGCTCCTCGAGGCCCGGCGCGCTCAGGCGCCGGTACGACACGCCGGTGGCGAGCACGACCGCGCGGGCGCTCACCTCGCTCCCGTCCGATATCTCGAGCACGTGGTGACCGGCGCCGGACCCGAGCCGGGTGGCGGTCCGCATCAGCACGAAGCGGGTCCCGAAGATCCAGGCCTGCTGGTAGGCCCGCTGGGCCAGGTCGGCGCCGGTCACGCCGCGGGAGAAGCCGAGGTAGTTGCGGATCAGGGAGCTCGAGCCCGCCTGGCCGCCGATCGACTCGCGCTCGACGACGAGCGTCCGCAGGCCCTCCGACGACGCGTACACGGCCGCCGCCAGCCCGCCGGGCCCGGCGCCCACCACCACGAGGTCGAAGTCGCGCTCCTCCTCGACCTCGGTGGACACGCCGTACGCGGCGGCGAGCTCGGTCCTCGTCGGGTTCACGAGCACGCTGCCGTCGAGCATCGTCACGACCGGCACGCCGGTGAACTCCACGCCGGCGGCCTCCAGCAGCGTCCGGGCCTCCTCCGACCCCGGCGCGTGGAAGGCGTGCGGGACCCCGTTGCGCGCGAGCAGGCTGCGCATGTCGTGCGTGACCGGCGAGCGCGGCTCCGCGACGACGGCTATCTCCTGCGGACGGGCAACCGCCGCCCGCGACCACTCGTGCAGGTACTCCGAGATCGTCCGGTGGAAGAACTCGTCGGGCGAATGCCACGGCTTCAGCACGTAGTAGTCGATCTGCCCGAGCGCCATCGCGCGCAGGACCGCGTCCGCGGTCGGCCGGTCGCCCCAGCCGCCCCACGGGATCAGCAGCGCGCGCCGGGCCAGCGGGTGCAGCTCCTTCACGCGCGTCAGCAGCTCCGGCCCGCGCATCTCGTCCATCCACTGGGCGGCGAGCACGACCGCGACCTGCTCGCCGGCGCGCCGCATCTCCTCGAGCGCGCCGAGCGCGGCCTGCGCCGACCCGGCGCACAGGATGCGGTAGTCGCAGGAGTAGCGCCGCGAGAGCTCCTCCTCGATGCGCGCGAGGGCGGCGGCGTCGTCGTCGACGGCCACGAGCGCGGGGGGCTTGGCGGGCTCAGGCATGCTGCGCCTCGATCGTAACCCGGTCCGCAGCGGGGCGAAAGAAGCGCGCCGCGGTGGCGCAACGGCGCTCATACGTGCTTAACTCAGTACACGTTGAGTGGTCAAACGGCACCCGGGTTCGAGTCCTACCGCCGAGCGGTGGCGATCGGGCGCTGGTCGGACGATACGGCGCTGGTGCGCACCGGCGACGGCAGGACGGCCGAGCTGCCCGTGCCCGAGGAGCTGCGCGCCGGCTTCGACGTCGGGTCGGAGCTGCACCTCCACCCCACCGAGGACCGCATCCTCGCCGTGGCGGCCCTCGACCCTCGCTGAGCCGGCTGGGCGCGCGCATGCAGCCCCGCGGCCGGCCCGGCGGCCGGCGGCATACTGGACGCGATGACGATTCGCACGGAGACGCTGCGCGTCGCCCTCGCGCAGATCGACGCCGTCGTGGGCGACATCGACGGCAACGCCGCCAAGATCGCGGACCGGATCGCGCGTGCGCGTGACGGCGGCGCCCACCTCGTCGTTCTCCCCGAGCTGGCGCTGACCGGGTACCCGCCCGAGGACCTGCTGCTGAAGACCCACTTCCTCGACGCCGCGCGGGCCGCGCTGACCGAGCTCGCCGCGGACGTGCGCGGGATCGTCGCGCTCGTGGGCTTCCCCGAGCGCGCCGACGACGTCTACAACGCCGCCGCCGTGCTGGCCGAGGGGGAGCTGGCGGCGGTCTATCGCAAGGTGCTGCTGCCGAACTACAGCGTCTTCGACGAGCAGCGCTACTTCCAGTCCGGTCCCGGGCCGGCGCTGATCGAGCTCAACGGAATCGCGGTGGGGCTCACGATCTGCGAGGACATCTGGGACCCCGGTCCGCCCGCGCAGAGCGAGGCGCTGGCGGGCGCTCAGCTCATCGTCAACCTGTCCTCGTCGCCGTACCACGCGGGCAAGCCGCTCGAGCGCGAACGGCTGGTGATCCAGCGGGCGCGCGACAACCTCGCGGCCATCGTGCTCTGCAACCTCGTCGGCGGCCAGGACGAGCTGGTCTTCGACGGGCACAGCGTCGCGGTGGACCAGGACGGCACGGTGCTCGCCCGCGCGCCGCAGTTCGAGGAGTCGCTCACGTTCTGCTCGGTGGACACCGGCGCGGTGGCGGCCGCGCGGCTGCGCGACGCGCGCCACCGCTCGGCGGTGCGCGCGGCCGGCCGCACCGAGGTGCCGGTGCTCGCGTCGCTGACGGTGGAGGCCGGCGACCCGGAGCCGCTGCCCGCGAGCGTCGCCGACCCGCTCGACCCCGTCGAGGAGATCTACGCCGCGCTCAGGACCGGCCTGCGCGACTACGTCGAGAAGAACGGCTTCGAGGGCGTGGTGCTCGCGCTGTCCGGCGGGATCGACTCCGCGCTCGTGGCGCTGATCGCGGTCGACGCGCTCGGGCCCGAGCGGGTCAGATGCGTCTCGATGCCGTCGCCGTACTCCTCCGAGGGCACGCGCGCCGACGCGCGCGCGATCGCCGCGAACCTCGGCGCCGAGCTTCTGGAGCTGTCGATCGACGACCTGATGGCGGGCTACGACGCCACGCTCGCGGAGCCGTTCGCCGGTCGCGAGCCGGATATCGCCGAGGAGAACCTCCAGGCCCGCATCCGCGGCAACCTGGTGATGGCGCTGTCGAACAAGTTCGGCTCGCTCGTGCTCACGACCGGCAACAAGTCGGAGCTGTCGGTCGGCTACGCGACGCTCTACGGCGACATGGCCGGCGGGTTCGCGGTGATCAAGGACGTCTTCAAGGGCTGGGTCTACCGGCTCGTCGAGTGGCGCAACGAGCGCGCGGGACGCGAGCTCGTGCCGCGCTCGGTGCTGGAGCGCCCGCCGTCGGCCGAGCTGCGCTACGAGCAGCGCGACGACCAGTCGCTCCCGCCCTACGACGTGCTCGACGCGATCCTGCTCGGCTACGTGGAGGGCGACCTCGACGCCGACGCCCTGGTGCACCGCGGCCTGCCCCGCGCCGACGTGGAGCGCGTCATCCGGCTGGTGGACCTCGCCGAGTACAAGCGCCGCCAGGCGCCGCCGGGGATCAGGATCTCCACGCGGGCGTTCGGGCGCGACCGCCGCCTGCCGATCACGAACCGCTTCGGGCGCTAGGCGATGCCGAGCTGGCGCTTGAGCTCGTCGGGCATCGGCCGCACCGCGATCGTGACGCGGGCGGTGCAGCAGAGCCGGCCCTCGGAGTCGCTCATGTCGACGTCCCAGATCCAGCTCGTGCGCCCGCGGTGGCGCCGGCGCGCCTCGGCCTCGACCGCGCCCGAGAAGACCGGGCGCAGGAAGCTGAGGTTGTTCGACATCCCCTGCGCCACCATGCCGTCCGCGTGGACCACGCGCATGGTCGCCTCCGAGGCGAGTCCCTCGGCCAGCGTGGCGAACGTCCCGCCGTGCACGAGACCGAACGGCTGCTTGTGCCTCGACGCCACCTCGAAGCGCGCGCGGGCCAGCTCCTCGCCCATGTCGAAGTGCTCGATTCCCAGGTACCCGGTGAGCGTCTCCTCGGGCGGAATCGGCGTGCGCGGCTCCGCGGTCACGCGGGCAGGTTAACCTTCCGCCCCGCCAATGCCGACCTTCGACCAACTCCCCGCCGAGCAGCGAGCCATCATCGAGCTCGTCGTCCAGCGCGGCCGCTCGTACGACCAGCTCGCCGACGCGCTCCAGATCAGCCCGGAGCGGGTGCGCGAGCTCGCGATCGACGCGCTGGTCGAGCTCTCGCCGCGCACGGCCGAGCGGGTGCCGTCGCAGCGACGCCCCCAGATCGCCGACTACGTGCTCAACCAGCAGTCGAGCGCGGAGGCCACCGCCACCCGCAGCCACCTCAAGCGCTCGGACGCGAGCCGCATGTGGATCCTCTCGCTCATGGACTCGCTCGAGCACATGTACGAGGACGGTCAGGTCCCGGAGGTTCCCGACGCCGAGCCCGAGGAGCGCCCGCGCCGGCGCGAGCGCGAGCGTGAGCGGGCCGGCCGCGAGCGCGTCCGGGAGCGCGACGACGGGCGTGATCGCGAGCGCAAGCGCGAGCCCCTGCGGCGGGAGCGCCCGCGCCGCGACGAGCTCACGCCGGAGGCCGAGGAGGCCGTGCGCCGGCGCCGCCTCGCCGCGATGGTCGGCGGCCTGCTGATCCTCGGCGCGATCGTGGCCGGCGTCCTCGCCCTCGTGATCGACACGGAGGTCCACAAGGCGCGCGCGCCGACCACCAAGGTCGTCGGGCAGCTCCTGCTCGAGTCGCTCCAGGGCGGCAACCAGAACCAGGGGATCGCGGTGATCGCCCAGCGCGGCGACGACAAGAGCCTGATCGTGCAGGCACGCCTCAAGCCGACCGGCAAGGAGGAGGCGTACGAGGTCTGGCTCTACAACAGCGACAAGGACGCGGTCTCGCTCGGCGCGCAGGTGACCGACGAGAACGGCAACTACCAGGGCGCCGGCCGCCTCCCCGCGCCGCTCGAGAAGTACAAGTACATCGACGTCTCGCTGGAGAAGCTCGACCGCAACACCGCCCACAGCGGCAACTCGGTGCTGCGCGGCGAGATCGCCAACCTCCAGTCGCCCCAGGAGGCCGCCCAGCAGGGCGGCGGGCAGCAGCAGCCCGGCGGGGCGACCGGCGGCCAGGGCGCCCAGCCGGGAGCCCCCTAGCACCGGCTCTGGCTGTCGCCTCAGACGGGCGGCAGCAGCTTGCCGGGGTTCATGATCCCGGCCGGGTCGAGGCGGTCCTTCACCGCCCGCAGCGCCTCCACGCCCAGCTCGCCGATCTCGGCGGCGAGCCACTCGGCGTGGTCGTGGCCGACCGCGTGGTGGTGCGTGATCGTGCCGCCGCTGGACACGATCGCGTCCATCGCGGCGCGCTTGGCCGCCGCCCACTGCTCGAGCTCCTCGCCGCGCTGCGCGCGGGCCAGGAACGTGAAGTAGAGCGACGCGCCCGACGGGTAGAGGTGCGAGACGTGGCAGGCCACGAGCGCCGGCGTGCCGCGCTCGGCCAGCGCCGAGCGCAGCGCGTCGCGCACCGCGTCGTGCAGGGCGTTCAGGTTGCTCCACGTCGTGGCGGTCTCGAGCGTCTCCGCGAACGCGCCGCGACCGAGCAGCTCGTCGCGCTGGTAGGGGCCGAGGTAGCGCGCCCGCAGCCACGAGCGGCCCGGGCGCGCGCCGAGCGACACGCCCCCCGCGGCGCGCAGCGCCCGCCGGGTGTCAGCCGCCCGGCGGGCGACGTCGTCGGGCTCCCCCTCCCACCCCATGATCGCGATGCACCCGGCGCCGTGGCCGCGCCAGCCGAGGTAGGCCTTGCCGAGCCGCTCGGCCAGGCCGCCGTGCGAGGACATCGCCATCGCCATCCGCGTCTCGTCCTCGTCGGAGAGCCGGGCCACGTCGGGCGCCACGTGCCCCTGCTCGAGCGTCCTGAACGCCTCGCAGCCCTCCGCGAAGCTCGCGAACGACCAGCCCTCGTAGCGGCGCTCGTCCGGCAGCGGCCGCACGCCCAGCGTCGCCTCCGTGATCACCCCGAGCGCGCCCTCGGACCCCACGAGGAGCTGGAGCAGCGACGGGCCGGCCGCCGTCGCGGGGACCGGCTTGGCCTCGAGGGTGCCGGCGGGCGCCACGCAGCGCAGCCCGAGCACCATCTCGTCGACGCGGCCGTAGCCCGTCGAGGCCTGGCCGGCCGAGCGCGTGGCCACGTACCCGCCCACCGTCCCGAACTCGAACGACTGCGGGAAGTGCCCGAGCGTGAGGCCGCGGCTCTGGAGCCGCGCCTCGGCGCGCCGGCCGGGTATGCCGGCCCCCATCGTCGCCGTCAGCGACGTGCGGTCGGCGGCGAGCGCGTCGAGCCGGGCCAGGTCGAGCGCGACCACGGCCTCGTGCGAGCCGCGCAGCCCCTCCACCCCGCCGACGACGCTGGTCCCCCCGCCGAACGGCACGACCGCCACGCCGGCGTCCGCGCAGGCCGCCAGCACCCGCGCGACCTCGTCCTCGTCGGCCGGGTAGGCCACCGCGTCGGGCGCTCCGGACCCGTCGCCCGAGCGCAGGCGCACGAGGTCCGGGTAGCTGCGCCCCGCCGCGTGGCGCACGCGCGTCTCGCGGTCGTCGCGCAGCTCCACGCCCAGCCCGTCCGGGAGCGGCCGCGGCTCGGGCAGCCGCACGTCCTCGAGCGCCACCGGCGGCGTGCGCTCGTCGCCGATGCCGATCTCCTCGCGCAGCAGCGCGGCGCCGGCCTCGGAGACCTCGACCGGCGCCTCGGGTTCGGCCCAGCCCCACCAGCGCATGCGCGGCTCCGCGGCCATCAGCCCCCGAACGCCCGCCTGAGGCCCGCGAGCGCCTCGTCGAGGTTCCGCCTGGTCGCCCGGCGCACGATCATCCCTCCGAAGCGCGTCTTCCCTCGCAGGCTCTGGTCGGCGGTCAGGCGCACGCGGGTGCGCTCCTCCCCCTCGGGCTCGAGCACTACCTCGATCGTCGACTCGCTCAGCAGGCGCTCGAACGGCGACTCGTCCACCTCCTGGCGCCAGAGCATCCGGTGCGGGGCGTCGGTCTCCACGCGCGTGAAGTCCGAGCGCACGGCGCGCCCGCGCGAGGACATCATCACCTTCGTCCAGGCCGCGCCGGTCACCTCCTCCACCCGCTCCACCCGCGGCCACCAGCGCGGCAGGTGGTAGGGGTCGCGAACGACCTCCCAAACCTCGTCGCGGGACGCGGGCACGGTGCGGGCTCGCGAGATGCGCATGTCACGAGTCGTACACGATCAGGCTGTGGACGTCGCGCCCCTCGAGCCGCGCACGGCCGCCGAGGAAGGCGAGCTCCACCAGGAACGCGCATCCCACGACCTCCGCCCCGGCGCCCTCCACGAGCTGGCAGCAGGCCGCGGCGGTGCCGCCGGTGGCCAGCAGGTCGTCGTGAACGAGCACGCGCGAGCCGTCGGCGAGGGCGTCGGCGTGCACCTCGAGCGCGTCGATGCCGTACTCGAGCGCGTACTCGACCGAGGTGGTCTCACGCGGGAGCTTGCCGCGCTTGCGCGCCGGTACGAAGCCGGCTCCGAGCCGCGTCGCCATCGCTCCGCCGAGGATGAAGCCGCGCGCCTCGGCCGCCACGACGTAGTCGACGTCGAGGTCGCCCGCCCAGCCGGAGAGCCGCGCGATCGCGTGGTCGAGGGCCTCGGGGTCGAGGAACAGCGGGGTGACGTCGCGGAACACGATCCCCGGCTTCGGGTAGTCCGGGATGTCGCGTATGTGACCGCGGAGGTCCAGCGGGCTAGTTCGCGATCTTGCGGAGGTCGCGCACGAGCAGCAGGTACTTCAGGTGCGAGACGATCGCCGCCAGGTTCTCGAGCGCCTCGATCGCCTCCTTGCGGCGCTCCGGGTTGCGCGAGCGCAGCGACGGCGCGAGGATCTGCTCGAGCAGCGCCGACTCGCGGTCCGCCGAGGTGCGGAACACGCGCAGGTTGCGCCCGCCGACCCCGTAGCGCGTCAGCTCGGTCACCGCGCGGATGATCTCGCGCTCGGTGTCGTCGTAGAAGGTCTCGCCGTCGCGCTGCTCGCCCTTGATCACCCCGTAGTCCACCAGCTCCTTGACGAGCTTCGCCTCCGCGCCGGTGTCCTCGAGCACGTCCGCCAGCCGGTAGGAGGCGGACTTGCCGGTGACGGCCACCGAGGCGCGCCGCAGCGTCTTCGGGTCGGGCCCCTTCCCCTTCGCCCCGCCGCCCGAGACCTCCGCCTCCGCGCGGCCGGCCGCCAGCTCCTGGCGGATCACCCGCAGCGGGAGGAACTCGTCGCGCTGGAGGCGCAGGATCGTGCGCAGGCGGGCGACGTCGCCCGGCGAGTAGAGCCGGTAGCCGCCCTGGGTGCGGCGCGGAGCCAGCAGCTTCTGGTCCTCGAGGTAGCGGATCTTCGAGATCGAGATGTCGGGGAACTCGCGCTCGAGCTGCTTGCAGACGGCGCCGATCGTGAGCGACTTCTGGGCGGTGCGCTCGCGCAGGCGGCGCGCCTCCTCGTCGCGGTCGATCGGCCGCCCGGCCCCGGGGATGTCGACGGAGCCCGTGCTCATGCGAGGTAGGTGAGCTTGTACTTCCCGATCTGGAGCTCGTCGCCGTCCACGAGCTTGTGCGACTCGATCCGCTTGCGGTTCACGTAGGTCCCGTTGAGCGAGCCGAGGTCGTCGATGTGCAGGCCGTCGCGGCGGCGCACGAGCAGAGCGTGGTTGCGCGACACCGTCACGTCGTCGAGGAAGATCTCGGCGTCGGGGCTGCGGCCGATGCGCATGCGCTCGGAGTCGACCGGGAAGGTCTCGCCGGAGCGCCCACCGCCCGAGCGGATGACGAGCGTGGCCTCATCGGCGACCGCCTCCGGGTCGACGGCCTGGATCTCGCCGGTCTCGTCGAGCTGCCACGCCGCCGTCGTGTTCTCGTGCTCGTGCGTGACGTCGGCTAGGAAGGCGCCGCACTTCTGGCAGTAGTTCGCCCCCTCCGTGTTGACGAACCCGCACTCGGGACAGTGCATTGTGCGCTACTGCGCGTCCGGTTCCGGGGGAGCGTCGGGAGCACCCTTGCCGGCGAGGATGTCGGTGAGCTTGTCCACGTCCGCACCGCTGATCACCGCCTCGCCCTGCTCGCGCTTCTTCTTCATGCGGTTCACGAGCTCCGCGCGCAGGATGTCGATCTTGCCGTGGAGGATCCGCCGCTCGTACGAGACCTCCTGCTCCTGCTGCGTCAGGTCGTCGATCAGGGTCTTGAGCTCCTGGTCGGACAGGGCGCCGAGGTCGGGGAAGGTGTCCATGGGTCGTCCTAGGTTGGGGACGGGAGGCGGCAGTATAGCCCTGGACGGCCTCGAAGTGTCAAGCGGAGGTTGAGGGTCCGGCACGGAGCCGTTCGAGGCCGTCGCGCACGTAGAGCAGGGTCGCCGCCATCGTCATCAGCAGCCCGACGTAGAGCAGCACGTCGGCGACCCACGTGATCGACACCATCGCGAGGAAGAGCGAGAACATCGTCGGCCACACGCCCCAGCGCCCGACCATGTTCACCTCGATCTCGAACCCGCGGCGCGTGACCGCGACGCTGAGCGCCAGCATCGCCAGCTCGCGCGCCGCCAGCACGGCCAGCGCCCAGCGCGGGAGCAGCTCGAAGTGCCAGCAGACGACCACGCCCGAGACCACCAGCAGCCGGTCGGTCAGGGGGTCGAGCAGCACGCCCAGCCGGCTGTACTGGCCGGTCACGCGGGCGGCGATCCCGTCGAGGTAGTCCGTCCCGCCGATCACGGCGTAGACGATCGAGGCGCTCGCCACGCGGCCGTCGCCCGAGGACAGCGCCAGCGCGAGGAAGACCGGGATCAGCGCCAGCCGCGCGAATCCGATCGCGTTGGGGATCGTCCACGGGTTCAGCGGGGCGCCGCGGCGGGTCGCGGGCGGCGGCGGGCCCGAGCGGTCGAGCCCCAGCAGCCGCTTGCGGGTCAGTCGAGCCCGCGCCACAGCTCCGCGGCGGCCGCCGCCGCGCCCTCGAGCGGGAGCGCGCGCTTCTCCTGCCCGCGGCGCACCTGCGCCTCCACCTCGCCCGACTCGATCCCCTTGCGGCCGACCGTGAGCCGCAGCGGGCAGCCGAGCAGCTCGGCGTCGGCGAACTTCTCGCCCGGGCTGGCGGCCCGGTCGTCGTAGAGGACGTCGAGCCCGAGCGTCTGGAGCTCGCGGTAGATGGCCTCGGCCACCGCGTAGGACTCCTCCCCCGCCTTCCCGAGGGCGACCACGTGCACGTCGAACGGCGCGATCGGGCGCGGCCACGAGATCCCGCTGTCGTCGGCGAACTGCTCGACGGCGGCCGCCATGATCCGCGCCGGGCCGATCCCGTACGAACCCATCCAGATCGGGTGCTCCGCGCCGGCCTCGTCGAGGTAGGTGGCGTTCAGCGGCTCGCTGTAGCGCGTCCCGAGCTTGAAGATGTTGCCGACCTCGATGGCCGGCTCGATCCGGATCGTGGCGCCGGACGGCGACGTGTCACCCGGCTCGACGGCGCGCACGTCCGCCCACTCCACGTCCGCGCCCAGCTCCACGCCGCGGACGTGCCGGTCGGGCTCGTTGGCCCCCGCCACCAGCCCGCGCAGCCCGCGCAGGGCCTCGTCGGCAAGCGTCCGCGTGCCCGTCCCCGGCCCGATGAACCCGGGCACGCTGCGGAAGCGCTCGCGGATCTCCTCCTCCCGAGCCTGCCGGGCCTCGGCGCGCAGCGCGTTGCGGAGCTTGAACTCGTTGACCCGGTGGTCGCCGCGGACGAGCACGAGCACCGGCTCGTCGCCCACGATGTACGGCATCGCCTTCACGAGCGCGCCCGCGGGCACTCCGAGGGCGCTCGACACCGCCTCGATCGTGGTCGCACCCGGCGTGTCGACGACCTGGCGGGGCTCCTCCGAGAGCCCCTCGACGGGCTGCGGGGTCGCGCTTGCGATCTCCATGTTCGCGGCGTAGCCCGCGCCGTCGAGGGCGACCTCGTTCTCCCCGGCCGCGCACGGCGCCATGTACTCGTGCGCGCCGTGGCCGCCCATCATCCCCACGTCCGACTCGACCCGGTACCACTCGAGGCCGCAGCGCTCGAAGATGCGGTCGTAGGCCTCGACGTGGAGGGCGTAGGAGGCGTCGAGGCCCTCGGCGTCGCGGTCGAAGGTGTAGGCGTCCTTCATGATGAACTCGCGCGTGCGCAGCAGCCCCGCGCGCGGGCGCGGCTCGTCGCGCTCCTTGACCTGGAAGTGGTAGAGGATCTTCGGGAGGTCGCGGTAGGAGCGGATCTCGCGCGCGACGTGGTAGGTGACCGCCTCCTCGTGGGTCATCGCGAGCACGTACTCGCTGCCCTTGCGGTCCTCGAGGCGGAACTGCTCGGCCAGGCCGTAGCGCCCGGTCTGGCGCCACAGGTCGGCCGGGTGCATGACCGGCATGAGCATCTCCTGCGCCCCGATCGCGTCGAGCTCCTCGCGGATGACCTGCTCGACCCGGCGGTGCGAGCGCCAGCCGGCCGGCAGGAACGTCCAGAGGCCGGCCCCGAGCTGGCGCGTCAGGCCGGCCCGCACCATGAGCCGGTGCGAGACCGCCTCGGCGTCGGCCGGCGCCTCCTTGACGGTCGGGAGGAAGTAGGAGCTGAGGCGGCTCATGGCCACCAGCCTATTGGTGCCCGCGTGAGCGCCCGTTTGCGGGATGTAGCGGTTTCGCGCAGCTGCCGATGTAGAGACGATGCGCCCTGGCGCTCCCGAGCTGAATGCAGTGCCCCCGATCGCGCGCCGCGCCGTGCGCGGTCTCGCCTGCCTGCTCGCGGCCGCCCTGGCGGTCCACGTCGGCCACGCCCTCACCGGCGCCGGCGGAGGCGCGGCGACCACGCTCGTCGACACGTGGGTCTACGACGCGGTGCTGTTCGGGGCGGCGCTCGCCTGCGCCGGGCGCGCGCTGCTCGTGCGCGAGCGCCGGCTGGCCTGGGGCGCTCTGGCGGCGGGGCTCGCCGCCTGGGCGAGCGGCGACCTCTACTGGAGCCTGGCCGTGGAGGGCACGCCCGCGGAGGAGACCGTCACGCTCGGCGACGCCGGGTGGCTCGCGTTCTACCCGGCCTGCTACGTGGCGCTCGGCATGCTCGTGCGCGCGCGGGTGCCCAAGCTGCCGCGCGCCGCCTGGCTCGACGGCCTGATCGCCGCAAGCGCCGCCGGCGGCGTCGGCGCGGCCATCCTCCTGCCGATCCTGACCGAGCAGGCGTCGGGGGCGCCGCTCGCGACGCTGATCGTGAACCTCGCCTATCCCGTCGGCGACCTGATGCTGCTCGCGCTCGTGGTCGGCGTCTTCACCGCCACCGGCTGGCGGCTCGACCGGATGTGGCTGCTCTTCGGCGGCGGTCTGATGGCCAGCGCGGTGGCCGACGCCGTCTACCTCGACCGCCTCGCCCGCGACCTCTACTCGGCCGGCGGCCTGCTCGACTCGCTCTGGCTCGCCTCGGCGCTGCTGATGGCCGCGGCGGCCTGGCAGCCCGCGCCGCCGGTCCGCGAGGCGCGCCGCACGCTCGCGACGCTCGCGGTGACCCTGATCGCGGGCCTCGCGTCGATCTCGCTGCTGGCCTACGACCACTTCGTCCGCGTCGAGCACGCGGCGATGGCGCTCGCCTGCGTCACGCTGGTCCTCGCGATGCTGCGGATGCTGCTCGCCTTCCACGACAACCAGTCGATGCTGCTGAGCAGCCAGACCGAGGCCCTCACCGACGCGCTCACCGGCCTCGGCAACCGCCGCCGGCTGCTGGCCGAGCTCGACCACGTGCTCGGCGCCGCGCGGACGCCCGCGCTGCTCGTCGCCTACGACCTCGACGGCTTCAAGTCCTACAACGACGCGTTCGGCCACCCGGCGGGCGACGCCCTGCTGGCACGGCTCGGCGTGAAGCTGCGGGAGGCCGTGGGCCCCGCCGGCTCGGCGTACCGGATGGGCGGCGACGAGTTCTGCATCCTCCTCGACGACTCCCGCGGCGCGGCCGACGCCGCCGCCGGGCGCGCTCGCGCGGCGCTGGCCGAGCGCGGGCGCGGCTTCGACGTGACCGCGTCGTTCGGGGCCGTCCGCGTGCCGGAGGAGGCCGTCACGACCGCCGAGGCGCTCCAGATCGCCGACCAGCGCCTCTACCGGCAGAAGTCGGCGCGGGCCGGATCGCCGCGCACGCAGACCCGCGACGTGCTGATGCGCGTCCTGCGCGAGCGCGAGCCCGAGCTGCACGACCACCTGCGCTCGGTGGGACGCCTGGCCGCCGCCGTCGCGCGCAGGCTCGGCCTTCCCCCCGAGGCCACCGACGAGATCGCGCGCGGCGCCGAGCTGCACGACGTCGGCAAGATGGCGATCCCGGACGCGATCCTCGACAAGCCGAGCGCGCTCGACGCCGGCGAGTGGAGCTTCATCCACCGCCACACGCTGATCGGCGAGGCGATCCTCTCCGCGGCGCCCGCCCTCGTGCCCGTCGCGCGGCTCGTGCGCTCCTCGCACGAGCGCTGGGACGGCAACGGCTATCCCGACGGCCTCGCGGGCGACTCGATCCCGCTCGGCTCCCGCATCATCTTCGCCTGCGACGCCTACGACGCGATGGTCAGCGAGCGCCCCTACGCGCCCTCCATGTCGCGCGACGACGCGCTCGAGCAGATCCGCCGCGGGCGCGGGACTCAGTTCGATCCGGCGGTCGTGGCGGCTCTGTGCGACGCGGTCCGCGCCGACGAGGCCGCGGCCGGGCCCGAGCCGGCTGGGCCGCGGCTGGACGAGCTCGCCGCCTGGACGCCCTCGCTGCCGGAGGACGCTACGCGCGCGTGAAGCGCCGGCCCTCGGTCGGCGACTGAGCCTCGTCGAGCTCGATCTTCTTCACCTGCGGGAGCTCCACGCTAGCCGCCTGCCCCCCGCCAGGGGGGTCGGCGCCCTCGGCCTCGGCGCGGGCCTGCTCGGCCTCCAGCTTGGCCAGGCGCTCCGGCGTCAGCTCGCCGGCGTTCTCGCTCTCGATCCGCTCGAGCCAGGCGGCGCCCTCGGCCGCCTTCCGCTCCTCGAACTCGGTCGTGCCGCGCTCGAGCGAGCGGTCGATCTCCACGAACAGCTCGTCCACGAGCCGCTCCTGCGGGACCTTCCGCAGCGGCTTGCCCTGGGCGAAGATCAGCCCCTCGTTCTTGGCGCCGGTGATGCCGAAGTCGGCGTGCGAGGCCTCGCCGATCCCGTTCACGGCGCAGCCGAGGACCGCCACCTCGATGTGCTCCTCGTAGGACTCGAGCCGCTGCTCGATCTCGGCGACCACCGTGTCCATGTCGAACTGGAGCCGGCCGCAGGTGGGGCACGCGATCAGCTCGGGGCCGCGCTGGCGGATCTTCAGCGCCTTGAGGATCTCCCAGGCGACCTTGACCTCCTCCTCCGCGTGGAAGGTGGAGAGCGAGATGCGGATCGTGTCGCCGATGCCGTCGGCCAGCAGCGTGCCCAGGCCCACGGCCGACTTGAGCGAGCCCGACCACTTCGTGCCGGCCTCGGTGATGCCGAGGTGCAGCGGGTGGTCGATCCGGGCGGCCAGCAGCCGGTTCGACGCGATCGTGTTCGGCACGCTGGTCGACTTGATCGAGACCTTGAAGTCGTAGAAGTCGAGCCGCTCCATCAGCTCCACGAACTCGACCGCGGCCTGCACCAGCGCCTCGACCGAGTTCTCGCGCTCGAGCTCGTGCAGGTGCTTGGGCAGCGAGCCGGAGTTCACGCCGATCCGCATCGGTACGCCGGCCGCCTTCGCCCTCTCGGCGACCTGGGCGACCTTGTCGGGGCCGCCGATGTTGCCGGGGTTGAGCCGCACGCAGTGGGCGCCGGCGTCGATCGCCTTGAGCGCCAGCGTGTGGTTGAAGTGGATGTCCGCGATCACCGGGATCGGCGACTCGACCACGATCCGCCGCAGCGCGTCGACGTCCTTCTCGCGCGGCACCGCGCAGCGGATCAGGTCGCCGCCGGCGTCGGCGACCGCGCGGATCTGCCGCATGGTGGCGTCGAAGTCGGCCGTCTCGGTCTTCGTCATCGACTGGACCGCCACCGGGGCGCCGCCGCCGATCGGCACGCCGCCCACGTTGATCTGGCGCTTCGAAGCCATGTACTAAAGGGTACTGCCGCCCCCTCCGATCAGATCAAAGGATGAGCGTCGAAAGCGTGATGAGCCGGATCGCCGAGATCCAGGGCGCGTACGCGCCGCCCGCGCCGGCCCCGACGGCGCCGCCGGCGGCTCCTGGGGCCGCACCCTCCCCGTTCGCGTCGCA
>DASVWC010000106.1:0-36657 GCA_036389835.1 Thermoleophilaceae bacterium | reverse complement strand
CCCACCCCGTGCGCCTCGTCCACCATCAGGCGAGCCCCGTGCTCGCGGCAGAGGGCCGCGATCCCCGGCACGTCGGCAACGTCGCCCTCCATCGAGAAGACGCCGTCGACCACGACCAGGACGCCGCCGCCGTCGCCGGTCGCCCGCGCCAGCATCGTCTCGAGCTTGTCGAGGCGGTTGTGGCGGAACGGCCGCACCTTCGCGTGCGACATCGCCACCGCGTCCATGATCGACGCGTGGTCGCCGGAGTCGCAGATGACCGTGTCGGTGGGGGACAGCAGCGTCGCGATCGCGCCGACGTTCGCCTGGTAGCCGGTCGTGAACACGAGCGCGTCCTCGTCGCCCATCCAGTCCGCCAGCTCGCGTTCGAGCTCGAGGTGGAGCGGGATCGTGCCGTTGAGGAAGCGCGAGCCCGTGAGGGCGGTGCCGTAGCGGTCGAGGGCGTCGCGGGCGGCCTGCTTCACGCGCGGGTCGCGGTTGAGGCCGAGGTAGTTGTTCGAGCCGAGCATCACCCGCTCGGCGCCCTCCATCTCCACGACCGGCCCGGCCTCGCCCTCGAGCAGGCGGAAGTACGGCATCAGGTCGTTCTCGCGGGCGGCGCGCAGCAGCTCCAGACGCTCGTGCGTCCGGGCCTTCTCGAACAGGTCGATCACGGTCTCGGGCATCGGGTCGGTAGGGTCAGGCGGCGTGTCGCTCGAGGTTCGCCCGGTCCGCTCGCGCGCGGACCTGATGCGGTTCATACGCCTGCCCTGGCGGATCTACTCTAATGAGCCGAACTGGGTGCCGCCGCTCGTCTTCGAGCGCAAGCGCTTCCTCGACCGCCGCAAGAACCCCTGGTTCGAGCACGCCGAGGCCGAGTACTTCCTGGCCTGGCGCGGCCGGCGGCCGGTGGGCCGCATCAGCGCCCAGCTCGACCACGACTTCAACTCCTACCACGGCAACGAGTGGGGGATGTTCGGCTTCTTCGAGTGCGAGGACGACCCCGAGGCCGCCGCCGCCCTGCTCGACGCCGCCGAGGGCTGGCTGCGCGGGCGCGGCCGCGACCGGATGGTCGGCCCGATGGACTTCTCGATGAACGACGAGGCCGGCCTCCTGATCGAGGGCCACGAGCTGCGCCCGATGGTCAAGCAGCCCTACCACCACCGCTACTACCAGCCGCTGCTCGAGGGCGCCGGGCTGGGCAAAGCGATCGACCTCTTCATGTGGACGCTCGAGGTCAGCGACAAGGAGAAGATGCTGCCGGTCATGTTCGAGCTCGCGGAGAAGCTCGAGCCCGAGCACGGGATCACGATCCGCCACGTGAAGGTGGGCGACCTGATCGACCGCGAGATGGCGCGCTTCGTGGACGTCTACAACGAGGCCTGGAAGGACAACTGGGGGTTCGTGCCGCTGCGGGTCGAGGAGATGGTGCACACGGCGAAGGAGTCGCGGCCGGTGCTGCACTCGGACTGGCTGATGGTCGCCGAGGACCGCGCCGGCGAGATCGTCGCCTTCGCGCTCACCGCCCTCGACGTGAACCAGGTCTTCCGCAAGCTCAACGGGCGGCTGCTGCCGTTCGGCTGGGTGCGCTTCCTCTGGGGCGTGCGCAGGATCGACCGCGTGCGGGTGGGCTTTCTCGGGGTGAGGCCCCAGATGCAGCACACCGGCGTGGCCGCCGGCCTCTACGTGGAGCACTTCGAGACCGCCGAGCGCCACCGCCACGTGGGCGGCGGCGAGACCGGCTGGATCCTCGAGACCAACACGGCGATGAACCGCGGCATGGAGGCGATGAACGGCTCGATCGTCAAGAGGTACCGCGTGTACGAGCGGGTCTTCGCCTAGCTGGCGGCTGCCGCCCGGCGGCGGGGGTAGACTCGCCCGCTCGTGGAGGACGCCGCCTACACCGCGCCCGAGGTCGTCGACGAGGACGGCCGCCCGCTGCCGGTCCCGCGCGCGCGGCGCGAGGTCGAGCGCCCCGAGGCCGTCCTCGCGGCCCCCGTGGTCGCCGCGACCGGCGGGGTGGTGGCCGGCCTCGCCACGATGCTGCTCGTGCGCGGGCTGCGTCACCGGCCCCGGCGCGTCCGCGTGGGCGGACGGCGCCGCGGCAAGGCCCTCGAGGTCACCGCCACGCGCTCGTTCCTCGTCGACGTGCACATGCTCAAGCGCTAGTGCCCGCGGCCGCCGCGCCAGCACTCGCGCGTACGGCCGAGCGGCCGAGCGGCCGCCGGGCGACGATCGAGCTCGACGTCGTCCCTCCGGGCCCGTACCGGCTCCCCCCCGCCGGCCGCGACGGCGTCCTGCGCCGCCGCGACGGCGCGCTCACGCGGGTGCTCCACTGCCCCGACGGGTCTGGCCCGGCGGTCGTCGCCGCCTGGGTCGCGGGCGGCGCCGTCCGCATCCACGCCGGCGCGCCCAGCCGCGACTGCGCCGCCTACGCGGCCGACCGGATGCGCTTCGCGCTCGGCGTCGACCACGACATCCGCCCGTTCCTGCGGCGCTTTCGCCGCGACCCGCTGATCGGGCCGATCGCCCGGCGCCGGCCGTGGATCCGCCCGCTGCGCCGGCCGGAGCCGTTCGAGGCGCTGGCCTGGGCGATCACCGAGCAGCTGATCGAGTCCCAGCGCGCGTCCGCGATCCAGCGCCTGCTGGTGCGGCGCTTCGGCCGCCGCAGCGAGTGCGGCACGCTGCGCGACGTGCCGGCGCCCGCGCGGCTCGCGGCCTGCGCCCAGGCCGAGCTCCAGTCGTGCGACCTGGCGGCGGGCCGTGCCCAGGCGATGATCCGCGTGAGCCGCGAGGTGGCCGCCGGGCGGATCGACCTGGCCCAGCACGAGCCGGCCTGGCGGCGGCTGCTCGCGATCCGCGAGATCGGGCCCTGGACGGTCGAGTCCCTCGCCCTACACGGCCAGGGCCGCGACGACCAGATCCCCGCTGGTGACCTCGCCTACGTCAAGCTCGTCGGCAAGCTGGCCGGGCTGGGGCGCCGCGCGACCGTCGAGGAGGTCCGCGAGTTCTTCGAGCCGTACGCCCCGTACGCGGCCCTCGCCGGGCTCTACATGCTCAACGCGGCGTATCTGAAGGGGTCAGCCGCCGGTACGCCCACCACCCGACGAGGATCAGCGCGACCCACGCGAGCCCCGCTCCCCAGACGGTCGGGTCGGTGACCGCCACGTCGCGCGCCTGGCTGCCGGCGTAGATCGGCAGGCCGAACTGCGGCGTGAGCCCGGCGGCGGTCGTCCAGGTGAAGCGCCAGAGCGGCATCCGGGCGAGGCCGGCCGCGTAGGAGACGAGGTTGATCGGCACCACCGGGATCGACCGCACGGCGAGCAGCACCGGCACCGGCGCGTCGCTCGCCCACGTGCGCAGCCGGTCGAGCGCCTCGGGCTCGACGATCCGGTTGGCGATCCGGTCGCCGAACCGGCGCGCGAGCCAGTAGGCGAGCAGGCAGGAGCCGACCCAGGCCGGCATCAGCAGGGCGAGCGCGGGCCAGAACCCGTACGCGTAGCCGGCGGCGATGTTGAGGATCTCCGACGGGAACGAGACGATCGCGTGGGCGAAGGCGAGCCCCGCCACGCCGACGACGCCGATCGCCCCCCACGAGTCGACGTCCTCGCGGAACTCCTCGGGCTGCGGCAGCAGGCCGGTGCCGGCCAGCGTGAGCCCGCCGACCACGAGGAACAGCACGACCAGCGCCGTGCGCCCGCTCATCCGCCGGCCATGCGCCACGGCGGCAGACTATCCGGGGGCGCGATTGGGAACGCCTGAAGGGGTCATAGCCCCCTCAGGCGTTCCCAATCGGCCGGCACGGCGGCCGCCGCGACCGACCCGGGCGGGGCGCCGCCCTACGCCGCCAGCGCCTCGCCGCCCGCGAAGGCGTCCGCCGCCTCCGCCAGCTCGGCGACCACCGCTCTCAGTCCCTCGCGGGTGGCGGAGTCCACCACCTCGCGCGCGAGGATCTTGTCGTCGGCGCGCGCCACGGCCAGCTCCGCGTCGATCACCATCGCGCCCGAGAGCGTCAGTGCGCGGCGGATCTGCTCCTGCGCCCACCTGGCCCCGTAGGCGGTCGTGCTCGCGCCGATCACCGCGGCCGGCTTGGCCACGAGCGCGGCCTCGCCGTGCGGGCGCGACGCCCAGTCGAGCGCGTTCTTCAGCGCCCCCGGCGCCGAGCCGTTGTACTCGGGGGTCGCCACCAGCAGCGCGTCCGCCTCGCGGATGCGCCGGTTGAGCTCCTGGACCGGCTCCGGCAGTACGGACTCGCGGTCCTCGGAGAAGGCGGGGAGGGAGTCGAGCCCGTCGTAGAGCTCGACCTCCACCCCCTCCGGAGCGAGGTCCCGCGCGGCACGGACGAGGGCCGTGTTGTGCGAGCCGATGCGCAGGCTGCCCGATATCGCGAGGATCCTCATCGCTCCTACGCCTCCCTGACTGCCTCGACCGTCAGGACCAGGCGGACCTTCTCGCCGGCGACGAGCGCGCCGTTCGGCGTCTTCGCGTTGAACGGGATGCCGTAGTCGAACCGGTTGATCTCGCCCCTGCCGACGAGGCTCAGGCGCTGCCCGCCATACGGGTCGTCGCCCGCGCCGTCGACCTCCACCTCGAGCGTGACGGGGCGGGTCTCGCCGCGGATCGTCAGCTCACCGTCGAGCTCGTAGCGGCCCTCGACCCCGCGCACGCCCGTGCTCTCGAACTCGATGCTCGGGTGGTTGGCCGCGTCGAAGAAGTCCTCGCTCTGGAGGTGGCCGGCGAGCTGCGGGTCGCGCACGTCGACGCTGTCGACCTGGACGCTGCCCTCGACCCGCTCGAGCGATCCGTCGCCCGTCTCGATCGTGCCCTCATAGCCGGTGAACCGGCCGCGGAACGTCGAGATGCCGAAGTGCTTGACCTCGAAGCCGATCGTCGAGTGGATCGGGTCCACGGTCCAGCTTCCGGCGGGGATCGCGACCGCGGTGGGGGAAGTTGCGGTGGTCATTCTCGGTGCCTCCTTGTTGATTCCGCAGTAATTGATTGCGCAATGAACACGGTAGCAAGTTTTGTTGACGTGTCAACCATTGCGTTTACAATCACGTACATGGCTCAACCGACCAAGACCCAGCTCCAGGCCCTGCGCTCGCTCCTGCGCGCGCGGACCACGCTGACCGACCGGCTCGAGACCGCCCTGCGGGCCGACGACCTCCCGCCGCTCGGCTGGTACGACGTGCTCTGCGCCCTCGACGCGGCCGGCGAGCAGGGCATGCGCCCACGCGACCTCGCCTACGAGGTGGCGCTCACCCCGAGCGGGGTGACCCGCCTGCTCGACCGGATGACCGACGCCGGGCTGGTCGAGCGCAAGGCCTGCCCGAGTGACCGCCGCGGCTTCGGCGTGACGCTCACCGCGGCCGGGCGCAAGACGCACGAGCGGATGGAGCCGGTCTACCTGCGCGAGGTCGAGGCGGCGTTCGCGAGCCTGCTGAGCGACGACGAGGCGCGCCAGGTCGGCGAGCTGCTCGACCGCGTGAGCGCGAGCGCGTGCAGCGCGCTGGGCGAGGCGCCGCCCGCGCCAACAGTGCGCGCCGCGTAGCCAGGCTCGCCGCCAGCCTCTACGCTTGAGCGAGCCGGCGGACTCGCAATGCGCAAGGCTCTACCCCTCATCGTCGGGGCGCTCACCGCGCTCGCACCCTCGGCCGCCGCTGCGGACGAGAAGGAGCTCACGCTCTACTCGCCGCCGATCGACACGCTTCCGTACGTGCACGACACGCACACCGTGCCGCTGCGCGCCAACGGCTCCGAGGCGCCGGACAGGCCCGGCTACGTGACCGGCATCAAGGAGCAGGTCCTGGTCGACAGCAAGGACCCGGACGCCAAGCCGCTGTCGAACGCGAAGATGATGATCCACCACCTCCTCTACTTCGCGGCCGGGCGCGAGGGCGACTCGGAGGGGAGCTGCTGGAACGGGACCGGCTTCATCACCGGCCGCGGCGAGGAGCACCCCGACGGCAACTTCGACCAGGTCCCCGCCGAGCGCCGCGCCCAGTACGGGATCGTCAACCGCAGGCGCGACGGCAGCGCGCCGAACTGGACCCTCGTCGCGATGGTGATGAACCACGTGAAGAGGCCCAAGACCGTCTACGTGCGCACGAAGGTCTATTACACGGAGGACGAGCGTACGCCGGTCTACCCCACGGTCGTCGGCTGCAGGGGCAACGGCATGTCGTACGACGTGCCCGGCGGTGGCCCCAAGGGCTCCAACTTCGTGGACAGCTCGACCTGGACGGTGCCCTACGACGCGCGGATCCTCATGGGCGCCTCTCACCAGCACGGCGGCGGCAAGCGCCAGACGCTGTCGAGCGACACGTGCAACCGCGGGCTGCTGAGCGCGCCGGTCTACCACGGCACCAGCGACCACATCTACAACACGATTCGCCCGATCCTCCACGAGCCCGGGCCGATCGCCAACGGCACGTTCGGCACCGCGCAGGGGATCCCGATCAAGAAGGGCGAGGTCCTGCGCCGGCGGGCGGTGCACGACGCGCACAACCTGCATGTCGCCTCGATGGGCTTCTGGGTGCTCCAGCTGGTCCGCGACGACAGCGTCCAGCAGTGCGGGCCGATGCCCACCGACCTCACCGAGCTGCGCCGGCCGAAGCGCTTCGACAAGACGCCCAACTACGACCTCAAGGTCCCGCAGCTCGACAAGCCGACCGGGGCCTTCGCCCCGTTCGCCGGCGGGCCGATCACCGTGGCCGACGACTACTTCCGCCCCGGCAAGCTCGACGCCAAGCGCGGCGACACGATCACCTGGCAGTTCCGGGGGTCGAAGCCGCACACGGTCACGGTCGCGAACGGCCCGCGCGGGTTCTCGTCGCTCTACTCGGGCCAGCGGGCCGGCAGCCAGAGCTTCACGTTCGACGTGCCCGGCACCTACCGGCTGACCTGCCTGGTCCACCCGACCACGATGGGCCAGACGGTCAGGGTCCGCTAGGGCGCTCGGCTACAGCCCGCCGCCGGGCAGCAGGTCGTTGGTGAAGGCGCCGGCGGCGCCCTTCTGGATCAGGCCGGCGTCGCGCATGAAGTCGCCGAACGCGTTCCACTCGCGCGGCTCCTGCCAGCCGAACGGGCGCCCCTTCGGCGGCGCGTACAGCGGCAGCGTCGCCTTCAGCACCTCGCGCTGGAGGCGCGGGTCGAGGTCGCGGTTGGCCGCGAGCAGCGCGTCGAGCCCCCTCTTCGGATCCGCGCGGAGGTCGCGCACGCCGCGCGCGAGGGCGCCGAGGAAGCCGCGGATCTGGTCGCCCTTCTCCTCGACGGTCTCCTCGCTCGCCACGAAGACGAGCTCGTCGTAGGGCGGCACGCCCGCCTCGTCCACGCGGATGATCCGGGGGTCGCGCTTCCTGAGCCGCAGATCGGTGCCCTCGTAGTTCCAGAACGAGCCGAGCGTCGCGTCCACCTTCTTCGTCAGCAGGGCGGGCGTCAGGTCGAAGCCGACGTTGCGCTCCTTCACGTCCGCCGGGTCCACGCCGGCGCGCTCGAGGATCGCCTGGAGGAACGCCGTCTGGTAGTCGATGCCGGCGGTGCCGACCTCCTTGCCGCGCAGGTCCTCAGGGCCGCGGATCTTCGCGGCCGGGAGCGAGACGATCGACGTGAGCGGGCGCTGCACGAGCGCGCCGACGGCCACCACGTCCTCACCCTTGTCGCGCGCGCGCATGACCTCCGGCGTGTACGAGACCGCCAGGTCGACCCGGCCCGCCGCCGCCTGCCGCAGGGGGGCGGCCGGGTCGGACGGGGCGCGGACCTGGACGTCGAGGCCGAGGTCGTCGAAGTGGCCGCCGGCCTCGGCCGCGTAGATCGGCGTGTGGTCGGCGTTGGGGAAGAAGTCGAGCATCAGCTCGAGGCGCTCGCTGCCGTCCGGGCGCTCGTCCTCCTCGCGCTCGCCGCAGCCGGCCACGACGCCGGCCGCCAGCACCGCGCAGGCCATCAGCACCAGGGTCTTCCTCACGAGCGCACCTCTCTTCGGCTCCAGGGGACAGCCGCGCGCTCGGCGAGCGACACGATCACGAACAGCGCCAGCGCCATCGCGGTGAGCAGCACCACGCCCGCGTACACGCGCGGGGTCTCGAGCTGGTTGATGCCGAGCAGGACGAGCCGGCCGAGGCCCTCGTCGGCGCCGGCCCACTCGCCGAACACGGCGCCGATGACGGCCACCGTCGCGGCGATCTTCAGCCCGCTGAACAGGAACGGCAGCGACGACGGCAGCTCGACCTTCCACAGCGTCGTGAGCCGCGAGGCGCCGAGCGAGCGCATCAGCTTGAGCAACTCGGGCTCGACCGAGCGCAGGCCGTCGACCAGGTTCACCGTCACGGGGAAGAAGCAGATCAGCGCGACGATCGCGATCTTCGGGCCGATGCCGTAGTCGAACGCGAGGATCAGCAGGGGGGCGACCACGACGATCGGGACGGCCTGCGACGCGATCAGCAGCGGGTAGGCGGCGTCGCGGACCGGGCGCGCCAGGTGCATCGCCACCGCTGCGCCCGCTCCGAGGACCACGGCGGCGGCCAGGCCGAGCAGCACCTCCCAGAGCGTCGTCAGCGAGCTGTCGAACAGCAGCTCGCCGTCGTCGCCGAACGCCTCGAGCGTCTCGACCGGCGAGGCGAGCGTGAGGTCGTCGACCGACTCGAGGCTCGCGACCAGCTGCCAGACGCCGATCGCGGCGAGCAGCAGCAGCGCGGTGGGGAGGTAGCGCCTCAGCACCCGAGCGCCTCCAGCGCGCGGCGCTCGAGCTCGGCGAACGCCGGGTCGCCCACCAGCTCGCGCCTCACGCGCGGGCGCGCGAGATCCACGCGCAGCTCGGTGACCACGCGGCCGGGCCGCGGGGAGAGGACGGCCACCCGGTCGGCGAGCAGCAGCGCTTCGTTCACGTCGTGGGTCACGAGCACGACCGTCCGCGGCGCCGCCTGGAGCGCGGCGGCCAGCCAGTCCTGCATCGACGCGCGCGTGATCGCGTCGAGCGCGCCGAACGGCTCGTCGAGCAGCAGCAGCGGGCGCCCGGTCAGCAGCGTGCGCAGGAAGGCCACCCGCTGGCGCATCCCGCCGGAGAGCTCGTGCGGGCGCGCGTGCTCGAAGCGGCCGAGCCCGAGCCGCTCGAACATCGGCTCGGCGCGGCGGCGGGCCTCCGCGCGCCGGACGCCCGCGGCCTCCAGCGACAGGGCCGCGTTGCCGACCGCGTCGCGCCACGGCAGCAGGAGGTCGCGCTGGGGCATGTAGGCCGCCGCGTGCGCCACCTCGACGCTCCCCTCGTCCGTCCGCTGGAGCCCGGCGACGAGCTCGAGCAGCGTCGACTTCCCGCAGCCCGACGGGCCGACGACCGCGACCACCTCTCCCTCGGCGACGGACAGGCTCAGTCCCTGGAGCGCCACCACGTCTCCGAAGCGCCGCGTCACGCCGTCGAGGGCGAGTACCGCTTCGGTTCGAGGGCGGCTCGGTGCCGCTGTCGTCATCGCTCCCTCCGCGGGCATTACCCCACAGGTTCGAAGGGTCAGCGCCGGACCAGGCGCTATCTCAGCCCGCTTCCGCGAGCCCCCCTGGTGTCAGTGACGCCGATGTTATCCAGGGACGGGTAGATTCCGCGCGTGGCCGCGGGGGGCGTGCTCGCAGAGCGGGTCGTTGTCGTGAGCGAGGGAATGGACTGGCTCACGCGCAAGGCGCTGGGCCAGCCCGACGACGAGCAGGAGTTCCCGGTCCTCGACCGCGACGGGCGCCAGATCGCGCTCGTCCAGCCGGCCGACCGCGACAGCCGCACGGCCAGGGTGCTCCGGATCGCGTTCACGCTGATCGTCGGCGGCCGCAGCACGCGGCGCGACGTCCGCGACCTGCGGCTGGTGGACAACGGCGGCGCGACGCTGCTCGCGATCCACGTCCGCGGCGGGGAGCTGCGCGTGTACGACGCGATCGGACGCGACGTGGGGCTCGTCCTCAACCGGAGCGGCCCGCGCGAGAGCGCGGCTCACTTCCACGAGAAGATCCCGCAGAGGAAGGTCTTCTTCCGGTACGGGGAGCCGCTGGCCGTGGCCACGGCCACGGCCGAGGACCCGCCCTTCGAGTGGGCGATCGAGTCGGCCGCCGGCACGACGATCGGGCGCCTGAGCAACGAGGGCAACCGGCGGAACGTGCTCGAGCGCTACGGGGGCATGGACGACCGCCTCCACACCCTGCTCCTCGCATTCGCCTGCGGGCTCGTGGACCGCGTCTGGATCAGACGGCCGCGAATGGGGTCCGGGGACTAGCGCGCGGCGGCCGGGCGGGCGCGCGTGTCGGTCAGCGCGTTCACGAACGCCTCGAGCTGCTTGGTGGTCCAGCACTCGAACACGCCGTCGCAGAACGGCTCGTAGACCTGCATCACCGAGTCGCCGTAGTTCCAGTAGAGCTTCGGCTCGGGGTTCAGCCAGAAGGTGCGGCCGGCCCGCTCGCTCAGCGCCGCGAACGCGGGGGCGCGCGGCTCGCGGCCGTTGGTGCGCGCGTCGCCGAGCACGATCACCGTCGAGCGGGGGTCGAGGTCGTCCACGATGTCGCCCAGGAACTCGTCCCAGACGCGGCCGTAGTCGGTGTAGCCGGACACGTCGGCGACCCCGGCATCGGTCGCGATCGCGTGCGAGATGGCCTTGAACGAGCGCTCGCGCTGGAAGACGTCAGTGACCTCGGAGACGCGCTCGACGAACACGAACGTGCGCAGCTTGCGGAACGAGTCGTGCAGCGCGTGCAGCACGCTCAGGAAGAACACGCTCGCGCTGGTGACGCTCGTGGAGACGTCGCAGAGCACGTACAGCTCCGGGCGCTTGGGCCGCCTCGCCCGGTAGCGCAGCCGCAGCGGCACGCCGCCGGTCTCGAGCGACGCGCGCATCGTGCGGCGCACGTCCACGACCGACGAGCGGCGGCGCCCGCGCGGGTCGTTGCCGTGCGAGGCCAGCCGGCGCTTGAGCTGCGCGACGACCCGGTGCACGTTGGCGAGGTCCTGGGTCGGGCCGCTCGGCAGCGCGCGGTCGAACTCGCGCAGGGGCTTCGCGGGCGGCAGCGACTGCGTGCGCTCGATCAGCGCCCGCTCGAGCTCGCGGCGCAGGTGGCGCTCGAACTCGCGCAGCCGCTCCTGCGGGACCGTGTCCGGCGGCGGCTCCTCGCCGGGCTCGCGCGCGGTCACGTCGCCCTTCAGCTCGAGGGCGCGCCGGATCCGCTGCACGTCCACGCCGATGACGCCGGAGCCCTCGCCCTGGCGCCCGAACGCCGCGATGGCGAGGCGAGCCATGTCGCGCATCTCCCCGTCGGAGCCGGCGCGCACGGCCTCGCGGATCCGCTCGCGCAGCTCCTCGAAGTCCAGCCGCTCGCCGCCCTCGTAGCGCTGCTCGGTCAGCCCGCGCTCGACCGCCTCGCGCTCGACCGCGCGGAAGAAGAAGCGGTCGAAGACGACCTCGAAGACGCGCCGGTCCTCCTGCGACTTCGCCAGCGTGGCTGCGAGCGCCTCGCGGAAGTCCTCCTGCGAGGTCCAGCTCAGCTCGGCCAGGGCGTGGAAGGCGTCGAGCAGCTCGCTGGTGCCGACCGCGAGCCCCTCGCGCCGGAGCTCGTCGGCCAGCTCGAGCAGGCGCGGCGCGAAGCCCGGCGGTCCGGCCTCCGGCAGGCCGCCGTAGAGCGCCTTGCCGCCGCGCCGGCCGGCGCTACTGCCCGGCGACCCGGGGGAGGATGCCATCGCCGATCTTCACCCCGACCCGCTCGGCCACCACGTCGAGGTCGGTGCGGTGCTTGACGATGATGCTCATCGTCCGCTCGAAGACCCCGCCGTCGATGTCGTCGGCGCCGAGCATCAGCAGCGCGCGCGCCCAGTCGATCGACTCCGCGATCGACGGCGGCTTCTTGAGGTCGAGCTTGCGGACCATGTGGATGATCTCCACGAGCTTGCGCGCCACCGTCTCGCTCAGCTCGGGCGCGTGCAGGCGCACGATCTCGAGCTCGCGCTCCACGTCGGGGTAGTCGAGCCAGAGGTAGAGGCAGCGGCGCTTGAGCGCCTCGGTCAGCTCGCGCGAGTTGTTCGACGTGAGCAGCACGAGCGGGCGCGACTTCGCCTCGACCACGCCGAGCTCCGGGATCGAGATCTGGAAGTCGGAGAGGACCTCGAGCAGCATCGCCTCGAACTCCTGGTCGGTCTTGTCGATCTCGTCGATCAGCAGCACGACCGGCTCGTCCTCGGCGATCGCCTGGAGCAGCGGGCGGGTGAGCAGGAACTCCGGCCCGAAGATGTCGTCCTGGACCCTGTCCCAGCCGGTGTCGGCGGCCTCGGTCTGGATCCGCAGGAGCTGCTTGCGGTAGTTCCACTCGTACAGCGCCTTGGCCTCGTCGAGGCCCTCGTAGCACTGGAGCCGGATCAGCTTGCGCCCGGACGCGCGCGAGAGCGCCTTGGCGAGCTCGGTCTTGCCGACCCCCGCGGGCCCCTCCACGAGCACCGGCTTGCCGAGCTTGGCCGCGAGGAACGCGACCAGCGCGGTGGACTCGGCGGCGAGGTAGCCGACCTCGCCGAGCCCCTCGCGCATCTGCTCGACGCTGGCGGTGGGTTCAGCCACCCGGGGAAGGATACTTCTGGCGTGGCCCCCGCCCTGATGGCCCTCGTGGCGCAACTGCCCGACCTGCCCGACCCCAGGTTCCGGACCGACCCGGAGCCGTACCTGATCCTCTTCGGGGCGGGCTTCCTGATCGCCGTGTTCGGCCACATCCTCAAGGTCAAGCTGATGATCGGCGCCGGGATCCTCATGGTCTTCCTGGCGACGGTGCTGCTTCCGCTCGTGGCGCGGACCGGCTACTGAGGCTGCGCAGCACGCTCACCACGTAGTCCGGCTCGTGCGCCACCTGGTAGTGGGTGAAGCGCACAGACGTACGGCGGGCGAGTAGGTGGGCATGGTCGCGCTGCCGGTCCTCTCGCTGCTGAAACGGAGTGCGGTGGTAGCGCAGGCTGTCGCACTCGACGACGAGGCCCAGCTCCTCGAAGAAGAAGTCCACGCGCGCGCGGCCGAGCTGGGCCTGGCTGCGGGGCTTGGGCAGTCCGGCCCGGGCGGCCAGCGGCACGAAGAGCTGCTCGAGCTTCGAGTGGGTGAGCACGAACGCGTCGCGGTCGAGGATCTCGATCAGCACCGCGGCCCCGCGCTGGCCCCTCCGCCGCTCGAGCTCCGCGCGGAGGCTGTCCACGCGCAGAAGGTTCTTGGCGCCCGCCTGGCCGATCGCGTGCTCGAGGTGCTCGCGGTGGAGGAGCGTGGCGAGGTCGATGAGGGTCTGGACAAGCGTGGTGACCGGGATCCCGTGGTGGCGCTTCACGCTTCCCGGCGGGAGGTCGCGCCGGCTCACCTTCACACCGTCGGCCCGCGGATTCCGCCCACGCGGGACCGTCAGGCTCACTCGATCCGGCTCCACCTCCCAGATCCTCCACAGAGCCGCGGCGCTCAGGTGAGACAGGGCGGCGCGCGGTCCGCATCTCTTCACCGCGACCATCAGCCGGCCGTACTTCGTGAGGTTGGGACTCCCAACCGCGTACACGCCGTTGCCCTTCCTGTGCAGCCGGCCGTTGCGAACGCGATGACGGATGGCCTCGTGGCTGAAGCCGAGCTCGCGCAGCTCGGCGTGGGTGAGCACGTTGTGGTCCCTCTTTGCCTGCGCCCACGCGCGCCGGCCCCGATTGGGAACGCCTGAAGTGGTCATAGCCCCCTCAGGCGTTCCCAAGCCGAAGTTCGCCCCCCTCAAGGCGTCTCGCGGAGCGCCGATCACAAGCGGGACCCATGGATTGGACGGAGGCACACGTCCGGCGGCTGTTCTGGCGCGCCGGCTTCGGCGCGACACCGGACGAGGCGACCCGCTTCGCCCAGGCCGGCATGGACGCGACCATCGGGTTCCTGCTGAAGGGCGACGGCGGCCCGGAGCTGGCCGGCCCCAAGCCGAGCGCCGACGGCAAGCCGCTCGACCCGATCAACGAGTGGGGGCACGACGGACTGTGGTGGCTCGACCGGATGGTCCGCACCCGGCGCCCGCTGGTGGAGAAGATGACGCTGTTCTGGCACGACCACTTCGCCACGAGCGACGCGGACACGCCGTACATGCTGCGCCAGAACAAGATGCTTCGAAAGCACGCGCTCGGCAACTTCCGGACGCTGCTGCGGGAGGTCACGCACGACCCCGCGATGCAGGTCTTCCTGTCGCTCGCCGGCTCGAACAAGTGGGCTCCCAACGAGAACTACGCGCGCGAGCTGATGGAGCTGTTCACGCTCGGGTCGGGCTACACCGAGCGCGACATCCGCGAGGCGGCGCGCGCCCTGACCGGCTTCGAGGCGATCTGGGACGACGGCTTCCGCGGCACCCGCTACCGCAAGGACTGGCACGACAGCGGCCAGAAGCGCATCTTCGGCAAGCGCGGCAACTTCGACTGGAAGGACGTCTGCGACCTCTGCTGCGCCCACAAGCGCCACGCGCCGTTCCTCGTCGAGAAGCTCTGGGGGTTCTTCGTGACCGAGCCGCTCGACTCGAGGACGAGGAAGTCGCTCGTCCAAACCTACACGCGCGGGAAGCTGCGCATCGGCCCCCTGGTGGGCGCGATCCTCGCCCACCCGGCGCTCTACGCCCGGCTCGACCGCCCGGACATGGTCAAGTCCCCGATCGTCTTCCTGGCCGGCGCGATCCGCGCCGTCGGCGGCGGCGTGCAGCGCTCGGCCTGGACCTGGCTCTCCGACGGGATGGGCCAGATGCTCTTCCGCCCGCCGTCGGTGGCCGGCTGGGACTGGGGGCCGGCCTGGCTGTCCACGAACACGATGAAGGCCCGCTTCCAGGCGATCACCTACCTGATGGCCGACGACGGCCCGCTCGACGTCCCCGACCGCTCCGTGCCGGTCGGGCTGCCCGTGGGGGACGCGATCGAGGCGGCCCGCGCCGCCACCGGCCGCCCCTGGACCTCCTCGGAGACCGACGCCGCGCTCGAGAAGCTCGCGACGGCGATGGTCGCGAACCTCAAGCCGTGGGAGCGCCAGAACCGCGCCGACCACCGCCAGCGCGCCCTGCGCCACCTCCTCCTCTCCGGCCCCGACGCCCAGCTCCACTGATGCCCCCCCGGAACGCCCACCGCGCCTGCGACGACTTCCACGCGACCCGCGAGGCCACCCGCCGCTCGTACCTCGACGCCGGCATCACGCGCCGCCAGGTACTCGCGCGCGGGGTCGGAGCGGGACTCGCGGTCTACGCGGCGCGGGCGATGTCGATCGCCGACGTCTTCGGCGCCGCCGAGGCGTCCGCGGCCGCGGCCCCGGACGGGCCGATCCTCGTGTCGGTGTTCCTCCCGGGCGGCTGCGACCTGCTCGACAGCTTCGTGCCGCTCGGCCAGTACGGCCGCTACGCGGACCTGCGCCCGCGGCTCAAGCAGAAGGACCCCGCGAAGCTCGGCGGCAGCGGCCTCGGCGTGCACCCGTCGCTCGGGCTCGGCGCGAACGGCGGGGTGAAGGGCCTGTTCGAGCAGGGGAAGATCGGCCTGCTCCCGGGGATCGACTACGCGAACCCCGACCTCTCGCACTTCCACTCGCGCCACTTCTGGGAGTCCGGGCTCGTGACCCAGTCGGCCGCAACCGGCTGGCTCGGCCGGATGCTCGACCGCACCGGCTCCGCCGACAACCCGCTCCAGGGCATCTCGCTCTCGAGCACGCTCTCGCCGCTGCTGCGCTCGGCCGGCGCCCCCGTCGCCGCGGTCAACTCCCCGAACAGCGCGCAGTTCTGGATCCCGGGGATGTACGGGAGCTCGCTGGAGCTCGCGATGGGCGCGTACGCCGAGATGGCCGCCCGCCCGGCCGCCGGCCCCGGCGAGCGCGCGGCGACCACCGCCGCGCGGTTCGCCAAGCAGGTGGCCGACCGGCTCGCGCCCTACCGCCACGACGACGACGACCCGAACCCGCTCGCCCCGGCGGTCGCCTACCCGGCGGACAACGACCTCGCCGAGCGGCTCTCCCAGCTCGCGGGCCTGCTCTCGCAGCCGCTCGGCATCCGCGTGGCCGCCGTCGAGGCCGACGGCGAGTTCGACACCCACGACAGCCAGCCGGCCGACCTCACGCGCGGCCTCAGGGAGGTCAGCGAGGCGCTCTCGGCGTTCCAGGCCGACCTCGAGGCCCGCGGGCTCGCCGACCGCGTGCTCACGTTCGTCTGGTCCGAGTTCGGCCGCCGCCCCCAGGAGAACGAGTCCTCCGGCACCGACCACGGCGCGGGCGGCGTCGCGTGGGTCCAGGGGACGCGCGTGCGCTCGGGCGTGCTCACCGACTACCCCGACCTCGGCCGCCTCGACCGCGAGGACAACCTGGCCGTGACCGTGGACTTCCGGCGCGTCTACAGCTCCCTGCTCGAGCAGTGGCTGGGCACCGACGCCGGCGACGTGATCCCCAACGCGGCAGGGTTCGGCCGGCTCCAGCTCGTCGCATGAAGCGCCTACGCGCCATAGTGCCCGCGCTCGCGGCGTTCGCGGCGGTGGCCGCCGGCCTGGCGGGCCCGTCCGCGGCGGGCCCGCTCGACGCGACCGGCACGGCCGTGGGCGTCTCCGAGCGCGAGTTCGCCATCTCCCCGTACCGCCGGACGGTCCCGCCGGGCGTGGTGCGGTTCAACGTCAGGAACTTCGGCGAGGACGTCCACGACCTCGTCGTGGTGAGCCCAAGGGGGCGCCGGGTCGGCGGCAGCGGCCCGATTGGTGCAGGCCAGCAAGGACTTCTGCGCCTGAAGCTGAACAAGACCGGCGTCTACCGCCTCCTCTGCACTCAGGCCGACCACACTGCGCGCGGGATGAAGAGCCGCATCACGGTGCGCGCCACCCGGCGCTAGGCGGCTGTCATCGTTCGGACCGCCTACCCCCATATTGGGGGACACTCCAGAATTTCGTGAAAATCTCCTCTAGCGAACAGGCGCCGCCGGTGTTACGGTCACCCCAGGTAGGGGACTCGCGCCCTTGAGTCCCGCTGCCGATGGACTGGCAATGGCCCCCCCGGGCACTCTCGCGACACCCGGCAGCAAGCTCCGCCCTCTCTGGGTGGTCCTGCTCGCACTCGCGGTCACGCTCGCGTACGCGTCGTCGGCGTCGGCGGCCGTAACGCAGAAGCAGGCCGCCGCGCGCGCCATCGACGCCCTCGGCTCCGACGAGGGCGACGCCGCCGTGATCGTCTTCGGCCTGCCCAAGCCGCTCAAGGCCGGCACGAAGATCACCCAGGCGGGCACGTCCAAGCCGACGACCGGCGGGACCAGCGGCCTCTCCTCGAAGCTGCGCTCGGCCGGCGTCCGGACCGTCAGGGCGCCGCGGGTGCTGACCGCCCGCAGCCGCTCCTACTTCTTCTACGAGGACCGCGGGCCGTTCCAGCTCTACCAGCACCCGGGCCGGGTGACGCTCGTGGACGTCGCGACCGGGAAGGTCACGCTGTCGAGGACGATCACGTGGCCGCCGCTCATCAACGGCCGGCTGCCGGCCTTCCTCAAGAACGCGAACGCGTACCGCTCGTCCAAGTACCAGGCCTTCAACCGCCCGTGGAGCGTGCCCGGCGCCCAGCAGAAGCCGCGCACGTCGAACCGCAACCTCTTCGACCAGGACCCGTTCGGCCCCGGCCGGCCGCTGCCGGCGATGGCGAACTCCAAGCGCATCGCCGCGCGCCTCGCCGCCGAGCGCTCGTGCATCCTGCGCGTGACCGACACGCTGCCGAGCTTCTGGAACGCCAACGAGCTCAACCTCACGCGCTCCTACGTGGGCACGCTGTTCGAGCAGCTCGAGCGCGACAACCCCGGGTTCATCGACGACCGCTACGGCGCGCGCACGGGCGAGACGCTGGAGGAGGCCGTCGATCGCCTCACCGGCGCCGGCTGCAAGGACGTCCTCCTCTACATCGCCGGTCAGGGCTACAGCTCCGCCGGCGAGCCGGTGATCCAGCTCGGAACCTCGGTTCGCAAGGGCGGGCTGATCGCCCAGCAGAACATCTCGGCCACCGACCTGCGCGAGCTCGTCTCGGAGCGCCCCGGCGTCACCTTCAAGTTCAAGCTCGACGCCCCGTACGCCGGCGCGATGATCGACAGGCTGCGCGACCTCCAGAACGTGCTGCTGATCGAGACGGCGTCCGGCCCCGGCGACGAGGCGTTCGCGTTCGTGCCGGCGGTGCAGAACGGCGGCAACGAGATGGTCACCTCGACCGACAACCCCGCCGGCCTGCTCGAGTTCACCAACTGCGAGCTCGTCGGACTGAAGGCCTTCTTCGACTCCGAGACCGAGATCGACAGGGCCACGCAGGCGCAGAACGAGGGCGTGTCGTTCCTCGTCGAGATGCTCGCCCGCTCGCAGGAGCTCTGCAGGGCGGCGAAGGCCAGCTTCGCCAGCGACCTTGGCTCGGATCCGCAGCTCTACGCGCTCAAGCGCGGCTCCGGCAAGGGCACCAACCTCCCGCCGAGCGCGGACAAGCAGGACGTGACCGTGGTCGAGGACACGCCGAAGAGCATCACGCTCGGCGCCTCCGACCCCGACGGCGACCCGCTCACCTACACGATCACCAAGCAGCCCGACCACGGCACGCTCTCCGGCTCGGGCGCGAACCGCACCTACACGCCGAACGCCGACTACATCGGGCCCGACGACTTCAGCTTCAAGGTCGAGGACGACAACGGCGCCCAGTCCAACACCGCGAAGGTGGACATCACCGTGGTCGCCGGCAACGACGCGCCGGTGCTCACGACCTCGAGCGGCAGCACGAGCTTCACCGAGGACGGCGCGGCCGTGCCGATCGACCCGGCCCTGACCGTCTCCGACGTCGACGACACGCAGCTCGAGAGCGCGACGATCCGGATCTCGGGCGGCCTCCAGTCCGGCGACGTGCTGGCGTTCACCGACCAGGCTGGCATCACGGGTGGCACCTACAACAGCGGCACCGGCGTGCTCACGCTCACCGGCACGGCCTCCGAGTCCGACTACCAGACGGCCCTGCGCTCGGTCACCTTCGACTCCAGCGAGCAGAACCCGCCGACCTCGAAGACGATCGAGTTCAAGGTCAACGACGGCGAGGCCGACAGCGCGCCGGCGACCAAGAACGTCGCGGTGGCCCCGGTGAACGACAGGCCGGTGCTCGATCCGACCGACGCCGCTCTGGGCTACACGGAGAACGACGGCGAGAAGACGGTCGACGCCGGGATCACCGCCTCCGACGTGGACTCGACGAACTTCGTGGGCGCCACGGTCCAGATCTCCAGCAACCACCACCAGGCCGAGGACAACCTCACCTTCGACAACGGCAGCGGGCTCGGCATCACGGGCAGCTACGACGACACGACCGGCACGCTGACGCTCACGGGTAACCGGCCGATCGCCGACTACCAGGCCGCGCTGCGCCTCGTGAAGTACGTCAACAGCTCGGAGACCCCCTCGAACGACACACGCACGGTCTCCTTCCAGGCCAACGACGGCGGCTCCCCGGACAACCTCTCGACGGTCGTCACGCGCGACATCACCGTCACGCCGGTCAACGGACCCCCGGTGGCGAACGACGACTCGCAGACGGTCGCCGAGGACTCGTCGAGCACCGCGGTGCCCGTGCTCTCGAACGACACGGACGAGGACGGCGACCCGATCACGATCCAGAGCGCCAGCGACCCGGCCCACGGCACGGTCGTGCTCACCGGTGGCAGTCCCGGGGCCCACACCGGTCTCACCTACCAGCCCGACCCCGACTACTGCAACAACCCGCCGAGCCCGGCCGCCGACACGTTCACCTACACCGTCAACGGCGGCGACACGGCCACGGTCTCGATGACCGTCACCTGCTCGCCGGACAACCCGACGGCCAACGACGACTCCGCCACGGTCGCCGAGGACTCCGGCGCCACGAACCTGTCGGTGCTCTCGAACGACGCCGACCCGGACACCGGCGACGCGATCGAGATCACGAACGTGACCGACCCGGCCCACGGCACGACGGCGATCGTCCAGGGCAGCCCCGACCAGATCTCCTACACGCCCGACGCGAACTACTGCAACAGCCAGTCCGGCGGCAGCGCCGACACGTTCACCTACACGGTCAACGGCGGCGACACCGCGACGGTCTCGGTAACGGTCACCTGCGTCAACGACGCGCCGGTGGCCAACGACGACTCGAAGACGGTCGGCGAGGACTCCTCGGGCGCCGGCAACGACATCGACGTCGTCGCGAACGACACCGACGCCGAGAGCGACGCGATCGAGATCACGAACGTGACGGACCCGGCCCACGGCACGGCCACGATCGTCCAGGGCAGCCCGGACAAGGTCAACTACGTCCCCGACGCGGACTACTGCAACACCCCGCCGGGGACGACGCTCGAGACCCTCACCTACACGGTCAACGGCGGCGACACGGCCACGGTCACCGTCACGGTCACCTGCGTCGACGACAACCCGGTGGCCAGCGACGACAGCGCCACGCGCGCCGAGGACTCCGGGGCGCTCGACGTCCCGGTGCTCTCGAACGACTCCGACGCCGAGAACGACGCGATCACGATCACGAACGTCACCCAGCCGACCAACGGCGACGTGGTCATCACCGGTGGCGGCACCGGGCTCACCTACGCGCCCGACGCGAACTACTGCAACAGCCAGTCCGGCGGCAGCGCGGACACCTTCACCTACACCGTCAACGGCGGCGACACGGCGACCGTCTCGATGACCGTCACCTGCGCGAACGACGCGACCGACGCGATCGACGACGGCCCGGCCGCCTTCGGCGAGGACTCCGGTGCCAACGCGATCGACGTGCGCGCCAACGACACGGACGCCGACACGCCGTTCGGCGGGTCGAAGGAGACGGTCGCGAGCGTCACGCAGCCCACGTCCGGTACCGGCACGGCGGCCGTCACGAACGGCGGCACCGACGTCTCCTACACGACGAGCTCGAACTTCTGCGGGAGCACCTCCTTCACCTACACGCTCACCGGCGGAGACAGCGCCACCGTCTCGGTGACCGTCAACTGCGTCGACGACGCACCTGACGCGGTCGACGACACGCACTCGCCGGCGATCACCGAGGACCCGGGCGCGGCCACCGCGATCGACGTCCTCACCAACGACACCGACGTGGACGGCGGCGCCAAGTCGATCGACTCGAAGACCAACGGCCTGAACGGCGCGACCGTCACGATCACCGGCGGCGGCACCGGCATCGAGTACACGCCGGCGCCGAACTTCTGCGGCACCGACACCTTCACCTACACGCTCACCCCCGGCGGCGACAGCGCGACCGTCAGCGTCCCCGTCACGTGCGTCAACGACGCCCCGGTCGTGGACCTCAACGGCGAGGGCACCGCGGGCAACAACGTGAACCGGACGTTCCTCGAGACCACCCCCGGCTCCGGCAACCCGACCACGGTCGCACCGGACCTCGACACCTCCGACGTCGACGACGCGAACCTCGAGTCGGCCACGGTCGCCCTCACCAACGAGCAGAACGCCGGCGCGGAGTCGCTCTCGATCGACGAGACGCTGGCGGCGGCCAGGGGCATCAGCGTGACGATCGCCGCGAACGGCGACACGATCACGCTCGGGAACTCCAAGTCGAAGCAGGACTACGAGGACGTCCTCCGGACCGTGAAGTACGACAACACCGCGCTGGTCCTCAACACCACCCAGCGCACGATCGACTTCAAGGTCAACGACGGCGACACCGACTCCGCGATCGCCACCGCGACCTTCACGGTCACGCCGCTCAACACCCCGCCGTCGCTCGACCTGAACGGCACCGACGAGGGCGGCAACAACGAGAGCGCGAGCTACACCGAGGGCGCCGCCGCGGTGTCGATCGTGGACTCCGATCTCGACGCCAACGACGCCGACGGCACGAACCTGAGCTCGGCCACGATCACGCTCACGAACCACCCGGACGGGGCGGCCGAGTCGATCAACGTGGACAACAGCGCCTTCCCCTCGGTCACCGTCAGCAACAACAACTCGCACACGGTCACGCTGTCGGGCAGCCGTCCGATCTCCGAGTACGAGACGGTCCTGAGGACGGCCAAGTACGTCAACAGCTCGCAGAACCCGGACCAGACGAGCCGCTCGGTCGAGTTCAAGGTCAACGACGGCACCGACGACTCGAACGGTCCCACGAGCACCGTCTCGGTCACCGCCGTGAACGACGCGCCGGTCAACACCGTCAACGCGAGCTCGCCGAGCTTCAACGAGGACACCGAGTACACGCTGACCGCCAGCGACCTCCAGGTCTCCGACGTCGACGCGAGCTCGCTCCAGGTCACGCTGACCGCCACCAACGGCACGATCTCGATCACGAGCCCGGGCGACCTGTCGCTGACCACCGGCGACGGCACCGACGACGCGACGGTCGTCTTCACCGGCTCGATCTCCACGATCAACTCGAAGATCGCCTCCGGCCACTTCAAGTTCAAGCCGAGCGCCAACTTCAACGGCAACGGCGCCTCGATCCAGATCACGAGCGACGACCAGGGGGCGACGGGCACCGGCGGCGCCCAAAGCGACACCGACTCCCTGACCTTCAGCGTCCAGCCCGTCAACGACCCGATCTCGATCGACACGGTCCCGGGCCAGCTCGTCGTGGACGAGGACGTGCAGGGCACCTTCTCGCCGGACACGGTCGTGACCGACCCCGACAACCAGCCCGTGAAGGTCACGCTGAGCGTGACCAACGGCAAGCTCACGCTCGGCTCGACGGCCGGCATCGCCTTCAGCGCGGGCGACGGCACGAACGACGCCACGATGACCTTCACCGGCCTGCCCAGCGCCGTGACCGCGGCGATGGCCGGGCTCAAGTACACGGGCAACCAGGACTACTTCGGCGACGACGACCTCTCGATCGCGGTCGACGACGAGACCGGCCAGCCGGGTGCGACCGACTCCGAGACCGTGGACATCGACGTCACGCCGGTGAACGACGCGCCCAACGGCGTGAACGACACCATCGACGGCGCCAACAGCGCGATCGGCAACACCACGCTGATCGTCAACCAGGCCGACGACGGAGCGCCGAGCGTCAGCCACCCGAACAAGACCGTGAGCTTCAACGTGCTCGCCAACGACACCGACGTCGACGGGCCGACGCCGCGGACGGTCAAGCCGGAGGACAAGGCCACGACCAACGGCGGCCGGGTGGTCATCGAGTCCGACGGCGACATCACCTTCTACCCCGAGGCCAGCGCGAGCTGCTCGGACGACACCGACAGCTTCACCTACACGGTGCGAGACGCGTTCAGCCCGCAGGCCGAGGACCCGACACCGGCCACGGTCACGATCAACCTCGAGGCCTGCGTCTGGTACGTGGACCGCGACTTCACCGGCGCGCCCGACAACCAGGGCACGGCGGCGGCGCCGTTCGACGCGCTCGAGTCGGGCGAGTCGAACTCGACGGCCAACCAGACGGTCTTCGTGCAGGACAGCGCCGGGGCCTACACGACCGCCTCGGCCTACACGATGAACTCGGGCGAGCGCCTCCTCGGCGAGCACGAGGGCCTCGTCGTGGATCCGGACGGGGCCGGCGGGACCTACGGCCCCGACACGCTCCAGAACGCCAACGGCGGCGCGCGGCCGGACGTCACCTCGAGCAACGGCGCCGACGTGATCGCCCTGAACAGCAGCGCCGAGCTGCGCGGCTTCGACATCGACCCGGCTTCGGGCGGCGGCGGCATCTGCGGCGGCACCGCGTGCGGCGGCCAGGCCACGGCGGGCTCGACGATCGACGACGTGAACGTGACGGACGCCGCGGCGTCGGTCGGCTCCCAGCCCGGCCTCGAGCTGAACGGCACCACCGGCACCAACACGGTCACCGACTTCACCTACAGCAACGCCGGCGCCTCCAGCGCGCCCGCGGGCGTCTCGCTCACGAACGCCGGGACCGTGAACTTCGCCGCGGGCGACCCGGGCGACCCCACCAAGATCAACAAGACCGGCGGGCCCGCGCTCGTCGCCAGCGGCACCGACATGGGCTCGAGCGCCTTCGACGAGGTCACGGTCGCCGGCTCCTCGACCGGCGGCGTGAGCCTGACGACCACCACGGGCGCGACGACGCTCGGTGACGGCATCGGCACCGACCTCGACCTGGCGACCACCGGCGGGACCGCCTTCGCCCTCACGAACGCACGCGCGGTGACCGTGGCCACCGGCGGAACCGACACCATCTCCGCCGTCAACGGGCCGGCGGTGGACATCAGCTACACCGGCGGGAACATCCCCAACGGCGGCTCGGCCCCGACCCCGACCTTCGCGTTCGACGGCGTCGACTCGACCGACAGCGCCACGGACGGCATCAACCTCGACAGCCTCGGGACCGGCGGCTTCAGCGTGGACTCGACCAGCGACATCAAGGGCGCGGACGGCATCTCCTTCGACCTCGCCGGCGGCAACGGCACGATCGACTACCCGGGCACGATCGGCGACCCCGCCGGGGCGAACGACGGCGACGGCGACGCCGTGCGGGTCCAGAACCGCAGCGGCGGCACGGCGACCTTCTCGGGCCAGATCGACGACGACACCGACCAGAACGGCTCGATCACCCTCACCAACAACAACTCCGGGACGCCGGCGATCATCTTCAGCGGCTCGCTGAAGAAGCTCGCGACCGCGACCGCGGGCGACGACATGCTGGTGGCGAGCGGCAACACCGGCGCGACGATGAGCTTCACGGGCGGCGGGCTCGACGTGGACGCGACGACGGGCAAGGGCGTCGAGGCGACCGGCGGCGGCACGCTCACGATCAGCAGGGACGCGGGGACCGCGAACACGATCGCCACCACCACGGGCACCGCGCTCAACGTGGACGGCACTCAGATCGGCAACAACGACCTCGTCTTCGAGTCGATCGCCTCGAACGGCGCCGTCAACGGCATCAAGCTGAACAACACGACGAACGCCAATGGCGCGCTCACGGTCTCCGGCAACGGCGGGACGTGCAGCAGCGCCCTGAGCTGCACCGGCGGCGCGGTCCAGAACTCGACCCAGGTCGGCGTCCTGCTCAACAGCGTGCCCGGCGGCGTGAGCTTCACCCGCTCCGCCATCATCGGCAGCGGCGAGGACGGCCTGCGCGCCACGTCGGTCGGGAACGGCGCCAGCGTGATCAGCAGCTTCCTCTCGGGCAACGGCAACGCCGCCGACGAGAACGGCCTCGAGTACGTCGACGTGACCGGGACCTCCACGATCAGCGGCACGACCGTCACGGGGTCGGGCGAGCACAACGCGCAGCTCGAGAGCACGACCGGCACACACAACATCGACGTGATCGGCTCCACGTTCTCGTCGAACAACACGACCTCCGGCGGCGACGGCCTCCAGATCTCCGGCGGCAACAGCGCGACCGTGAACGCCGACGTGACCGGCAGCACGATGCAGGCGAACCGCGACGCGGGCATCCGGGTGATCTCGAGCACCGGTAGCCCCACGATGAACGTGAACGTCGTCAACAACGACACCTTCGGCGGCCACCCCAACGTCGTGCCCGGCGCCCCCGGCGTCGTGTTCGCGACCGGCGGCGGCACCGACCTCAGGGCGCGCGTCGAGAACAACGACTTCGTGGACAGCCGCGGCTCCGGCCTGATCCTCAACCCGCTGCCGGAGTCCCTCGACGCGGCGAGCTTCGAGGCCGTGGTCAACAACAACCGCATCGGCGACAACGACCCCGACTCCGGCTCCGGCGACGGCATCGGCCTCTGGGTCCAGTCCAACGGCTCGGGCGACAACCGCTACGACATCACGAACAACACGATCAAGCACTGGCAGCAGAACGCGATGCGCCTCCAGGCCGGCGAGCGGCTGACGGCCAACGCGGCCACGAACCAGCCCGGCACCACCCACATGCGGCTCTACGGGAACACGATGTCGAACCCGGACGCGGGCAGCGTGGACACGATCTCGCTGATCACCGGCGTGCAGAGCGCCGCCGCGGCCACGGACATGTGCTTCGACCTCGGCGGCTCCGGCGGCGCGCAGGCGAACGCGTTCGGCGGCCAGGCCGGGGCGGGCACCTTCGACCTCAAGATCTCCGAGCGCTTCGCCGGCAACCTGTGGTTCCCCGGCTTCGTCGGGGACGGCACCAACCAGACGACCATCGAGAACCACGTGCGCGCCCGCAACACGGGCAACCCGACCGTCCTCCTCGTGGACAACGGGATCAGCGGCGGCGCCGCCTGCTCGGCGGCGAATCCCCCGCCGGCCGTCACTCCATGATGAGATACTGCTAGCTACCTCGAACTGAAGGGGGCCCTATGGCCGAGCCGTTCCTATCGGAGATACGGATCATGTCTTTCGTCTTCGCTCCGAAGGGGTGGGCGCTCTGCAACGGCCAGTTGCTCCCCATCAACCAGAACCAGGCCCTCTTCTCGCTGCTCGGGACCACGTTCGGCGGGGACGGGCGCGTGAACTTCGCGCTTCCGGACGTACGGGGGCGGACCCCGATCCACGTCGGCGCCGGCCACACCCTCGGCGAGCGGGGCGGCGAGCAGGCCCACACGCTCTCGATCGCCGAGCTGCCGGAGCACGTCCACGTGTTGAACGGCTCGAGCGCCAACGCGACGGTCTTCACTCCGATCAACAACCTGAACGCGTCGGCGAGCGGCCTCTACGGACCGCCGCAGAACCTCACGACGCTCGCGCCGTCCAGCGTGACGAACACGGGCGGCAGTCAGGCGCACCTGAACATGCAGCCGTTCCTGACCCTGTCCTTCTGCATCGCCCTTCAGGGCATCTTCCCCAGCCCGAACTAGAGGAGAGCGCACCATGGCACAGCCCTATGTCGGCGAGATCCGTATGTTCGCTGGGAACTTCCCGCCGAACGGCTGGTTGTTCTGCGAGGGACAGCAGCTCCCGATCTCGGAGAACGAAACGCTCTTCCAGCTGATCGGCACCACCTACGGCGGCGACGGTCAGGAGACGTTCAACCTGCCGGACCTGCGCGGCCGCATCCCCATCCACCAGGGCAACGGCTTCATCCTGGCCGAGACCGGGGGCGCGGAGGAGATCACGCTGACGACCAGCCAGATCCCCAGCCACGGACACGCGCTGCTGGCGAACACCGGCGCCGGCAACTCGGCGAACGTGCAGGGCAACCTGCTGGCGACCAGCTCCGCGGTGCAGGTCTACCGGGAGAGCGTGGCCAACCAGAACATGAACCCGGCCGCGATCGGTCCGGTGGGCGGCTCTCAGCCGCACACCAACTTCCAGCCGTACCTGTGCGTCGACTTCATCATCTCCCTGTTCGGGATCTTCCCGAGCCCGACCTAGGAGGCAGACATGGCCGATCCATTCGTCGCCGAGATTCGGATCTTCCCGTTCAACTTCGCCCCGAAGGGTTGGGCCTGGTGCGACGGGCAGCTCCTGCCGCTCTCGCAGAACACCGCGCTGTTCTCGCTGCTCGGCACCACCTACGGAGGCAACGGGAAGTCGAACTTCGCGCTGCCCAACCTCCAGGGGAGCGCGCCGATGCATCCCGGGCAGGGCCCCGGCCTCTCGCTGCACGACCTCGGTGAGACGGGTGGCAGCGAGACCGTGTCGCTGCTCGAGAGCGAGATCCCTGCGCATCCCCACACGCTGCGCGCGTCGGCGGGTGACGCCGACCTCCAGTCGCCGGGGCCCAACAACGTGCTGGCCCTGTCGGCGGGCGCCTTCGCGTACGGGCCGCCGCCCGCGAACGCGCAGTTCGCGCCGCAGGCGCTCACGCCGGCGGGCGGTGACCAGCCGCACAACAACATGATGCCGTACCTGACGTTCTACTTCTGCATCGCCCTGCAGGGCGTGTTCCCGGCGCGGCCATAGCCGAGCCGGGCCTGCGGCCGGCCACCGACGCCGACCGCGACTTCCTGCTCGACGTCTACGCCAGCACCCGCATGGAGGAGCTCGCTCCCGTCCCCTGGGACGACGCGACCAAGCGCGCGTTCCTCGAGCAGCAGTTCACCGCCCAGGACGCCCACTACAGGCAGAACTACACCGGCACGAGCTACGACGTGATCCTCGCCGGCGAGGAGCCGGCGGGCCGGCTCTACGTCGCGCGCTGGAAGGAAGAGATCCGGATCGTGGACATCGCGCTCCTGCCGGACCATCGCGGCAAGGGGATGGGGGCCGCGCTGCTGCGCGACCTGATGGCCGAGGCGGACGCGGGCGCCAAGGCGCTGACGATCCACGTGGAGACGAACAACCCGGCCCGCTCGCTCTACGAGCGGCTCGGGTTCCGCCCGGTCGAGGAGCGCAGCCCGCCGGGTGGCGTGTACGTGCTCATGGAGCGCCTGCCCGTATCCTGACGGCCATGGCCGTCCAAGCACCGTCGGGGCTCGAGGGAGTCGTCGCGTTCCAGACCGAGATCGCCGAACCCGACAAGGAGGGCGGCGCGCTCCGCTATCGCGGCGTGGACATCGAGGACCTGGTCGGGCACGTGACATTCGCCAAGGTGTGGGGGCTGCTCGTGGACAACTCCTACGAGCCCGGCCTGCCGCCCGCGGCGCCGTACCCGATCCCGCTGCGCACCGGCGACACGCGGGTGGACGTGCAGGCCGGCCTGGCGCAGCTCGCGCCGTCCTGGGGCTTCCGGCAGCTGCTCGACATCTCCGACGAGCAGGCGCGCGAGGACCTGGCGCGCGCCTCGGTGATGGCGCTGTCGTTCGTGGCCCAGTCGGCGCGCGGGATGGGCCAGCCGCCGGTGCCCGAGAGCGAGGTGGACAAGGCCCGCTCGATCCCCGAGCGCTTCCTGATCCGCTGGCGCGGAGAGGCCGACCCCAACCACGTCAAGGCGGTCGACGCCTACTGGATCTCCGCCGCCGAGCACGGCGCCAACGCCTCCACCTTCACGGCGCGGATCGTGGCCTCGACCGGAGCGGACGCCGCGGCGTCGCTCAGCGCCGCCGTGGGCGCCCTCAGCGGCCCGCTGCACGGCGGCGCGCCCTCGCGGGTGCTCCAGATGCTCGACGACGTGGAGGCCTCGGGAGACGCCGAGTCGTACGTGCGCGACGCGCTCGACAACCACGAGCGGCTGATGGGCTTCGGCCACCGCGTCTACCGCGCCGAGGACCCGCGCGCCCGGGTGCTGCGCCGCACCGCGCGCGAGATCGGCGCGCCGCGGCTCGAGGTGGCCGAGCGGCTGGAGGAGGCCGCCCTCGCCCAGCTCGCCGAGCGCTACCCGGACCGGGTGCTCGCCACCAACGTTGAGTTCTGGTCGGCGGTCGTGCTCGACTACGCCGGGGTGCCGCCGGACCTCTTCACGCCGATGTTCGCCTGCGCCCGCGTGGCCGGCTGGTCGGCGCACGTCCTCGAGCAGAAGCGCGAGGCGCGCCTGATCCGGCCGAGCGCCGACTACGTCGGCCCGGGGCCGCGCTCCCCCGCCGAGGTCGGCTAGCGGCCCTTGGAGGCCGCCACCACCCGCCAGGACACGCCTGAGCAGCAGGGCGTCTCGTCGTTCGCCAAGTCGCTGTTCCTCGGCGAGATCCACGAGGAGCTCGTCTTCCCCTACCCGCAGCCGTCGGAGGAGCAGCAGCAGCGCACGCGCGAGCTCGTCCGGCAGGCGCGCGAGTTCGGCGCCGGCTACGACCAGCGCAAGGTCGAGGACGACCGCTGGATCGGCGACGACAAGATCCGCGAGCTGGGGGAGCGGGGCCTGCTGGGGCTCTACGTGCCGGAGGAGTACGGCGGCCAGGGCCTCGGCCAAACCGGCTACGCGCGCGTGTCCGAGGAGTTCGCGCAGATCGACGCGACGCTCTCGGTGATCATGGGCGTGCACCAGTCGATCGGGATGAAGGGCATCGTGATCTTCGGGAGCGACGAGCAGAAGGAGCGCTTCCTCCCGGACCTGTGCGCGGGCCGCAAGCTGGCCGGCTTCGCCCTCACCGAGCCGGGCGCGGGCTCCGACGCCTACAACCTCGAGTCGCGCGCGGTGCGCCAGCCGGACGGCTCGTGGATCCTCAACGGCGAGAAGCGCTACATCGGCAACGGGTCGAAGGACGTGCTGGTCACGTTCGCCCGGACCGAGGTGGGCGGCGAGGAGCGCCACAGCGCCTTCATCCTCGAGCGGGGGATGGAGGGCTTCGAGGCCGGTCACCGCTACGACACGATGGGGCTGCGCGGCAACGACCTGCGCCACCTCCACTTCAACGACGTGCGGATCCCGCCGGAGAACGTGCTCGGCGAGCCCGGCGAGGGCTTCCGGATGGCGATGCACATCCTCAACAACGGGCGGCTCTCGCTCGGCACCGGCGCGGTGGGGGCCAGCAAGCGCATCCTCGACGCGCTGATCGAGCACGTCCGCGAGCGCCGCCAGTTCGGCAGGCCGCTGGCCGACTTCGAGCTGGTCCAGGACAAGATCGGCTGGATGGTCTCCTACACGTTCGGGATCGAGTCGGCGGCGTACCTCACCACCGGGCTCGTGGAGGCCGAGGTGCCGGACTACTCGCTCGAGTCGGCGATCTGCAAGGTCGCCGGCACGGAGTTCATGTGGTACGCGGCCAACCGCGCGCTCCAGCTCAAGGGCGGCGAGGGCTACATGCGCGACCAGTTCTACGAGAAGATGCTGCGCGACATCCGGATCTTCCCGATCTTCGAGGGCGCCAACGACGTGATGCGGGCGTTCATCGCGCTCTCGGGGATCAAGCCGCTCGGCGAGGAGCTGAAGGAGCTCGGCGACATCGGGCTGGCGGATCCGGTGCGCTCGCTGGGCGTGCTCGCCGACTACGTGACCGGGCGGATCCAGCGCGAGGTGCGGCCGGACCGGATCACGATGGCGCACCCGGAGCTCGCGCCGCTCGCCGGGCCGGTCACCGACCAGGTCAAGCGCCTGCGCTCGGTGTCCGAGTCGCTCCTGCGCGAGCACGGCAAGGGGATCATGGAGCGCCAGTTCCAGCAGAAGCGGCTCGCCGACGCCGTGTCGGACATCTACGCGCAGGTCGCGGTGCTCTCGCGGGTCAGCTCGATCTTCGAGGAGCAGGGCGTGGAGCCCTCCGGGCAGGAGCGCTACATCGCCGAGACCTTCGTGCCCCGCGCGGCGGCGCGCGTGAGCTCGAGCCTCGACCAGATCGAGTCGAACGACGACGACCGCATGACGGCCATCGCCAAGCTCGCCTACAAGCGCGGCGAGTACGGCTACGCGCTGTTCGACGACTAGCGCGCTAGTCGGTCGGCTCGTCCCAGAGCGGCGGCTGGTCGGCGGCCGCGCGGCGGCCGCGCGGGGTCGCCGGCGGGAGCACGCGCGCCGGCAGGGCCTGCGTCTCGGCGGTCTCCCCGCCGGCGGGCGGCGCCGGCACGGGGGCGGCGCGCTCGCCGGGATCCGGCGGCGGGGCGGCGGGCGGCCCCGGCTCGGCCACGCCCTGGGGCAGGTCGTCCGGCGGGCGCTTCGCGCGCTCGCGCAGCCCGGCCACGCCCATGACCGCGGCGCACAGCATCGCGAGCAGGGTCTGCCCGAGCGGGCGGTCCGGGGAGCGGATGAAGATCAGCAGCGCCGCCCAGGCGCCGGCGGCCATGATCACCGAGCCGTCGCCGAACGGAACGTGGAAGACCTTCCCCTCCGCGCGCTTGCGCAGCAGGAGCAGGACGCCGCCGGCGGTCAGGATCTCCGCGGCCTCGACGAACGAGAACGGCCCGAACGTCGAGACGACCACGAGCAGGGCGCCCACGCCGGCCACGCGCTGCTCGGCGTTGAGCCGCCGCCAGGTCTCGCCCAGCGACAGCCGCGGCTCGCCCGCGCGCTCGCGTGGCTCAGAGCGGCTGGCGTCCGCCATAGCCCGCGTCGAGATCGTGCCAGTAGCCGATCTCGTCCTCGCCCTCGACCCAGCAGAGGTACACCTCGCGCCCGTCGCGCAGCGCCGGGAAGTCGACCAACCCGCGGTCGAGGTCGCGCAGCACTATCTGCTGGTCCTGGAGCTCGGTCAGCGCCGAGCGCATGTCGAGGAACGCCTCGGAGACGTGCCGCCCCGGCTCGCCGCCGCCGTTCATCGGAGCGGCCTCGGAGAGCGCCTCGCGCACCTCCGCGTCGCTGAGGCGCTCGCGCGCGGAGCGCAGCCGCTCGATCCGCTCCGCCACCCAGCCGAGCGCCGCGTTCGCCTCCTCCACGCTGAAGTAGCGTGGCGCCATCAGGCCGCTGCCGTGGAGCCGGCCGCCGCGCGCAGGGTCTCCTCGAGCAGCCGCGCGTCGGCGTCCGAGACGGTCCTGAGCTGGCCCTGGAAGGCGAGCGTCCAGTGCTCGGGCGGCCACTTGCGGCAGTGCTCGAGCCGGCCGGCCAGCTCCTCGGCGGGCACGCGGTCGGCCTCGTCGAGGATCAGCTCCGGCTCGGTCTCGAACCGCCACGGGTACGGATCGACCTTGCCCGGCTTGCCCGGCCAGATCTTCGCGCGGTCCTCGTACATCGCGCCGGTCACGCGCACGCTGCCGGCGAACGCCTTGACGCGCGTCAGGTAGAACACGATCCGGTCGCCGGGCTCGATCTGCTCGGCCATCCGCCGCCTCATCTCCTTCATCCCGATCACGCGGAAGCCGCGCTCGCGGGTGGCCTCGAAGTTCTCGGGCGAGCCGGTGAGGATCCAGGTCTTCAATCGATCGGGATGTCCTCGACCTGGGGGGCGAGCTCCGGCTTGTCGAGGCGCTCGAGGTACCAGTCGATCAGCGCTCGGACGGTCAGCAGGAGCTCGCGCTGGAGGGTGGTGAACTGCTCCTGCAGCTCGGCCGGAATGGCGCGTCGCAGCGCCTCGAGCACCCCCAGCAGCGCGGAGAGGTCGGGCGGCGGCGGGCTGCCGTTGCTACTCGGCGGCGGCTGGTGCTGCTGCTCCATCCTCCTCCTTCTCGAACAGCACGCTGAGCGCACCGTCCTCGAACTTCGCCGAGCGCGGCCGGTAGGCGGCCATCGTCGCCGGCAGGATGATCGTGCGCTTCTGGCCGCCGACCCGCACGACCACGTCGAGACCGATCTTCTTCAGGTCGATGTCGGCCTTCTCGACGAACGGCATGGCGAGCCGGAGCGTGGCGCTGCCGTTGCTCGAGAACAGCTCCTGCGAGACGTCCTCGTGCAGGATCCGGGCGGCCTCCGCGCCGTCGAAGATCGCGTCGCCGAGCCGGTCGAGCATCTCGGCGCCGACCACCTCCTGGGCCATGTACGGCGCCGTGAGGATCGGCACCGGCGCGAACGCCGATCGCACGAGCTCCATCTGCTCCTGCTGGAGCTCGCGCCACTCCGCGAAGTACCCCTCGGCGACCTCCTCCGGGAAGACGCGGTTGACCACCACGGCGTCGGTCAGGTAGCCGTAGAGGTTCAGGTACGTGTAGGTGCGCATGGCCTCGCGGATGACCATGCGGTCCGGGTTCATCACGAGCCGGATCGACGTGGTGGCGCGGTCGCGGAGGATGCCGTTCATCGACACGAGGTTGGAGACGAGCCGCTCCACGTCGTCGAAGACGCGGCCGCTGGGCAGGCTCACGTCCAGCAGGCTCTTGGCGAACGGCCGCGCGGCCGCCATCAGGCGGCGCTCGATCGGGAAGACCTTCTCGAGCCACCAGCTCGCGACGTCGGGGAACGAGAGCAACCGCAGTGTCTCGCCGGTGGGCGCGCAGTCCACGATCACCGCGTCGAACTCGCCGCCCTCGTGGTGGTCCTTGATCTGGAGCAGGCTGAACAGCTCGTCCATGCCGGGCGGCACGGTCAGCTCGTCGGCGGTGATCTGGTCGATCCCCTGCTCGGCGAGCAGCTCGCCCATCCAGTCCTGGACCGCCTCCCAGTGGCGCTCCATCTCGTCCTGGGCCTGCACCTCCTGGCCCCAGAGGTTGTCGCCGCAGGGGCGCGGATCGCCGCCGAGCTCCGTCTCGAGCGAGTCGGAGAGGCTGTGGGCCGGGTCGGTCGAGACGATCACCGTTCGCATCCCGGCGGCCGCGCAGCGCCGCGCCGTCGCGGCGGCCACGCTCGTCTTGCCGACGCCTCCCTTGCCCGTGTAGAGGATCGTGCGGGGCGGCATCAGCCGCTCATCGTACTCGCGGCTAGGGGTTGCGCACGGTGATCGTGCGGGTGATCACGGTGCGGTTCCGGCGCAGGTCGAGGGCGTCGATCTCGAGCTCGTACTTGCCCGCCTTGCGCGGCTGCCACGTGAACGAGCGGCGGCCGCGGAAGAACTTGACCTGGCTGCGGTAGACCTGGCTCCCGCCCGCGTCGGTGATCGTGGCGGTCACGCACGAGACCTTGTTCAGGGTGAACGCGAGCGCGGTCCGGCGGCCGGCCTGGGTGCTGCCGGGACCCGCGTAGGCGACCTTCGGCGGCGTCCGCCGGTAGGCGTTGAAGCGGTCGGCCCTCTGGCAGTACACGCTCGTCTTCGTGCGCGCGCAGAGGTTCTCCAGGAAGTCGGTGACGACGTTGTGGTAGTTGAGGTTGGACTCCGCTCCGCCCTGGCTGTAGAGCGACCAGGCGCCGGTGTCGTAGCGCGGCACCTCGCGGCGGGCGGAGCGGTCGCCGAGGCGGAAGAGGCGCATCGCCCGGCTGTCCTTCGCCGTCCTCGCGTAGTCGTAGATCCCGGTGATGGTCTGGAGGAACGCGTTGAGCACGCGCAGGCCGGGCGCGAACGAGTAGAGCGCGTAGTGGCTGCCGCCGCCCTCGCCCCGGACCCGCACGCCGGTGGGGGGCGACTTCTCGAAGATCCCGACGGCGCCCTTCGCGATCGCGAGGTAGGAGGGGTCCTTGAGCATGATCGACCCGCGCGTGAGGGCCTGGATCGCGGTTCCCTGGGCCATGCCGCTGACCCACGGCGGCGAGCCGCCGCCGAACGGGAAGTAGTACTCCCAGGTCGTGAAGCCGCCGCGGCTCGACCGGATCGCGACGAGCTCGTCGAGCAGCACCTTGAGGGCGGCCTGGTCGCAGCGCGGCTCGTCGCGCCGGCAGGCCGTGTACAGCCCGTTGGCCTTCCCGAAGTTGGCCAGCGGCTGGATCTGGAGGCCGCTGCCGGCGTAGTACTGGTAGACGATCTGGCTGCCGGAGAACTCGATCCGCGAGCCCGTGCCGCCGCCGGAGGCCCTCTGGCAGGGCTCCTCGGGGATGTCCTCGCGGGCGGGGAAGCGCGGGTCGCCGCCCCAGAACTCGGCGTTGCGGTCGAGCTGGAGGAAGAGGGCCGGCATTCGGCTGCCGGTGAGCCGGTCGGCGGCGGCGATCCGCTCGAGCTGGCCGATCACCGCCGACAGCTCGTTGCGGTTGCGGCCGCTGAGGCGCGCGCGGGTGGACCTGGCGGCGCTGTAGGAGCGCTTGAAGCGCGTGGCGGCCGCGGCGTCGATCTGCTTGCGCGAGCGCGCGCGGTCGATCGCCTGGCTCACCGAGGTGGCGGACGCGCTCAGCCGCGGCCTCGCGTCGGCGCAGGGGCCGGGCGGCGCCGGGGGATCGCTCAGCGCGGCGGGCGGCAGCGCGGGTTCGTCGCGCTGCTCGAGGGTCTCGCCGTCCCAGTGGAGGACCGGGCTGGCGTGGGCCGGCGCCGCGGCCGCCAGCACGGCGATGGCAACCGCGACTGCGGCTGGTGAGGACCTGCCTATGGCCATGGCTACAGCTTGTACCCTCGATCTCCTCTGCACGCGCCGTCGCGGCGCCCGTTGAACGAATCCTTGCGCCCGCTCGCCGCCCTCCTCGCAGTAACCGCTCTGCTGCTCGCGGGTTGCGGCGGTGGCGGCGACGACGGCGAGGCGCGCGCGATCCTGCGCAGGGGGTTCGCCGCCCCGATCGCCACCGCGAACGTGTCGGTGGAGCTCACCGCCAAGCTCGAGGGCATCCCGCAGCAGCAGGGTCCGGTGCGGGTGAAGCTGGCCGGGCCGTACCGCTCCAACGGCCGGGGCAAGCTGCCGGACGCGAAGCTCGACGTGGTGATCTCCGGGGGCGGCCAGACGTTCTCGATCGGCCTCGTGTCCACCGGCGAGCGCGCGTTCGTGGTGTTCGGCGGCACGCCGTACCAGGTCTCGGACGCGACCGTGGCCCGCCTGAACGGCGCGGGCACGGGGGGCGGGGTGGGGGGGCTCGGCCTGTCGCCGCTCGACTGGCTCGACTCGGTCTCCGACGAGGGCGATGCGACCGTGAACGACGTCGCCACGCGGCACGTGCGCGCGGACGTGGACGTGGAGAAGGCGCTGCGCGACCTCAACGGCGTGGTCGCGAAGACCGCCGCCCCCGGCCGCCCGCCGCCCACCCTCGCCGCCGAGCAGATCGAGGAGATCGACCGGGTCGTGGACGACCCGAAGCTCGACGTCTACGTCGGCCGCGACGACGACCGGATCCGCCGCTTCTCGCTCGACCTGGCGTTCGAGGTGCCGGAGCGCAGCCGGCGGCGCCTCAACGGGCTCCGCAGCGGCACCGTCACGCTCGACGTGGAGCTGACCGAGGTCGGCCAGCCGCAGCGGATCGACGAGCCCGAGTCGCCGCGCCCGATGCGGGAGCTGAACAAGCTGCTCGGCGGCCGCGGGATCCTCGGCCTGCTGTTCGGCGTGACCACCGGCACCCCGCAGCCGGGCGGCGGCGGCTCGCCGACGCCCGAGCAGATCGAGGCCTACCGCGAGTGCATCGACGCGGCCAAGCCGAGCGACACGGCCGCGATCGAGCGCTGCCGCGAGCTGCTGCGCTAGCTGTAGTTAACGAGCACGTTGGTTCATCCGGGCCCCCTTGGAGGCTGGGAGCTGCGAAGCCACCCCAGTCCCAAGGAGACACCGGATGGACCTCCACGCTAACGCCGCTCTCAGCC
>DASVWC010000105.1:0-230304 GCA_036389835.1 Thermoleophilaceae bacterium | reverse complement strand
GCCCGGCAGCGCCCGGGTGCGGACCTCGAAGCCGGACTCGCGGAACACCTCGATCATCCGGTGGTTGGCGGGCATCACGACGGCCTCGAACCTGCCGATCCCGGCGGCCTCGGCCGCCTCGGCGAGGTGCGCTAGCAGCGTGGTGGCCACGCCCTGGCCCTGCATCGAGTCGGTGACCGCGAAGGCGACCTCGGCGGTGTGCTCGTCCAGCCGCACGTACATGCCGTGCGCCACGACCTCGCCCGCGCCGCGGACCGCGACCAGGCCTTCGGAGTCGGGCGGCGCGGCGGCGACCGCGTCGGCGGCCGCGCGGTCGAGGTCGGTGGCGCCGCCGAAGAACCGGAACAGCCGCGACTCCGGCGACAGGCCGGTCAGGAACGCGTGCACCGCGTCGCGGTCGCCGGCCTCGATCCGGCGCACGCTGACGGTCGAGCCGTCGCGGAGGAGGATGTCGGTCGCGGGGCCGGGCACCTACTAGCGCCCGTAGCGCTCCCGGGCGAGCACGAGCTGCTCGGGCAGCGCCACGCGCGGGGGTGGCGACGGGTCGGCCGTGACGGTGACGGTCTCGGCCACGCTGCGGGTGAGGACGTGCCGGGCGCCGCCGGCCTCGACGGCCACCTCGTCGTCGCCGGACGCGGCGAGCGTGCCCTCGAGCCCGGGGTGGAGCCCCGTCCCCTTGAGGTAGTGGAGCAGGTCCTCGGCCTCGTTCTCGAAGCGCAGCACGCGGACGCTGGCGCCCTCCTCGACATCCGCCAGCGGGACGCCGGGCAGGCGGGCGCCGACCTCGATCGGATGCCCGTGCGGGCAGGTGCGGGCGTCGCCGATCGCGGCGAGCATCCGCTCCTCGAGCACCGGCGACATCGCGTGCTCGAGGCGCTCGGCCTCCTCGTGGACCTCGTCCCAGGGGATGCCGAGCACGTCGGTGAGGAAGCGCTCGATCAGCCGGTGGCGGCGCACGACCCCGGCGGCGTGCTCGCGGCCCTCCTCGGTGAACTCGATCGAGCGGTCGCCGGCGCGGACGATGTAGCCGTCGCGCTCGAGCCGGCCGACCATCTCGTGCACCGTCGGCGCGGAGACCTGCATGGCGCGCACGACGTTCGCCGCGGTCATGGGCAACCCGGCCTCGTAGAGCCAGTAGATCGTCTGGAGGTACTCCTCCTCCGCGACTGTCGCCTGCTGCGAGGACATGCCGGTCATGCTATCCCTGGGGACCAGTGGCTCTCCCCCTCAAGCCGCCGGTCAAGCCGCAGCTCGCCCGCTCCGCCAAGGACCTCCCGGGCGGCGAGGGCTGGTGCTACGAGCCCAAGTGGGACGGCTTCCGCACGATCGTCTTCCGCGACGGCGACGACGTGCACCTCCAGAGCCGCAACGGCAAGCCGATGAACCGCTACTTCCCGGAGATCGAGCCCCTGGTGCGCACGCTGGGCGACGAGCGGATCGTGCTCGACGGCGAGCTGATCGTGGTCGTCGACGGGATCCAGGAGTTCGACCTGCTCGGCCAGCGCATCCACCCGGCCAAGTCGCGCGTCGACATGCTCGCGGAGCAGACGCCGGCCGCGTTCGTCGCGTTCGACCTGCTGGCGCTCGGCGACGAGATCCTGCTCGAGCTGCCCTACACGGAGCGCCGCGAGCGCCTGGCCGCCGCGATCGAGGGCTCCGAGGTGCAGCTCACGCCAGCCACCGACGACGCCGACGCCGCCGGCGCCTGGCTGACCGGTCAGTCGGAGGGCGTGATTGCGAAGCGCTCCGATGCGTTCTACCTACCGGGAGAGCGAACCGGGATGGTCAAGATCAAGCGAATCCGGACGGCGGACGTGGTCGTGCAGGCGTTCCGCTTCGGCAAGGAGCCGGGGACCGTCGGGTCGCTGATCCTCGGCCTCTACGACGACGACGGCGCGCTCCACACCGTCGGCCACACGTCCGGGTTCACGGCGAAGCAGAAGCGCGAGCTCGTCGGCTACCTGGAGCCGTACCGGACCTACGAGCGGGGGACCGGCGAGCCCAGCCGCTGGAAGTCCGACGAGGAGCTCGTCTGGGAGGGGCTGCGGCCGGAGCTGGTCGCCGAGATCGGGTTCGACCACATCACCGGGCGGCGGATCCGCCACGGCGCGAAGTTCCGCCGCTGGCGCGACGACAAGGACCCCTCCGAGTGCCGGCTCGAGCAGCTGCGGGCATGAGCCTCCGGGGCGCCGTCCTCGCGCTGCTGCTGGCGGGGCTGGCGGCCGCCCCGTCCTCCATGGCCGCCCCGCGCCTCACGCCGGTCGGCAGCTTCGACCAGCCGGTCTATGCGGCCGCGCCGCCCGAGGACCCGCACCGGCTGTTCGTGGTGGAGAAGGCCGGCATGGTGAAGGTGATGGTCGACGGCGGGGCGCCGCAGGTGTTCCTAGACATCCGCGAGGAGGTCGACGACGACGGCGAGGAGGGCCTGCTCTCGATCGCGTTCGCGCGCGACTACGCCACCAGCCGGCGCTTCTACGCGTACTTCACGGCCGAGGACCCGGCCCAGGGCGACGGGTCGCGGATCAAGATCGTCGAGTTCACCCGGCCCGAGGCCACGCCCGACGCCGCCGACCCGGCGGCGCGGCGGACGCTGGTGGAGATACCGCACCCGACCGCCACCAACCACAACGGCGGTCAGCTCCAGACCGGCCCCGACGGGATGGTCTGGGCCGCGACCGGCGACGGCGCCGTGGACCCGAACGACGCCCAGGACCCGGGCACCCTGCTCGGCAAGGTCCTGCGGATCGACCCGGCGAGCGGCGCGCCGCCCCAGATCTGGGCGTCGGGCCTGCGGAACCCGTGGCGCTTCTCGTTCGACCGCGCGACGGGCGACCTGACGATCGGGGACGTGGGCGCCGGCACGCGCGAGGAGATCGACTTCGCGCCGAGCGGGACGGCGGCGGGCTCCAACTACGGCTGGCCGTGCTGGGAGGGGACGACCGGGCCGAAGTGCGTCGTCGCCAGCCACACCCCGCCGGTCTTCGACTACGACAGCACGAGCTTCGGGTGCGGCGTGGTTGGCGGCTACGTCGTGCGCGACCCCACCCTGCCCACGCTCGCGGGCCGCTACCTGTACGCCGACCTGTGCCGCTCGCGCCTGCGCTCGATCGCGCTCGCGCAGCCCTCCGCGAGCGACGACCGCGAGGAGGAGCTCGAGCTCGGCAACATGGTCGCGTTCGGCGAGGACTCGTGCGGTCACGTGTACGCGGTCTCGATCGCCGGCACCGTGGCGCGGGTGGACGACGGCCCGTTCACGCCCTGCGGCGGCAGCCCGGGTGGCGGTGATCCCGGCGGCGGCGACCCGGGCGGCGGGCCCCCCGCGGACACCCTCGCGCCCGCGCTCGAGGTCTCCTACGCCCGGCACCAGCGGCTGATCGCGAAGCGCGCCGCGTACCTCGCCGCCCGCTGCGACGAGGACTGCGGCCTGACGACCGAGGCCAACGCACGCCTGCGGATCGCCGGGCGCACGCGCAAGTGGAGCTTCCGCCCGGTCATCCGCCTCGCGCCCGCCGGCGAGCGGCCGCGGCTCAAGCTGAGGCTGCCGAAGGCGATGCGCGACGCGCTGGCCCGGCGGGTGGCGCGCGGGGCCCGGCCGCTCGTGAAGGCGGTCGTGATCGCGCGCGACGCCGCCGGCAACGAGACGCGCCGGACGGTATACGTGCGGGTCGTGGGCTAGCGCCCGCGCCCCGCCATGCGCACGATTGACGTCATCCAGGCCGACGTGACCCAGCTCGAGGTCGACGCCGTCGCCAACGCCGCGAACACCGAGCTGCGCCATGGCGGCGGCGTGGCGGCGGCGATCGCGCGGGCGGCCGGACCGGAGCTCGAGCGCGAGTCGCGCGAGCGGGCGCCGATCGGGCTGGGCGAGGCGGTCGCGACCACGGCTGGGGCGATGCCGGCCCGCTGGGTCGTCCACGCGGCAACGATGGAGCTGGGCGGGCCGACGTCGGCCGAGACGATCGAGCGAGCGACGGCCGCGGCGCTCGCACGCGCGGGCGAGCTGGGCGCCCGGTCGCTCGCCCTGGTCGCGTTCGGTACCGGCGTAGGCGGCTTCCCGCTCGCGGAGGCGGCGCGGATCATGGTCGGCGCGGTCCGCGCGCATCCCGAGGGCGGCTCGCTCGAGCGGGTCGTGTTCGCGGTCCGCGGAGACGAGGCCGAGCGCGCGTTCCGCGACGCGGCCGGCGGGGCGTCCGAAGCGGCGTCCGACACGACCGGCGGCGCGTGAACGCCGTCCTCGTCGCGCCCGACTCGTTCAAGGGCACGCTGCCGGCGGCGGAGGTCGCGGCCGCGGTCGCGGCCGGCCTGCGCGACGGCGGCGCCGACCCGGTCGAGCTGCCGGTGGGCGACGGCGGCGAGGGCACGATGGACGCGCTGGTCGCGGCGCTGGGAGGCGAGCGGCGCACCGCCACGGTCGCCGACCCGCTCGGGCGGCCGGTCGAGGCCGAGTACGCGCTGATCGACGGCGGCGAGCGGGCCGTCGTGGAGATGGCGCAGGCGAGCGGGCTGGGGCTCGTCGCCGAGCACGAGCGCGACGCCTTCGCCGCGAGCACGCGCGGGACCGGCGAGCTGATCGCGGCCGCGGCGGCCGGCGGCGCGCGCGAGGTGATCGTGACCGCGGGCGGCTCGGCCACGATCGACGGCGGGGCGGGCGCGCTCGCGGCGCTCGACGAGGCCGGCGCCGAGCCGCGGCTGGTGGTCGCCTGCGACGTGCGGACCCCGTGGGAGCTCGCGCCCAGCGTGTTCGGGCCGCAGAAGGGGGCCGACGCCGCCACCGTGAGGCGGCTCGAGCGCCGCCTCGCGCGCCTCGCCCGCGCCGCCCCGCGCGACCCGCGCGGCGTGCCGATGACCGGCGCGGCCGGGGGCCTCGCGGGCGGGCTGTGGGCCCACGGCGGCGCGAGCCTCGTGCCCGGTGCGGCGTTCGTGCTCGACACGATCGGGTTCGACGACCGCATGCGCGCGGCGCGCTTCGTGGTCACCGGCGAGGGGCGGATCGACCGCCAGACGCTGGCCGGCAAGGCGGTCTTCGAGGTGGCCACGCGCTGCCGCCAGGCCGGCGTGGCCTGCCACGCGGTGGTGGGGCGCGACGAGCTGGAGCCGTTCGAGGCGCGCCTGATCGACCTCTCGACGGTGACCGAGGCCGGCACCAGGCGCCGCCTGCGCAGCGCCGGGCGGCGCCTGGCCGCGCTCTGACCGGGCGGCGCGGCCCTGGCGCGCCCGAGCTAGCCTGGACGCGTGGGGCAGAGGCGCGTAAGGAGGCTCGTCGCGGTGGCCGCCGCGGCGGCGCTGGTGCCGGCCGCCGCCGGCGCCCCGGCGCAGGCACCGCCCGCGGATCCGCCGCCCCTCGCGCGGATCGCGTTCACGGCCGGCGACGCGATCCACACGATCGCCGCCGACGGCTCGGACCGCCGCAAGCTGACCTCGAAGGGCAGGGACACCCTCGACGAGGACCCGGCCTGGTCGCCCGACGGGCGGACGATCGCCTTCAGCCGCTGGAGCTTCCGGTCGGAGCGGGTGCAGGTCTGGCTCGTGAACAGCGACGGCACGGGACTGCGCCAGCTCACGCCCGGGGTCGCGCCCGACACGGAGCAGAGCGCCCCGACCTGGTCCCCCGACGGCTCGCGCATCGCCTTCGCCAGCAACGCCTACGACGAGGAGCGGGAGCGGGTCACCGCCGCGCTGGTCTCCGTCGCGTCCGACGGCTCCGACCTGCGCGTGCACCACTCCGACAGCGGCGGTCTGCGAGACGAGCTCTGGCACTTCGAGCGGCCCGCCTGGTCCCCGTCCGGTGACCGCCTCCTCTTCACCCGCTTCGCCTTCGGGGACACCGACGGGCCGGCGGAGCTCTTCGTCGTCCCCAGCGCCGGCGGCGCGGCGCGACGGGTGGCGAGGAACGGCGACGAGGGCGCGTGGGCGCCGAGCGGCGACCGGATCGCCTACACGTCGCAGTACGAGCGCGACTCCGGGCGAGCGTGCACCGAGACCTGCTACGGCAGCGGCGAGATCGTCGTCGCGAACGACGACGGGTCGGGGCGCCTGCGCCTGACCAGGAGCCTCGCCGACGACGGCTCGCCGTCGTGGTCCGGCGACGGGCTGCGGATCGCCTTCCACAGCGATCGCAACACGGCCCAGGCCGACGTGGACGAGTCGCCTCCGGAGCTCTACTCGATGCGGGCGGATGGGTCGTGCGTCACCTGGCTGACCAACGGCACCGCGTGGAGCGAGGAGCCGGCCTTCGAGCGCGACCCCGGGCTGTCGAGCGACCCCGGCGGCTGCGGCGCGGTGCCGCGCGAGCCGCTGGTCGAGACCGGCATGCCCGAGGAGCTCCGGCACACGTTCTCGTCGTGGTGGCTCGGCCGGATCGCGCCGAACGGCCTGCTGCTCACGAGGGTGGCCGGCGATTCCCATTCGCTCACGTTCGGCTACCTCGACTGCGGGCACTTCGACCCCGACGCTTGCGGCGACTTCCTGTTCGTGGAGAACGCCGACCTCTGCGAGACCGGTGGGCTGCGCGGCGCAGGGCGGCGCGGGAACAAGCTCAGCCTCGCCCGCGGCGCGCTGCTCGAGGAGCGGAGGGACCCCTACGGCGAGTCGGGCAGCTCCGTGCTCTTCACGCACCGCACGCGCGTGGCGATGGACACCGCCTCCGGGTTCGGCGTCGGCCGCGGCGTGCTGGCCTGGCTGCGCCGCTTCCCCGGTGAGCAGGCCGACGGCGCCAAGCTGCCCAGCACGCGCCTGCCGGCGAGCGTCTGGCGCGGGCTGCGGGCGTCGTCACGCGTCTCGCGCCGCGAGGCGAGGCGGCGGCGGGCGGTGAGGCGCCGGCTCGCGCAGCTCGGGATCGAGCGCCGGCTCGGCTGCTCCGGCTAGCCGATGAGGTCGCGGACGGGGATCCAGGCGCGCTCCATGTCCACGCGCTCGCGCGCGAACGGCACGCCCTCCTCCTCGAGCAGCCGGCGCTGGCGCTCGCCCTTGGCGAGCGAGCCGTCGGCGCGGACCACGCGCTGCCACGGGATCGACGGGTCGCGCACGGCCGCCAGCACCGAGCCGGCGAAGCGCGGTGCGCCCGGGCTGAGGTCGCCGTAGGTGGTCACGAAGCCCTCCGGAACCGCCCGTGCGCGCCGCAGCACCGCGGCCGCGCGTGGGTTGTCGAGGTCCATGGCGCGAAGCCTACGTCTCCTTCCGCTGGCGCTGGCCCTGCTCGCGGCTCCCGCCGGTGCCCAGGCCGCCAGCGTCAGCGGCGGCGCCGGCAGCTTCTCCCTGCGCGCCGGCCCGACCGAGGCGAACGACGTCGTCGCCTCGGCGAGCGAGGCCAGCGTCACCTTCCGCGACGCGGGCGCGGTGCTCTCGGCGGGTCCTGGCTGCCGCATCGTCAGCGGGGGCGGCGTAGAGTGTCCGCTCGGCGGCGTCGCGCTCCAGCGGGTGGACTTCGACCTCGGGGACGGCAACGACAGGCTGGACACCTACGACCTGCTGATCCACGACGGGCGGCCCCACCCGCGGATGACCGTCGAGGCCGGCGACGGCGACGACGAGGTGCGCACGCTCGCCTTCAGCAGCGACCCGCAGAAGCTCGGCGTGATCGTTCGCGGCGGTAGCGGCAACGACCGTCTCCGCGGCGGTGGGATCGTCGAGGCGGGGGAGGGGAACGACGTGGCGATCTCCTACCACGGCTACTCGCTCGACGTGGTCGACGGCGGGCCGGGCGACGACGTGGTCGACGGCGGTCCCGCGCCCGACATGGTGACCGGCGGCCCGGGCAACGACTACATGTACGAGGGCGCCGAGGTCTGGCCGGTCGGCCCCGGCTACTACCCGCACGACGACGGCACCCTCGACGGCGGCGACGGCGACGACACGATGGCGGCGGGCGGCAACCAGTCGACCATCACCGGCGGCCCCGGCGACGACGACATCATCAGCGGCGCCGTCTGGGCCGACGGCGGCGAGGGCAACGACACGATGCGCGGCGGCCCGCTGCTGCGCGGCGGTCCCGGCGACGATCGCCTGAGCGGCTCCTGGTTCCGGCAGAGCAACTACTTCTTCGCGGGCTGCTGCGGAAAGCCCGACGTGCTCGAGGGCGGGCCCGGACGGGACCGCCTCGAGGGCTCGACCGCCGACGCGGTGATCGACGGCGGCGAGGGTGCGGACGAGCTCGTGCCGGGGAGCGGCAAGAGCACGCTCAGCTACCGCTCCCGCAGCGAGGGGGTGAGGATCGACCTGAGCGACTCCGAGGCCGGCGGAACGCTGTCGCAGGAGGGCGACCGCGCCGAGCCCGGCTTCGACCGGCTCGAGGGGAGCGCGGGCGACGACGAGATCGTGGCCGGGCCGGACGGGGTCGCGATCGACGGCTACCTCGGCGACGACCGGCTCGTGGGCGGCAGAGGTGCGGACGTCCTCGACGGCGGCGCGCACGACGACGTGATCCTCGGCGCCGGGGGCGACGACGAGCTCGACGGCGGCCAGGACTCCTACGAGGATCCCGGGACCGGGAAGCAGGTGCGGGCGAAGGGCAACGACACGATCGACGGCGGGCCGGGCGCCGACACGATCGTCCCGCGCGGCGGCGACGACTTCGTGCTCGCGGGGTCCGGCGACGACCAGGTCGACCTGCGCGAGCGCGCCGGCCGGTTCGGGTCGGCGCTCCTGAACCACAGCCACATCGTGCAGATGTCCGGCGCCGACCAGGTGTGGTGCGGCAGGGGGCTGGACGCGGCGAACGCGGACTACGCCGACGCCATCGCGATCGACTGTGAGCTCGCCGGCGAGGGCACGCCGCGCTGGCGCCAGGTGAAGGTCGACCCGGGGCGCGCGCTGCGGCTCACGATCCGCTGCGCCTGGCGGGAGTCGCGGCCGTGCAAGGGCGTCGCGTCGCTGCGCACCGCGGCGGGCACGGGCTTCGGCGGTCGCGAGAGCCCCGCGCTGCGGCCCGCACCGGGCGCCTGCAGGACGAAGCCGGGCGCGACGCTCGCGCGCTCGCGCTTCCGCATCCGCGCCGGCCGGGTGAACTACGTCCACCTGAGGCTGACGGGGTCCGCCGAGCGCCTGGTCAGGCGGCGCGGGTGCGTGGCGGTGCACGCCCTGCTCGACTTCGGCGACCCCCACGGCCGGGACTGGCTCGCCACCCGCTCGCTCGTCCTCAAGCGCAGCGGCTTCCGGATCCCATCCGGCGACTGACCCGCGTGCCTAGCGGCGGCCGATGTAGCGCAGGTAGACCTGGCGCAGCTCGGGCCGCTCGTGCGAGGCCGTGGCCGCGGCGCGCGGCTGCCCCGCGTACTGCGGCAGGTCGCTCGCCGCGACCGGCAGGTCCATCAGCGGGTAGGCCGCGTCGAACAGCATGTAGTTGCCGAGGCTCGACGTCGCGGGGTCGAGCGCCGGCGCGTGCGCGACGTGTCCGAAGCTGGAGCGCTGCGGCACGTTCGGGATCTCGTTGTCGGAGTCGCGCGACTGGAGCGACACGTTGAAGGAGACGTGGTTCCAGTAGAAGACGTCGCCGGACTGGTTGCGGTCGGCGAAGCTCGACGAGACGGTCGACTGGAGGTTGCTCGCCAGCGACTCGAAGATCACCGGCGAGCCGGGCGCGCCCATCGCGGGGTTGGCCGAGGGGGCGTCGCCGGGCTGGTTGACCGCCTGGGACTTCGAGACCCAGCGCGCGGTGCCAGGCCGCCCGACCAGCGCGCGGACCACGTCCGAGCCGGGGTTGCGGTCGCCCTTGAGGACGTCGGTCGCCTCGGTGCGGAACGCGACGTACTTCCCGCCGTCGGAGAGGGCCGGCTGGTCCGAGTGGCCGTTGCCGGGCCGCCCCTTCGCCGTGACCGACGCGAGCAGCAGGCTGCCGCCGCGGCGCACGTACACGTCGCGCGTCCCGGTGCGGTCGGCGGAGTGGAGGTTGGTGGACTCGGAGGTGAACGCGACCGCATCGGCCGGCCCCCCGCCGGAGCGCCGCTTGGAGAGCGCGATGTCGTAGGAGTCGGCGTTGCCGGCCCGGCCGCCGCGGCTCCGCGAGACCAGCGTGGTCGTGCCCTTGCGAAGGTCGCGCAGGTAGACCTGGCGGCGACCGGACGCGTCCGAGACGAACGCGACCCGCGTGCAGCCGCCGTCGATCCGGACCTCGGAGGCGGTCCCGCTCGACTGGCGGCCGGAGCGCGTGAGCGAGACGCGGGTGGTGCGGCGGGTGGCCAGGTCGTGAACGAACGCGTCGCGGCGCCGGTTCGTGTCGCCCTTGACGAGGTTCGTCGCGTCCGAGAGGAACGCCACGCAGCGCGGGGCGTGCTCGCGGTCGCCGGAGATGTCGGGGTTGGTCGACGCCCCGTTCGCGGCGGCGCCGCCGGAGCTGCGCGAGGCGAGCACGGTCGCGGCCGCCCGCCACGGCTCGCCGTTCAGGCTGTACGGCCGCTTGCGGTGGACGACGAAGACGTCGGTGACGCCGTTCGAGTCGCCCTTCACGATGTCGGAGGCGTCGGACTCGTAGGCGGCCGCGCGCGCGAGCTGGCGGTCCTGCGAGATCGCCGGGTTGCGCGAGGCACCGTTGGGGAAGCCGCCGCCGGCCGCGCGCGAGAGCAGCCGCGTCTCGCGGTCCGACTGCTCGAAGCGGTCCTGCGCGCCGGCGCCGCCGCCCGCCGCGCTCGCGGCCACGAGCGCGATCGCACCCGTCCCGGCCAGTTGTCGCCTCGAGATCCGCATCGAGTCCAGCGTAGGAACACGGACCCGAGACGCAACTACCGCTGGTCGCGTTGGCGAGGGCCGGTCGCCGCGACTACCTTGGACCCGTGCCCCTGCGCGCCGCGCCGATCGCGGCGGCCCTCGCCGTCGCGTGCCTGCTCTCGCCCTCCGCGGCGAGCGCGTCGGTCGTGTCCGGCGACGGCGCGTCGTTCGCGCTGACCGCCGCGCCGCTCGAGGCGAACCGCGTCGAGCTGTCCGTGGCGGGTGGGACGACGCTCGTCTTCCGGGACCGCGGAGCGCCGCTGACCCCCGGGCCGGGCTGCGCGACGGCGAGCACCGGGCTGATCGCCTGCCGCCTCGCCGCGAGCGGGCGGGTCGACCGCCTCACGATCGACCTGGGGGACGGCGCCGACACCGCCACGATCCGCTCGCTCTGGACCGACGTGACCCTGATCGGCGGCGACGGCGACGACGTCCTGCGCTTCTCGCGCGGCGGCGACGAGAAGGAGCGCAACGGCGCCGTGGCGCTCGGGGGCGAGGGCAACGACCGGATCGAGGAGGCCGACACGGCCGACGGCGGGCCGGGCGACGACTCGATCCTGGGCTCCGCCTTCGCGTACACCGAGGAGACGCTCCACGGCGGCCCGGGAAACGACTCGATCGACGGCGGCGGGTCGATCGACGAGATCCACGGCGGGCCCGGCGACGACGCCCTCGTGGACGGCGGCGGCGCGGGCGAGGCGCGGATCTTCGGCGACGAGGGCGGCGACACGATCGGAGCGGCCGGCGAGCGGGCCGCGATCGCCGGGGGCGACGGGGAGGACCGGATCGTGAGCGGCGCGCGGGTGGCCGACGGCGGGCCGGGCGACGACGTGCTCCAGGGCGGCCCGCTGCTGCGCGGCGCCGAGGGCGACGACACGCTCACGGCCGCCGACGAGATGAACCTCACCTGGCTCGGGCTGCGGGGGAACACGCTCGAGGGCGGGCCCGGCGACGACACCCTGACCGGCGGCAGGATCGACGACCTGCTCGACGGCGGCGAGGGCGCGGACGTGCACGCGGGCGGGGAGGGCTCCGACACGCTGAGCTACCGCAGCCGCGGGGAGCCGGTCACGATCGACCTGCGCACCGCCGAGCGCACCGTCGCGGGCGAGGGCGACAGCGCCGCGGGCGACGTGGAGCGGATCGAGGGCACGGCCGGGGACGACCGGATCGTCGCCGGTGCCGGTCCGATCGCCGTCGACGGCTTCCTGGGCGAGGACGTGATCGTCGGCGGGCCCGGCCCGGACCAGCTCGTGGGCGGCGGCGACAGCGACGTGATCGTCGGCGGCGAGGGCGACGACGTGATCGACGGCGGCGTTGACTCGCACCGCGAGCGCGGCGCGGCCGAGAGCACCCGCGTAGTTGGCGACGACTTCATCGACGCCGGCCCCGGCCACGACGTGATCACCGGCCGCAGGGGCGACGACTACGTGATCGGCGGCTCCGGCAACGACTCGTTCGACCTGCGCGACTCGTCCGGCGTCAACCACAGCCACATCATCCAGTTCTCGGGCGCCGACCAGGCGCTCTGCGGGGACGGGGAGGACACCGTCGACGCCGACTACGCCGACGACGTGGCGCTCGACTGCGAGGTCGTCGCCGAGGGGACGCCGCGCTGGCGGCCGACCAAGGTGCGCCCGGGGCGCTCCCTGCGGCTCACCGTGCGCTGCGCCTGGACCGAGTCGCGCCCCTGCAAGGGGACCGCGCGGCTGCGCACCGCCACCGGGCGCGCCGGCCCCGGAGGCACCGAGCCCACGAGTGCGGCCGCCCCCGCCCGCTGCCTCACGACGCCGGGCGCGACCATCGCGCGCCAGAGCTTCCGCATCCGCGCCGGCCGCGTGAACTACGTGTCGCTCACGCTCGACCGCGCGGCCGATCGCCGCCTCACCAAGCGCGGCTGCATCGCGGCGCACGCGGTCTTCGAGTTCACCGACGGCCGGCGGCGGCCGTGGGTCGCGACCCGATCGCTGGCGCTCAAGCGGCCCGGCGTGGAGTTGCGCTAGCGGGCCGGGCCCCGGGCCGCCGCGGCGCTAGCCCTCGAGCCGCTCGTACGCCGGCACCGTCAGGAAGTCCTGGAAGCGGTCGCTGAGGGCGACGTCCTCGAAGATCGCGCGCGACTCCTGGGGCCGGCCCCGCGAGTGGAAGAACTCGTCGCCGACCTCCGCGCGGATCCGCTCGAGCTCCTCGTCCTCGATCCGCCGCACCAGCTCGGGCGTGATCCGCCGGCCGTCGATCTCGGCCCCGTGGCGGATCCACTGCCAGACCTGCGAGCGGGCGATCTCGGCGGTGGCCGCGTCCTCCATCAGGTGGTTGATCGCGGCGGCGCCGTTGCCGCGCAGCCAGGACGAGATGTACTGGATGCCGACGTTCACGTCGTTGCGCAGCCCGGCCTCGGTGATCTCACCGCCGGCCGACCCCGCGTCGAGCAGGTCGGACGCGGCGACCAGCACGTCGTCGCGCCGGCGGTCGACCTGGTTGGGGCGCTCGCCGAGCACGGCGTCGAACTGCTCCATGGCGACCGGCACGCTGTCGGGGTGCGCGACCCAGGTGCCGTCGAAGCCGTCCCCGGCCTCGCGCTGCTTGTCCGAGCGCACGGCGGCGAACGCCTTCTCGTTCACGCTCGCGTCCTTCCGGCTCGGGATCACCGCCGACATGCCGCCCATCGCGTGCGCGCCGCGGCGGTGGCAGGTGCGCACGAGCAGCAGCGTGTACGCGCGCATGAACGGCACGGTCATCGTCACGCTCGCGCGGTCCGGCAGCAGGAACTCGGGCCGGTCGCGGAAGCACTTGATCATGCTGAAGATGTAGTCCCAGCGCCCCGCGTTCAGGCCCGCCGAGTGCTCCCGCAGCTCGTAGAGGATCTCCTCCATCTCGAAGGCGGCGGGCACGGTCTCGATCAGCACCGTCGCGCGGATCGTGCCGCGGTCGAGGCCGAGCGACTCCTGCGCCCGCACGAACACGTCGTTCCAGAGCCTGGCCTCGAGGTGGCTCTCCATCTTCGGGAGGTAGAAGTACGGGCCCGAGCCGCGGTCGAGCAGCCGCCGCGCGTTGTGGAACAGGTGCAGCCCGAAGTCCATGAGGCTCGCGGACACGGGCGCTCCGTCGACGGTCACGTGGCGGTCGGTGAGATGCCAGCCGCGCGGGCGCACGAGCAGCGTGGCGCGCTCGTCGCCGAGGCGGTAGGACTTGCCGTTCTCCTCGTGTTCGATCGTGCCCTCGATCGCATCGGTGAGGTTCACGTGGCCGCCGACCACGTTCGCCCATGTCGGCGACAGCGAGTCCTCGAAGTCGGCCATGAAGCCCCGCGCGCCCGAGTTCAGCGCGTTGATGACCATCTTGCGGTCGGTGGGGCCCGTGATTTCCACGCGCCGGTCGCGCAGGTCGGCGGGCGGCGGGGCGACCTGCCAGTCGCCCTCGCGCACGGCGCGCGTCTCGGTGAGGAAGTCGGGGAGGGCGCCGGCGTTCCAGCGCGCGACGCGCTCGGCGCGGCGGGCCAGCAGCTCCGCGCGGCGCCCGTCGAACTCGCGGTGGAGGGCGGCGACGAAGGCGAGCGCGTCGCCGGTGAGGACCTCGGCGGCGCGTCCCTCGACCGGGGCGTGCAGCTCGGCGCTCACGCGGCGCCCGCCACGATCGAGCGGTCGAGGATCTCGACCGGGTGCAGCACCTCGAGCTCGCGGCCGAGCCGCTCGGCGTGCGCGGCGATCTGCAGCGCGCAGCCGGGGTTCGCCGCCGCGACCGTGTCCACGCCCGTGGCCAGCAGGTTGCGCGCCTTGCGCTCGCCCAGCTCGGCGGCCGGCTCCGGGTTCACGATGTTGTAGATCCCGGCGGAGCCGCAGCAGATCTCCCACTCGGCCGGCTCGGCCAGCTCGAGGCCGGGGATCGCGAGCAGCAGCTCGCGCGGCTGGGTGCGGACCGCCTGCGCGTGCGCGAGGTGGCAGGCGTCGTGGTACGCCACCCGCAGGTCCACCCGTCCGCGCGGCGCGCGCGGCTCGCGCTCGGCCAGGAGCTCGTTCACGTCGCGTACCTTCGCGGAGAACGCCTCGGCGCGCCGGACCCAGGCGGGGTCGTCGCGCAGGAGGTGGGCGTAGTCCTTCATCCCCGAGCCGCAGCCGGCGGCGTTGGCCACGACCACGTCGCAGTCCTCGAACGCCGCGATCGTCGCGCGCGCGAGCGACCGCGCCGGCCCGTCGTCGCCGGCGTGGAGCTGGAGCGAGCCGCAGCAGCGCGGCTGGGTCCGGGCGGCCACCTCCCACCCCTCGGCGGCGAGGACGCGCGCGGTCGCGGCGTTCACCGAGCCGAAGTAGGCCTGCTGCACGCAGCCCTGGAGCAGGCCGGCGCGGCCGCGGCGCTCGCCGCTCGCCGGGGTGACGCGCGCGGGCGCCTCGCCGCCGAGGGCGGGCGCGTCCGGGGTGAGCTCGAGGGCGGTGCGCAGCCGCGGCAGCCGCCCGAGCAGGCCACCGCGGCGGCGCCGGGCCAGCCTCGGGAGCCCGAGCGCGTGCGCGGCGGCGGCGAACGGAGCCAGGGCGCGCAGCCGGCCGGGGTGCGTGGCCACCTCGAAGGTGAGCCGCCGCGCGAGGCGCTCGCGCGGCGTGCGCTCGAAGTTGCGCTCGATCTGCCCGCGCGTGTCCTGGAAGAGCTCGTCGTAGCGGACCCCGGACGGACACGCGGTCACGCACGCCATGCAGCCGAGGCAGCGGTCCATGTGGGTCACGAGCGTGCGCGAGAGGTCGCTGCCCTCCTCGAGGCCGCTCCTCATCAGCACGATCCGGCCGCGCGGCGAGTCCATCTCCTCGCCCCAGAGCGAGTACGTGGGGCAGGTCGGGAGGCAGAACCCGCAGTGCACGCAGTCGGCGATCGTGTCCGGCTCGGGCGGGCGTACGCCGTCGAAGGCCGTGGTCATCAGATCCCCCCCACGAACAGGCCGGGGTTGCACGCGCCGGCGGGGTCGAAGCGCTCCTTCACCCGGCGCATCAGCGCGACGGCCCGGTCCCCGGGGGCGACGCCCCACACGTCCACGCGCTCGCGCACCTCAGGCGGCGCGTCGAGCACCACGCACGGCGACGGGGCGAGCTCGCGGCGAAGGCCCTCGACGGCGTCCGCGCCGGGCAGCCGCACCCACGTGAGGCCGTGCGCGGCGCGCCCGACGAGCGAGCCGCCGGCGCGCTCGGCCGCACGCAGCTGGTCCTCGAGCTGGGACTGCACGCCCGACACGCGCACGACGATCTCGCCGCCGTCGGCCGCGCGCTGGCGCTCGCGCTGCACGGCCCAGAGCGACTCGTCGCCGTCCTCCGTGCGCGCCTCGAGCCCGCTCTCCTCCAGGAGCCGCGCCGCCTGCCTCGCCTGCGCCTCGGCCTGCGCGCCGGCGAGCCGGACCAGCACCCGCCCGCCCCCGCCGTCCCACGCGACGTCGAGGCACTGCGCCTCGATGGCGGAATGGGCCAGCGCCGCGGCGGCCGCGGCCACGACCCCCGGGTCGTCCGACTCCCCGATCGCGGTGGCGGTCGCCGGCAGCGGGTGCAGCCGCAGCGCCACCTCCAGGATCGCTCCCAGCGTGCCGAACGAGCCCGTGAACAGCTTCGCCAGGTCGTAGCCGGCCACGTTCTTGATGACCTTGCCGCCGGCGCGCGCGACGGTGCCGTCGGAGAGCGCGACGGTCACGCCGAGCACGAGGTCGCGCGGCGCTCCGTGACGGTGGCGCAGGGGCCCGGAGTCGCCGGTGGCGAGCACGCCGCCGACGGTCGCGCCCGCGGCCGGCGCGGGGTCGATCGCGAGCATCTGGCCGGCGCGCGCCAGCTCCTGCTGGAGCCGCGCGAGTGGCACGCCCGCCTGGACCACCGCCGTGAGGTCGCCCTCGTTGTGCTCGAGGATGCGGTCGAGGCCGCGGGTGTCGACCTCCACGTCGGGGTCGGGCACCGGTGCGCCCCAGCCGAGCTTGGTGCCGCCGCCGCGAACGCGCACGCGGAGGCCCTTCTCCGCGGCGTCGCGGACGGCGGCGGTGACGGCCTCGTAGCTCACATCCGCTCCGCGACGCCGGCCGCCTCGAGCGGGTGCCGGCGGTAGGGGCCGGGCACCTCGCCGCAGAGGCGCGGGGTGGGCATGACCTTGCCGGGGTTGGCGAGCCCGGCGGGGTCGAACGCGCAGCGCAGCCGCTGGAACGCCTCGAGGTCGCCGTCGCCGAACTGCTTGGGCATGTAGCGCTTCTTGTCCACGCCGACGCCGTGCTCGCCGGTGATCGACCCGCCGGCGTCCACGCAGGCGGTCACGATCGCGCCGGCCAGCTCCTCGGCCCGCTCGGGCTCGCCCGCCACCGCGGCGTCGTAGAGCACGAGCGGGTGGAGGTTGCCGTCGCCCGCGTGGAAGACGTTGGCCACCCGCAGGCCGGCGGCGGCCGCCAGCTCGTCGATGCGGCCGAGCACCTCGGGCAGCCGCGTGCGCGGGATCACCCCGTCCTGCACGTAGTAGTTGGGCGAGATCCGGCCCATCGCGGCGAACGCCGCCTTGCGCGTCTTCCAGATCAGCTCGCGCTCGCCCTCGTCCTCTGCGACGCGCACGCCGGTCGCGCCGTTGGCGCGGCAGATCGACACGACCTCGTCGAAGCGCGCGGCGCACTCGGTCTCCGAGCCGTCGAGCTCCACGATCAGCGCCGCCTCCGCGTCGAGCGGGTAGCCGGCCTGCACGGCGCCCTCGGCGGCCTCGATCGAGAGCCGGTCCATCATCTCCATGGCGCCGGGCACGAGCCCCGCGGCGACGATGTCGGAGACGGACTGGCCGGCCTCGGTGGTCGAGCCGAAGAACGCGACGAGGGTGCGCACGGCCTCGGGGCGCGGCACCACGCGGAGCGTCACGCGGGTGGCGACGCCGAGCGTGCCCTCGGACCCGACGAACGCGCCGACCAGGTCGTAGCCCGGCAGGTCGACCGCCTTGCCGCCGAGCTCGACCACCTCCCCGTCCGGCAGCACCACCTCGAGCCCGGTCACGTAGTTCGTGGTGAAGCCGTACTTGAAGCAGTGCGCGCCGCCGGAGTTCTCGGCCACGTTGCCCCCGACCGAGCAGACGATCTGGCTCGACGGGTCGGGCGGGAAGAAGTGCGTGGGGGCGACCGCGTGGGAGATCGCGAGGTTGGTCACGCCCGGCTCGGCCACCACGCGCTGGTTCGGGAGGTCGACCTCGACGATGCGGCGCAGCCGCGTGAGCACGATCAGCACTCCCTCCTCGACCGGGAGCGCGCCGCCCGAGAGGCCCGAGCCGGAGCCGCGTGCGACCCACGGGACGCCGGCGCGGTGGCAGGCGCGGACCACCTCGCGCACCTGGCCGGCGCTGTCGGGCAGCACCGCGGCGCGCGGGATCGCCGCGTACTGGAGCAGCCCGTCGGACTCGTAGGTGCGCAGGGCGTGCGGGTGCGTGACGACGTTGCCGTCGCCGCAGATGCGCCTCAGCTCGGAGTTCAGGTCGGGCACGCCCCCCGGAAGGTATCCTGACGGCGTGCCGATCGCCGAGGTGAACGGGCAGCGGATCTACTACGAGGAGCATGGCGAGGGCGAGCCGCTGCTGTGCGTGATGGGGCTCGGGGGCGACCACCGGGCGTGGGTCCTCCAGGTGGCCGACTGGTCGAAGACCCACCGCGTGATCGTGTTCGACAACCGCGACGTGGGGCAGTCGTCCGAGGCCGACGGGCCGTACGAGGTCGCCGACATGGCCGCCGACGCGCTCGGCCTGGCGGATGCGATCGGACTCGACTCCTTCCACCTGATCGGGCTCTCGCTCGGCGGGGCGATCGCGCAGGAGATGGCGCTGGCGGCGCCGGAGCGGGTGCGCACCCTGACCCTGTGCGTCACCTACGGCTGGACGGGCAGCTACGGCACCCAGCGCTCGGAGGTGCTGGCGGGGATCGCCCGGCGGATGAGCCGCGAGGAGTTCGTCGAGCTCGTGATGATGCTCGTCTACTCCGAGCGCGTGTTCAACCAGCCGCAGTTCGCCCAGGCCGCCCGCAACGCGCTGCTCGAGCATCCGCACCCGCAGTCCACGGAGGCGTGGGTCCGCCAGCTCGAGGCGAGCGGCCGCCACGACGCGCGCGGCCGGCTCGACTCGCTGACGATGCCGGTGCACGTGATCGGCGGCCGGCGCGACATCATGGTCCCGCTCTTCCGCTCCGAGGACCTCGCGGAGGCGATCCCGGGGGCGAAGCTGTCGGTGCTCGACGCCGCCCACCTCATGAACGTCGAGGCGGCGGCCGAGTTCAACCCGCTGGTGCTCGACTTCATCGCCGCGCGAGCGCCGGCGCCGGCCTGAGAAGCGCCGCGGGCGGCACGCCGGCCGCCCGCCGCGGGGGGAGGGTCAGACCCTCACCCTCCCCGCTTCGCGTTAGTGCATCGCCGCCGGTCGCCAGCCGCCGTAGTCCGGCGTGTGCTCCCAGTCGGCGTCGCTCTCGCGCACGACCATCACCCCGATCGCGCCGAGGCCCACGAGCAGCAGTGCGCTGCCGAGGATCGCGAGCGCGAGCATGCCGGCCGGGAACGCGACGTTGATCAGCACGACGCCGATCGCCGCGCACAGCGCCATCCACCAGTCCACGACGTGCCCGCGGTACAGGCCGAGCATCAGTAGGACGAAGCCGATCGCGCCGAGGAACCCGACGGCGGTGACCGGGATCACGATCCCGGCCGAGTCGATGATCGAGTCGAGCAGCGACACGTCGGCGGCCGTCACGCCGTCGGACGCCATCCGCCAGATCGCGAACGCGATGCCGAAGCTCACCATCGTGGCGAGCAGGCCGAGCACCGCCAGGCCGCCGCCGATCGCGCCGTGCACCGGCCGCCGCTCGCGGACCATGTGCATGAGCCCCAGCACCGCCGGGACCAGCACGGCCACGCCGACCATCGCGATCAGGTTCACGAGGTAGTAGCGGTCCACGTGCTCGGCCGCCACGCGGAGTTGCGCCCCGGCGCCGGTCTCGAGCCGCGGCGAGGCGACGAACGCGACGACGAGCAGCAGCGGGCCGAGCACCATGCTGAGCCCCGCCACCGTCTTGCGCAGGTGCTGCGAGTCAGAGAATCCCATCGAACCCTCCTTTGGGTCCCGGGGCCGCGCCGATCGCGGGCCCCGATCAACTGGCAACGGAGGTACACCTCCTTGTGGCAATCGTTACGACCGTCAGGCGCTTGCGCTCGTCCGGATCGCGATTAGGGTGGAGCGCGTGAACCGACTCGCGCCGTCCCTCATCGCCGTGCTCGCCCTCGTCCTGCCGGCCGCCGCCTCGGCCGAGGTCATGCAGGAGACCCGCACCGCGCCCTCGCCCGGCGGCGAGGTCAAGGCCGAGTTCAGCTACGACAAGCAGAGCGACTTCGAGTACAGGGACGTGCGCATCAAGATCAGCCGCGGCGGGACCGTGCTGCTCGACGCGCTCGTCCCGGAGCCGTGCGACGAGTGCAGCGTCGCGCCGCAGGGCTTCGGCGACCCCGAGAACCCCGCGCTCGCGCTGCGCGACCTCGACGGCAACGGCGAGCCCGAGGCGCTCGTGGACCTCTACACCGGCGGCGCCCACTGCTGCTCGTTCACCCAGATCTACTCGTACGTCGCGGCCTGGAACAGCTACCGGCGCACCAAGGGCGCCTGGTACGACTACGGCTACGAGCTGGTCGACCTCGACAAGGACGGCTCGCCGGAGTTCCGCGCCGCCGACTTCCGCTTCGCCGCCGCCTTCACGGCGTACGCGGCCTCCGGATCGCCGCCGCGCATCCTCAGGTTCATGACCGGCAGGCTGATCGACGTCACGCGCGCCTTCCCGTCGGTCGTCAAGCAGAACCTCAAGCAGTACCTCAAGCTCTACAAGAAGTACCGCGGCGACGACGAGCTGGGCGACGTGCGCGGCTGGCTCGCCGCCTACACGGCCGACAAGTTCCTGCTCGGCCAGGGCAAGAGCGCGTTCGACCTGGTCTACGCGGCCTACCGCCGCGGCGAACTGGGGGCGCTGCCGGGCGACACCTCGCCGGCGGGCAAGCGCTACATCTCCGCCCTGCGCAGGTCTCTGCGCAAGTGGGGCTACAGCTAGCGGCACCCAGTTTCGCGCAGCAGGGCTAGGGCATGCGCGCCAGCGGCCGATAACGGCCGGGTGGACATCTTCGACCTCCCGTTCCTGCCCGGACCGCGGCCGCCGCGCGGCGGCGGCGACCCGCGCGACGAGCTCGTCGGCGGAGCGGTCGCCGTCGGGCTTCCGCTGATCTACCTCTGCGTCCTCATCCCCACCGACCTGACCAAGCAGCCGGACCTCGCGGTGCTGTGGCTCCCGGTGGGCCTGGGACTCGTCGGCGCCGCGATCTGCCTCCTGACACGGATCAGCCTCGGCCGCGCGATCGTCGCGGTCCTCTCCTGCATGTGGTGGTCCCTGGTGGCAGCGCTCACGATGGTCGTGGTCGACATCCTCGTGTTCCCCTTCTAGGAGGAGAACAGCTCCTCAGCGACCCTCGGCCAGCGAGCGCACCACCGCCTCGTAGAACCCCTCGCCGGCCGCCGCCTCGGTGACCTCCACGTTCGGCCCCCCGCCCGAGCCGATCGACGGGTCCTTCGCGAGCGCGTTGGCCACGAGGAAGAAGCGGCCCACCACCGCGGCCACCCCGAGGTCCTCGCGCGAGTCGCCCACGGCGATGCACTCCTCCGGCGCGTAGGCCCGCGCGCGCATGTGCGCGGCCACCGCGTTCGCCTTTGACGCCGCGCGCGGGATCAGGTGGTAGCAGTGCGGCGGGCCCGGCAGGTCCTGGAGCGTCTCCTTCGGGGAGATCACGCCGTTGTCAACCAGCCGCAGGGCGCCGTGACCCTCCGCGGCCAGCAGCTCGTCGGCCTGCGCCGTGTCCACCAGCCCCCGGAAGATGTGCGAGAACTCGCGCCCGCGGTGCCACGGGTCGTGGTACTCGAAGCGCCCGGCGTAGCGCTCGAGCAGCAGCGCGGGGGCGCCGGCCTCCTCCACGAGCTCGTACACGGTCCGCCCGTCGCGCGGCTGGAGCTCGCCGGTCAGGTAGGTGTCCTCGCCGTCGAGGTGCAGCCCGCAGCCGACCTCGTAGATGTAGGCGCTCTGGCCGAGCAGCCGAGCGTCCTCCATCACCTGCGCCCTGCGGCGGCCGGACTTGAGCACGACCTCGACCCGCGCGCGGTGGCACGCCTCGAGCGCCCGCGCGGGCAGCAGCGTGAAGCCGCCCTCGTGGTCGCGGAACAGCGACGCGCCGCGGCCGAGCAGGGTCCCGTCGAGGTCGGTGTAGACGCAGCGGAGGGCCATGGCCGAGCGGCCTACTATCGCAATGCACGTGCCGACGACCCGAACCAAAGCCCCCTGGGACGGCCTGATCGAGTCCGGCCGCGCCGAGCAGGTGGTCTACGAGGGCCGGCTCGGCGCCCGCCCGGCCGAGCGCGTGCCGCTGCCCGGCAACCTCCACCCGCAGCTGCTGGAGGCGCTCGAGCGCGACGGCGTTGACGGGCTCTACACCCACCAGGCGGACGCGTTCGCGAGCGCGCTCGAGGGCGACACGATCGTCACGACCGGCACCGCCAGCGGCAAGTCGCTCGCCTTCAACCTCCCGGTGCTCGACACGCTCGCGCGCGACCGCCGCGCCCGCGCGTTCTACCTCTACCCGACCAAGGCGCTGGCCCAGGACCAGGCGCGCAAGCTCACCGGCCTGAGGGCGCCGTTCCTCAAGCACGCGATCTACGACGGCGACACGCCCACCTCCGAGCGCCGCGCGATCCGCGCCAGCTCGAACCTGATCCTCACCAACCCCGACATGCTCAACGTGGGCGTGCTGCCCCACCACCGGCAGTGGGGCGACGTGCTGGCCAACCTCGCCTGGATCGTGGTGGACGAGGCGCACGTGTACCGCGGCGTGTTCGGCTCGCACGTCGCCAACGTGCTGCGGCGGCTGCGGCGGATCGCGCGCGCGTACGGGACCGAGCCGCGCTTCGTGCTCGCCAGCGCCACGATCGCCAACCCGCAGGAGCTGGGCGAGCGGCTCACCGGGGTGGAGTGCCGGCTCGTGGACCGCGACGGCGCGCCGCGCGCGGAGCGCAAGATCGCGATGTGGAACCCGCCGCTCACCGACGAGGCGACCGGCAAGCGCGTCTCGGTCCTCAGCGAGGCCGCCGGGGTGCTGGCCAAGCTCGTCGAGGACGGCGTGCGGACGATCTGCTTCATGCGCTCGCGCCGCGGCGTGGAGCTCGTGCACAACTTCACGCGCCTGCGGCTCGAGGACGGGGGCCGGGCCGACCTCGCCGAGCGGATCGCGCCCTACCGGGCCGGCTACACGCCCACGCAGCGCCGCGAGATCGAGCGGCGGCTGTCGGAGGGCGACCTGCTGGCGGTCGTGGCCACGAACGCGCTCGAGCTCGGCATCGACGTGGGCGAGCTCGAGGCGGCGATCTGCATCACCTATCCCGGGACCGTCGCCAGCCTGCGCCAGATGTGGGGTCGCGCCGGGCGGCGCCAGAGCGGCCTGGCGATGTACATGGCCGGCGAGGACGCGCTCGACCAGTTCTTCTGCCGCCACCCGGAGGACTTCCTCTCGCGCCCGATCGAGTCGGCGATCCTCGACCACGAGAACGAGTCGATCCACCTGCCGCACCTGGTGGCCGCCGCCTACGAGCTGCCGCTCACGGCCGAGGACAGCGAGATCTTCGGGCCGCGGCTCGAGACCTACGCCGACCAGCTCGTGCGCATCGGCCACCTGCGCGAGCGCGACGGGCGCTACCTGCCGCGCGGGGCGGAGTTCCCGGCCGGGCGGATCTCGCTGCGCTCGGCGGGCGTGGACTCGGTGGCCGTGGTGGAGGAGGAGCGCGGCGAGATCATCGGGACGGTCGAGGCCGAGCGCGCGCACTCCACCGTCCACCCGGGTGCCGTCTACATGCACCTCGGGCAGAGCTTCGAGGTCGAGGAGCTCGACCTGCGCGGGCGCAGCGCGCTCGTGCGCTCGTTCTCCGGCGACTGGTACACGCAGCCCAAGAAGGAGACCGAGACGTTCATCGAGGAGGTGCGCCGCCAGCGGATGCTCGGGACGGTCGAGCTGAACTTCGGGATGGTCTCGGTGAGCGAGGAGGTGGTCGCGTTCCAGAAGAAGCGCGTGAGCGACCACGAGGTGCTCGACCTGCTGCCGGTCGACCTCCCGATGCAGCAGTTCGTGACCCAGGCGCTCTGGTACGTGATCCCCGAGTCGCTGCTGGCCGAGGAGTTCCCGCTCGAGGTGCTCCAGGGCTCGCTGCACGCGGCCGAGCACGCGCAGATCGCGGTGCTCCCGCTGATCGCGATGTGCGACCGCTGGGACATCGGCGGCCTCTCCACCGCGTACCACCACCAGACCGGGCGGCCGACGATCTTCATCTACGACGGCCACCCGGGCGGCGTGGGGATCACGCGCGCGGGGTTCGAGGCGTTCGAGCGGCTGTGCGACGACGCGCTGCTGCTGATCTCCGAGTGCCCGTGCAAGTCGGGCTGCCCGTCGTGCGTGCAGTCGCCGAAGTGCGGGAACCTGAACGAGCCGCTGAACAAGAACGGCTCGATCGAGCTGCTCCAGCGGGTTCGCGCGGCCTGAAGTTCGTGCAAAACCTGTTGCGGGTGCAAGGCCGGCGGCGCGCGGCGCCGACGCATTCGGTGTGGCCTCCCTCCGCCATGCCGCCGCGTTCCTGACCGCCTGCGCGCTTCTCGCCGCGCCCGCGTCAGCGCCAGCCGCCACGAGCGGCGGCGTGAGCGTGCCGAGCGTCCCCGGCGTGACTCCGCCGGCTGGGACCGGCTCCGACGGCGGCGTCGCCGGCGAGACCGCCAGCAGCGACGACCCGAAGCCCTCCAGGGGGCGCTCGTCGCTCGACGTCGCGGCGTTCTCGCTCAACGGCAGCCACTTCTACGAGTACGGCCGCTCGATCCGCGCGAGCTTCTCGCTGCGCGGCCGCGCGGGCGCGCTCGCCGACGTCAAGCTCGTCGTCGTGCAGGGCGGCAAGCGCGTGAAGGTCGTCGCGGCCGGCAGGCGCCCGGCCGGCTCGCCCCAGCAGGTCACCCTTCCCACCGCCGGCCTGCCGAGCGGCTCGCTCGACGTCCGGCTCGCGGCGCGCGACTCGCGCGGGCGCGCGATCAAGGCGCCGGCCGCCCGCACGATCACGATCCAGTCGCACCGCTTCCCGGTCGTCGGACCGCACAGCTTCGGCGGCGAGGGCTCGCGCTTCGGCTCGGACCGCGACGGCGGCAAGCGCAAGCACCAGGGCCAGGACGTCTCGGCCGCCGAGGGCACCCCGATGGTCGCCGCGCGCGGCGGCGTCGTGCGCTTCACCGGCAACCAGCCGGGCGGCGCGGGCGTGTACGTGGTGATCGCCGGCGCCGGCGAGAGCCGCGACTACGTCTACATGCACCTGGTCGACGGCTCGCTGCTCGTGCGCAAGGGGCAGACGGTGAGCACCGGCCAGCTGATCGGCAAGGTCGGCACTACGGGCTCGTCGTCGGGCTCGCACCTGCACTTCGAGATCTGGCAGGGCGTCTGGCAGGGCGGCGGCGCGCCGATCGACCCGCTCCCGCTGCTCCAGCTCTGGGACGCCTAGCCCGCTACTCGATCTTCAGCTCGGCGTGGCCGGCAATGCCGGTCGGTGTCGTCTCGGCCCAGCCGCGCAGCTCGCCGAGCGGGTCGGTGGCCAGCTGGCCGAGCAGGGCCAGCGCGCCGGACGCGCGGCGCTCGATGATCGCGTTGGCCACGGATTGGGCGTCCGCCGAGAAGGCGAGCGACCCGTGCGCGCCCGGCACCGGGGCGGCCTGCTCCTGGGCGAAGTCGCGGGCGCGGCCGGCCTCCTCGCCGAGCGCGACCTGGTCGCCCACGACGCCCACGAAGAGCTGGCGGCCGCGGTCGGCGTTCAGGCGGTAGAAGCCGTCGCCGCCGCCGGGCTCGATCGTGAAGCCGATGTCGCCGCGCGCGGCGCCGGGCAGCTCGCGCGCGAGCTTGGCGAGCGTGGCGGCGAACGCGCGCGGATCCTTCAGGTCCGCGCGCGCCACGTAGGTCTTGTCGAGCGGGAAGGAGGCGGCGCCGACGTCGCCGAACTGGCCGAGCAGGTCCCTCTCGAGGTCCATGCCGATGCGTTTCAGGGCGTCGTTCAGCGCGGTGGCGTGGGCCTTCGTGCGCGGGAGGTAGTCGCGCAGCCGGGCGACGATCGTGGAGGGGCGGCCGGGCTCGCGGACGGCCATGGCGATCTCGCCCTCGCGCCTGGGGACGGGCGGCGACTCGGGGCCGGGCGCGAGCGGGAGGTCGGCCTCCTCCAGGTTCTCGGTGCGCACGTCGTACTCGAGCGAGAGGCCGTCGCGCTGGGCGCGCCCGACGGCGGCGAAGCGGCGCAGGGCGCCGAGCCACGGGATCGCGTCCCTGGCCGCCTTCGAGTCCTTGGCGTCGAGCGAGCGCTGGAGGTCGCCGGTGACGCGCAGCAGCGGCTCGCCCTCGGCGAGGCGGCCGAGGTCGTCGTCTAGCGCGTCCTCCGTCATGTGGTCGCCGCCCTTGCTGCGCTCGACCGCGGAGTCCACGAGCTCGCGGGTGGGGGCGGCGACGAGCACGCCGCCCTCGACGCGCGACTCGAGCCCCGCCTGCGCGAGCTTCGGGGCGAGCGCGCTCCTGGCGCCGGCGGCGTCCTTGACCTTGATCGCGAGCACGTAGGAGTCGCGGCGGTCGCCGGGCTCCGGCACGCCGACCACGAGCTCGTTACCGAGCTGCGGGCGCAGGTCCTCGTCGAAGTCGAGCGGGTCGGGCGCGATCCGGCGCTTGCCCTCGTCGCGGATCTGCGGTGCGACCGCGAACTTCTGGATCAGGTCGTCGACCTGCTCCCACTGCTGGTGGGCGGGGTCCGTCTCGAGGACGGCGATCGCCGGCGCGTCCCGGGGGAGGTAGGCGAGCGCCTCGTCGAGCGGGCTGGTGCTCTTGTCGTCGTCGCCACCGCAGCCCGCGAGGGCGACGACCGCGGCCGCCGCCAGGACCGCGAGCGCGCGTCTCACGAGGGCCCGCGCTCGATCAGCTCGATCCGGTAGCCGTCCGGATCGCGAACGAAGCAGAGCCGCGAGCCGCCCTCGCGAACCGTGTACGGCGGCTTCTCGGGCTCGATCCCCTGCTTGGCGAGCTCGGCCAGGCGCGCGTCGATGTCCTCGACGGTGATCGCGATGTGGTTGTAGCCCGTGCCGAGGTCGTAGGAGTCGACGCCGTGGTTGTAGGTCAGCTCGAGCCGCGCGCCGTCGCCGGGAAGGCCCATGAAGACGTTGATGGCCTCGTCGCGGATCGGCAGCCGGCCGACCTCCTCGAAGCCGAGGGCCTCGTAGAAGGCGACGGAGCGGTTGATGTCGCCGATCCGGTAGCAGGTGTGGATGAGCTCGCTCACTGGCCTGGACAAGTTACCGATCAGGGGTCTTCGGGCCGCCGGCCGGGATCGGGCGTCCAGGCGCGCGCCGAAGGCTCAAGTGTTCGTGGCGCGTTGACGACTGCCCGGGTATGGCGAGGAACGTCCGTGCCCGCCGGCTGTGCGTGAGCGCCTTCCTGGCGCTGGCTGTGCTGGGAGCCGGGGTCGGCGACGCCTCCGCGCGGCGCATCACCGACTACAAGTGCACGACGCCGAAGGGGCCTTACCTGTGTGGGAAGGGCGCGTGGATGGAGCGCAACGGGCCCGTCGCTCGCGGCGGGCCGCTGTCGCTGTCGGTGCCCGATTCGTGCCGGCTCGAGGACGCGCGCGCGATCGTGTGGGCGGTCGCGGGGACTCCGGTCCGCCGGATCACGCTGCGGCTCGACGGGGCGGTGATCGGGTCGACTCGGCTTGCGCGGCCTCATACGGTCGCGATCGATTGCGAGGGGCTTGCGGCCGGGGAGCACGTGGTGAGCGCGACGCTGGTGCGCCGCGACGGGTCGCGCGTGAAGGTCACGCGGGTTTTCGCGCGGGGGTAGAGGGCGCTGCGATCGAGGCGCCGCTCCTTGCGGGGACGGCGGCGGCCTTGCGGGCGCGGCGGCGGCTTCCGGGCGCGGCGGCGGCTTCCAGGGCTACTCGCGAATCGACGTGGCTGTTCCGGCTCCGCCTGCTCGGGGCTAGACGGCGGCGGTTCCGGCGCCACTCCCCGCAGCTAGACGGCGGCGGTTCCGGCGCTAGCATCCCCGCGCGCGGCGAGGTAGCTCAGTTGGTAGAGCACACGACTGAAAATCGTGGTGTCGCCGGTTCGATTCCGGCCCTCGCCATTCGTCGGGTTTGCAGCAGTTTCAGCACGGGCTGACCCGGCGCCGCTAGGCCTCCGTCGCCGCCTCACCGTCCACCAGCCGTCCACGCCCACCACGCGCGGCCTCGATCTGGTCCTCCGCGGAGCGTGCCGGTAGGCCCTTGAGCTCCCGCATTACGTGTGCGTAGGTCGAGAGCGTCATGTGCGGGGAGTGCCCGAGCTGTTCCGCAAGCTCTGGAATCGAGAGGCCTGCCCTGATCTGGAGCGACGCGAAGGCGTGGCGCAGGTCGTAGGGAGGCATCACCTCGATCCCCGCGGCCTCGCGCGCCGGGTGCCAGACGCGCCGGCGCCAGTTCGAGAAGTCGTGCCGGCGCCAGGGGGCGCCGTCGCGACGCGGGAACAGAAGGCCACTTGGCCTGCCCATCCGCAGCCGGTACTCGGCGAGGTCTTGGCGCAGGGGGCCGACGAGGTCGACCGCGCGGGCACGGAAGTGGCGCACCTTCTGACCGGGGGTGATCTGTCCGTCGATATTCCGCTGGTCGACCAGGAGCGTGCGCTCTCGCACGTGCGACCACTCGAGCGCGAGAACCTCTTGGGGGATGCGAAGCCCGGCGTACGCGGCAAGCGAGACGATCAGCGCGGCGTAGTGGCGCTCCTGGTCCAGGAGCGCGGAGCGCAGGGACTCGACTTGGGCCGGCGCAAGGCAAACGATCGTGCGCTCGCGCCGTCCCGACGGCTTCGGCACGGCCCGCACGGGGTTGCGCTGAACGCGGCCCCACTCTTCGGCGCGGCGGAAGACGGCTTGCAGCACGACGAGCGAAACGCGCACCGCGTGACGACCGACTCCGGCCTGCTCGAGATCAGCGCGAAAGCGCGCGAGGACCTCCGGCGTGACGTCCCGGACCTTCAACGACCCCAGGCGGGGGATCACGTGGCGGTCGAGCACGTGCGCGTAGCCGTTCAACGTGTTGAGGGCGAGGTTCGGCTTTGCGTAGAGCTTCCACCAGTCGTCTACGAGTTCCGCCATGGTCGTGTTCGCCGCGTCGAGGAACGACAGCTCGCCCAAAGCCTTCCGCCGCGTGATCTCCGCGTCGAAGAGCTCGGCGTCGCGTCGCCGCCGGAAGGCCCGTGACCGTCGTCTGGACCCGCGCCCGCCTTCGTACCAGCGCACCTCGTAACCGCCGGTGACCTTCTGCACGCTCATGCCTGCCCTCCCTCCGCGATCGCCTTGAGATCCGACGCGAACCCGTCTGCTGTCGGCTCGCCGCGCGAAGGCGTGTACGGACGCGGCTCGTACGCCGGGCCGTCCGCTCGCCTCCATACGCGGTTCTCCTCCTTCCACCGCTCTAGCGCGGCGGGCTCAACCCGTAGGCGGCCGCGAACCTTGTAGGCCTCGAGCTCGCCGGTCATGATCGCGCGGTAAATCGCAGACCGCGAGAGCCCGATGATCTCAGCGACCTGGCGTGGGGACAGGTCAGCCACGGGCCAACTCGATGACGTGCCGCGCGCAACCCATGCGAACTCTCCATCCCTAAGGAGGGGCGAGCACGAAGGTTGGCCCCTGCCCCCGCCGCGCATTCTCGGTGCCACGAAACGCACGGCTACCACCACACGTCCGGCATCGGCGGCCAGCCGATGCGCTCGGCGAGCGCGATGTAGTCCGCTGCGATCGCGCGTGCCTCGTCGACGCCTCGGACGCGCTCCTCGACATGGCGCTCGTCGACGTCGCCGTCCTCGGGCAGCGGGCTCCGCAGCACGTCGATGATCCTCAGATGCTGCTCGCCTGGCACCTGCACGGCCACGAGCTCTCGCTCGTGGCCGTCGACCGCATAGCGGCCGAGCAGGTGCGTCGCGCCGGTCGATGTCTTGTTTGCCGTCATGGGCTGCCGCCTTCCTCTCGCGGGTCGGACGGCAGCGGTCAGCGGCACCGGCGCGGGCCGGAACCTGAGCCGCAGGCGAGGGCCGCAGGAGCCCCGCCCCGTCAGGGGCCGGCGAAGCCGGCGCGCCGCGCGGGGCTTGCAGGCCGTAGCGCCGGTGCCGCACGATCCGCCAGTCCGGTCCAGCGCAGGAAGAGCGGCGGTGACGTTGGCAAGGCATGCTCAGCACGCGGATCGCCTCGTGAGCCGCCGGATCACGGTCTCGAGCTCGAACGGGGTGAGGGGCCGTGGGCGCGGCTGGCGGGCGCGCACTAGCAGGATCTCGTCATCGGCCTCGAGCGCGCATCCGACCAGCTCTGCCAGTTCGGCGATTGACTCGGCGACAAGGACGTGCCTGCGCAGGTGGAGGGCGTAGGTCGTACGTTCGACAGTCACGTTCGTATACGGGGCGAGCGCGAGAAACTCACCCCCCTTCGCCCATCTCCGCGACGAGTTCGCGCAGCGCCGCGCGCCCCTCGCTGAGGTGCCGGTTGACCCAGGTGTACGACTTGCCGGTCGCGTGCTGGATCTGGTCGTATGAGTAGCCCTGACCGCGCAGCCAGAGCACGAGCCGCTGCTGTGGCTTCAGCCGCGCGAGCAGGGCCAGCTCCTGCTTGGCGACGAAGGCTTCGAGGTGGTTGGCCTCTAACAGCTGCTCGGGGGGCGTGCCCGCCTCGCCTTCGCGACGGTACCGCCGCAGGATCGCGAACGTCTCGTACTTCGCGACCGCGTAGAGCCAGCCGACGACGTTCTCGCCGCGTGGCGGCCGTCGTACGAGCTGGAGCCACGCCAGCGAGCATGCGTCCTCAGCTACCTCGCGGGAGACGCCGAGGCGGCCCTGCACCAGTCCCACGAGTCGCAGGTGCTCGGCGCGGAAGAGCTCGGCCGCGTCCCGGGCTGGCCTGGCGCCCGGGTCGCCGCCCGCTCGCGCTGGTGCGCTCATGCCTCGCCTCCGTGAGCCCAGCGGGCGGTCGAGCCGTAGCCGCGGATCTCGTCCTGGCGCGGAGCGCTCGCCAGCGTCCCCTGGCGCACGCCGCGCACGACGTCATCGCGCTCGATCGTCCGCTCGACCCGCGCCGACGTCCGCCGACGGCGGAGCGCGGAGATGGCCCGGCTCGCCTCGCGCCGGGTCCGGGGCGGCGTGAATGTCGTGCCGGTGGCGTCGGCCAGGCGGCGCAGCTCGCGCAGCTGCTTCGACGTGGGCTTGCTGGTCTCGGCCATCTGGGCTCCTCGGGGTGGCTTGCGGTGCGCCCCTCGAACCGCCCGTAAGGGCGACCGCCCACGAGCGCCGAAGGCGCGTGCCCGTCAGGGCCGCTGGCGGCTCGACCGTCGGGCGACACTGGGGCGCGCAAACCGCAAGCCGGCCCGAAGGCCGCCGGTCCTCAGGCCGCGGCCCGTTGCTCCGCGCGCTGTCCCTCGGCCGAGAGCGCCTGCTCGATCCGGCGCGCCAGCGCGTCGATCAGCTCAGCCGCGTCGGTGAGCGCCGCGAGCGCCTGCTCGTCGCCGTGCGCGGCGATGTAGGGGACCGAGTCGCAGCCCGTGTCGAGCCCCGCGCTGGCGCAGCCGATGTAGGCGACCGCCTCGACCACCACCTCCTCGACGGCGCGGGACAGCCTGCCGTCCTGGCCCACCAGCGCATGGGCGAGCTCGTGGATGAGGACGGCGACTGTGCCGTTCGGTGCGAGCCCATCGTCGACCGAGATGCGCCGCTGGCGGTAGTCGCAGAGCCCGTCTGCTGCGCTCAGCCCGCAGTAGACGACCGTGTAGCCGAGCTCGTCGGCGAGCCGCTCCAACGGGCCGAGCAGGTGTGCGTGCGAGTCGCCCTCGACGGGCGCTCGCGGAGGGCCGAGCGGAGTCGGCTCGGCACTTGGGAGCGGATCGGTCTGCGAGACGTCGAAGACGTGGACCGCGCGGAAGAAGAGTCGCTCCTCGCGGCCCTCATCACCGTCGTCGTCGCGGTCGCGGTCGCGGTCGCGCACGCGGATCGGAGCCAGGATCGAGATGCCGCGCTCCCCCTTGCGGACGCAGCGGCCGAGCTTGAGCCAGGTCTTGAACCCGGCCACGTGCGTCGGGCTGATGCCGCGCCGGTGGCACTCCTGGGCGATCAGGAGGGTGTTGTGAAGCGAATACGAGTGCAAGGTCGCGCGCGTTCGGAGCCAGCGCGACCAGCCCTCGCTCGTAAGCAGCTCGCGGGTCGCCTCCGCGAGTCGCTCGCGATCACGCTGTCGGCGCGCCTCCCGATCGGCGGGACTGAGTTTGCGTGTGCGTCGTCGGCCCACGGTGGCCTCCTCGCTTGGGGCCCCGCCCGGCGCGGGGCCGATGCGCCCCATCCGCACGCAGCGCGTGCCACCCTCGGGCGCTCGGGCCACGCCGGGCTGCCGCGTTGCCCCGGGGCACCCGGATGTCTCTGGAGACTCGAATCTGGCGAGTTCGCGTGAGAACGCCCGCGGCTTGCTCAGGTCTACCCGCCCGAGCGCTTGCTAGTGGAGCGTTGGGCTTGGCGTCCGAGCGTCAGTGATCACGCGATGTCCGGCCAAGACCTTAGCCTCGTGTCGCGTGAACGGCGCGGACCACCAGCGTGAATACTGGCAAGAGCCGCCCGCGGGTGAGAAGGGTCTAACCGCTGCCTACTGGAACGATCCGTGGCCTGAGCTACAGGGGATGCTCACCGCCGAATGGATCGCCGAGTACGACCGCGCAACCGGCGGCATGATCCGTCCACTCGAGCCTGAGCTCCTGAAAACAGCGAGCTACGAACTCACGCTCGGCCCGACGTGTGTGGTCGAAGGTCAAGACGTCGTCCTCGATCCTCAATCACGACCCACGTTAGAAATCCCGCCGAACTCGATCGCCCTCGTCCCCATGCGTCAGGTGCTTTGTCTGCCGCACTACATCGTGGGGCGGTTTGATCTCCAAATCAAGTTCATATACAAGGGCCTGCTGCTTGGGACCGGCCCCCAGGTCGACCCCGGGTTCCAGGGAGCCCTGAGTTGCCCGCTTCACAACATCTCGAATGCCCCCATACGGATCGACCTTGATGAGCCCTTTGCCAAACTCGATTTCGCCAAGACCGTTCCCCGCGATCAGGCGATACGCGACGCCTGGCGGTTGATCGAGACGGAGGAGGAACTTAGGGGATGGCTTGAGAGTGGAGCGGCTCCAGAGAACGCGAGGCTATTCAAGGGAGGACGTCCAACTTGGCGGCGTCCGATCATTGGCTATCTCGAGAATAATGTGCGGCCAACCAGCTCGGTCCGAGCCCTACGTGACGAGGTCCGTAAGCTCGAGGATGAGACACGGGGAGAGATTCGCTGGTTCCGTCGCGCCGGCTACGGCGCAGTCGCATTAGGTGCGATCACTGTTCTTTTTGCGATCCCAACGTTTGTGTTCGGCGTTGTCGATTCGGCAAAGGATCCCTTAGCTACGAAGGAGTCCCTGGCTACGACGCAAGGGTCCCTGCGGAACACCGTTGAGGACCAGGACAGGCAGATTCGTGAACTTCGAAAGGCGCTCAGCAAGTTACGCCGACAACTGAAACAACGCTCGCCATGACGACCTGCCAGTAATTTCTGCCCCACGGCCGCTGGTCGGCGTTTCGCGGGAGCCTCCAGGTATGTCGAGCCGCTACAAGCCGGTCTTCACGCTTTGAAGAACCAATACGTAGGGGACATCAACGATTACTTCAAGTACGCGTTGCTGCGCTCGATCGAGAGTGAAGGTGTAGGTCGCCTCCTCGTGTGCTGGATGTTGACTCCGGACGACGGGGGAACGGATGGTCGTCGACGGAAGTACCTGAGCGAACCGGCCAAATTCCGAGGCGCTGACCCGTGGCTCTTCGACGAGCTCCGCCACCTCACAGGCAACGGCCAGCCTTGCGTTGCGGACGTGCAGGCGGCTGGCGTCTTCGATGACGCAGTCTTTGTGGAGAGACTGCTAGGAGACACCAAGGCGGACCGAGATAGCTACTTTCAAGAAGTCTCGAGCCTCCTCCGCCCTGGTGACACGGTCTTCTTTGACCCGGACAACGGGCTCGACGTAAAAAGTGTGCCGAAGGGCCGAAAGAACTCGGCAAAGTACGTGTACGTGGATGAACTCGCTTCCGTCTGCGATTCAACGCGGTCCGTCATCGTCTATCAGCACTTCGGGCGCGTGCCGCGAGCTCAATATCTTCAGGCCCAGTTGCAGCGCATCGGCGACGCCCTTCCAGATCGCGAGGTATTCGCGATTGCTGGCACACACGTCGCGTTTCTCGCCGCCTGTGCCCGGGGACATTGGCCGCGGATCCGACGTGGTGCAGATGGGTTGTGCCGTCGCTGGCCGAACATTCAACTCGTTGACTGAGGGCAGCGCCGCGTCTGAGTGCGCGCGCGAGGGCTAGATGTTCGGCGCGAGGCGAGCTAGAGCGTCGGCTACATAGTCAGGATCCTGACTACCCGTGACTTCAAGCCGGACAACTTCACGTCCTAGCTCTGCAAGCCGGGCATCGTATAGCTGGCACATGAGTCTCAGCCGATCTATATCCATTTCTGCTTCGAAGCGCCGGTCGGGTTCCGTTTCGAGACGTGTCATGACTCTCTGGAAGGAGAGCTCCGGCGAGGCATCGAGGTAGACGACGAGATCCGGCGGCGCGAAAGGTGCATAGACGTGTTCGTACAGCGCCTCGAATACGGCTCGGTCTTTCCCCGACAGCATCGCCTCGGCGAAGAGCAGGTCTTTGACCGGGGAAAAGTCCAGGACGACCGTGTGGCTTCGGTTAAGCCGGCGATAGGCCGCGTGGTGTAGGAGCAGGAAGGCGAGCTCGACTTCAAGGTCGTACCGTTCCGCGTCGTCGTAGACGGTGCTGAGGAAGGGGTGGTCATGCGTCGTCTCCAACACAGCCGGGACTCCGAGCCGCGCCGCTAGTAGCCGTGCTGACGTGGTCTTGCCCGACCCAGGCAGCCCCTCAATGGCGATGACCATGCGTTGAGTATGCAGGCCGCTTGCTCATTGTTGTTGCTGCGGTCGGGCGGACCCGTGGACGAGCCGCCTCAGGTCTCGGTCGTCGCCGCGAGCGTCCGAGCCATAGACGGGGCGTGTAATGCAGTACGGACGGAATGCGCGCCGCCGCGATCGACCAGGTCTCCGCCGTCAGGGCCTGTGAAGACATACCTGACAGGAACACCGAGTTCACGCTCAAGGCACTCGACGAACGCCCGCGTGGTCGTGCTCAGCTCATCCCAGGACCGCACGCCCAAGTCCGCGCAGTTCAAATAGTCGGCGCCGTGTACTGCCAAGGACGTTGGTCCGTTTAGCCGCACCGCCCTCCGGGCCAAAGGCCAATCGAATTCGCCGATTCGACGGAGCCGACCAGTGACAGTGGTGTACTCAGCGAGCGCCGTCGGATATCCCGACCTTAGAGCGACCTCGTCCCAGGACAGCTCGCCGTGAAGCGGTCCGGAGGGCCCGCCCACGCGAATCGGGTAGGTGCGGAGAACCATCAACACATCCGTAACGTGCATTGGCGCCAATCCCGCCTCCGAGAGGAACGCGGCTGCGGTCGTATCTCGGCCAGTCGTATACGGGTAAGGACCATGATGCAGGGACAACCCGGCCCCTTGGGTGCCCTCAACGACGACGTGCGCACCTCGGGCAAGATGCGTCGCGAGCGCCTCAGCGACGTCACCGACATAGGCGCGGAGCTCTGGAACGTCCTCCGCGCGGCGAAGGCTCGAGTCTCGAAGCACTTTCCTGGCGGCCGATGCCCCGGTGCCAGACAACGTCGAGCCGATCCGGTCATAGAGCTGATGGGTCTCCTCGGTCGTCCGGTCGCTTGGCTCGATGATCACGGCCCCTCGATCGATGCACAGCCGGTCTGCCCCGATTTGGAGCTGCTCGATCTCCCTCTGCAGCACAGGGAGGTCGAGCTGCATGCCGGCCGCTAGGAACAGCTGACAAGCCGGCTCTACGGCGCCGCTCGGCAGTTGCCTCAGGAGCGCGCGGCCCAGCGATCCCTCGGCCGTATGGCCGGCGTTAGAGCCCCCGCATCGCACCACTGCGACGCTTGGCGCAGTTGATCGCGCGAGGTACGACACCAACTTGCCCTTGCCCTCAGAGCCGTATTGGCCCCCGACGACGACAGTTAGCGGCATGAGCGTCGTCCCGCGCTGGAGCGTCCGATGGACAGTTGGTCCATCAAGGCGAGTACCCCGTCTCCCCTGCGTTCACCTCGGCGATTATTACCAGATCTGGTAAATATGGGCCTATCGTGGCGCGAACCCCGGACGGAATCCGACCTCAGGCGGAGACAGACACAGCTCTGTTTGCCCTCATAGCCTCACGGCTCGAGAACATCCCGCGCGACGGCCTGCGCCGGTACGCGGACGGCCTGCAGATCAGCGTCGGTGACAACGCTATCCGGAAGGCGGGCGCTACTGCGGCCCGAGTTGCCGGCGCCACCCCGACTCCTCTTCGGCCCTGGCTTCTCGTTGACCTAGACGCCCTCGATTTCTTTTCGGCGGTCGTTCGCCTACGCAGCAAGGAACCAACCGCATGGCGAGATATTGGTCGCGTGCCCGGCGTCGCCCATCTGATCCGACTGGAGGCGAGTGACCTGCTCGCGATCGTGATATTCGAGCGCCGTGCCGACCAGCTGCGGCTTCGGGCGCGATTGGGGGAGCTGGCCACGGTCGTCAGCTGGGAGCAAATAGACGCCCAAACGCAGGAGCCAGCAGTCCGCACATGGCGCTGGCTTGCGCAGCGAGCGGCCGAGACCGAGGGCCTACGATGACGCGTGCCTGCTGCGCTTTGGGGTTTCGAGTCGTTCGACGCCCCGGCCCCGGGCGGAGGCTCCCTGGGAGCAAAGTGGAAGCGCCGAGGCCTCCCGCGATGGTCAGTCCCGGCGCTTCGCTGACGCGTGAACGTTGACGGCGAGTCGAGCGCCCGCCCTCGCTCTACGCCGCTTGCTCAGTCACCTCCTCATCGTCCGCCGCCACGTCCGCGCCTTCCTGGCGCTGGAGTTCGCCGATGCGCTGGCGCAGCGGCCAAGCAGCGTGCGAGAAGCCGCCGAGCTTCTCCTCGACCTCCGTCAAGAGGTCGACGCGTGCCTCCGGCTCGAGCCCGTCGACGCGCTCGACGGCGTCGGCGACGAGCTGCTCGCGCTCGGCCTCCTGCCGCGTTCGTTCCACTTCCGCCTCGCGCTGCTCGGCCCGCTGCTCACGCTTCTCGCGGGTCAGGTGCTCGGGCAGTCGATCGGCGCAGATCTCGTCGATCAGGTCGATGACCTCCGAGCTCCACGGGAGCCCCGGGCCGTAGATGTCGATCGAGTAGAACGACGCCTGCGACTTGGCGACCGCACGCTCGTCGGCGTAGCGGGCCATCGCGATCAGCGCGATCGCGCGCCCGGCCACGTCCGCCGCCGTCCTGGCGTTCGCGAGGTAGGAGCGGGCGGCCTCGGTCGCCTCCGCGACCGCGAGGTACTCGACCTTGCGCCGACCGCCCTTCAGCTCGACCTCCTCGGTCCAGCCGGGGAAGCCGTAGCGCCCACCGCGCATGGCGATCTTGCCGAGGTCGCGGTGCAGGTCGACGCAGGCGAGCACCTTGACCACGCGATCGTCGACCCGGATGCGCGATAGCTGCTTCGCGCACGCGATCCCGAGCTCGTGGTTGTACACGGTCGCCTGCCGGCGCGCCTCCTGCTGGGCCTCGCGCTCGCGCTTGCGGGCGTCCTTCTGCTCCTCCTCGGACGGCGGCTCGCCGGTCTGCGGGCTGGTGTCCGCGTCGCCGCGGGACCAATTCTCCATCTCGCGCCGGTGCTTGCGCGCGGCCTTCAGGTGACGGGTGATGCAGTCACCCGCGAGCTGGTCGGCGACCTCCTGCCCGACGATCAGCACGCCGTAACCGGTCTTCGAGTGGTGGCAGGCGCCGAGCGCCTCGGCCTGCTCGATCGCCTCGCGATCGAAGCGGACCTGGAGCGTCTCCGGCTCCGCGCCGGTCAGCTCAGCGTACTTCGCCAGGTCGCGCGCCGCCTTGTCGGACAGCGCGAACCGCGCGACGGCGTACGAACCGCCGCCCTCGTAGACGCCCTCGGGCAACGCGCGCTCGTCCGTGTGCGCGGTCGCCACGACGCCGATCGGGTCGTCGGCGACGTCCGCCCAGGTCGTGGGCTCCTCCCAGCCGTACTCCTCGATCTCGTGCCCGACGTGGGCGACGGCCACGGACGGAAGCGCCGGATGGATCTTGGCGAGCCGGGCGAGCGCCTTGATCGCGCCCGGCGGGATCTCGCCGCTCGCGATCTTCGGATGCAGGTTCTCCGGGACGTCGAGGATCTGCAGCCGCTCGGTCACCCGCTTCTGCGCGATCGACAGACGCTCGGCCACACCCTTGCGGGTCAGCCCGCCATCGATGAGGCGCTGGAACGCCATGGCTTCCTCGACCGGGTCGAGGTCCTCGCGCGCGATGTTCTCGATCAGCGCGAGGTCGAGTCCGCCGGTCTCGGCGTCCGTCTCGCGCACGATCACCGGCACCTCGGCGAGCCCCGCCTGCTGGGACGCGCACAGCCGCCGGTGGCCGGCGATGAGCCGGTAGCCGTCGTCGCCGTTCGGCGCGACGAGTAGCGGTTGGAGCACGCCGTGCTGCCGGATCGACGCGGCGAGCCGCTCGATCGCAGCGCGCTCGATGTCGCCGCGCGGGTTGAACTCCTCCTCCACGTGAATGTCGGCGACGGGCACGGTGCGTGCCTCGCCGGTCGACGTGTTGGTCTGGGTCACGGTGGACCTCCTGGTACGGGCCCCGCCCGGTGCAGGGCCGATACGGCCGCCACCGCACGCAGCGCGTGCGATCCTGGGCCGGCCGGAGGCCCAAGCCGGGCGGGCCTATCGCGAGGCGCTATGGCGATTGAGTGCGGGGCTTACGACAGCCCAGCAAGACCCACTCGATCGGCCCCTCAGGCCTCCACCAGCAGCGCGGCGTCGTCCAGCCCGTCCATACGGGCGGGACCGAAGCCTTCTGCCTCGAGCAGGTCCTGAAGACGCTGCAGGTGGTCGTACAGGCACCGCCGCCGCGCATAAGCGACCGGCAGCTCGGGGTGCGGCACGGTGCGTGCCTCGATCTCCGCATCCCCGCCGCGGAGCAGCAGGTGCGACACATGCGTGTCGGCTGCCTGACCGTGCCCCAGGTAGGAGGAGTGGAGGGCGATGGCGACATCGGGAAGCGTCGTCGAGAGGCAGAGCGAATACGGCCCCGCGTCGGCTAACAGCGTCTCGGAGCGCGCAGTGCGGCCGTCGAGCTGAATGGGGCAGTCGAGGCGCGTGCGTCCCATGCCGCCCACGGTACAGATGGGCGGTGACGCGAAACTAGCTCCAGAACCGTCGCCACAGCCGTCGCAGCCGCCGCCAGCGGCGGTGGCGCGACGCGGCCCTCAGGCCGCGAAACTCTGCGATCGTCATGCCCGCTGGCAGGTCGGAATCGATGTAGACCAGAGCCGGCTCGGGCCGCACGCGCTCAGCCACGTCAAGCCTCCTCGACGGTGAACAGGGAGCGCAGCTCAGCCTTCAGCCGCAGGAACCCTTCGCCACGCGTCTCGTAGCCGAAGAGCGGTGCGGCGAGGTCATAGATCGTGCCGCCGCGGCGACAGCTTCCGAAGCAGTACCACCCGCGCTCCGGTGTCTCGTAGACGTGCAGGCTCGGGCGCTCGTCGGCGTGGAAGGGGCACGGCACCTTGCGGTGGCGCGGCACCGCGACGCCGAGCAGGCGCGCGACGTAGACGCCGGGTGGGATCGCGAGCAGTGGGTCGCTGATGGCGCGAGCATCGGCGCAAGCCGTGATCTCGGAGCGGTCCGGTAACGGCGCATCGGCGAGGCTGCCTACGACGCTCGCTGCGCTGAATCGGCGGCTGGGCTCGAGTCGAAGCGCCACGACGGGAGCGGCAGGCGTGTGCTTGTGCGAGTGGGTCTCGGGCGGGCGAAGGATGCGCGCGGCGTCCGCGGACGCCGGGTCGGCCCCGAGGGCGTGCGCGATCCGCCTGTTCGCCCGCTCCAGGTCGTCGCGCGCGAGCGGCTCGGCGAGGGACCAGTAGGCGTGCCGGTTCTCGCCGGTCCCCGACGCGATGATAATCGAGGGCGCAGGATCGAAGCCCTTGAGCGCCGCGACCGCAGCCTCTCCATCGCAGTCGGCCCAGAGGACGAATCCGCGCTTGACGGCGTCGCGCCCGCCGTAGCGGCGAGTCCTCGGCGCACAGCCGACATAGACGTCGGTGCGGCGAGCGAGCACCAGCGCGCGGGTCGCGAGACCGCCGAGCCGCCGCGCGGGCTCGAACACCTGCCCCATCCGCGCGCCGTCCTCGAGCCGGTAGCGGAGCTCGACGAACTCCCCCACTGGGGCCTCGCCGACGAGCGCCTCGAGGAAGCGCAGAACGGTCGCGCGTGGACCCGGCGCGCTCATCGCTCAGTCCGCCTGGCGCTGGCGTTCGCCACGTCGGCGGCCTCCGCCCACTCCGGCGTCGTCATCACGATCCAGGCGAACTCGCCGCCGAGCTTGGGTACCTCCTGCGGCCGGCGCGCGGACCACTCGCAGAGCTGACGCAGGCTGAGCTCGCCCGCCCACATCGCGCGCTCGCGCTCAAGCGGACTCATGCGCCAGAGCGCCGCGGACTGCTGCTCGCGCTGCTCCTGGAGTGCGAGCTGGCGCTGGAGCGCCGCCGCGTCTTGGCTTCGGTGAACGGTCATCGCGAACCTGGCGGTCGGACGTGGGCCCGCGACCGAGATGGCCGCGGGCCCTCCGCCGGGGTCAGGACGAGCCGGCACCGTCCGCCGAGGCGCCCACCGGGGCGGGCTCTTCGGCGGGCTGCTCGGACTCCTCGGAGCCCTCGTCCTGGCGCGGGCGCCGGCCGAGGAACTCGACGCGGTCGGCCACGACGTAGACGCGCGAGGCGTACTCGCGCTCCTGCGTCTCGAACTCCTCGAAACGCAGGCGGCCGGTGACGGCGACCTGCCGGCCCTTCGTGAGGTGCTCGGCACAGGCGTGCGCCTGGCCCTCGAAGCACTTGACGTCGAAGTAGTCGACGCCCTTGCCGCGACGCTCGACGGCGATCCGTAGGTTGCAGATCGCGGTCCCGCCGTCGGTCTCGAGGAACTTTGGGTCGCGCGTGAGGCGGCCGATTCCGTTCCAGCTGTTCATGGGGTCCTCCTTCGCCCTCGTGGGCGGGTCGGTGACTGACAAGGCGGACAACCGGCGCCAACGACGCGGGCGGAGCGCACCCGCAGGGCGGCCGTCAGGCCGAGCCCGAGCGCAGCGAGCGGCTTGCGCGCAGTCCCGCAGGCGCCGAAGCTCGAGCCGCAGGCAGGCACACGGCCCGCCTCAGGGACCGGGGATCCCAGCTCGCTGGACGGCCGCCGCTGAAGCGAAGCCCCGCTGGGCCGACGGGCTCCCGCCTGCAGCGCCGTAGCGCGCTCGCTTGCCAGGACCGAGTGCCTGACGACGACGGCTGCTTGAGCCCTTGCCGGTTCCATGCGCCTCTGCCGTAAGGAGGAACGGGCGCGGAACCTGGCCCCCGCTCGGGGGGCTCACGCTCTTTCTCGGATGCCGCCGCGCGTCCGTGCCCCAGGAGGCCGGGGTGTCCGGGTACGTCAGTCGGCCACGACCGCGGGCGTGGCGCGAGTCGCCCGCGCCGACCTCAGAGGGGTGGCACGTCGAAGACGGCGCCGCTCGTCGAACGAAGCACGCCGATCACCGGGAGCAACACAGACGCCGAAACCAACAACCGCTCGAGCTCCCCCGGACGATCCGCTCCGCACCCACAACTCGATCCCCACGTCCGCCCGCCCCACCGCTGCTCCCATCAACCCAAACTCGACGGTTTCCCCCCGGCGTCTTGCTCACGACCTCCCCCTTGACTGCTCCTGCCTACGCCCACTTCCCGCCGCCCCGCCGCAGGCCCTCCGACCGTCACGCCTGGCCTGGCCGCCAGGTTTACCTAGCAGGTCGAGGGAAGGGGGTCCGGCGCGTGAGCGGCGGACCCCCTTCCTCGAAAGGCCAGGCGCATAGCGGAACCTGGGCCGGAGGCGGGGCGGCAGACTGTTGATCTCCAAGCATCAACACCTACAGATCAACAGCTACAGATCAACGCCGCCGATCAAGGCGTGCGGTCTTCCGCGCCCGGATTAGCCGACGGGAACGGTTCGATCTACGCTCACCGCCGTGCTGTCCGCAACGCTCGACACCTCGTGTGCTCAGAACTTTCTGAGCCCCCTCGAAGAGGCGGATGCCGCCTTGATCCAGGTGATTCGTGCGGGTATCGCTGGCCGTCTTGACCTAGCCGTCAGCGATGAGGCATTCGAGGAGGTCGCCCGCACGCCGGATCTCCGGCTGCGTGAGGAACGGCTCAAACGTCTGCGTGCGTTCGGACCGGTGGCGCTGCCGGCCGAGCGCCACGGCGAGCGCGACGCGCTCGCCGGGCGCCTCGAGCACGAGCTGTTCCCCGGTGCACAGCCTGGCTCCCGTGCAGAGGAGCACAACCGCCGTGACTGCCGCCAGCTGGCCACCCACCACCTCATCGGCCGCGACGTGTTCGTCACGAACGATCGCGCGCTTCATGCGAAGCGGGGAGATGCGGCGAAGTTCGGGATTGCCATCACGGACGCACATGGCCTCGCCCAGCAGGTCGCTGCACAGCCTGACGCTTTCGGTCTGCAGCTTTCGTCGATCACGCTTCGTGCAGCAGACCGCGACCGCGACGAGGCTGGGATCCGTCGCGTGCTCGAACCACTCGCCGCGGACTACCCCGACTTCTCGGGCTGGCTGACCAGTCGCCTCCGCAAAGCGGACACCCGAATCACGGTCGGCGAATATGAAGGGCGCTTGGCCGCCGCGGCAATTAGCGTCAGGAAGGACGAGCGCGTCCTGAAGCTGGCTGCGTTCTACGTGGACGCCGCAGCTCGGGACAGCGCGCTCGGTCCCCATCTCCTGTGGTCCGAGATGCGTGGCTGGGTCCAGGACGGGTTCGAGAAGGCCTACGTGACCATTTCATCCCGCCACGCGGATCTGATCGGATTCTTTGCGGGGTTCGGTTTTCTGGTTGAAGGCGTTTCAGCACGGCGCTATCAGGACGACACGGTGGAGTTCGTGCTCGGGAAACACCTGCTTCGGGCTCGGGTTGAGGATGCGGAGTTGGACAAGTTCGCCGAGGGCCAAGCGCCGGTCCTCTTCGCATTACCAGGCGGCGCCAATGTGCCGGCGGACCGCTGGGCGATCGCGCCGGCGGCCACCACGCCTCGGTTCGAGTGGGACCACGCGGATGGCGCCCTAGTCGCGCGAGACGACGAAAGCGAAGTCAGGAGATGGACGGTCGCCGAACTCGAGCGCCTGCTGCACCCGGCGCGCTTTGCCTTGTCTGGTCGCCGGGCACTCGTAGTGCCAATCCACCGCCGTTGGGCCGATTCGTTAGTTGAATACGTCGGCCAGCAGGGGCAGCTCAGCCGAAGCGTCGATGCCCGACGGTTGCTGCTGCGGACCGACAACGCGTACTACTGCTACCCGAAATCGCTTGACGCGGCGCAACCGGGCGCTCCGCTGCTCTTGTACCTCACCGACCCGGCAAAGGCGATCATCGGCGAGGCGCGCGTCTTCGACGCTGTCATCGATGATCCCGACGACCTGTTCGTCGAGTTCGGTGGCATGGGTGTCTATCAGCCTGAGAACATCCGCGGCCACGTCATCCGCGGCGGCGAACATGACGGACACGCCTTGGCGCTGCGCTTCTCGATGTACGTGCCCTATCCGCGTCCCGTTCCTTTCGCCGAGGTGCGTGCGCTGCGCGGTGACGGGTTCAATCCGCAGGGACTCACCACCATCGGGTACGAGGAGTATGAGGCGATCCGCCGAAGCGGCGAGGTGGAATGGTGAGTGACTCGGCGGTGCTCATGTCGATCCGACCGGCCTATGCCGACGCGATCCTCAACGGGACGAAAACTGTGGAGCTACGCCGTCGCCGCCCGTCGTTTCCTCCTGGCACACCCGTGCTTATCTACTCATCGTCGCCGGACCAGCGCGTGACGGGTACGTTCGATGTCGGGCGCGTATTGGCCGCACCGCCGTCGTCGTTGTGGAGGCGCGTTTCCGGGCGGGCCGGCGTTCCGCGCGACCTCTTCGACGCCTACTTCGCCGGGTGTGAGACCGCCTATGCGATTGAGGTGTTGCGTCCGCGGCGTCTGCGACCGACGGAACTCCCTCTGCGTCCCCCCCAGTCGTACCTCATCCTTCGACGCGGCGATCCTAGGCACGCCGACCTCCTTCGGCTCGCTGCAGGCGAGCGTCGGAAGAGGAAACCGGCCAGCCCGAATACCAGTCAGTCTGTTGCTGCCCACCTGCTGCACAAGGTGGGCCGGGCGGCGGCGGCGGTTCCCATACCGCGCCGCAGTCCTGCGGACGCCACCGCGCCGCCGTAGGTCCCTCTGCGCATCGGCTTACTCGTATGAAAGGACGCGATTGCTTCACCGCTGAAGAGGCCCAGCAGATCGTTGATCTGCTGCGTCAGCATCTAGCCGCCTCAGTCTCATGCGCCGAGTGCGGCCGCGTGTTGCGGAGCTCCCCGCGCACAGTTCGAATCGCCGCCGTAGTCAGAGACGGAGCGTCCAATCCGCACTCGGCGCACCTCACCGTGGCGCGCCGGATGACCCGACGGGAACGGTGGCAACCGCCAGGCTTCGAGCACTCCCGCGTGCGCGTCCTGCTCGACGGCGAACAGGATGCGGCGCCGTCCGGCGTGCTCGTGGCGGTCCGGCGGCGCACTGGGGTGCCACCGGTGGCCGGTCAGCTCCTCGTCAGCGGTGGCCAGGAAGCGCTCTCGCTGGCCCTCGTCCTGGCAAACGAACAGCACGAAGGGCGGCCCGCCGTGATCGATGGAGACGGTGTGCCGCCACCACCACGTCAGGTACGCGTCGTAACGGCGGAACTTCTCGAAGTTCTTGTCGACGCGGCGTGTCCGGTCGTACTCGATCAGGAATGTTTGGACCTCGCGGGCGTCGCGGGCGATCTCAAGCACGGCGTCGGGGCGCAGCGGGCGCGCCCGCGCGTCGCGTAGGCCCTCCACCGACCAGTCGTCCTCAAGCCGAAGCTGGGCTCGCCGAGCGGCACGCGGCGGCTCGATGTGTGTTTCGCCCTCCCAGGAGACGAGGGCATCGCCGACCGCCCGGCGGTAGGCGAGGACCCAGGCGTTCAGCTGGAGCTCGTGCAGGACGTGGCCATAGTCGTAGACCGCGCGCGGCGCGAAGCGAGCGCCGGTCGCGACGATCCCGCTGCGCTGGAGCAGACGGTGGCCTTCGCGTCCGAGGTGGTAGGTCCACGGGAACGAGCCGCGGCGCGCGATCGGGCGGAAGCGCTCGAGGAGCGCGGCACGGAAGAGCGCGAGCAGGCGGCGGTCGGCGGCCTGGACCGACCGCCCCGGCCACCACAGCTCGCGTAGCTGCGGCGCGGTCAGGAACTTGTGGCGCCAGACGTCGCGGACGATCGCCATGTCGCGCGGCTGCACGGCGCACGCGACGATCCGCTCTCGCTCGGAGTGCTCGATCGCGGCGCCGTCGTAGCGGTGTGCCTCGACGTAGCTCGCAGCGACGGTCACGGCTCGCCGTCGAGGTCGTCGACGGGGCTCGCGCCGGCCGCGTCGAGCGGCAGCTGGAGCGCCGCCCCCGGCGCGGCCGCGGGAGCGGTTCCTCCGGAACGACCCTTCCGCGCAGTTCGGCGCGGCTCGCGCGCGGACCGCCGCGCCCGCCGCCCCGGCCTCGGTTCGGGAACATCGTCCGGGGTGCTCGGCCCCGACTCGCCCGCGAGCGGCTCCGGCAGGCGCGCTGGATGGTGCGCCCCGCGCTCGCGCTGCGCCGCCAGGTGGCGCGCGGCGAGGTTCTCGTCGTGGAGCTCCTCCATCGCCAGCGTCTCGGCGACGAATCCTGCCCGCGGCACGCCGTCGGCGATCCAGAGGTTGATCGCGCGATGGATCGGGAGCTTGACGATGTCGTCGGCCGAGAACCGCAGCCGCTCCTGTTCCTCCTGGTCGACGGAGATGCGGTCGGTATAGACCTCCATTGCCAGGCCGGCGAGCGAGCGCGCGTCCTCCATCTCGCGCATGCGGAAGATCGAGATCGACTGCAAGAGCGAACGGACGCCCGAGCGGATCACCTCGTCGCGGATCTGCGCGGAGTACTGCCAGGCGAAGACCGCCTCGAGCCCGGCCGAGCGGCCCTCGGCGAGCATCTTCGCCACCGACGGCGTGAGGACGTTGTGCGCTTCGTCGATCAGCAGCGAGACGCGCCGGCGCCGCTCGGCGGGGAGGTCCTGCTGCGCCTGGATCGCCCGGTGCAGTAGCTGGAGCAACAGCTGGGTGACCAGCACCGTGTTGTCCTCGCCCACGGCCGCCTTGGCGCCGGCGACGATCAGCACCTCGCCGCGCTCGATCGCGCCCTCAAGATCGAGCGTGACCGGATGGCGCAGCAGGGTGTCGATCTCGCGCGTGGAGATCAGCCGCTCGAGCTTGTTGCGCGGCGGATTGAGCGCTTGCGCCGCGAAGCCGCGATCGGACAGCAGCGCCGGGAACTCGCGGCGCCAGTAGTGGCGAGCGAAGTCGGCGCCCGGGACCTGTTCGAGGCGCCGGATGACTGTCTCGCGGTAGGGCGAGTCGCCGAAGTCGAGCATCCGGTAGACGTGCCAGAGCGTCGGCGTGCGCTCGACCGCGCACACCGCGGCGACCGCCTGGCGCAGGAACGAGTCGGACGCCGCCTGGATCGCGCCCGGCGGGTTCGCCTCGATCAGCGCTTGCAGGAATACGGCCGCGCGCGCGCCGGCGCTCGCGTCGATGCCAAGTGGGTTGAAACCGATCTCGGGGTGGCCGAGGTCTAGGTAGTGGACGGTTCGCCCTGGCGGAACGAGCCCGAGGCAGAGCTCGCCGAGCGGGCCCTTCGGGTCAACCAGGACAACCGCCCGCTCGCCGTCGCGCGCGTCGTTCATGAAGTGCCGCGCCATCACCGAGCTCTTGCCGCCGCCCTGGCCGCCGACGAGCGCGTGCCCGTACTTGCGGTCGTCGGGAGCGAGCGCTACCGACCCGCGCTCGTCGCGCATCAGGACCCGCTCCTCGTCGCGCTCGACCTCGGGCGGGGCGACGGCGCGGCGGACGGTCGCGCGAGCGAGGCGCGCATGCTTCACGCGCGCGCGCGGGAGCTGCCACAGCGTCGGCAGCTCCGACGTCGACAGGATCCCGGTGCGCGGGCTCGGCAGCGGGTTCGGCAGCGCGGACACGAGGCGCCGCGCGTAGAGCGCGCGGCGCACGCGCATGTCGCGGCGGGCGAATTCGTTCTCCGAACGCAGCTGCGCGAACAGCCCGGCCACGCGCCTGACCTCGGTCGCGTCGCCGCCACCGACGCGCAGGTCGAACCACAGCAGCGAGCGGTGCTGGAGCTCTAGCGCCCCCTTGAGCTCCTTTGCCTCGACGACCGAGTCGGTGCCCGGGTCGACCGGATCGCGGCGGTCGCGTTGGTTGAGCCCGCGCTCACGGCGCTTCAGCAGCTTGCGGGCGCGCCGGTGGACGAGACCCGGCGCCGGGGTCAGCACGAGCTGCACCGTAAGCTCGCCCTCGAGCGCGGAGAGCAGCGCGACGAGGGACTCCGCGAAGGCGTGCTCGTAGTTGCGCGTCGTCTGGATCGAGAGCACGAACGAGCGCCCCTTCTTGAGGCGCACGACGCAGCCGGACGGCGTGGGCCGGTCGGTCAGCTCGACGAGCTCGACGTCGGGGTAGAGGTCCTCGAGCGGTCCGCGCAGCGCTGGCAGCAGCGGACGCGGCGCGGTCACGGTGAAGCGGACCGACAGGTCCGCCAGGCGGTGGACCTCGAAGGCGAAGTGGTCCTGGCCGCGCCAGATCCGCTCGTACCAGCGCGCCGACGCCGCTCCGACGATCCCCTCGAACGCCTCCTGGACCCGGTACGGATTGGCGAGGTCGTCGCGGCCGAGCCGCAGCTCCCACGTCGCCGTCGCCGCTGCTCGGCGCCGGCGATGAGCGACTCGGCTGAGAGCGATCGCGACGGCGAGCACGAGCAGACCGAGGCCCGCCGGCCGCAGGGCCGCGAGCAGATCGTTCAGCAGGGCGTGCCCGGCCTCGACCGGGCCGGGTCGCGGACCCGGCTTGGGGGCGGGCGGCCAGGTCACCGCGCGCCCGGAGACGAGCTCGCGCCAAGTACGGGCGAGGTCGTGGGTCGAGGCGTAGGCCCAGGCGGCCAGCGCGGCGGGTAGCCAGAGCAGCGGCACCAAGGCGACGCGCACGCCGAGCGACGGCCTCACGTCTCACCCGACCCGCGCGTAGGTCTCGAGCGCCGCGGCGACGACCAGCAGCAGCAGGCAGACGAGGCCGACCGGCGCCAGCTGGCGTGCGCCGAGCGGCTCGCGCACGGCAGCGAGGTAGGCGCCACCGGCGAGCGACAGCGCCGCGAACTCGACCGACAGGTGGAGTGCGGTCGCGCCCACCAGCCGCGTTCCGTAGGCGCCGAACGCGACGCCGACGACGCCCGCGTTGAGGACTAGCAGCGCAGCGAGCCACAGACCGACGAGCACTCGGACGCCAGGCGCCAGGCACGGCGCGGCGGCCGCGCATGCGAGTGTCCCGGCGGCGAGCTTGACGTTCTGAAGCGCGATCGCGAGCGCCGCGCTCGGACTGCGCGCGAGCTCGCCGAACCTGAAGCCGAGTACCGCGCGCGCGTCGTCCGCGAGGCCGGCAACGACGATCGTCGCGGCCGCGAGGGCTGCGACGGCGAGCCCCAGCGTCGCGCACACGACCGTCGACGTGGCGATGTCCGCGGCTCGGCTCGGGAGCGGTCGCGCCCGCCGCGCCGATCCCGTCACCCGACTCTCCCGAGCGTCGCGGCCAGCGCCGTCAGCGGCGCGCGTAGGCGCTCGCCGTCGGTGGCCTGCTCCCCGCGCGCAAGCGCCTCGACGTAGGGCGCGAGCACGAGCCGCTCGCAGCGGTGCGCCGCGAGGCGCCGCAGCGTGCGGACCTTCGCGCCCGCCCGTCGCTCGATGGCGGTCGCGACGAGGAGCTCGCGCCAGCGGCCAGGTGCGGGCAGCGACTCGCTCGCGAACAGGACGCGCGCGCGGGCGGCCGCTGGCGCGCTGGCGGGCAGCGTCCAGATGACATGACTCGTCTCGTCGAGAACGGCGCGCGCGGACCCCCAGGCCGACCCGCAATCGATCACGACCAACCCGTGCGCAGCCCGCGCGTCGCGCAGCAGCGCCCGCACGGTGTCGGGCGCGGGGTCCGGGGCGGTTCGCGGCGCGGACGCCACCAGCCGCAGGCGCGGCTCGAGCTCGGTGAAGGGACGGGCGGGCGGCTCGCCGTCGGCGAGCCGCCAGGCGAGATCGCGAAGGCAGAGCGGGCCGGCGCGGCCCGCCACCACGGCAAGCCCGGCGCGCGAGCTGTCGGCTTCGCTCAGCAGCACCGGCAGCGCGCTCTCCCTGGCCGCCTGGCGCGCGAGCGCGAACGCGAGCGTCGAAGCTCCCGAGCCTCCGACGAGCCCGCAGACAGCGACGAGCGGGCCTCCCGGGCGGTCGAAGGCGAGCCCGCACGACGCGGTCGCTTCCGGCCGGGCCCGGAACAGCAGCGGCAGGCGTGCGGCTAGGGCTGCGGCTCCCATCGCCTCACCGCCCAGCCGCTCCGAGTCCGCTCCACGGTGGCGAGATAGACGCGGTGCGCGCCGCCCTCGAGCTCGGCGCGGCCGGCCTCGAGCCGCTCCTCGCGCGCTACGCACACCGCCTCGCGTGCGGCGCCGCCGGGCCTGAACGCGACCGCGACGACGTTCCCTCGCGCTCCGAGCCGGTCGCGCCGCAGCGTCTCGTCGCGGGCACCGTGCTTGGCTTCGGCGGCCAGCTCGCGCGCGAGCGCTCCCGTGGCGAGCTCCGCGAGCCGGCGCTGCTGGCGCGCGATCGTGCGCCAGCTCCAGTTGACCCACTGCGCGCAAAAGGCGGCGACGGCCGCCCGTGGTGTCGTCCGCGCATTAGAGCGGAGCACCGGAGCCGTGTCGTCGGCGCGCGCGGCCGGCGCGAGCTCGTCGCCGTGGGCGTGCTCCGACTCGGGCGCCGTTTCCGATTGGCCGAGCTCGGGCTCGTGCTCCGAGCCCGGATCGGCGCTGTAGGGGTCCTGGCAGCCCGCGACCACAGCGGCTAGGAGCAGCGCGAGCAGCGTCCGCCGTCTCACCTCAGCGCCCTCCGCGCAGGTAAGGCAGCGGATCGACCGGCCGCCCGGCGATCCGCACCTCGAAGTGCAGGTGCGGGCCGAAGCAGTGCCCGGTGCAGCCGACGTAGCCGACCAGCGCGCCGCGCGCCACCACGCCGCCCGGCGGGCTCGGCCCGAAGCGCGACTGGTGCGCGTAGCAGGTCGAGTACGGGCGCCGGTGCTCGAGGCAGGTGTAGCGGCCGTAGCCGCCGACCCAGCCCTTCGTCGTCACTCGGCCGCCGGCCGCGGCGAGGATCCGCGTGCCGGTCGGCACCGCGATGTCGACGCCGGCGTGGAGCCGCCCCCAGCGCATCCCGAACGGCGAGACGACGACGCCGCGCACCGGCCACGCGAGCGCCCCGTTGCCGATCGGGGCCGGAGCGCTCGGCGCGGGGTCGCGCACCGGTGGCGACTCGGCCTGCCAGCGGCGCGCGCGGTCCATCACCCGCCGCGCGTACGCCTCCGCGACCGGACCGGCGCCGTTGTAGCGGCGCACCGCGCCGTGCGTGCGCGCGCCGAGGGTCCGGTCGGCCCCGTTCGCGCGCAGCAGCGAACCGGCGGCCATGCCGGCGTCGAAGTCGTCGTAGGGCGACGGGTGCGACGGCGTCGGATGCGGGTAGCGCTCCGGCCGGCGCCCGCGCCGGTAGGCCGACCGGTGGCTGGCCCAGGTTGACGGCGGCCCGTTCGTCACGTTCATCTGGAACGGACCGGCGCAGCAGCCGTAAGGGTTGAGCCCGCGGTAGGTCGTCGGGTGGGTCGAGAACCCGGTCTCCTCCTGATGGACCGAGGCGAGCACGAGCCAGTTGAGCCCGAACACCCGCGCCGACTCGCGGTAGACCGGCACGAACGGAGCCGGGATGCCATTCGGGACTCCCTGCGGGCCGGACGAGCCGCCGCCCGAACTGAGGATCGCGAGCGGGACGAGGATAAGGAGCAGCAGGGCGAGCAGGGCGAGCAGCGCCGCAACGAGCGCGCGCAGCAGCGCGCCGCGCTGGCCGATCGCGATGCCCGCGGCCTGAAGCGCCGGGGCGCTCACTAGCCCTGGACCTCCCAGCCCTCGGCGGCGAGCAGCTCGAGCGCGTCCCAGGCGTCGCCGTTCGCGGCCTCGAGCGCGAGCGTGCGGCGCGGGACGTCGCCGACCGGATCCGAGGTGGCGAGCCCGTACTCGGTGGGTCCGACACGCAGCGCAACCGTGCCGCGCCCGCGCGTCCCGTTGATCCAGTACGCCTGCGAGTAGGACCGCTTGACCGTCTTGAGCCGAGCGATCGCCCCCACCTCGGCGTCCGAGAGCCGCACCGCGTCCTGGATGTAGGCGAGCTCGTCGGGCGACTGACGCAGGAAGAGCTGCTGGGTCGAGTTGCGCAGCAGGGCCTTGCCGTAGGGCCCGGCGAAGTCGGACAGTTGCTGTGAGATCGCGACCAGGAAGAGGCCGAGGTGGCGGCTGCGGCGCGCGATCTCGTTGACCCACTCACCCGTCGCGCGCCGCTCGACGAGCTTCCAGGCCTCATCGATCACGAGCATCGAGCGGCCGGCGAAATGGCCGCCGTCGGTTTCGCGCATGCGGGCGGCGCCGCGACGCTCGATCCGGCGGGTGACGTGCTCTGACAGCACAAACAGGACCGCGGCCGACAGCTCGCGCGGCACCTTGCGCGTGTCGAACGCGACCAACGGGGCGTCGTCTGGAACTGTGCTCGCGCGATCGAGCAGGTAGGCGTAAGAGCCGTCCTCGACGAACGAGGCGAGCCGCTCGGCGAGGGTGCGCAGGACCGAGGCGACCTCCTCGGCGCCGGCCTCGGCCTCGGCCTCGGCGCGGCGGCGGAGCTCGGCGCGCAGCAGCGACTCGCGCGGCAGTACGCGCTCGCGCGCGGCGCGCGCGTAGACGGCGCGTATCGCGACCTCGAGCAGGTTGCGCTCGAGCGGGTCGAGCCCGTAGGAGTCGTCGCCGGCGCGGTGGTCGCCGACGAGCAGCGCGTGCAGCGCGACCAGGTAGGCGATCTTCTCGATCGGCGGGTTGGCCGGGTCCTCGACGTCCCAGGGGTTGACGGCGTGCTCGTCGTCGGAGGCGCCGATCGTCAGGTGCTGGGCGTCGGGCACGAGCGCGCAGAGGAACTCGTAATGGCCGGCGCGGTCGATCACGAACGCCTGCATCCCGTGCGCCAGGAAGCGCGCGACGAGCACGTTGACGAGGAACGTCTTGCCGCCGCCCGAGCGCGCGTTGACGAGCAGCGTCCCGTTGTCGTGGGCGGGGTCGAACGGGTTGATCAGCGCCACCTCGCGCCCGGGGTCGGTGAACGCGAACGGGATCCCGGCCGCCGATCCGCAGCTCGTCCCGACGAGCGGGACGGTGTCGCCGACGTGCCGGGTCAGGTACTTGCGCGTCAGACGGGCCAGGTCGCGGCCGAGCGGCAGCGACGACTGCCACAGCTCGAGCTGGCGCAGCTGGCCGAGGCTGACCCGTGCGTCGGAGGCGGCGATCAGCTCGCGGCTCGCCTGCTCGACCGCCTCGGCGAGCTGGACCGGGTCGGGCGACGGACCGCGCTCGCGAATCGACTGGTAGATCGCGACTTCGTAGGGGGCCGAACGCTCGTGGCCGGAGAGCTCCTTGAGCAGCTCGGAGAGCTCCTCCTCCTGCGCGAGCATCTCGTAGTCAGGTGTCCGGCCGCGGAGTTCAGCCCCGCGGTTGACGCCGAAGAGCCGCCGGTGGCGCGCCTTGAACCGCGATCGCTCGCGCAGCCGGTCGAGCGCGTGGACGTGCACAGACAGCGTGAAGGGCCGCGGGACCTGCATCGCGTCGAGCAGCCAGCCGAACTCGGTCGCGTCGGGGAGCGTCGCGACGTAGAGCGCCTGCTCGAGGTCGCGGTCGATTCGCAGGTGGCGCTGGTCGGCGTAGTCGATCGCCGATCCCGCCACGCCCTCGCGCAGCGCCTGTGCCGCCCGGGCCGCGTCGGAGGCGTCCGAGACGGCGTCGAGCGTGCCGACCACCTCGATCCGGCTGTCGGTGCCGCCCGGCCGCCGCTCCGGCGTGCGGTCCGCCTGGGTCGGGTTGAAGCGGCGCCAGAGCAGGTCGAGCACCTCCGGCCCCGACAGCATCGCCGTCGAGAGGTCGAGCGCCTCTAGGTCGCCACGGATCGAGTCGGTCACGTGGAGCGACTCGCGCGTCACCCGGCGGTGCGACTCGAGCGAGCGCTCCAGCGCGGCGGTCGCGAGCCTGCCCCGGCGCCCCGGGACGAGCTGGCGCCAGTCGAGCCGGATCCGCTGGTCGGGCAGGTACGGGACGACGACGTAGTAGGCGACGTCGACCGCGGCCTGCGCGTCGGCGTGGCGCTCGAGCGACTCGCGCAGCGCTCCGTGCAGCCGCCGCAGCGCGTCGGCTCGGTCGGCCCCGCCGTCGCCGACGGCGCGCAGCGCCCGCTCGGCCTCGGTTCGGCTGTGCTCGAGGATCGCCTCGAGCCGCACCGGCGCCGCCTCAACGTAGAACTGGATCGACTGCGCGGGCTGAAGCCGCTCGACGAGCTGGCCAAACGCGTGGCCGACCTGCTCGCGCTCGGCGCCGGACATCACGAGTGGGTTCTTCGGCGTGACGCGCAGGTAGCGCACCAGCGCTCCCTCGCTCGTCACGAGCAACCCCTCGCGGTCGATCGCCTCGACCGGGCAGAGCTCCCCTGCCTCGGGCAGCTCCGCGGGCGCTGCGCGCCTCAGACGTCCCACAGCGCCTCTCCCTCCACTGAGCTGGCAGGTCCCGGCGGCGGCCGCGTCGCGTGCGAGTCCTCGTGAACGGGCTCGGGATGCACGGCGTACCCGCTGGCCGATTCCCCCGGGCCCGGGAGGAAGCAGCGCGGATCGCGCCAGTAGCGCCAGGCGGCCGCCGCGAACTGCCCGACCGAGAACTCGAGCCCCATCGCCCCGTACGAGAGCGCGATCGGCAGCCCGGCACCGACGATCGACACGAAGATCGTCAGACCCGTCGGAAAGGGCGAGGCGTAGACACCGAAGACGGCGGCCACGGCGCTGGCGGCCACGATCTGGGTCCACTGGCCGAGCGAGAACGAGCCGAGCCGCAACCTCGCCTCGAGGTGCTTGTAGGTCGGATGGCGCACGGCTACGCCCCTGCGCCCTTGGCTGCGGTGCCCGCGGCGCCGCCTCCGAACCGTCCGGAGACCCCCTCGGCTCCGCCGGCCGCGCCTCCAGCGCGCACCGCCGCGCGGCCGTAGACGAGGCCGCGCGCGGCGGCGTTCCCGAACGATGGCGCGAGACCAGCAAGCATCGCCTGTCGGGCGAGCAGCTGCGGCGCCTTGAAGGCGACAAACAGCGCCGCGACCGACACCCACGGCTTGATGAGCTCGGTGCCGAACGAGCCCTGGAGCGTGAACGCCGACTTGCCCATGACCGCGAACACCGCGAAGCAGAGCGCCCACACGGTCGGCCAGAGCAGCACGCCGATCAGCGACTGCAGCCAGGTCCGCGCAAGCCACGAGGTCTCCGGCAGCGGCCACAGCGCGATCGCGAGCGGCGCGGCCACGTAGAGGAACGCGAGCAGCGTCGCTATGACGATCTTCGTCACCAGCAGGAGGAGCAAGAGCACAACGCCGACGAGGGCGGCGATCGAGCCGATCCCGAGCGGGGTGAAGTTCGCGACCGTCACGCCCGCGAGGACCTTGGTCAGCCCGGCCTCCACACCGGGCGCGTGCGTGATCCCGTAGGTCAGGTGGTTAGTCGCGACCGACAGTGAGCCGAAGACGGCGGGGTACAGCGCGAGCGCGCCCGCCGCGAGCGCTCCACGCGTGAGCGCCTCGACCGCCTCGTACGACCCCGCCGAGGTGAAGCCCGAGGCGTAGTAGCGCACGGCCGAGACCGTGAAGACAAGCGTGAACAGCGCCCAGCCGGCGACCGTCATGTTCGAGCGCAGCCCATTCAGCTCGCCGTACTGACCCTGATCGGTGTAGACCGGCGCTGCGATCAGCCACTGAACGGCGCGCTGCGTGACCTTCGCCTCGATCCCGAAGAAGGTCTTGAAGAAGAACTCGAAGACCTTGCGCACGAGATCCGACGGCCCCGGAACCCCGACGTCGAACGGATTTGGGATCGGTAGGTCCGGCAGGTCGATCGCAGCCTGGGCGTCGGTCGGCGCGGTGAGCGCGAGAGCGGCGAAGACGAGCGTCGCGGCGATGCCTGCCGCTCCGAGCAGGCGAATGAGTCGGCGCACGGTCACTACGCCGCGATCGGCTTCGACAACAGCACGACGCCGACCCCGAGCGCCGTCATTCCGAGCACGCGTCCCGCTCGTGCGTCGCCGGCCTGGAACAGCATGCCGCCCCAGATCAGCCCGAGTACCGAGAACGCGCCGCCGATCGGGATCATGAAGTCGGCGAGCCGGTTGATGAACGTCACGAAGCGGCCGAAGCCGCCGCCGTTGCCACCGCCACCCCCAGCCGCGCTCCGAAGCGCGGCGTCAGCGGCCTCGGGTGCCAGAAGGGCAGCGAGAAGCACCGTCGCGAGCACGGCCGCTCCGAGCCACCGCACGTGGCTGGCGGGACGGGATCTGAGGCGCAGCGTCATCGCTATCTCCTGCTTGGGATCAGGGGAACTCGGGCGGAGCCCCAGCGGGCACCGGCGCCGGAAGCGCCGGCGCCCGCGGGGCCTGGGGAGGGGGACTTGAAGCGCGCATGCTCGATCGGCGCGCAGGACGAGGCGAGCGAACCGCTGGCACGCGCGGCGCGCGCGATCGAGGCGAAACGTTGCGCGCGTCGAGCCGCTCGCGACGGTCGCGGCGCCGTGGCTCACGAGGATTCCTCGCGCGGCGGCTCTGCGGGGACCGCGCTCGCTTGACGGCGTCCGCGTGTGTCCTCCCCGTGTCGCGCGACGCAGTTGACGCGGCTTCACGGGACGGATCGATGGTGGCTATGAGCGCGACGAGACCGACTGCGGCGAGCAACCCGGTGTGAACGAAACGAACCCGAGGTCGCCGCCAGATGGCGCGCGCGAGTCCGGCCAGCGACCAGGGGCGCCCCCGCCGCGAACGGAGAGGCGGGAGAGGCAGCTGCGGAAGCGCCTCGGGCACCGCGGCCCCGGCAACGGCGAAGAGCCGGCCAACGCCGAGCGTGGCGCCCGTGGACTGAGCGGGCTCGGTGCAGGAATCGAGGACGCCGAAGACGGTGTTTCGACCCGGCGCAAACTCGACGGAAGGTGGGCTCTCAGGGGGGTGGGGCATCGCTCTGTCCCTAAGGAGGAACGAGCTGCCAAAGTGGCCCCTTTACGCGGGGCCCGCTTCGCTACAGGCCCTTGAGAAGCTCGCTCGGCTCAACGCCGAGCGCGCGCGCAAGCTTGAGGATCGTGCCGAGCCGCGGTTCGGCCTGATCGTTCTCAAGCGCCGGGATCGTGTTGCGATGCAGGTCGGCGGCGTCGGCCAACGCCTCCTGCGAGAGGCCGGTCACCTGGCGGGCGCGGCGGAGGTTGGTCCCGAAGGTCGCGCGTGCCAAGGGGGCGCATCTTCGCCGCCCGGAGCCACCCCTACCACCTAGAGAACTGTGCCACAGTGTAGTAGGGTACGGTGCTGCCGTGAACACCGTCAGTGTCATCGCCCACCTCGTCGGCGAACCGGAGCTCAGAGAGACTCGCGGAGGTGTCCCGGAGTGCCGGATGAAGCTGGCCGTGCCGCGCTACTCCGGTGGCGGCATCAGGGAGCCCGGCGTCGTCTACGTCGAGGCGAGCACCTTCGGCCTCAGGGCGCAGGACTTCGCCGAGCGACTGAGCGAGGGCAGTAGCGTCGGCCTCTCGGGGCGGCTGGACTCGGATCCCCCTGACGACGGCGTTGGCATTCTGATCGACCAGCTCGATCTCCTCTAGGAGCCGGTCACGCATGTTCTGTCCGGGTACTGCGGGATAACGAGCGGCGATGTTCTTCCGAGTGCTTGGAGCCATGCTGACGGCCGATGCGGTCGATCGACACATGCGCGGCCGCGCGATGCGGGCCACATACGCGCATCAGCCAGTGCCCGGTGAGCAGTACATTCCTGCGCCTCCGCCCTGGCCGGCGCTTCCGCCGGGGCCAGCGTCAGCCGTGGCCGACGATTGGGATCCCCAGGCACCCGAGCGACCGCTTCATCAGCGGCGCGCGTAGCGGCGGCACGCAGCGGGCTTCCCGGATGTAGGTCGAGAGCATGCGCGTGTTGCGCCAGTGGCGGCAGACTCTGCTTCCGAATTCCCCAGAGACCGTAGTAGGAGGACAGCCCGCACGCCCGTGATCCAGGCGGCAACCTAGCGAGTCGACGAGCTCCAATGGTTGGCTGGCTAATGCGCCTACGGAGATCCGAGACGCCTTCGAACAGGATGTAGGATCACAGTCGCTTGCGTATTCCCGACCGGTACAGAGAGCTTCTGGCGGGCTCGCCGGTTGAAGCGCCGACCCTCGCCTTCGTGAGTGCCATCGCGGAGACGCTGGAAGACAACAAGACCCCGTTCTTCCCCGCGTACACGGACCACGGGGTACACCACGTCGAACATGTGCTCGAGACGGCCGTGCGGCTTACCCCATGCGAAGCCTGGGCTGTGCTCGAACCGAGCGACGCGGCGGCCATAATCTGCGCAACCGCGCTCCACGACATCGCGATGCATCTGCGCGAGCCGCACTTCGTAGCGCTCGTGACTTCGGGGCCAACGCCACGGCCCTGGTTCGCCGAACCAAGGCCTGGTCGCGCCGAAGATCGCCCGTGGCCGGAACTCTGGCTGGCGTTCCAGGCTGAGTGCCGCCGCATGGGATCGGGAAGTATCGAGGCCATCCTCGGACCAGACAACCGCGGCGTTCCTGCCGCAGTGTACGAGTCACACCCGGACCCCCTGAATTGGACTCTGGCAGACCGACTTTTCGTCGGCGAGTTCATCCGTCGCCACCACGCGCGCGCGGCGCATGAGATCGCCCTGCATGGCTGGCCTGGACTGGCGCATAGCGCGTTTCCAAACCTCTTCAAGCTGATGCCCGACCTTGCCGATGCGGCCGGGTTAATTGCTCGCTCTCACAGCGAGGATCTACGGACCATCGTCGACTACTGCGAGCACGTGCACCGCGGCAATTTTCGCCCATGGGGTGTGCTCGTCCCGTTCGCGATGTCCCTGCTTCGAGTCGCCGACTATCTGCAGATCGACGCAGGTCGCGCGCCTCCCGTCCTATTGCACCTCAAGGCCCCGTTGAGTCAGACGAGCTTGGACGAGTGGAATAAGCATGCGGCCGTCGCGCGAGTCGGCTGGGACGGGAAGGATCCAGCCGCCGTTTACGTGACGGCAGGAGAGGACCTGACTCTTCGGACCTATCTCCAAGTACTCGAACTTCTTCGGGCTGTCCAGTTCGAGATGGACGTCACGTCGGCCATCCTGAGCGAAACGTATTCCGACGAGCGGTTCCGAGTGCTGACACTCGCTCGTCGACGAATCGTTGCCAACCTTAGTGAACGGGCGGTCACCGAACGACTGCCCTTCGCACCACTCGAGGCCAGGTTGCGTACCGATCCGGACCTCTTCCGGCTCGTGGTCAGACCACTCTACGGCGATCGGCCGTCTATTGCGGTGCGCGAGCTAGTCCAGAACGCCGTCGATGCGGTTCGGGAGCTCCACCGGCACAGAGGGACAACGGCTCAAGGTCCTGAGCCTGATGTGATCGTCGAGCTGGAGGAGCTTCCCGACGAGCGGGCGGTCCTTCGTGTCACCGATCACGGGATTGGAATGACCCCCGAGACCGTAAGTACGTACTACTTGGCCGCAGGTGCGTCCCTTGGTCCCAATCCTGAGGACTTCGAGACCGTAGCGCCGTCGCAGGCCTTCGCTTGGCTGAAAGCTGGGCGGTTTGGGATAGGGGTGTTCGCCGCGTTTTTGCTCGGCGACAAGATCTCCGTCCGAACGAAGCACGCCGACAGCGCGAAGGCGGTGGAATTCGTCGTCGCGAACAACGCGGAGATTGTCGAACTCCGCTGGTGCGATGGCCCCGTAGGCACAACAGTCGAGATCCCCTTCGAGAGAGCCCGACTGGATGATGCACACTCAGTGGCCGACCGGTCGTGGGGGGGCGTCCTCCTGCATTTCGTTCGTCACTTCGTGGAGTACTACCGGGGATCGACACCGAAAGCGGTCCTGCGACTGAACTCCTCGGGCATCGATGAGGCGATCGAGGAGCTTCGGGGACTCCGGATCAGCCACATGTTCGATTTCGACTTCCCTGCGGACGTCCCGTCGCCACTCGGTGAGCTCCCAGACGATTGGACGGCGGTTCGAGTGCCCGACTTCGACGGCATCGTCTGGCGCAGACCGTCCGGTTTCAGCGCCGCTGGGTCGTCGATCGTCCACAACGGTTTTCAGCTCGGGGGCTACTGGTTCTGGACCGACGATCGGCTCAAGGCACTCGTCCAAGAGCCAGCGGTGGCGATCGCCGATAGCCGGCACAAACTCAACTTCGACCTCACCCGCTCCGAGGTCCTCGGAGATTCCCTTCCCTTCGAGTACGAGATCTTGGCTTCGATCAGCGAGGATCTCTGTCACTGGTCGACTGAAAACCCCCTCCAGGAGTACCCCTTGCTGGAGGGCTGGGCACGTGCGTTCGCTGTAGGATCGGGCGGCTGGCTCCCATTCATTCCTCAGGTGGTTAGCACTACCGGCGCTTCGCGCCTTTACGTGCTCTGGGATGAGGACTGGCGTGAGATGCCAGCCTGGCAAGATCGGTTCACGGCCGAGCAAGACAGACATCCGTGGCCCGACGACGAACTTCGCCTCGTCTTACCGCTCGATATCCGCGAAGGGGTACCGAACGAGGGGGTGACATACGGATTCGGCGACTATGCAGAGCCGCAGGATCGGATGTACGCAGGCGTCGTCAGCCAGTCCGTCCGGCGACTCGAGTGGCTCACCGGATGGCGGTCGCTAGGGACGGTGGTGCGGGCGTGGGGCACCACGCATGCTGGCTTCACCTATAAGCACGATGGCGCTCCGGGATGGTCGAGGGACTACGGCTACCGCCCAGGGGCGCGACCTGAACGGCAGTATGTTTATCGAGGTTCCTTCTCGCGCATCAGCCCACAGGTCAAGGCGTCGCTCTCGGCCCGCATGCATGGATTGACTCGTGGGGGTGGAGGGATCGCGGCGCTCACCGTCTTCAAGCTTGGCCCGGTTACTCCGGCTTACGGCACCGAACTAGGCGCCGTTTGGGCGAAACGGATCAACGGCCTCGTGGCGAACGACGCGAGCACAGCGGCGCTGCACAAGGCGCGCCAACAGGCAGCTCGTGAGCGTCGCAGGCCGCGGAAGTCGCGGCGTTGAACAGCTCGGAACTTTCCCCAGTGACGCTCCCGGCCCACGGCCGGCGGCATCAGGCCCATCCTCCACCGACCTAGTTCAGCGGGTCAGCAACACAGCGGAACGCTTTGGCGCCGGTCCCCGTGTTCGGCGTGGTCCCCACCCGGCCCGTCGAGTCCGTGACGTACAGGACGTCGAGCCCACCGGGGTCCGAGCTCGACGGATAAACGTTCGATGTCAGCTCGCCGCCGGGCGCCAGCGGCGCTCCGGCGAGCGCCGCCGTCAGCTCCCCGTGTGTCGGCAGCCGTCTGCCGGGAGTCTGCGGCGTCTCGGTGTCCGCGCAGACGCGCAGCGCGGTGCCGTACGGCGCCGCCGGGCGAGCCGTCGTCTCGACGCAGACGTCGGCCACCGGGAGCGTGCCGGAGGCGCACCTGAGCTTGAAGTCGGCGGGAAGCAGGCCGCCGAGCTGGTCGGCGTTCTTGGCACGCGGCACGCGGCCGAGCCGGGACTCCTTCACCGCGCGCCCATCCAGCGAATTGCGTCGAACGTCGCGGTAGGTCAGCGAACCGTCGCGGACGTCTCGGCCACGGACGCTGTCATCGACGATGTCGCGGCTGCTGATCCGCAGCGCGGCGTACGAGGACCCGCCGAGCGCCACGAACACAGCGATCGTCGCCATGACGTTGGCGTAGGTCAGGTGCTGGCTGAGCTTGCGGAGCACGCGGTTCCCCTTCCGTTGTTGGCCCACGGGTGACACCAGCGGGCACGCGGAGTTTCGCAGCGGCTCCGGCAGCGTGAACGCCGTGGCGGGCCACGCCGCCCGGACGCAGCGGCGACCGCGGGATCATCGCCCCCTTACCCGGACTGTCAGGGATCGAGAGCCACCGGCCTCGAACGGATAGCCCGCCTCTCGCGGCAGCGAGGCCCGGAACCGGAAGTGCTGCACCCCACGGGTGCGCTTGAACCGATAGCGGATCGCCCAACCGCCCGCCTGGTCGGCACGCGTTGTTCGGAATGTCTGCCAGCGCCCCGACAAATAGACCTGAAGCTCGACGAGCTTGCCGTCGGCCGGCACGGGCAGGCCGCGCACCTTTCCGCGGAACGTCACGGCATCGCCGTTCAGCACGCGGCGGCGGTTGACCCGCATGGAAGTCGCGGCCGGTACGCGCAGCTTCACCTTTCGCTCCGTGGGGAGGATCAGCGGCGTCCCCGCGTACGCGAACCGAAGCGTGCGGCTCGAACTGCCCTTCGCCGTGTAGCGATAGCGGCCCTCCTGGTCGGTCTGCAGCACGCCGACGAGCTGCTCCGGAGTTGTGCGCGTGACCGAGAAGACCTCGACCTGAGCCCCGGCAATCCCCTCCCCGTCGCGGTTCGCGACCCGGCCGGCGATCTGGACGCGGCGACCATACGGGACACGTGCGATCCGATTCAACACGGTGACTCGGCGGCGGACCTTGCGACGCTTTCCGTTGCGCTTGATGGTCCGCCAGACCGTCCGCTTGCGCTCCACGCCGGCGCGCATCGTCGAGGCGATCCGAAGCGGCAGCGTCAGCACCATCGGCTGACCGTCCAGCCGGCGGTCGGTGGAGCTCTCGTTGCGAGCCTCGTCATACGCTCGCGCGCGCAGCAGGTAGGTGCCGGGCGCCATCCCGGCGTCCTCTACGCGCGCCGTCAGCCGGGTGCCGTCCTTCTCGGTCGCAAGCGACTGCCAGATGCCCGAGTCCTCTCGGCTGATCTCGATCGCCCCGCCGGCGAGTCCGGAGACCTGATCGGTGACCAGGACCGACAGCCGCGTTGGGTCGGACGAGGACGGCAGCTCGAAGCCGAGCTGTGGGGGCTCCGGGTCGTAGCGCAGCAGCACCGGAACCGAGGCGTTGTCCTCCTCCTGGTTGCCGGCGGCATCCCGCCGCCACATCGAAAGCGACCACTCGCCTGGCGCCGGCACCGCGACGTTGAAGCGCGTGATGTCCGCGCCAAGACTCTCGGCCCGGGTGCACTCGCCACTGCCCTTGCGGCACAGCTGGTAGTTCGCCGCCACGATCGGCGCGCGATCACCCTCGGGCGGATTCGCCCATCCGAGCGCGAAGTCGTTCGCGTTACGCCAGCCGGATCCGCCTTCGAGGTTGGTGTCCACCCGCGCCGGAGGCGTGTTGTCGATGCGCGCCGCGACGACCGCCGAGTTGGCGATGTTGCCTGCCGTGTCTTCTGCTTGGACGAACAGCTCTTGCGTTCCATCGACCAGCTCCCGCGTGTCCATAGTCATTTGGCCGGGCCCGTTCGGGCACGGAGTCCGGTCGGCGAATGTCCCCTCGCGATCTGCGTAGATGCAGGTGCGCAGATGCAGCGCGCGTGGCTGGTCCGCGACGACCGCCCGCGCGACGCGGACGCCGACGTTGTCACTCGCGTCGTAGCTGAGTGGCTGATTGCCGCCCACCCACTCACCCCGGCCGAGCGGCGTGTCGCCCACGACGGCAACGCCCGGCGCCAGCCCGTCCACGATCCGGACGGATGCCTTGTACGTGCGGATGTAGTTCGACGAACGCGCTGAGCACGACCGCTCGCCGCCGGAGCCCATGCACTTCACCCTCTGCACGATCCTGGTCGCACCAGGAACGCGATAGCTGCGCGAGCGGTATCCCGCGGCCTGCGTGGTAGCGCCCTGCGGGCAGCCCTCGTTCGCCTTCATGTTCAGGATCAGGACGGGCTCGATCCCGGGCCCGTCGGCGAACAGCTGGAGCGCGTAGCTGCAGTCGCGCCGGCGCGTCGTCCCCGCCCACCGGAACTTCGTGAAGTAGGTGCCGGGCGGAGCGTTGAGGATCGCATCGGCTCGCGCGCCGCGGGCAACGCGACCGCTCCCGGCCGCGTTCGTCGTGACGAGCCCGATTAGTCCGCTCCCCTCGGGGTTGCACGTGCGGGTGATCTTCATGCCGCGTGTAGCGAAGTCCTCGAACGCCCGCGTGCCGAAGCTGAGCGGGTCTGCCTGGCAGTTGCCTACGACGAACTCACCCGCATGCGCCGGCCCCACGGCCACGGTGAGGATGAGAGCAGCGAGCGCCCCAACGAGGGCGCAGGAGCGGGTGATCGGCTTCCTACCCATTGCGTGCTTCCTTTCGTGCGGCGTACATCACGGCCCGTCGAACTCCCCTGGCCCGCTGGAAGGCGCAGGCGCCGGGCTCGACCGCTGCGGCGAGGACGACTGCGATGACGAGTTCGTGCCTCCGCTCGAACTGAGCGGCTCGAACTCCTGCTCGGGTGGAGGCGGCTGTGCCTCGGGCTGCTCCTGTGCAGCTGGCTGCGGCTGGGTCTGCTCCGGCTCCGGCTGTGGCTCTGGTTGTGGTGCCGCTTGAGTAGGCGGCGGGATCTCCTCGCGCGCGCGTGATTCCTTAGCGGTGTCCGCCCGCTTCGTGTCTGGCTCCGGAGCAACGATCGCCTGGAGGCCGCTGATGGGGTCGACGCCCTGCTCGAGGCAGTACGTGGCTCCGCCACCAATTGCAAGGCAGCTCGCGATCGCCGCTCCGGCTGCTCCTGGTCGAACCCCGGCCAGCGGAGTCGGGTCAACGGCGCGGTAGTAAGCGCTGGCGGCGTGTTGCTTGAGCTGGCCCGTCAGGTCAGCCGCGTGTTCGCGCGTAGCGCTCGCGCCATCGGTCGCGTGCTGTCTGACGCTCGCCAGTCCATCGGCTGCCTGATGGAGCGTGCGCTCGAGGAAGCCAGGTTCGGCGTGCTCGACCGCCGGAATCGGCAGCACCGCGGCGACCTTCTCGCGCCAGACCTCGAGCCGGTCGTAGAGGGCGGAGCACTTCGGACACGTGGCGAGGTGAAGCTGCGCTAGACGAACTTCGCGTGGGCTCGCGAGCCCGAAGGCGAACCGCGTGATGATGGGCTCACCGTCGTCGCAGCCGTGGCCCCCGAGGCGGACGAGCTCGGCCCGGCCGACAGCCATGATGCGCTCGAGCTGGCGCTTTACCGTGCGCGGCGTCATGCCGAGGTGCTGGGCTATCTCGGGCCGGCGGCGGTCGCGCGCGTGGAGCGCGGCAATGTGACGTTGGCGCTCGGAGAGCCGGTCGACCACCGCGCGCGCGACTCGCGCCAACTCCTCCTGATCCTCCCGTTCGATCAGCTGCTCGACCGGGCCATCTGCCGCATCTGGGATCGCCTCGAGCGCCCCGAACGCGTCGCCGGCTGGGATCTCGAAGCGCGCACGTCGGAGCATGTGGCCGAGCTCGCGGTGCGCGGTCGTGCGCAGCCAGGTAAAGACCTCACCCTCCGCCTGTCCGCGACACCCATCCTCGGCGAGGAGGCAGGCCTGCTGGAAGGCGTCATCGACCTGCTCGCGCGTGGCGGACGGATGCCAGGCGGCGACCTGGGCGCGTAGCTTCGCGGCGAGGTCCCCGGCCGCGATCCGGGCGAGCAGTTCCCGGGTGTCCACGGAGTCGGCTACCTGTCCATTCCGCTCCCCCACTACCCCTATAGAGGAGCGAGAGCCGAAACTGGCCCCCCTTTCGCGGACGAAATCCGCTTTGGCCGCGCGTGGGCTTCGTTGCTTGCCACCCCGACGACGCAGCTCAGCGATCCGAGTGGCGCGACCTACGCGCCAAGGGAGAAGCCATCGATCGCGTCGTCCCTGCACTGGCCTCCCAGCCACATCGAGCGGAGCCGAGTTTTATCGCCCAAGAGCGGCCGTCGTCAACTTTGATCATGACGGCTGCAGGCCGCCGCTAGTCACGACGAGTTCCGTTCTCAAGCGCAGCCCGCGGACGCGGGGACCGCTGGGCTCAGACCACGAGCGCGCGGAACTGCTCGAGCGTGAGCACCGCGGTCACGAGTTCGCCCTCGCCGCGGCAAATCGGACAGCGGCGGGCATACGCGTTTGCGGGGCCGCTGGGGATGCTGCCCTCGCCGCCGCATTCATCACAGCGGATGCCGAGGACGACCGACTGCGATTTTGCGGCGGCTGGCTGACCGGATGTGCTCAGCATCGGCACATCCTCGCTCGGGTGCTCACTCCACGCCACCCCCAGTCAGCCGATTCTTTGCCGCCCGGATGGCCACTTTCTTGGAACGTGCGGGATGAACTCTTGCGCCGCGCCAGCCTCGCTGACGTTGAACAACTGGGCGGTAGCGCAGGAGAGACGCCTAGCCGGCTACGGGCCGCGTCCCAAGGCGCCGCCAGAGAACGCGTTGCCAAATGCGCCTCGCGCGCTCCTCGACCGATTCAGCCGGCCTGCGCAACAGCATCAACGGTGAGAAGAGGATGCTCAGCAAGACATACGCCCAACCAAGCGTGCCGTAGAAGATCGCCAGCAGCGGGTTGCGCGAGTTGTTGTTGATGCGCGCGCAGTCGGCGCCCCATAAGTAGAGGTCCGTGAGCCACACAAGCGCGACCAAAGCCACGGGCACCCCCACTGGACCGAGCTCGGTCCACGCGAGCAGGAGCCCGTCGAGTGCGAGTGCGGCGAGCAGGTCGATGAGACGTGTGACGTAAGCGGCGACGACGCCCGCGGCCAAGCCCGCCCAGAACCCGATACGAAACATCGGGTCGGATGCAACAGCACGCCAGCGGCTAGTGGGCTGCATCTCGGGCACGCCGTCGTTTGTATCAGAGCCGCGAAGTGCTTCTCACCACTCGCGAGACTGGGTGCTCCCGCGCACTTCGAGACACAAAACGAGCTCCTGCCGAGGGCTGCACCGCGGTCATTGCCGTCACGAGGTGCAGCCGTGGCCTGCTCGTGGCCGGGCGCGAGGGAGACTGTGCGTTCCCGAAGAGCGCTGTGTCTGCCTCAGCGCTTAGCGCTTAGCGGCGGCGACGCTTCCGCGTCTGTCCGCTGCTGCGCTTACCGCGGCGGCGCATCTGCCTCAGCGCGCTCGCGGCGACGGACTTTGCGTCCTTCGACGCGCGCTTGCTGCGCAGCACACGCGCGGCCTTGCGGCCGACCGTCTTGCTGGTGACAGCCATGCGGCTACCTCCTTTCCTGTCTCGCTGACATTGCTCTTCGAGCGTACCTCCCGCTGTGCCATCGCGGGCATGCGTCAGGCGCAGGGAGCGGCCGCCGCCCGACCTAGACTCGACGCTCGCTCACGGTCTGATATTCGAGCTCATGACACCCAATCCACTTGACCGACGCTCGCCCCACTTCCGACCCTCGGCACTGACCGCTGAGTTCCTGTCGCGGCACTCTCCGGAAGAGCTCGATCCGACCGCGCCCGCGCACGGCACTCAAGTGCAACCGTTCGTCGCATACGACCCCGCGAGCAGCCTCCCACCGACGCTGCCCGCCCAGATGCTGCAGCCCCGGCACGTGACGCGCTCGTACGCGCCGCTGCCGGCCGCGTATAACGCGCCCTCGGAAACAGTGCCGGTGAAGCCCGTTGAGCCCGTCGAGGGACCAAGCGTCACCGAGCGCATCCTCGACTTCCTGGTCGCCCAGCAGCAAGCGCTGGCCGAGCGCGAGCGCGCTCGCAGCGCGTCGGTCAGCGTCGAACCTGAGCCGAGCGCACTCACGGCCAGCGACCTCGTCGGCGCCTCCTTCGCCGAGGTCGAGGCATTCTGCGAGGCCGTCGCGCCGGCTGCTCTTCGTCAACTCCGTAGTGCGTACCAGCGCCTCACGGAAGGCGACACCGAAGCCCTCACGCATTGTGCGACCTCCTGCCGTCGCGCACTCAAGACCATCGCCGACGGCGTGTTTCCGCCTCAGAGTACGCCGCACATCGACCGCGCTGGGCAGGAACGTGAGGTCGGCGAGCAGCAGCACCTCAACCGACTCCTCGCCTTCGTGGATGTCCATGCAGGCAACCGAATGTCGCGGAAGGAGATGACCGCGCTGTCGGCGACGCTCGACGCACTGCACGCGACGGCATGCAAGGGCGTTCACGACGAAGTCGACAAGCGCGAGGCAGAGCAGACGCTTCTGCGGACATACCTCGTGCTCGATGAGGTACGCCGAGCTCACGCCGTCAGCTGAGCGCCGCGGAAATCCTCGCAGGCGGTGGTCGAGGCCGCCGGTCGGACGCCTAGCATTCACGGCGTGACCGACACGGGCTTCGCGGCCATCCCGAACTACAACGGCCTCAACCGGCAGCGCTGGTCGGCGCTCGGCATCGGGCGGACGCCCACGCAGCTTTCGGCGATGAGCGGTGCCGGCAGCATGCTGGAGACGAGCCGCCGGATGCAGGAGATGATTCGCGGGCCTGTCCTCGCGTTCGATCGCCCGTTCCAGGTGGAGGTCAGGCCGGTGTCGCTGCGGTTCGAGCGGGCGTTCGCGATGGCCGCCAAGCCCATCATCGACCAGCAGAGGCGCTCCCTCGCGGATCTGGTCCGGCTCTCGCTGCCGAGCAGCTTGCTCGACTCCGTCCGGGCGCTGGAGTCGAGCTCGATCGTCCGCATCCAGGAGCTCTCGCGCATTGCGCTCGCGGGGTCGAGGCAGCAGGCCTTCTACTCCTTCGGGTTCGACTGGACCAGGCAGATGAGCGGCTTCGACCTTGTCGCCAATGCCGTGCAGGCGGCGGGGGTCGCCGCGAACCCGGACATTGCTGCTCCCGGCGGCACTCCAACGGAGCTGCCCGAGTGGCTCACCGGTTTCGCCGCCCGCGTCCGCGCGCTTCCGGCGTCCGAGCAGCGCGCGCTCGCGCTCAACCTGCTGGCCCTCGCCGTGATGGTCGCGTCGCTGTTCGTCAGCGGCCCGGCCGCCGACGTGATGCGGGCCAGCAGCGTGCTGGTCTCGGTGGCCACCTACGTCAATCACCTCAGCAAGCTGTACGAGGGCGACAAGCCCGACGACGACGAGGACGAGTCCGCGGAGTAGGTCTCAGCCGGTCTCGTCGCTCGCGTGGAGGGCCGTCCGCACAGCTGCCGCCAGATGGCTGAGCGCCTGAACGAAAGCATCCGCGTAGTTCGGGTCTTGTTCGCCGATGCGCTCCGCGAGCGCCTCGCGTAGCTCACGCTGCTTCTCGTCAATGAAGTTGACCACCTGCTCGGTGATGGCCGGCGAGACCTCCGCGGGCGGGACCGCGAGCCGGCGCGGCGCCATCCGCGAGGAAGCGAGCGTGCGCACGAAGTCGGCCTGTGCTTCCGAGTCGAAGCGGACCCACTCGTCGCCGAAGCGGACATCGCTCGGCTGCTCGATGTGCCCATCAAAGCCGAGCAGTGAGCCCTGCCCGGAGGTGTCCGGCGCCTCATCGGGCAGCTCCCAGATCTGCCAGAGCGCATCGACTTGCTCGAGCCACGGGGGCGTCGAGTCGATGGTTGCGAACGTCTGCTCGACGATGTTGCGCAGGCGGGCGGTTCCGGTTGTCGCCTGGCGGCCGGCAACGGCCATGTCCTCAACGCCCGCACGCTCCTCGGTGTAGCGCGGCAGCCAGCGGTAGAGCTCGTCCACGAGCTCGGAGGCTTCAACACGGTCGTCAACGCCTGCGACCTGAAGTGCGAGCTCATCGAGTTCACGCCGCGCGCCAGAGAGCGGCTCATTGCCCTCAGGCGGGAACGGCTGGACCTCCGCCTTCGCCATCTCGCCCCAGATGCGCGTCAGCTCCGCAGCCTGCTCAGGCGTCGCCCGTGCAGGGTCGACGACATGCAGCCGCTTCCAGTTGCCGCGCCCGCCGAACCGGACGAGCGCTTCGGTCCCGACGCTGCCGGCGTCGAACAGCGCGCACAAGTACGTCCACGTGGAGTTCAGCAGCGCGAGCGCGACCTCAGGCTCGGCGCCCTTGGGCGTGAGGTGCGCGCTCGGGCTGGTCGTGTACTTCCGCTCTCCGGGATTCGCCCACACCTTGTGCCCGTACTGCATCGAGTACGGGAACAGGATCGGCCCGCGCTTCATCTCCTCGATGGCGTACCAGATGCGCCGAGCACCCGCGTATACGCCTTCGTGCACACCCTGTTCCTCGCCGTAGCGGATGTAGTCGCGTACCTTTGCCGTCTTCGGCACCTTCGGCTCGCGCGGGATCGTGATGACGAGGTCGCCGGCCTCGCGCGAGAGCGTGCGCGTAGGCTCATCGCCCGGGCCGCGGACCCAACGCTGTAGGTAGCGGCTCTCGACCGGCCCCTTCCAATCTCCGCCGTTCACAATGCGGTAGCGCGGGGCCGAGCCGGAGACCTGCTTCCGGGTCACGCCCCACTCCGCCAGCTCGGTGTCGGTCGCGGACGCGGTCACGTCTTCGACCACGAACCAGGACGAGCCGAACTTCGGCCCGACGGTGAGAACGTACGGGTCCTCATCAGCGGCCGTCGCCGAGCAGATGTGGGCCACGCCTGGCAGCTGGATGAACTCGTCATAGATGTCCGGCGCCCGCAACGGTGGGCTCCAGTCGGCATCCGCCTCAAGCTCGATCTGCTTGACCGCGCGGACTCGCAGTTCATCGCTCGAGTGCTCCTGCTTCACGGCGTCGAGCAAGTCCTCCACGCGCTTCCAGCGGTTGTGAGCCGAGGGAGGGCCGAGCAACTCAAGCAGCGGCCGGCGGAACTGGCAGAAGAACACCTCGTGGTCGGAGTCGACGTCGGTGGACGCCTCGCGCTTGCGGGCAACGGTCGCCACCGTCTTCACGCGTGCATCCGAGAACCAGGGCTCGGCGTTGGTCTCCGCGATAAACAGAATGTCGTAGTCGTTCAGAAGCAGCTGCTTGAGCTTGTCCCCGTAGCGCGTCTGCAGCCACGAGCTTGAGGTCAGCAGCGCGAGGTGGCCGCCCTCGTCAAGGAACCGCGTCGCGTGTGGCCAGAAGTACACGTGCAGGTCCGAGAGCCCGTCGAGCTTGAAGTTGGGTCGGCCGTGCTCGGAGCCGTAGTGCTCGACGGCTCGCTCGGCACGACGCTTCACGCGCGCATCGATGTTCTGACGCCGCACGTACGGCGGGTTGCCGATAACAGCATCGACCTTCTCCGGGACCTTGATGGGCGCGCGCATCGGGGGCGTCCCCGGTCCGAGCGGCAGCGATACGAGTTCGGCGCCAGGGTCGAGCTCGAAGAAGTCGTGCGTGCCCACGCGCGGGTAGTTCTGCTCGCGCGCTATCTGTCGCACGGCGAGGTTCACGGTTGAGAGGTGGCCGGCGAAGCGGGAGACATCGTTGCCGTAGAGCTGATCGAGCAAGACCAAGTGGTCGGACTCGCCGAGCTGGCGCAGCCGCTCGTAAGCGCGCACGAGGAATGTTCCACCCCCGGCCGCGGGATCGAGTGCCGTGTGCTCGCGCTTGGTGAGCGAGGCCGCGACCAGCAGGTCCACCAGCTGGGGGTTCGTGTAGTGCTGGCCGAACCGGTGACGCTCCTCGGGCGAGAGCAGCCGCTCGAAGATGCCGCCGAGCACATCCAAGCCAACGCCCGAGAGGTCCACACCCTTGATGCCGCGAACGAGCCCATCCCAGGCGCGGGTGGCAGCATCGCCGGCGTACGCGACCTCTGTGATGTAGCCGACCTCGAAGATTGTCTCGTAGTCCTGCGAGGCCGCCATCGCCTGGCTGAAGCGAGGCTCAAGCCGCTGACGCAGACCGCGGCCTGAGCGCGCGGCCGACACATCGAGCTCGGGCAAGTCCTCGAACCGCGCCCGCATGGTCGAATAGAACAGGATGCGGTTCATCTGTAGGTAGCAGGCGACCTTCGTCGTCCGAAGCAGAAGCTCGTCCCGGATTTCGTCGTCCCACTGCCAGCCCTGGTCGTCAATCATCCAGCGCTTCACGTCGCGGCGGAACTCGGCGTCGGTCGTGAACCGCTCGACGACGTCCGGCAACGTGACGCCGACGATGGTGTCGAGACTTCCCTCGATGCGAGCGACCAGCTCCTCCTCCGGCTGCTCCATGGCTCGACCGACGGGCGGAGCGCCGGCCTCGATGGCGGCGACGCTCGTCAAGAGGCGCCGGATGAACTCCTTGAACGCCTTCTCGGCCTCGGGTCCGTCGAGCGCCATCAGGTGCTGGGGCTCGACCACCCGCCAGCGGTCGATGCCGCGGTTGTGGACGGGTATGCCCGGCATGTGCACCTGCCAGAGCACGAACGCCGCGCAGTTGAAGGTCCCGAAGTAGCCGAGCCCTTCGGCCTCGGCCTTCGCGCGCGCGTTATCGACTACGTCGTGCTCGTACGGGGACGCGCCCTGCGCGCTCGTCGGGACCTTGACCTCGCACGAGAAGACCGGCTTGTTGCCCGCATAGATGAGTAGGTCGTGCCGGAGCTTGGTGCCCGTGGCGTGGACCTCGTTCTCGGCGCGCGTCAGCGTCCCGTACGGGGTCGCTTGTAGCTCCGCGTCAATCCACGACTTCAGGCGCGCGGTGAGAGTGCGCTCGTCAAGAACTGCCATACCTCGCTGACAGTTTCGCGATTAGCTGGAACGACCCTTGCTCGAGAGAAGGCAGGCGCGCGCGAGTCCGGCGGCTCGTCCACCTAGCACGTCGCCACCATTTGGCGCAGCTCGCTGCGCTCGGCCTTGACCACCGTCAACCGCCAATGGCGCTTGACCTGCACCCACCAGCGCGAATAGAGGCACCATGCCTTCTTACGCGGCGGCTTCCACTGCTCCGGTCCCTTATCACTCTTTGATCGGTTCGACGCGGCGCTGACGGCGATCAGCTGGGAGTTGTCTAGGTCGTTCGCGAACGTGCGGCGGCGATCCGTCGTCCAGTTCTTTGCGCCCGAGCGCCAGGCGTTGGCAAGCGGTACCACGTGATCGATATCGACCTGGGTCGCGCTCGTGAGCGTGAGGCCGTCGTAGTAACTGAACCAAGTGCCCGACGTGATCCGGCAGTTGGCGCCCGTCTTCACGTCGCGCCCGTCACGGATCAGCACCACCTTGCGCGTGTCGCAGCCGCCCCCCTGGCTGATCCAGTGCGGGAACTTCGCGCGGCTGTAGCCGCTCATCGAGAGTGGCTCCGCGACCTTGAGCTTCCCGATTGCCTGGCTCGTCTTGGCGGCGCTCGGCGGCCGTGGCGGCAGGGCCCCAGCGGCCGCCGGAAACGCGGCCAATAGCAAGGCGCTGGCGGTCAGGACACGACGCATCGCTTGCGGAGGCAGTCTTCGCCGACTACCAGCTTGACCACGCCGGATTCTCTCAAGATCCCCAGCTCGCCACCGCGTCACGAGCCCGGAGTGGGGGTTGCGGAGTTACGGGCTCGGCCAAACCTCACTCCCGGGCCACCGGCGGGCACCCGCGCGGAACGGCTCATAGCAAGTCGCTCCACGAGACCCACTGCTCGGGATTCAGGACCGCGAAGTGAAGTCCCCCGTCGGGCTCGTCGGTGAGGGCGAAACCGATGTGCCGGAACCACTCTGCCAACACGGTCTTGACACCCTCCGCGACGCGCTCCAGCTCCTCGCGGGATGCCGGCGTGTCGGCCGGCGGAAGCTGTTGCAGAGCCGTGACCACCGCTCGCCACGGCTCACCCAGCAGTCGTTCGTCGAGATCGCGATCGACGTCGACGTCGCGCGAGGGGTCCGCGTCCAGCTCGGCCGCGACGTAGGCGGTCGAGGTGCAGAGGGCGTGGAATGCCTCGGTCACCGTCTTCGAGATCGCCGAGACGTCGAGGTCCCGCTGGTATTGAATCGAGGCCGCGCGGACGGCGTCATCGAATCTGCATAGCAGCCTCTCGAAGCCGCCACGATGTGAGTCGTCGCGCGCTTCCGGGTGGATGCTCCAGATGGCTCGCTCGACCCGATACTCCTCGCACGCGACGCCGCAGATTCCGCTCCACGTACCAGCCGCCGTGTCGAGCCCCTCGCCGCGGCGCAGCCGCAGATCGCTCAAGCTCTCGTCCCGATCACGCATGACGATGTGCATCGCCTCGTGCTCGAAGGCCTGGAGCGCGTCATCGGGATTTGCGTCATGGCTGAATAGCCCAGCCTCCACGATCAGGTCGATGCTTCCGTCGCTCTGAGTGATCGTCTTCGCGGCGGCGAACCCGAACTCGCGATCCTGCTCGTATGCCGCGGCGTATTCCGGGTCGTCGACCGCTGCTCGGACCGCCTCCACGAAGTTCGTCGTCACGTTGATCCGGACGTGCTCGTGGTCGGGCACGAGCTCCATGAAGCGGTCAGCTGCCGCGCTGAGAGAGTCGATATCGAAGTCGTCTCGGGGGATGGTCAGCGAGAGTTCCAAAGCGTGCCTGCCAGGGTCGAAGGTGCGCGACGTGGGACCAAGCGTTCGCGGCGCCCGGCGCGCACGGGGATCCTTGCGCGTTCGGTCAACCGCTCTCCTGGGCGCATCTGCCCGTGCCGCTCGGAACGGATAAATGGAAGGCGGTCGCCCTACCGGATCCTGGTGGTAATCGAGAACGCCTTGAACCCGATGCGGCGGCCTTGAAAATACGCGCTCATCGAGTAGTTGCGCTTACCGGGGGTGCGGAATACGTCCTCGAACGTGACGATCGCGTCTGAGAACTCGTCTGGGTTCTGTGTCCCTCGAAGTCTCCACCCAAGACCGCGGACGCTGCGACTCCATCGCCCGGTGCACGCATCGGTCAGCTTGATTGTCTTGACCTTGTCAGGAGCGCGCAACCTGACGATTACCGAGCCTCCTGCGGTGAGGGAGCAGCGACGGCCGCTTGGCGCGATGGTCTTCCCTCGCGTGCCGAAGCCGAACTCGACCTCACCGTCAGCTCCGTCGATGCTGACCTTCGGCGGGAAGCCGCGAACGGCGCGGACGGTGCGCTCGAGAAGCCGCCTGCAGTTGCCGTTCTCTAGCTGTCCCGTCTGGTCAGGACCTTCGACGTAGCTAAGGGCCACGTTGTGCGAGCGGCCCTCACGCGGCTCCGGTTGCAGGAAGTACGTTTCATCGACGATGTCCGTGTCGGTGTCGAGGTACGGCTTCTTCTCCTTGCTCCCCACCATCGCTAGGAACGCGGGTTCATGGGTCCGATACGGGAAGCCCTCATCCGAGTCCTCGTTGGCGGCCGTGATGTCGAACTCGACTCGGCGACCGAAGGCGACTTCGCTCGGCAGACCGGAAATCTGGAGCGCGGGTCGGTTGTTCTGGACGTAGTCCGACGAGCAGGCTGGCGCGGGGAAGGGCTGGTCCCGATATGCGCCGGGGCCAATCAGCTTGGAGTCATCAACTGAATCGCCCGGGGAGGGCGAAGCAGAGGAAAGCCTCCCATTGGCCGAGCACTTGTACGCACGGTTCGCTAGGGCTGGATGCGTTGCCGTAGCTGTGATCTCATGCCCGTCATCCGACACCGTGCGCGTCACAGGGATCGAGCCCTCAAGGTTCCTGATCCTCACCGAATCACTCGAACTGTTCGCCCGGGTTGCGCTGAACGACATGGAAGCGTCATCGCCATTTCCATACGTCGTGCACGGATCGAGCCCAGACCCCAGGGTCAGATCGAAGCTCCGGTACGACGGCGATGGCGGGACGGGCGCGAAGAACCGCACCGTGACGGTGAGAGTCCCGGCTGTGTCGTATGAGACGCGCACCTGCTGCACATCTTGGTGGTTGTAGTTCCCGTTCACGTCCACGGGCGTGTCGCGCGGGTCGTCTATGGATGAGGAACGGACGTCGGCGGACGCCTCGCTCGCTACCGCCAGCGACGTAGCGCAGATCAGTAGTGCGAGCCGCCGCGATCTCATCAACCCCCCTCGCTTCCATTCCGGGCCGGCCCGATTGGCCGAGCCCCTCAGGCTCGACACACAGCGCGGCAAGTCCGACCGAGGGTAGGGCGGTAGCGCCGGATCGTCTTCCTTCACGGGTCGCGTAGCCGTCCGGTCGCTCTGGCCGGAAGGGGTACTGGCCGGAATCTGGCCGGAAGGGACCGAGAGACGTTGCGCGACCGCAGGCGAGAATCCCGTCGCTGGCCGAGGATCGAGCGGTGGCCGGAAGCCGGACGGAGCTGGTCGCGCCTCACCGTCCTCACGCCGGGGACGTCTTCGCCGCCGGCTGGACGACGGCGCTCCGTCCACCAGCCGTCCACACGAGAGCAGAATCGCGACGAAGGGCGACGCAGGGTCGTACGTGGCGCAGCCGCTAATCGCCTGCAAATCGTGCCCGTCTGTCGGCGGACGTGTGTGCGTGTTGCAGAGCGGCACCCGACTGAAAATCGTGGTGTCGCCGGTTCGATTCCGGCCCTCGCCATTTACTGAAGTGCCTGCACATGGCGCACTTTTCGGCTGAATTTCGCGCGCCGAAAAGATGGACTTAGGCGCCACTTCCGCGCGCCACGTCCCAATCACGTCCAATTGGGGCCGTTGAGGGCTGGATCGTCGGCCCGAGCAGAGCTACGGTCGCCGCGAAATCGTAAAGCGGCCGGGCGGCGCTGACACGCCCCCGGCCCGGCACAGGAGGGGATGCCTCCCATGCATGCACACCGTATCGCCGGATTCACCGCAGGGCGATGAACTCGGTCGCCCTGACCGGGACCCTCACCGAGGACCCCGAGCTACACGAGGACGGCGACGAGCCGGTCCGTTGCACGATGCGGCTCGCCGTGTCGCGGTATGCCCGCGGCGGGCGGCGAGAGCCAGGTGTCGTCTACGTGCGCGCCGTGACGTTTGGCCTCGAGGCGCGCGACTACGCCGAGCGATTTCGCCGTGGCGATCACATCAGCGTGACCGGCCGGATCGAGCAGGACAGGCACCACACGCCGGAGGGGTGGCGGGTCGATCACTCGGTGCTGATCGACCAACTCGACCCGCCACCAGAGACCAAGAAGGATGAGGAGGAGCAGTGAGCAACGCCAGCACGAAGCAGAAGCCGAAGCCGAAGACGACGCCCAAGCCGAAGGTCGCGCCGAAGCCGAAGGCCGCGCAGCGCGGGCCACGCGAGGGCTCGACGATGTGGGCGGCGATGGAGGTGTTGCGCGGCAAGCGCACCCCGATGACGGCCGGCGAGATCTACACCGAGATCCGCAAGCGCAAGCTCGCGCCTGGCCTCAAGGGCAAGACGCCCCAGGCGACGCTCGCCGCGCAGCTCGCGGTCAACGCGAAGCGCGGCCGCTACGTCGAGCGGACCGAGCCGGGGAAGTTCCGGCTCAAGCGTGGCGCGTGACGGGCTAGGGAACGCGTTCGACGCCCCTAGTGCACGGACGCGGATGAGCTGCGATGCGGAGATGGGGCTGGCTGCGCGCATAGTTTCTCATCCCGGCGACTTAGGTCATTGAGGACGAATGAGTGATGACCACGAGCCGCGATCCGGACCAGCGCTCTGTTCCACAGGTAGACGCGACTGCGATCAGGCGCGAGGTGGGGCAGCGGATCGCGGCTGGGCGTGCGCGCCTCGGACTCTCACAAGCTGAGCTCGCCAAGCGCCTCGGACGCTCGCGAGCGGCGATCTCGCTGTGGGAAAGGGGTAGGCGCTCGCCGGACCTCGCCGAGTTGCTTCGCCTGGGAACGGCGTTGCAGTGCGACCCGGCGATCTTCCTGCCCTCTCACGGTGATCACAAAGCGCGCGCTGTTTCGCCGCCCGAAGTGGTCGAGGCGTTACTGCAAGCGGAACCCCGGCTCTCGCCTGATCAAGCTCGGATCCTCAGTGCGTGCTTTGCGGCAGGCTTCCACGAAGCCACGACTGGCGTGCGATGAGCCGGCGCTTGACCGAGCCGACTCAGACAGCGCTTGCGAATGCCGCTTGGCACGTTGCTTTCGATCTCGCGCAGGCGCTTTCTGATGATCAAGCCGTTGACGTCGCTGCCCTCCGACGCTCCCTTGAGCAGGAGGTTCATCGCGGCTTCTTGAGGGTGGTCGAGGACACGGCGCGTCAGCTCAGTCAAACCCAGGGCTGAGTGTGGTCGCACCTCGCCGGTAGGTCCTCCTACTGCGGCCACCCAGAGGGATGTTGCGATCTGTCCGCGTGGTTGATACGATCTGTTTACACAAACAAACATCGACTCTGCGCATACATATCAAGACCGACCGCAAACAACTTCCAGTTCAGCATTCTCGTCGAAGCGGGTTCAGCACGTCCGACGACAACCATCAAGCGAGGAAGCCCCTCGTGGATCATGTCGAGGTTCCTCTTGCTGGGACGGTCCCTTTTCGGGTCACCCACGACCTGACGGTGCCCCGGCTTCCTGGGGTCTATCTCTTCCACGATTTGCGCGGCGTGCTGTACGTGGGCCGAACCGACGATCTCCGCCAGCGATTCACGCAGCACTATTGGGCTCAGGCCAATCCGCGTCTACTGCTCGCGCTGATCCGCCCGGTTGGCGACCTCTTCTTCAGCTGGTGCCAGGCCAGCGCCCGCAAACAGATCGATCTCGAGCGTCGGCTGATCCGCGCATTCGAGCCTCCGTGCAACCGACAGCAGTACAGGCGGCGAGGACCGCGGCGTAAACCGTAGGAAGGAGCACCACCATGGCAATGGTTGAGCCCGCCCTGAAGGGCAAGATGGGAAATACCGAGTTCTACCTCGCGCGAATCCGCGCACGCGAGCTGGTGCATGGCGTTCGGCCCGCCCGCGAGCTCGACGAGTGGGCCTCGATGGGCATCGAGGAGCGAATGCAACGCGAGCCCGACCTGAAGCGGATCAAGGACGAGATCGCGCCCTACATCGCGCAGTACAAAGACCGTTTCTTTGGCTCGCTGATCGTGCTCGTCTACAAGGGCGAAGTCCAGTTCGAGAGCATCAAGGACCTGGGCTCCAGGATGCCGGCGGCGTACAAGTCAGTTGCCGGCGACATGGGCTTCGTGACGATCGACGGAGGGCATTGGATCGCGCTCGACGGCCAGCACAGGCTGCTCGCTCTTGAGCAGGTGCTCAAGCAGGAGGTCGAGGGCGACTACAACGAGGAAGTGGCCGACGACCACGTGAGCGTGATCTTCGTTCGTCACGAGGACAACGAGAAGACGCGGCGCATCTTCAACCGCGTCAACCGGTACGCGAAGCGCACGGGTCGCGGGGACAACATCGTCACGAGCGAGGATGACGGCTGGGCGATCGTGTCGCGGAGGCTGCTGAGCGATGGCGCCCCGCTCGGGATCCAGTACCGCTCGGACGACAGTCGCCACGATCTGATCGTCGACTGGAAGAGCAACACGCTCTCCGACCGCAGCGGCAAGCTGACCACGATCAGCGTGGTCTACGAGACGGTGAAGCTGATCCTGGCCAAGGACGGCGTCCCGAAGTTCGATCCGAAGGCGAAGGTGCGCCCGAGCGACGAGGAGCTCGATGAGGCGTATCAGTACGTCGAGAAGTTCTGGCGCACGGTGCTCGAGGGCCTGACGCCGTACAAGGACGCGCTCGCGAAGGTTGAGCAGATGAAGGCCGAGGGGAAGTCGGACGGATCGCCCTTCCCGGCGATGCGGCAAGAGGACGCGCCCTACTCACTGCTGTTCAAGCCGGCTGCCCAGATCGCCCTCTTCGACGGGCTTCTCCGCGCGATGGAGCACGGCAAGCTCAGCCTCACGCAGGCCGTTAAACGGGCGAACGGGATCGACTGGCGGATGACGTCGCCGATCTGGAGAAACATCATCATCCGCCCGAATGGCACGATCGACCCGCGCGCTGAGGCGCGGAAGAACGCAGCCGCGCTGATGTCCTACCTGATTGCCGGCGACCGCATGCCGCGGGAGGAGGTCGGGAAGATCGAGCGGCTCTATAACGAGGCGCGGGGCTACAACTACGACCATCCGCCGAAGGGCAAGAAGCCGGACCCGCTGCCCGGCCACGTAGCCGTCTAGGCGAATCGCCCTTCCCGCAGCTGGAAGCGGCCCCTTTGGGTCGGGCCTTCCTGCTGTTCCGTGGGGACGGCGCTCTCGCTCCGTCCGGAGCGGTCTTTAGCTTCGCCTCTGTGAGCAGAAACGTCCCGCGGAGCGCAACAAACGTCCCCGGCGCGGAGAGAAGCGTCCCGCCGGACGGTGAAGCGACCACATGAACTCCTTGACATTGCTGGCTCTCCGTGGCGTCCAGGCAGAGCGCGAGTACTTCGTCACGGTTTGCCCACTCAAGTACCTGCCGCGACTCTTCCTGTTCGACGAGAAGGAGCTGCCAGCCGAGGTGCGGGCGCAGCGCGTCCTGAACGCGGCGCGAGTCCCAGAGATCGCCCGTTACCTAACTGAGAATCAGTCGACTTACGTCCTCTCCGCCATAACGGCGTCCATCGATGCCGACGTGTCATTCGAGCCCTTGACTGAGTCACTCACCGGTGGCACCGTCGGCAAGCTGGTGGTGCCGCTGACCGCCCGGCTGCTAATCAACGACGGTCAGCATCGTCGTGCCGCAGTTGAGCGTGCGTTGGAGGAGCGCCCTGAGCTCGGTGAGGAGACGATCGGCGTGATCTTCTTCCTTGACGCCGGCCTCGAGCGCAGCCAGCAGATGTTCGCGGACTTGAACCGCCATGCGGTGCGACCGACTCGCTCGCTGGGGATCCTGTACGACCATCGCGATCCGCTGGCGGCGCTCGCGAGACAGATCGCGGCAACGGTCGATCCGTTCAAGGGTCGTACGGAAATGGAAAAGACGAGCCTCTCGCATCGCTCGACCAAGCTGTTCACGCTGAGCGCGATCTACCAAGCCCTGAGGGCGTTGCTCCGACAGGGAGCGAAGGAGGCCGTAACGCCGGAAGCGCTCGACGTGGCAGTCGAGTACTGGGCCGAAGTCGGCACGCTGATTCGGAGTTGGGGGTTCGTCGGTCCCAATGTGTCGAGCGCCGATCTGCGCCGGGATTACCTCCATACGCACGCCGTCGCTCTCCACGCGCTTGGGGTCGCGGGCGCGTCTCTTGTTACGGCCTGCCCCGACGACTGGAAGGAGCGGCTCGCGCGGCTTCGTACGGTCGACTGGTCGAGGAGTAACACCGCTCTCTGGGAGGGAAGGGCGCTGCGCAACGGCCGCGTCAGCAAGGCTGGCCCGAGCGTCACGTTGACCGCCACCGTGCTGAAGGGAAAGCTTGAGCTGCCCCTCTCGCCCGAGGAAGAGCAACTCGAAGCGGACTTCGCCAGGGGTGAGCAGCGTGACGCCGCCTGATCAGTCCGGATCGGCACAGTCGGTCTTTCACGCCTCGCTCGAAGAGATCCAGGATCTGTATCGAGCCGACCCGCGGCCGTGGGTGATCGGCTACAGCGGGGGCAAAGACTCAACGACGGCGCTGCAGCTCATTTGGTACGCGCTCGCTGGCCTGCGACGCTCCGAACTCAAGAAGCCAATTTACGTGATCGCTGGCGACACGCTGGTCGAGACCCCGGTGATCATCGACTACCTCGGGGAAACGCTCGCACGTATCAATCACCACGCTCGTGCCCAGGGGCTTCCGATCGAAGCGCACCGCGTGTCGCCGACGACAGACGAGACCTTCTGGGTGAACCTGATCGGAAAGGGCTATCCGGCTCCTTCTTCGCGCTTTCGGTGGTGTACGGAGCGGATGAAGATCAATCCTGCGAATCGATTCATTCGGGAGCGCGTGGCCGAGCACGGTGAAGTGATCATGGTGCTGGGCGTCCGCCGTCAGGAGAGCGCGACGCGTGCGCAGGTAATGAGCCTGCGATCACTTAAGGGGTCGCTTCTCTCTCGGCACTCGAAGCTACCCAACGCGTTCGTCTACACGCCGATCCGGGACTACTCACTGGACGACGTCTGGACCTACCTCCTGCAGGTCCCTAATCCCTGGGGCAACGACAACCAGGACCTCTTGGCGATGTACCGGAACTCCAGCGCCGGCGAGTGCCCACTGGTAGTCGATACGACGACGCCGTCCTGCGGCAGCAGCCGGTTCGGCTGCTGGGTCTGCACCGTGGTCACGAAGGACAAGGCGATGGAGGCGATGGTCGACAAGGGACAGGAGTGGCTCGAGCCGCTGCTCGACGTCCGGGATTTTCTCGCCGAGACCCAGGATCCGGTTCGAAAGACCAAGGTGCGCGAGCACGTTCGTCGTGACGGCCACATACGCAAGAAGACGCAAGGAACGAAGGGGGATCCGTTCGTTCGGGGTCCGTACCGCCTCGACTTCTGTAAGGAGATACTGCGCCGTCTGCTCGTGGCACAGGAGGAGGCGCGCCGCGGCGCTCCCGATGGCCGGGAGGTCACCCTCATTCACGATCATGAGCTACACGCGATCCGGCGCATCTGGCGCTTCGAACGCCACGACTGGGAGGATGCGCTCCCGGAGATCTACGAGCAGGTCACAGGTCAGAAGCTGCCGTGGGTAGCCGATGACACGCCAACCTTCGACGCAACCGACGAGCAGCTCCTCGCCGAGCTCTGCGCCGACCGTGACTTGTCGCTCGGGATGGTCAAGCGCCTCCTCGATACCGAGCGCGAACTGCAAGGGTTGAAGCGACGGGCTGGCGTGACCCAGCGCCTTGAGCGCGTCCTCGCCCAAGAGTGGCGATCCGAGGATGACCTAGCAGCAGAGATCGTTGCCGCGGAGGCCGAACTGGAGCGGTCGTGATCTTTCGATCGCTGACGCTCACAAACTTCGGTACGTACGCCGGTAGCCACCGAATCCAGCTCACGCCAGAGCCAGGTCAGCCCGTGGTGCTCATCGGGGGGTCGAATGGGGCCGGAAAGACAACGATCCTTGAGGCAATTCTCCTGTGCCTTCACGGTCGTCGCGCGCTGGCAAACGCCGTATCTCCCCGCGAGTACCACGCCTACCTTCGCTCTCGGGTACACGCACCAGCAGCGGGCACAGCGGCACCCGACCGAGCTTCGATCACGCTGGTTCTTGAGCACGCCGAGGGTGGCGAAACATCGGAATACGTCGTCGAGCGCACGTGGGTCACAGGGAAGGGCCGGGTCAGTGAGCAGCTGCTGCTCTCGCGCGAGGGACGTCCCGTTGACGAGCTTCCCAAGCGCGCCTGGCAGGACTTTCTTGACGGTCTCGTCCCACCCGGTGTAGCGAGCCTGTTTCTTTTTGACGGCGAGAAGATCCAGGACCTCGCAGAAGACGAAACGGGAACGCAGCTTGCTGATGCGGTGCGCAGGCTGCTCGGCCTCGACATCGTCGCGCAGCTTCAAACGGACCTGAGCCGTCTCGCAACGCGCAACGACCGGGACGTCAACCAGGGCGCAGCTGCCGCGGTCGATGCCGCCGAGGCTGTCGCGGAAGCCGCGCGGGCACGCGTCCGGGAACTCATCGACGTTCGAGCTTCGAGGCAGGCCCGACGCGACCAGCTTGCGGCTCGCGCCGAACGCGAACGACAGCGCTTCGCGGAACAAGGAGGAGTGCTCGCCACCGAGCGGCGTTGGCTCGAGGACGAGGAGCGCAAGGCTCTCACACGCGTCGTTGCTGCCGAGACTGAGCTCAGAGAGCTCATCGCTGGGCTACTCCCGCTGGCGCTCTGCCCTGAGCTGGCCGTGGCGCTCGAGGAACGGCTTCGCTACGAGCAAACCCTTGCAGAGGACGACATAGTCAGAAAGCGGCTGGCCGAAGCTAAAGGTCGAATCAGCCGGTCTCTCACATCGCGTCGCAAGAAGTCGTCGATTGCCGTGCTGGAGGAGTTGCTGATCGTCGGAGATGAGCCGGCGAGCGAGCGGATACACGATCTAACCGCGGCTGAGCGTTCTCTCGCTCTTCATCGACTGCGCGAAATCCGCGGGGAGGTGCCCGAAAAGGCAAAGCGGCTTGCGCTTGCTCTCAGTCGTGCCAACACGCGCGTGGACAAGGCAAGGGGACAACTCGATCGCGTTCCAGAGGACTCGGCGGTAGCGCCGTTGCTCGCCAAGCTGCAGGGCCTCGGCGAGAAGCTAGGCGCGGTTGACGCCGACCTCGAGCGCCTGGACGCCGAACTTCAACAGGCTCGGTACGAAGAAACGGTTGCTGAGCGGGAGCTCCGCCGCGCGCGCGAACGACTGGCTGCGTCCGACGGCGTGTCGGCCCGAGCCGCCCGGGCGCTGAGGACGGTCGAGGTACTCGAAGCCTTCGGTCCCCGCGTCCAGGCGCGCAAGCTCGAAAAGGTCGCGCTCGAAACCGCCCGCTTCTTCAATCGGTTGTCGCGCAAGGGCGAACTCCTGAGCGCGGTTCGTGTCGACCCGGACTCGTTTCGCGTTGTTCTAACTCGTTGGGACGGGACAGAGCTCCCGAAAGAACGCCTGTCGGCGGGAGAACGTCAGCTCTTCGCCATTTCTGTCCTGTGGGCGCTTGCGAAGGTTTCGGGTCGTCCGCTGCCCGTCGTGATCGATACCCCGCTCGCGCGGCTCGACCGACTGCACCGGGCCCAGCTCTTGCGTGAGTACTTCCCGGAGGTCAGCCATCAGGTGATCATCCTGTCCACGGATACGGAGGTAGACGTGGCTGCCGCTGCCGAGCTGGGGCCTTTCGTCGCACGCTCATTCCATCTCGTCCACGATGAGACCACGTGCGCAACTGTCGTCGAAGACGGCTACGAGTACCCGGCGCCGGAGGCCGCGAGTGCTCGGTAAGAAGATCCAACTCGATGAGAGCTCGGTTCAGCTCTTGAAGACGTTGAAGTCTCGGACTGGGCTCACGCATCAGTACACCTGCCGCCTCGCGTTCTGCCTGTCGCTTGCCGAGCCGGGGCATCCGAACCCCGGGGACTACGACGAGAAGGGCGTCGAGTTCAACCGCTACACGCTCACAGGCGAGTGGGATCGGCTCTTCGTCGCTTATCTACAGCAATGGCTCGCGACGGAACAGCCGGGGGACGAGTTTCAGCCCGCCGACTGGTTCCGGGCTCACATCAATCGCGGGTTGACGATCCTGCCGCGGCGTGTGCGCACCTTGGCGGACGTCGCGCGCCTTGTGCCCGCATGACGGTCGTATACCTGGACTACAACGCCACGACACCGGTCGACCCGCGGGTTGTCGATGTGATGCTCCCCTACTTCACGGACCGTCCGGGCAACGCCGCCAGCACGGATCACTCATTCGGATACGAAGCGCAGCAAGCCGTGGAACGCGCCAGACAAGAGGTAGCCGACTTGTTGCGAGTCGAGCCCGAGGAGGTGATCTTCACGAGTGGAGCGACAGAGGCAAACAACATCGCGATTCTCGGGACGATGCGGCGCGCGTCCGATGACGCCCAGCTCGTAGTTGGGGCAACCGAGCACCCTTCGACGCTCGAGGCGGCAAGGGAGTTTCCCGATCGACTTATCGAGCTTCCCGTCGATTCGCACGGTCTCGTGGATCCAGACGAAGTCAAGCGCGCCCTTTCGCGTCGCACGGCGCTCGTGAGCGTGATGACGGCCAACAACGAAACCGGCACGATTCAGCCGATTGACGAGATCGCTGCGATTTGTGCGGAGGCTGGCATCCCATTCCACACGGACGCAGTTCAAGCGGCCGCGCGTCTCCCTCTCGACCTCCGCACTACGTGTGTCTCGCTTGCTTCAGTGTCGGCGCACAAGATGTACGGGCCAAAGGGGGTCGGCGCCCTAGTCGTGCGGCGCCGCCGGCCCCGTCCACGCCTTTCGCCGGTGATGCACGGCGGAGGGCATGAGCGCAACCTACGCCCGGGAACGCTGAACGTTCCGGCGATCGTCGGTTTTGGCGCCGCGGCGAGCCTGGTTCGTGCAGAGGGTCCCTCCGACTGGGAGCGGGAGCGCGAACTTCGGAGCGAGCTCGCGTCGCGGCTTCATCAAATTTGCCCGGATGCTCGGATCCACGACGCGACGGCGAGGCAGCTGCCACAAACCCTCAGCGTTCAGTTGCCGGGCATCGATGGGCAGGCCCTAATGCGCCTCGTTAACCGCGACGTCGCCATCGCAACGGGTTCGGCATGCTCGACAGTCAGCGTGGAGCCGTCGCACGTCCTCCTCGCGCAAGGGAGATCACCGCGGGACGCGCGAGAAACGGTCCGGATCAGTTTCGGCCGGTGGACATCCGAGGGAGACGTTGAACGTGCGATCACGGCCTTCGACGGGGCAGTAGAGCACCTTCGACGGCTCGGACCAAGCGTGGCCGCTGCCTAGCGGCATGCTGCAATTCTCTCGCAGCGCCTGCTTGATCTAGGGCCGGGCGCTTCCGAGACAGGCCGCCTGCGTTGTGGGCGAAGGCAACGGACGCCCATCGCCGGGATAGTCTCTGCGACCGGCTTCGACGCTGCGGACTGAGGGAAGGAGGGCAGGCGGTGCCGCGTAGCAAGCGACCCGACATCAACTTCCTCGAGATCCGGCCTCAGCAGGCGCTCGACGAGACGCGTCAGTTGAAGGAAGCCGTGAACGTGCTGTCGAGCTACTCGCACGCGCTTGACTTTCTCGCCGAGGCGCTCCAGAACGCAACGGATGCGATTGACGAACGTCGAGCTCGTGAGCCGACGGCCCCGGCACGCATCGTGATCACCTTTGATGCTTCGCAGCGCACGTTCACGGTGGTCGATACCGGGATCGGCATGAGTGAGGAGGACGCTCGAATCGTCCTCACCCCGAATGTCACGACAAAGGCCGGCCCCCTAGCTCGCGTGAACGCCCGCCGGTCGCGCGGCGAAAAGGGGGTCGGTCTGTCGTTCCTAGCGCTTGCGTCGAACTACCTCCACATACGCACGTGCGATGGCAAAGCACGACAAGACGTCACCGTCCGAGGCGGGCGTGACTGGGTGGTGTCTGAGGGCGATGCCGAGAAACCGCTTGGCGAACACTTCCGCGACGACCCAGACCGCTTGATGGGATCGTCACGCTACACGGCAGTGACCGTAGGTGGGCTTGATCCCGAAGAGTTCGATCGGGATCTGTTCGGCTACGAGAAAGAGGAGCTGGTCTGGGCGATTCGTACCCGAACCGCGGTGGGGAATACGCGCTACCTGTTCGAGCGCCCGTTCTCGGCTCGTCGGCACGCGGACGAGATCGATGTCAGCCTGACGTTTGTCAGCAGCGACGGGACTAAGGCTCCGAAAGAGCCGATTTCCTACGCCTACGCGACACCCGAGGAACTCGCGCCGAAGCGCACCGTCCACGACTTCGACGACATCGCGGACCTCAATACAGATGAGATGGTGCGACGACTGCGGGGCGCGGCGGTGCGTTACGTGCGACGGTTCCGTACGCCATCGGATCGCACGGTTTCGATCTATGCATACATCACTGATGGCGACGAGATGCGAGCGTTGCTGAAACGACGCCGCGGCCGAGGCAAGTGGGTGCCTGACGAGTGGCAGGGATTCTTCATCGCGACTCGCGAGATGCCGACGGGGGTCGAGCTGGGTGTCAACGTCATCCAGCCGCGAACGTATGAGCGGCGCATCTTCGTCTTGATTCAAGAAGACGGGCTCGTACTTGATCTCGGGCGGAAGTCACTGCACGGGAAGACGCGAACGATGCTGGTCGACGTCCTGCGGCGCGCGTGGCGACGCGATCTCCAGAAGGTTGTCCCGCGTGTAGGCGCCGAGAAGGAGAGTTCCGACGTGGATCGCGCGGCGCTCAAGGCGGCAATCGCCCGGTCGCTGCGACGAACGAATCTCGATGCGCCGATTCCTTACTTGAAGACGCCGGATTCGAGGGCTGGAGTCATTGCGGTCTTCCATGAGTTGGTCGCGGACCAGGGCACCGCTCTGCCGCGGCTGCGGACGCTGCAGACGGGAACCTTCGGTCCGGATGACTCGCTGATTTACCCCGGCGATCCCGACGGAATCCCGCCGTTGCACGTGCTCTTTGGCGTAAGAGCTACCGACGTCGTGGGCGAAATAGAGACCGGCGACCCTCTCGCTCGTACGGCCGACTTGGCAGTCGTGTGGGACTTAGGGACTAGCGGCCTATCCGGTCGCGGCATCGAGGTTGAAGAAGCGTCCGAAGGCTCCGACGGTGCGACACACGAGCTGCAACTCCGTGGGATTGCTGGATTGAGCTCGCTTCGCGTGATTGCGCTCCGGCACTTATTGCGGAGTGCTGAATGAGCAAGGGGCAGGACGAACGCCCGGAAGATCAACAGGCGAAGGAGGCCGGGAAGGAGAAGGACGGGAAACGCACGCCGGAGCGAACTGATCAGCCGCAGGCAAAGACATCGAGTCCGGCTCCTGAACTCGCGGAACAGCCGGCCGAGGCCGCAAGCGCTGAGACCGCGTCCAGGTCTCGCGCCGGTGGGTATCCCCGGCTCCACCCGGTTCCCGCCGGGCAAGACTTCGTCTTCGCGCGGTGGGAGGAAATCATCGCCGAGAAACCGCCATGGTGGACGCGTCCTGATGGAGTCGGGTTGCGACTGCGCCTTGCGGAGCCGGGCGAACTCGCACTTGCACGGCGGGCTGGAGGCATCGCGCGACAAGCGGTCGCGAAGCTCGTCGGAGAAACGCGGACCGCCCTGCTTGCTGAGGACGGGTACTTCGCACGCCGGTACGGCGCAGCCTTGGCTGAGATCCGACGAATTCGAGAAGACGCAAGCGAGACCTGGGTTCCCGAGGCCGTTGGACCGTCGATTTTTGCCGCGGCGCTCGGGCTCTTGAGCAAGCGCGACTATCTACCGCAGCTAGTCGACGACCTGGCGGCCGATGCCGAAGGCGTCGGTGACATCGACGACTTTGTTCGTCTCGAAGCCCTTGTCGAACTGTTAGATGCCGAACTCGTCTACGAGGGTCACTCGCTCGCTTGGCGGCGGACGGTCCTCGAGGATGCAAAGCGCCGACGCAGCGACGGTGCTGACCTAGCCGCTGCGATCAAGGGCGCGCTGGCCGAGAACTGGCATGCGAAACAGCGCAGTTTTGACGTTCTTATTCCGGTCGACGAGTTCGCGGAACCTCCTGGCGGTCGCGCCGGTTTCTTTCCGGTTCCGCCGAATCAAGCCATCGCAGAGATCATCCGCCCGTGGGACGTTGACGGCGTGGACGAAATTCTTGGTCACTCCGCTCTGGAGCGTGCGGCAGTAGTCCTGCGATACGACCCGACCGGTGTCACGGCCGTCGATATGCACGCGGCGGGGCGTGCCGTCAGCCGTCGATTTGAACGTGATGCCGATCTTTGGCGGTTGCGTGAGGGACGCGTAGCCGACGCGACAGTCGCGTATATCTACGACAGGGACGCAGCCCGCGCGGAGGTTGTTTCCCTGCCGCCCGAGCCGCTTGATCTGCTGCCGAGCAGTCTTGGCAGCTACGAAGCTTCTCCAGACGCGGAAGAGCGTGAGGCAACCGTCGTCGATGATGCGCTGTTGCAGCTCGCCCAGTCGCGCACTGCGACGCCAGCGACCGCCCTCGTAAATCTTTGGACCGCGGCTGAGGCGCTGTTTGCCGGCGCAGTAGAGGATGTTCGAGGGGACGCGGGACCTGTGATGGCGGGGCTCGCGGAACTCCTCTACCTCCGCGATCTGCTTGCCTGGCTTGGAGAGCGATACGTCGCCGCGGAGGTCGATGGCCATGCAGATGCCCCGAGGCCGACAACGAGCCGGTGGGGTCTAGAGCGCACGCTCGTGAAGACCACCGAGTTACTTAATCGGCTCGTCGAAAACGGTGATGCACTCGCGTGGTATCGGCTCAAGCTGATCACTCGGTGGACGACCGGCCCATCGTTTGGAACGCAGATGACCGCGTTCTCGAAGCGCCTCGAGGGAGTCAGCGCACGCGCTTATCTGATCCGCAACTTCTTCATCCATCGCGCCCACATTCGTGCCATCGCGATCGATGTGACGCTTCCTCCGTTTGCAGGCCTGGTCCGTGAATGCATCGGATTCGTCGCAACAGGCGGCCCGCCCGACGAGACTTTGCGCACGGCAAAAACAGCGACCCTTGAGGTACGCCACACGGCAAAGAAGATCGCCGACGGCGAGGCGCAAGCACCAGATGCATTATGGGATCTCCTCCCGAGTGCGCCTGGCGCCGTCGACGTCGGCGAGCCGCCGGACACGGATCCCACGGAGGAGGCGGGCTCGGAGCCGCCCCCCGTTGCAGCGCCCGAGCCGACCGACGTCCCTGTCGAGGATCTACCAGCTGCGGAGCCAGAGGATCCGCCGGAGGAATAGCGCTCTTCCGCGCTGTGCAGCACGGCCCGTTGGCCCCCAGCCTCGAGGCGGGAGGGCGGGGACCTCGAAATTGATTCTCCGGATCACCCCCTTCGCTCTCTACCTCTTCTGAGACGAACTGCACCCGGCGCGTGCGCGCACGGGGAATAATCAGGAGCGAAGACTGAGGGGTACGGTGAGCTACACGGACGTCGAGCTCGCCCCAGCCGCCGAGCGGGGCATGGGTGCCGCGGGTCAGGAGCTTGGACCCGAGGAGATCGCTGAGCTTCTTGAGCGCTGGCGGCCCGAGGTTCTGCGCCGCATGCGGGGCCGCCGGCTGTGGTGCGACCTGCCGCCGGCCGAGCACGAGGACCAGTTCCAAGACGTGGCGATGGTGCTCTGCACGCGGCGCTTCCGGTCGGAGGAGCACGTTCGGCGTGCGCTCTGGACCGGTCTCGGCTTCCGGGCGAAAGACTTCTGGAAGGCGGGCCGGCGACGCGAGCTGTCGGTTGGCGAGCTGTTCGAGCAGGTTGCGGCCGACGAGCGCGCCGACGGCGTCGAGGAAGCCGCCACCGTTGCTGCGGACTCGCGCGTGGTCGACGACTGCCTGAGCGAGCTCGACGCCCGCGAGCGCGCCGTGTACCGGCTCGTCAAGGGCGACGAGCTGAGCCGCCGATCGGTCGCCCGCAGGCTCTGCGTGAGCGAGGCCGATGTCCTGCGCTCGCTCTACAGCGCCCAGCGCAAAATCGATCAGGTCGCCGTTCTGCTCGTCGGCGGCGTGGGACTGTGCGGGCGGCGCCGGCGCGCGGTCCAGTCCCTCGCCCGCGGTCAGGCCCGCGGCCTCACGCTCGAGCAGGCACGCGCTCACCTCGCCCGCTGTCCCGACTGCCTGCTGGCCTTCCGTGAGCAGCGCGCCGCGCTCAGCCGCGATGTCGCCGCCGCGCTGCCGATCCCAGCGGCCGCGGCAGAGCAGCATGCCACCGGGATCGCTGCCGTGATCGATCACGTCCGCGGCCTGCCCGGCGCCGCCAAGCGGCAGGTGTATGACTGGGCGGGTCGATCACCGAGCGGCGCCGACGAGACGATCGCCGGAGCTGGCGGGCTCGCGCTCAGCACGAAGGTCGCCGTGACCCTGTGCGTAGGCGCCGCGGCCGGCGGCGGCGCGGTCTGCGTCAACCAGCTCGGCGTGTTTCCGGCTCGCCCAGACGAGCACCAGACCGCGAAGCCCGCGAAGGTCGAAAAGACGCGACAGGAGGGACCCGTCAAGGCGGCCCAGGCCGCGGAGCCGCAACCGCCCGCCGAGCAATCGCAGCGCGAGGAGCCGGTGAAGGACCCGACGCCGGCCACGTCGAGCGAGCCGGCGGCGCAGCAGCCCGTCCAGAAGACGCCGCCGCAGGAGTTCTTCGGCGGCGGCAACAGCGGCGGCTCGAGCGGGCAGTCGAGTTCCTCAAGCGGGACGGCGCCGTCGAGTCCCTCCGGCTCCGCCGGGAGTTCGTCCCAGGGAGGAGGTGGTTCGGGTGGCGAATTCTTCGGTGAGTGATCCTCGCCTGAGCACGTTCCGCATCGCCTCCGTCCTGGCGGTGGCGATCGTCGCGCTACTCACGGCGGCCCCGCGAGCAGCGGCCGGCGTCTACGAGGTGCGGGCCTGCGACGCGGCCGATGGTGTCAACAACTCGTGGACGCCGCTTCCGACCCGGACGGGCGTTCGCGCGACGATCGCATGCCCCTCGAACGGCCACCGCCGCCGCGGCCTGAGCGGGCGCAACGTCGTCGCACGAAGCGGCGAGCGGCAGTACGCGAAGCGCGGAGCGGTGGCCGGCCTGGCATTCGTGGCACCGCCCGACACCGCGATCGTCGGCGTCCGGGCCGGCTACTACTTCTACCGCGCCGACGCTTCGTGGCAGGCGATGCTGTCGAACGGCCTGCAGGTGATTAAGGGCTGCCATCGCGGCCAGTTCGCCTGCGAGGTAGTCGCGAGCAATCGCTTCCTCGCGACGCCGCCGAGCCCGGCCCTGTTCGTCGCCGTGCATTGCAACGCGCAGCGGTGCCCGACCACCTCTACCGGAGATCGAACCCGCGGCTCGCTGCAGGCGCTCGCGACGCTCTACTCCGCGGTCGTCTCCGTCGAGGACAACACGAAGCCGGCGATCAACGGCGTCGGCGGATCGCTCTGGACGGATGGCTGGCACCGAGGCGAGCACACGCTCACGGTCGACTCGAGCGACAACAGCGGGATCTCGACGGTCCGGCTCCTGCGCGGCGATCGCGAGCTGGCCGCCGACCGCAGGAGCTGCGACTTCACGTTCGCCTCCCCGTGTCCGCAGAGCGCGAGCAGCTTCAACGTCGACACGAGCTCGATCAAGCCGGACGGCCCGCACACGCTCGTGGTCGAGACCCGCGATGCGGGCGGGAACGTTCAGCAGGTCCCCCGGCAGGTGTTGATCGACAACACGGCACCGGACTCACCCCAGGCCCTGGCGGTCGACGGCGGCGAGAGCTGGAGCCGCAACAACGCGTTCAGCGTCCGCTGGCGCAATCCAGCCGACAATGGTGGATCGCCGGTCGCGGCAGCCGAGTACGAGATCTGCCCGGCGGGCGGCGGCGCCTGCCAGCGGGGCTCGCGCGAGGGTGCAGGCCTGTCGTCGCTCGACGGCCTGAGCGTGCCAGGTCCGGGCGAGTGGACGGTGCGTGTCTGGCTGCGTGACGCCGCCGGCAACGCGGATCGCCGAACGGCCTCGGCGCCGCTGCGCCTGCGCTTCGACGACGAGGCGCCCGAGGCCGCGTTCCTGCCGCAGGATCCCGGCGATCCCACCCGGCTGGCGGTCCAGGTCACCGACCGCTTTTCCGGCCTGGCGTCCGGCTCGATCGAGCTCAAGAAGACCGACGCCACGGCCTGGCAGCCGCTCGAGACAAAGGTCAGCGACGGACGCGCGACTGCGACTCTTGATGACGCTCACCTTCCCGACGGGGTCTACGAGTTGCGCGCCTTCGTCGCCGACCGGGCCGGCAACGTCGGGCTGACCGCGAGCGTGACCGACGGCTCGAAGGCGACGGTCACCCTGCCGCTACGGCTGCCGACGCGACTGCGTGCCGGCGCCGTCGGGTCGATACGCGACCGCCGCGGCAAGCTGCGCCAGGTGCTGCGGCCGATCGCGCGCACGCTCGTTGGCCGGAAGGTCCGCCTCGGCGGCCAGCTCACGAGCGGCAACGGCAACCCGATCGCAGGGGCGGACGTCGTCGTGCTCGAGCAGAGCGGTCAACCGGGTGCGGATCCGGTCCCGGTCGCGACACTGCGCAGCTCGCCGAAGGGCCGCTTCTACTACGTCGCGCCGCCCGGCGTGACGCGCTCGGTGAGATTCCACTACGCCGGGGCGCCCACGATCAGGGCGGCCGACGCGGACGTGCCGGTGCGCGTCGGTGCGGTCAGCAGCCTGCGCGCGAGCCGGCGCGCTCTCAGGAACGGCCAAACGGCGCGCTTCAGCGGTCAGGTCAAGGGCGGCTTCATTCCCCGGGAGGGCAAGTTGGTCGAGCTTCAGGTGCTCATCCGCGGGGCCTGGCAGACGTTCACGACCTTCCACACCGACGCGCTCGGCCGCTGGCGCTACGACTACCGCTTCGGCGGCACCACCGGCCGGGTCGTCTACACGTTCCGGGTCAAGGTACCCGGCGAGGCCACCTACCCGTACGTGACAGGAGGCTCATCGCGACTGAAACTCGTCGTGCGCGGTTGAGCCGTGCTGTACTGCGAGGACTTCCCGCTCTCAGGAGGCGCAGATGATCGCCTGGCTTCGTGACCGGATTACCTACGCGAACGTGGCGGCCACCGCCGCGCTCGTGCTGGCGCTCGGCGGGACGTCGTACGCCGCACTCAGCCTGCCGCGCAACAGCGTCGGGTCGGAGCAGATCCGCAGCCGCGCCGTCACCTCGCGGCATGTCGATAACGGATCACTGCGGCTCGCCGATCTAGGCGCAGGGGCCAGACGGGCGTTGCGCGGCCAGCAGGGACCTCCGGGTCAACCAGCCGCGAACTTCTTCGCCGCGGTTTCCTCGGGCGGCGGATTCGTTCGCGGGAACGCCACACACGGGGGACACACCTCCGTCGGCTCCGGCGCATACACGGTTGGCTTCGCGGAGAACGTATCGGGCTGCGCGTACACAGCCACGTTGGGGTCGACGGACGGCACGAGCGTGCCCGCCGGGCGAGTAACCGTGACCGACCTCGGCGGGATCGTCGGCGTGCAGACCTACGGCGCGGATGGGAACCCTGCCGACTTGCCGTTCCATCTACTGGTCGCCTGCTGAGCCGCAGCCGAAGGCCCCACGCCGGCAATTGCCGGCACGGCTGACCGCTGGATCCGCGACGGATGGGACGACCAAGCCTGGGCGTCGCAAGTATCAGCGCTGGACTGCGCGGCGTGGGTACCGCTGCGCATTCCGGAAGCGGATCTATTCGCCGGTAGATTTGTAGGGCCTTTGCCTCCTCTACCAGACGCATCACCGCCGGGGAAGGCATTCGAAGGGCGCGTTGCCGACGCGTACCGTGCGCTTGGCTATCAAGTCACGCCGAACGTTCAGGTGCCCGGGAAACAGACGGATCTGATCGCCCGCCGCGAAATCGAGGGTGCGCCTCCGATCACCCTCGCGATCGAATGCAAGGACCACAACGATGCGGTCAAGAACGAGAAGGTGACCGAATTCGTCACACGAGTGATAGCCCAGCGCGCGGCTGGCAGGATCTCTTCTGGAGCGCTGGTGAGCGCGAATGGGTTTACTGCGGACGCTCGGGCGGCTGCGTCAGAGCATCCGTACGTAACGCTCCTCTCCTGGGATGAACTGGCGGCCCAGATACTGGATGTCCGTCACCAGATGCGCGATGTCGTCGCTCGCTATGAGAGCAAGCCGATCTTTCGCGGCTATCTGCCCCTCGGAATCGAGCCGCTGTCCTGGGCGACGCTAACTCCTGTTGCCGGAGCGTCATCTGATCTCGACGAGGTGATTGCACGTTGGATGCGCGCCGGGATCGACTCAGCCCGGAGTGCGCTCTTTGTACTCGCTGACTTCGGAGCGGGAAAGACCACGCTGCTCGAACATCTGCAGTATGGCCGCGCAAAGGCTTACCTCGCCCATGAGGACACAAGGGTCCCGCTGTTTGTGCCGCTTCGCAACTATCGGGAGACGCAAGACGTCACCACCCTGCTACGCGCGAGCTTTCGCGATGCCTATTACCGAGACCTACCGAACGATCTCCTGTGGCGCCGTGTTCACGATGGCTGGTTTTACCTCCTTCTTGACGGCTTCGACGAGATGGTCGAACGGAGTGACGCAGCAAGACGGCTGGATCTCTTCTACGCCTTGCTAGATGTCCTTCGCTCCCCATCCCCAACCGTCATTACCTCTCGTCCAAGCTACTTCGTCGAGCGCGGGGAACTTGACAAGCTCCTAGCGACGCTGCGCGAGTACGAAGCCGAGATCACGGCTCCGGCTGTACCGGCACATGGTGGCGCCTTCGCCGCAGCCGACCGACTCCGTCGCAAGCTTGTCGACCGACGACGAGGAACTCGGTCTCCGTCCGCTGGCACTGACGGGCTGGACGAGCGGGCTGTGCAGGTGATCCGTTTGCTTCCGCTCGACAGAGAGCGACTCGAGATGTTCATCCAACACCGCTCGGACGAACTCGAGCAGCGAGGGACGTCCCCAGATCAATTAATGGCGTTTATCGACCGCACGTATGACCTCATGGACCTGGCAACCCGCCCGCTTCTGCTGGACCTGGTCATCGAGTCAGTTCTGCTTGGGGAGCTGGATCCAGGCGATGCCGAGACTCAGTTCGGGGCGTCCGGTCTCTACGAGGTCTGGACGTACGCAAAGCTCGCCGACGACCTTGACAAGGGACGAACGCGCCAGGGTGGCCTATCGCTCGACACTCGGCGGCTGCTCGCGGAAGAACTCGCTCTCAAGATGTACACCGCCAGAACGCTTGAGGTCGACTTCCACGAAATGCTCGATGAGCTTCTGCAGCAGCCTGGGCGGGCGCGCTCTGCTCTCGAGGAGACCGAGATGTCTGTGGATGAGATCGCGACCGATTTCGCGACGTGCTCCTTCGTGACCCTTGACCAAGACGGCAAATGCCGCTTCATTCACAAGTCTTTCCGCGGCTTCTTCGTCGCCCGGGTACTTAAAGACGCCCTCGACAAGAAACCGCCGTTGCTATCTGAGCGACTCGAACGTGAAGTTCTGTACTTCCTCGGGGGATTCGCACCGACGCAGCCTGGTGTAGGCGAGCGGCTATGGGCGAAGTTTCTACATGCCGATCCGGCCGCGGCTGACCTGCGGCGGAATGCTCTCGTCGCCTTCCTCTATACCAAGCCCGAGCACGACACGCGGCGGGTCACCGACGGCGAGATCGCGGACGCCGAGTTCGGCCGGCTCGCGTTCGCCGGTACACGTATGAAGCGCGTTGCGTGGCGTGACTCCACGGTAATGCAGCTCAACGTTGATGACGCCAACTGGGTTGATGTTCGGTTCGAGCGCTGCCACCTAGCAGCCGTTGTTACGCAACGGAGCCAAGTCGACGTAGATCTCGAGGCGACGGTGATCGAGTCCCTCACTTTTGCCCAGACGGCCGGCAGACTGGCTCTCGAAAAGTCAACGGTGCACGCAGGCTCGCTGACCGACGTGGCGTTGGAGCTGACCACTCGTGACTCAGAGAGCGGCGGACTGGAAGTGGCCGGCAGCCGGTTGAGTTGCAGAGAGCGCGGAAGGGGATCGCTGGTTGAGCGAGTCAATGTACGCGAGAGTCGGCTCGACCTCATCGGAAGCTGGGGGGGCGAAATTCACGGGTCGCGTTCCGTGATCACCCACAGCCCTGGCTGTGATGTAGCGCCCGTTATGACCCTGACGGAGTGTTTGTTTGCGTTCGTCGAGCCACACGACGCCGATGAGGCAGTTCTTGATGCCTCACCCGAAGCCGAGGTCCGGCGCGCGGACCGCCGAACAATCGTGCTGTCCACCGGCGGGATCAGGTATTCGCTTTTGACCACGCTTCGCTGTGGTGTCTTCGGCAGTCTGGTCCCTGCAACCAGTCGGTCCGCCTCATTTGCGCTGCCGGTGGCTTGGGGTGTCCTAGATGCCGACCCATTTCTCAAGGGGCTCGCTATTCCGTCGGGAACTTACGGTTGTCGGCATGGTGGCGTCTTTTTTGTCAGGAGTGACTGGTACCAACGGGAGGCGGGGCCGGGAGGAGGGCTCTCAGCCATCGGCCAGCTCGAGCGACTCACGAGGACCAGCGTGGATGGCGGCGGGGCGCAGTTCCTGGGCAAGGACCTGGTCAGCCTCCTCGACCAAGCGAGAGCGCAGTACAGCGACATCGCTCTTGAAGCTTGGACAAAACTTGAGGATTTCTAGCTTTCAATCCGCTCGCTGAGCTGCAGAGCGCTGTCGCACGGTTGGTGGTCCGCCTGACGACCGCTAGTTGACGGCGGCTCCGAAAGTTTTTCTCCACGTCCGCCCCGTCGTTCTCTCCATGCACGATGGGCAGCACACGCACCCATACGAGGCAAGGCCAGCATGACGAGCGGTCGCGTAATCGCGTCCGCCGCGGCGCACGGCTGAGCGACCAAGCCGTCGAGCTCGTCGCGTTCCGGCTGCGGCTTTTCGCCGACCCCACCCGGATCCGCCTGCTCGAGCTGCTGAACGACGGCGAGGCCAGCGTGCAGGAGCTGAGCGATCAGCTCGGCACCACCTACCAGAACATCTCGCGCCACCTCAACGTCCTCCACCAGGCCGGCGTGCTGAGCCGGCGCAAGGTCGGCTCCTCGGTCCGCTACGCGCTCGCCGACTGGACCGGCTGGTGGCTGATCGAGCAGGTCAGCGGGACCCTGATCGACCGGCTCGACGGTCTGCGTGCGGCCTTCGACGCGGAGCGCGAGGAGCGCTAGCGGATGCGCCGCCGGCTCACGATTCAACTGCGCGCTTGTTCGTTTGTGGAGTTGTGGATTTCGCGGCGGCCTGGCCGTACGACTCGGCCCATGGAGGTCGAGTAGATGTCAGATCGACGCGAAGGCCGCACCGCGCCGACCGGCCGAGGGCTGCTGCGGACGGCCGGGCGCGTCGCGCTGTGGGCGCTCGTCGCGCTGATCTTCGTCCGGGGGATCGCCAGCATCGCCGCCGAGCCGCGCGACCACCAGCCAGCTCCCGCGCCGACGCATGAAGCCTTTCCGAGTCCGGAGGCGCGGGCACTCGCGATCAGGTTCGCGCGTGCGTACCTGGGCGGCCGCGCCGGTGAGCTGCGGCGGTTCCTCGCCGAGAGCATGCCGCGCCAGCTGGTCATCGACATCCCGCCCGGCGCGGCCGTCGCCACGATCGGCGTCGCGGCCGAGACGGCGCTCTCGAGCGACCGGGCGCTGATCACCGTCGCGTGCGAGCTCGGCGGCCGGAGCGCGCGCTACCTGAGCGTTCCGATCGCGCGCGACGCCGCTGGCGGTCTGGCGGTGTACGCGCTGCCCGCCTTCGTCGCCGGTCCGCGGCCAGCGCGCATCGAGGACGACGACCCCGCGCCGCTCGCGGGACCCGACGCCGCGGCGATCCGGACGCTCGTCGAGCGCTTCCTGGCGGCCTATGTCTCAGGCGGCGACCTCACCTACCTCACCGCGCCGGGCGAGCGGATCGATCCGCTCGCGTCCGGGCTGCGGCTCGCCGACATCGACGCAGTCGGGCAGACGCGCGCCGCGGCGGCGCGGCGCACGATCCTCGTCGAGGCGACCGTGGAGGACGCCGCGGCCGGCACGCGCTACGGGGTCGCCTACGGCCTCGAGCTGGTCCGGCGCGACCGCTGGCAGGTCGCGCGTGTAACGGGAGCTGCGTCGTGATCCGCCGCCCCATGCTCGCGGCCTGCGTGCTCGCGGTCGTGGCCGTGCTGCTCGCGTTCGCACCGGAGGCGCTCGCGCAGTCCGGCAACGACGTCGGCGAGAACATCGGCGACCTGCTGCGCGGCTACGCGGCGCAGATCTACGGCGGAGTGATCGCGGTGATCGGGCTGATCTTCCTGATCAACCGCCGCTACACCGACCTCGGGCTGTTCTTCCTAGCCGCGGTGCTCGTCGCCTGGCTCGTGTTCTCACCCGACCAGGTGGCGCGCACGGCGCGCGACATCGGCGACCAGGTGCTGCCGTAGGTGGACGAGCCGGGCCTGATCCGTAGCTACCAGCGGATCTTCAAGCCGGAGCGGCGCATCTACCAGGTCGAGGGCCGCGCGCTGCCGGTGCCGGGCGGCGTCCCGCTGCGCTGGCTCGCCTGGGCCGGCGGAGCGCTCGTCGCCGTCCTGGTCGTCTCATCGGGCTCGGCGACGATCGCCGCACTGGCAGCCGCCGCGGCGGGGCTCGCGGGCTTCGTCGTGAGCGGGCGCTCGGCCGCCGCGGTCACCGCCGCCGCGACGTTCGTCGCCGTGCCCGTTGCCGGGTTCGGGCTGCGGCTGCTCGACTGGCCGCTGCGCTACCTGATCGTGCCGGGGCTCGTCGCGACGCTCGCCACGCAGGCGACCCCGGACGGACGCCGCGCCGACCGCTTCGCCTGGTCGTGGCTTGCGCTGCGGCTCCGGCCACGGCGGCGCTCGCTCGGCCGCCCGCTCCCGCTTGCCGACCGTGCGTACGTCACGAGCGGCGAGCTGTGGGTGGCGCCGGACGAGCGCTCGCCGCGGCTGCGCCGTGCGCACGTGCGCGGCCCCGCGGTGATCGCAACGGCCAATCCGGTCTGCGTGAGGCGCCGCCGCTGGTCGCGCCGGCAGCTCCTGATCCGCCCGCTGCGCGCTCGGGGACGCGGACGCGACGCCGTCGTGGATTCGATCGAGCTGAACGAGCGCGAGCTGGCCGAGGTGCGGCCGTGATCGCGTTCCCCCTTAGATACGCGCGCGCGAACCTGCTGATCGGCCGCGGCGGCCAGGCGGCCGCGCTCTACCGCGTCGCGCCGGTCGCCTACTCGTACCTGCCGGTCGCCGACAAGTGGCTCGTGCTGCGCCGGCTCGAGCGCTTCGCCCACGTCGTCGGGGCCGACTTCTCGCTCTGGCGCGTCCAGCGCGCCTACCCCGCGGAGCGCTACGCCGCTGAGCTGGAGCCACTCCTCGACCGCCGCCACGCCGACGCCGACGAGTGGCGCCGCTACCTCGACGCGCACACGGAGCGCCTATGCGAGCTCGCCTCGCACGTGCCCGAGCTCTACCTCGCGGTCTCGCTCGTCGGCGGATCGCCGACCGCTATCGGCTCCGGGATCGTGCGCACGGCCGACGGCGCGCGGCGCCGGCTCGAGGAGCTGGCCGGGGTGGCGGGACCGAAGCCGATCTCAGACCGCGAGCTCGAGGCGCTCGCGCTCGCCGAGCAGCGCACCTTCGAGCGGCTCTCCGGTGTGCTGCGACTCGAGCGGGCGACGACGCGCGACCTGCAGTGGCTCCTGCGTCGGACGGAGCTGCGCGGCGTGAAGGAGCCCGGACTCGACGGGTTCTGGGAGCCGGACGCACTCGTCGTCCGGACGCCGGACGGGTCGCTCGCCTACGAGCCGCTCGAGCACGACCTGTGGCGTTGTGCGAACGCGCCGCTGAGCGAGGACCCGGCCGAGCCGCCGGCGCTCGAGGTCGAGGCTGAGGAGGGCTCGTCGCTGCAGGCGCTGCTCTGCCTCGGCTCACTGCCGGAGGAGGCCGAGTTCCCGGGGCCGCAGGCGGAGCTCCTGTTCGCGCCGCTCGAGGCGGTCGACTTCCCGGTCGACGCGGTGCTGCACGCACGCTGGGTCGGCAACCGCGATGCGCTCGGCCAGGTGCGCAAGCGGATTGTCGACGTCGAGCGCGCGTATCGCGAGCAGGAGGAGGGCGCGCTCGCCGGTCCGGGCTGGCTCGCCGAGGAGGACCGCGTGCTCGCGCGCGAGTACGAGGCGATCCTTGAGTCCTCGGCGCACCCGCCGATGCTCTACGGCTGGATCTCGCTCGCAGTCGGGGCGCCCGATCGCGGCGAGCTTGAGCGCCGCGTCGAGGCGCTGCGCGAGCAGTACGGGCAGGTGCGCCTGCACCGCCCGCGCGGGCTCCAGCACCAGCTCTTCTTCGACCACCTGCCGCGCACCGACGGCGGTCTTACCCCCGACTACGAGGCGCAGCTGACGGTCGAGCAGTTCGGCGCGCTCGTGCCGGCCGGCACCCAGAGCGTCGGCTCTGAGCGCGGCATCTACATCGGCTACTCGCCCGGGGCGGGTGGCCGCCCGGTGCGCTACGACCCGACCGCGCCCTCGCGCGAGGCGCGCACCTCGGCGGTGCTGTTCGCCGGCACGCTCGGGTCGGGCAAGACGGTCGCGGCGCAGGCGGTCGCCTTCGCCGCCGAGCGGCGGGGATCGCTCGTGATCGACTTCGACCCGAAGCCCGACCACGGGTTCGAGCGGATCGCCGAGCTCGACGGCCGCGTAGACGCGCTCGAGCTCTCCGCCGATCCCGAGCACCGCGGCAAGCTCGACCCGCTGCGGCTCGGGCTCGCCGAGCTGCGCGAGGAGCTGGCGGCGTCGTACCTGCTCGAGCTGCTGCGCGAGCCGCCGCCAACCTGGGAGAACCAGGTCCAGCGCGCCGTGCGCGACGCCGTCCGCGGCGGCGAGCGCGGCCTGCGGAGCGTGGTCGAGCGCCTGCGTCGCTCGAAGGTCGAGGCGGCGCGCGAGGCGGGCGATGCGCTCGACGTCGTCTCTGACTTCGGGCTCGCACGGCTCGGCTTCGGGACCGGCCACGAGCCGACCGTCGAGGCGGCGCGGCCGGTGACGACGATCCGCACGCCCGGGCTGACCCTGCCCGACCCGGGTGCCTCGCGCGAGACCTACACGCGCACCGAGCGTGTCTCGGTGGCGACGCTGGCGCTCGTTGCCGCGCTCTGCCTGCGGCTCGTGGCCGGTGACCGCTCGCGCCACAAGGTCGTGCTGCTCGACGAGGCCTGGTTCTTGCTCGCCTCGACCCAGGGCCGCGCGCTGCTCAACCGGCTCGTGCGGCTGGGACGCGCCTACAACGCCACCGTCCTGCTCGCCACCCAGCGGCTGGCCGACCTCGGCGACCTCTCCGATCTGGTCGGCACCTATTTCGTCTTCGGCCAGGAGTCCGACGCTGAGGCGCGTCGCGCGCTCGAACTGCTCGGACTCGACCCCGCCGACGCGGTGCTCGCCGGACGGCTGAAGGAGTTCCGCCGCGGGCGCTGCCTGATGCGCGACCTCGACGGGCGGGTCGGCGAGCTGCAGGTCGACCTCGCCGTGCCGGGACTGCTGGAGGCGCTCGACACGACGCCGCGGGAGGTGCCCGCATGAGCCCGCGGCGGCCGACACGCGCGGGTGTGCGCGCTTGGACGCTCGCGACGGCGCTCATGCTCGGCGCGCAGCCGGCCGCGCGGGCGGGCAGCGACGTGTTCGGCAACGTCTCGCCGGCTGCGGAGGTCCCCGACGGGCTCGCCGAGCGCTACCCGCTCGGCAACTACGCGCTCGACCAGCACTTCACCGCGGTCGACGCCTCGCTGACCGGCGGCGTCGATGCCTCGGGGGTGCCGCCGATGATCGCCCACTTCCTCGCGAACGCGCTCTGGCAGCTGACCGCCTTCCTGGCCGACGCGCTGATCACGCTGTTCACCTTCGCCTTCTCGCTCGACCTCGTACGCGGCTCGGAGGCGACCGGCGGGACGGGTGCGCTCGCGCCGGTCGGTCGGGCGATCCGCGCGCTCTACTCGGACGTGCTCGGCCAGCCGTGGCTCGTCGCGGCCATGGCGATCGTCGGCGTGTGGGCGATGTGGCGGGCGCTCGTCCAGCGCCGCTACACCGAGACGGCCGGGGCGCTCGGCCTCTCGCTCGTCTACCTCGTGCTGGCGCTTGCGTTCGTGACCCAGCCCGAGCGCACCGTCGGCGAGGCGAGCCGCTGGACGAACCAGGTCTCGGTCGCATTCCTGTCGCTCGCGCGCGAGGGCGACCTCGCCTCGGAGCACGAAGCCAAGCGCGCCGCGTCCGACCAGCTCTTCGGCCTGCTCGTATTCGAGCCCTGGACGGTGCTCCAGTTCGGCGGCCGCGAGCACTGCGTGCGCAACGGGACGGGTTCAGAGGACAAGGATCCCGAGTCCGTCGCGGTGCGGCCGCTCGCGCGCGACCCGGGCCGCGACGCGGCGCTCGCACGGGCGCTCGCCCGCGGCACCGACGTCGCCGCCGAGGACAAGACCTGCGTCTCGAACCGCAACAAGTACGCGCCGCACTTCCTGCGCTTCGCGCCGGGCTCCGACGAGCGCGACGCCGAGTACGAGGCACTCAACTCGGGCGACGCCTCGAAGCTCCCGGACGCGGATCCGTCGAAGGCGCGCGGCGACTACCGGCTCGGCGTGGCCGACAAGCCGGCCACCGACGCGATGGAGAAGGGCGGCCAGTACCAGCGGCTGCTGGTCGCGCTGGTCGTGTTCGCGGGCGAGCTCGGCGCGTTCCTGCTGCTCGGGGCACTCGCGCTCGGGATCATCCTGGCCCAGGTCCTGCTGCTCCTGCTGCTGGCGTTCGCGCCGGTCGCGCTCGTCCTCGGCGTGATCCCGGGGCGCGGGCACGACTTCTTCCGCGGCTGGCTCGTGCGGATCGCCGGCTTCCTGGTCCGCAAGGCCGCCTACTCGCTCGTACTCACGCTGCTGCTCGCGGTCAACGCCGCGCTCGCCGAGGCCAGCTCGAACCTCGGCTGGCTGATGTCGTTCGGTCTGCAGGGGCTCTTCTTCTGGTCGGTCTTCCTCTACCGCCACCAGCTGACCGGCCAGCTCTTGGCCGCGACCGCGGGGTCCGAGGCGGCGCGCCAGGAAGGCTCGCGGCGGCTCGCGAACGTCTACTACGCGACCCGGCTCGCGAACCGCCCACTGCGCGGGCTGCGCCAGCGGGCGGGGCGTGCGCGCCGCGCGGTGACCGGCGGAGCGCGCACTGGGCTCGGCTCGCTGCGCGAGGCGGGCACGGACGCGATCGCCCGGCGGCGTGAGGACGCGCGCCGTGCGGACGCCAGGGACGCGGACGACGGGGCGCGCGCGGAGACTGCAAGGCGGCCCGGCGAACCGCCGGCACCGGAGCGCGAGCGGCCCGCTCGACCCGCCGACCCAGGCGTCGATCCCGGCACCGCCGGCCGCAGCGGCGGCGAGAGCGGGCTGGTCGACGACCTGCGCGCCGACCGCGAGCGACTCGACGCACCCCGCGTGCGCGAGCACGAGGACCGCGGTCACGGTGGGTCCGATGACAGCCCACCGAGCGAGGGAGCGAGGTCGTGATCGGACGGCTGCGCGATCTCGCCGAGCGGCCGATCGCCGACTCCGAGCGCCGCCGGCTGTTCGCCCTCGCCGTGGCGGTGCTGGCGCTGACGGCCGCCGCACTGCTCACGCTCGGCCCAGCGCCGGAGCGGCGGCAGCCGGCAGCGACGAAGCAGCCGGTGACGAACCCTGCGCCGGCGCCGCCAGCCCTGATCGAGCGGTCCGCGCCAGCGCCCGCGCGCGCGACCCGGGCCGCACGGCAGTTCCTCGCCAGCTGGTTGCGATTCCTCTACGGGCACGCGGGAGCGCGCGAGCTCGAGCGGGCGACGCCGCAACTGCGACGCCGGCTCTCGGACTCGCGGCTCCGCGTGCCCCCGGCCGCCCGGCGGCGGCGCCCGCGCGTCGTCCAGGTCGAGGCACGGCGCACGGGCGCTGACGAGGTTGCCGTCAGCGCCGAGATCGAGGACGGTGGCGTCGCCCGCTACCCGGTCGCGGTGACCATGCGGCGAACGGACGGCGGCTGGCGCGCGGTCGCGGTGGGAGCGGACTGATGGCGCCGGTCGCGCAGCTCACGCGACGGCGCCGGCTCGGCGGCTGGATCGCGGCGGCGGGTGGTGGCGGGCTCGCGCTGCTCGTGGCGTTGCTCGGCGCGGTGGCCGCGCTGCTCGGCGGCGACCTCGGCTGCGGCGGTAGCGGCGGCGGCGCGCAACCCCCGCCCTCGCGCTCGGCCGAGCGCGACATCCCGGCCGCGCGCCTGCGGCTCTACCGCGACGCCGGCCGCCGCTACCGGATCGACTGGGCGTTCCTCGCCTCGATCGGCGCGCAGGAGTGCGGCCATGGGCGCTGCCGCGGCGACAACGGCTCGGGCTGCGGCGGGCCGATGCAGATCGCCGTGCGGCGCCGCTCGCCGTGCAGCCCGGGCGCCGGCCCGACGCTCTGGGAGCGTTACGGCGTCGACGCCGACCGCGACGGGCGCGCCGACCCGAACGACCCCGCCGACGCGATCTTCACCGCGGCGCGCGTCCTGCGCGCGGCCAAGCACGCACCGGCGGCTGGCGGCTCGTACACGCAGTACCGCCAGGCGGCCTGCAACTACTACGGCGCCTGCGGCGACGCGGCCGCGCCGTACGCCGACGAGGTGATGGCGCGCGCGGTGCAGTACGGGTTCCGCGGAGCCGGCGCGCCGGAGCCGAGCGACTCGGCACAGGCCCGGCCGGCGCTCGCGGCGGCGGGCGGTGGCTGCGGCGGCGAGTCGTTCGCGGGCGGCGAGCTCGGGCGCGCGCGCCGCGCGAGCGCCCCGCGCCGGCTGGCGGCGCTGCCGGCTGACGTCACGGCTGGCGGGCGCGAGCGCTGTGACGCGCGGATCCTCCCCGACGTCGTCTACCTCGCGCGGCGCTTCGCGATCCTCGTCACCGCCTGCTTCGCCGCGAGCGGGCACACGCCGGACGGCGAGCACCCGCTCGGCGCGGCGATCGACGCCGTCCCGAAGGGTGGTGACTGGAGCCGCACGCTGCGGCTCGCCCGGGCGCTCGGCTGGCGCGAGTCGTGCGCGCTGTCCGGGCTACGGCCGGCCTGTGCCCGGCCGCCGTTTCGCTTCATCGGCTACAACGGCTTCCCGAACCACGGCGACCCGCTGCGCTGCTTCCCGTGCGCGGGCGGCGCCCATATCCACCTCTCCTGGCAGACCTCGGCCTCGCCGGGGCAGCCGGGCAACCGACCTCGCCACCGCTACGAGCCGGCCGAGTGGATCGAGGTGCTCGCCGGTTCAGGTGAGGAGGACCGCGGTGCCTGACTGGCCGAATCCGCGCGGGCTCGCGCGCGCCGGTGCGGCGGTCGCCCTGACGGTCGCTCTGGGGGTCGCTCTGCCGGTCGCCCCCGCTGTGCGCGCGTTCGGCGCGCGCCCGCGCCGGGAGCGGCGTTGCGCCGGGCCGCCGCTGCCGACATCTCCATCGCAATGCGACCCAATCCCGTGAATCAGTCCGACCACAGGGATGCGGCGGCGATCCTCATCCTCGCCGGGGCGATCGGTCTCGTCGTGCTCGTCAACCGGCTCTCGCGTCTCGATCTCGCGGCCGTCGCGACGAACCTTCGCCAGCTGGTTCCCGCGCTCGTCGCAGCGGTCTTGCTCGCCGCGGGCCTGCTACTCGCTCGTGCGATCGCGACGCGCCGTGCGCTCCGCTCACGCGTCCGCCTGCTCGTCGTCCCGGGCGCTGACTTCGAGCCATCGATCGACGCGGTGCTTCGCTTCGCCGCTCAGCTCGCCCGCACCCGCCGCTCGGTGCGCGGCTGGTTCGACCTGCGCGCGAGCGCGATCCGCGTCCGCCTCGAGCCGGACGCCGACGGCGCGTTCAGCTACGCGCTCGAGGTCCCGGCCCGCGCGCGCGATCTAGTCGCCTCCGCGCTGCGCACCTACGGGCGGATCGAGCTGCGCGAGTCAGCGGATCGGCCCTCGTCCTCGCCGCCGCGCACCAGGGCGGTGCGCGCCGAGCTCGTCTTGGAGCGCGACAGCGTCGAGCCGCTCGCGCGGCTCGGGCTCGACCCCGATCCGCTCGACGCCTTCGCGGTCGCGCTGCGCGACCAGCGGCCCGAGACGGGCGAGCGCGCGATCGTCTGCGTCGACCTGCTGCCGGTCGCCCCGTACGAGCGCCGCCGCGTGCGCAGGCGGCTGCGCCGCGAGGCTGGGCGCGGCTCCGGGCTCGGCGAGCTGCTCGCCCCGCGCACGGCCGCGCGCCGCGGCCCGGCGGCCCCGATCGACCTCGCCGAGCGCCGCGCCGAGGCGCGCGCGCTGGACCACAAGCTCGACGAGTCGGGTGCGCTGTTTCGCCCGCAGGTGCTAGTCCGCTGCGAGTCGCCTGCGCGCGGAGCTGCCAAGCGCCAGCTGCAGGAGCTGCTCTCGTGCTTCGATCAGCTCGCGGCCGAGAACGCCCTTCGCGTCTCAGGGCTGCGTGTCCCTGGCCTCGCCTTCCTTGGCTCGGACCTGCCGGGCCGCCGCCGCCGCTTCGACCGCCGCCTCGCGACCGGCCGCTTCCGCCCCGCGCGGCGCGGCGTCGTCACCGCGCACGAGGTGGCGGGCTTCCTCAAGCCGCCGACCGCCCATTGCACGGCCGACAACCTGCTGCGCGCGACCGGCCTCGCCGCGCCGCCGCCGCGGCGGCTGCCGGAGTTCACCGGCCAGCCCGATCTGCTCCCGCTCGGACGCGTCGCGGGCGACGGCGGCGAGCGCACGGTCGGCGTCCGGCTCGCCGACACCTTCTTCGTCTACGTCGGCGGGCGCTCGCGCTACGGCAAGACCGAGCTGGCGCTCGGTCAGTTCCTGCACCTGGTGCGCTCGGGGCACGGCGGCCTCTTCCTCGACCCGCACGCCGACGCGCTCGAGCGGCTGCGCCCGCAGCTCGACGCCGCCGGGCTGCGCGAGCGCGTCGTCGAGATCAACCTCGCCCAGCCGCCGTCGGCGCCGCGCGTTGGCTGGAACCTGTTCGACCTCGCGGCCGCCGACCCGGCGGCGGCCGAGGCGCGCGTCGACGCGGTCGTCGACGCGCTCGCCTCGGCGCTGCGCTGGGACGAGCGCAACACGCGCGCGCTGACGGTGGCGACCCAGGCCGCGAGCGCGCTCGCGCACCTCGCCCGCGCGCTGCCGCCCGAGCTCGCGCCGACGATCTTCCAGATCCCGACGCTGCTCTCCGACGAGGCGTGGCGCGCGGCGGCGCTCGCGCACGCGCCGCGGGCAACCGAGCGCTTCTTCGCCGAGCGCTTCCCGCGCCTGCCCGACGACGCGATCACGCCGGTGACGAACCTGATCGATCGCCTGCGCGCCTCGGCGCAGACCGCCTGCGTGCTCGGCCAGCCGAGCGGCGGCTACCGCGCGCGTGAGGCGATGGACGCCGGGCTGATCGTGCTCGCCTGCCCCGGCGGCGGCGGGACGCGCGACCGGCTCGTCGCGAACTTCCTCGTCTACGACCTGCTGCACGCGGCCAAGGCGCGCGCCGACCTCGCCCCCGACGCGCGCCGGCCCTTCTTCTGCTTCCTCGACGAGGTGCAGAGCTACGACGGCGCGGCGTCGGGCAACCTCGCCGCGCTGCTTGAGCAGACCGCGAAGTATGGGCTGCGCGCGGTGCTGCTGAACCAAAACCCAGAGCGGCTGACGCCGGCGACGCTGAACGCGATCACGACGAACCGCTCGCACCTGCTCGCAACGGCGATGAACGCGAAGGCGGCCGGCCTGATCTCGCGCGAGTGGGGCGGCGAGCCCGACGCCGCGACGATCGCGGGGCTGCCGCGCTTCTCGTTCCTCGCGCAGGTGACCGACCGCGGCGCGATCAGCTCACCGTTCCGGCTCGAGGCGCTGCGGTTCGAGGAACTGCCGGACTCGGAGTCCGGAGCGAACGGCGCCGCGACGGCGGCTCCGCTGCGAGCGCGTGAGCCCGCCGCGGTGCTCGCCGCGCTCGACACGCTCGACGAGCGGATCCTCGCCGCGCTCGGCGGGGGCGATCAGGGCGAGCCGCAGGGGCCGGCGGGACGGCAGGAGCTGACCGTGCCGGCGGGGGAGGGCGGTGCATCGTGACGGCCCCCACTGCCCACCCGCCGGTCAGAGCGGTCGAGGTCGCGATCCTCGCGAGCCTCTACCAGCACCGCCTGCTGACGACGCGCCAGGTCCACGCGCTGCACACGCCGGACGCGTCGCTGCGCTTCGCCCAGCGCCGGCTCGCCGCGCTCGAGCGCCGCGGCCACGCTAGCTATGGCAACGCGAGCCACGGGCGTCGGCTTTGGTACCTGACCGCGGCCGGGGCGCGCGACATCGAGGCGACGAGCGAAGTCGACGTGCGGCGGCGACTGCTCGACCCGGACGGCGTCGCCGGCCCGCTGCAGGCGCACACGCTCGCCGTCAACGAGGTCGGGGTCGCGTTCGTGCGCGCGGCGCGGGCGCGCGGCGACCAGTTCGGCCCACTCGGCTGGCGCCACGAGGTCGCGCATCCGGCCGGGCCGGCGCGCGGCCGGCGCGGCACCGAGCTGGTGATCGCCGACGCCGTGCTGACCTACCTCGTCTACGAGGGCGGTGCGGCGCGGGCGCTCGAGTACCGCTTCGTCGAGCTCGACCGCGCGACGCTGCCGATTGACCGCCTGGTGGCGAAGCTCGCCCGCTACGCGCGCATGAGCACCTACGTTCCGAAGGGCGCGGCCGAGCCGGGCTGGAAGGATCACTACCCGACCTTCCCCGCGCTGCTGCTCGTACTCGACGGCGCCCCGCGAAATGTGCTCGAGCGCCGCCGCGACGCGCTGGCGGCGGTCGCGAGCGACGTCGCCGCGATCAAGGCGGCGCGGCGGCTTTCGGTGTCGGTCTGCCTACTCGCCGAGCTGCGCGAGCGCGGGCCGTTCGCGCCGATCTTCCGCACGCTCGCCGAACCGGGGCGCGCGGTCGACTGGCGCGGCGAGGCGACGTCCGCCGACGTGGGGGGCGGGCGGTAGCGGTGGGCAGCTCCGCCCGAGCCAAGCCGCCGAGCCCGGGACGCGGGCGGACGGCGCCCGACGCGGGCTGGACGGTCCGGGTCGGCGACTCGCTCGAGCTGCTCGCGACGCTGCCAGCCGCGAGCGTCGATGCGGTCGTCACCGACCCGCCGTACGGGATCGGGTTCGAGGGCCACGACTGGGACCGGCCAGCCCTCGCGGGGCCCTGCCACCTAGTAGCACTAGGGAACGGGTCCGGCCGAGGGCGCCACAAGCCGCCCCGCGGCAGCGATCGCGTCCAGCTGGTGCGCGCCCGTCGCTATCAGCTCTGGTCGCGCGCGTGGGCCGCCGAGTCCCTGCGCGTTCTGAAGCCGGGCGGTCACCTGGTCAGCTTCGGGGCGCCGCGCACCGCCCACCGCCTCGCCTGTGGCATCGAGGACGCGGGCTTCGAGTTGCGCGACACGCTGATGTGGCTGTTCGGGAAGGGGTTCCCGAAAGCACACCGCCTAGACGGAGCGTGGGGTGGCTGGGCAGCGTCGCTCAAGCCCGCCCATGAGCCGATCCTCCTCGCCCGCAGGCCACTTCAGGGAACGACGCAGCAGAACGCCGAGCGGCACGGGACGGGCGCGCTCAACATCGAGGCGTGCCGCGGCGACGCGGGTCGCTGGCCGCCGAACGTGGTGCTGTCTCATGCGTCCACCTGCACACCCCGGCGCTGCGACCCCGACTGCCCGGTCGAGACGCTCGGCCCATCCGCTCGTTTCTTCTACGCGCCGAAGATAAGCCGGCGCGAGCGCGACGCCGGCTGCGAGGGGCTCGCCGCGCGCAGAACCGCGACGTTCAAGATCGGCTCGGCGTCTTGGCGCCGCGCCGAGGTCAACCTGACGCGCAACTTCCACCCGACGGTCAAGCCGATCGCGCTGATGCGCTGGCTCGTGCGGCTCGTCTGCGCGCCCGGCGGACTCGTGCTCGACCCGTTCTGCGGCAGCGGCACGACCGGCTGCGCGGCGGCGCTCGAGCGCCGCCGCTTCCTCGGCATCGAGCGCGAGCCCGACTACGCGGAGATCGCCCGGGCGCGGATCGCGCACTGGTCGCGGGTGGCCCAGGCGGAGGGCGGCGGGTGAGGCTCGAGCCCGATGACGTCGAGGCAATCGCCCGACGGGTCGCCGAGCTGCTCGGCGCCACCCCGCAGGCGCCGGTCCGCTACCTCGACGCCGCGCAGCTCGCGCGGGCGCTCGGCGTCGAGCGCGCCTGGGTCTACGCGCACGCGGCGCAGCTCGGTGCGCTGCGGCTCGGCGGCCCGCGCGGGCGGCTGCGCTTCGACCTCGAGCGCGTCCGCGAGGCGCTCGCGCCCGGCGGCGGCCCGGCGGAGTGCGAGCGCGCCCGAACGGCGCCCCGGCGGCCGCGTCGCGCGGGCCGGCGGCGGGGACTGGATCTCTCGCGCGGTTAGAGCTACGGTCCGGCGACCGAACAAGTGGCCGGGCGGCGCGGACACGCCCCCGGCCGTGACACCGGGAGGTTGAGTCCCGATGTATCAGCAGCGTATCCGCGCACAGGGCGGGCTGAGCTGATGGCCCGCGAGTCGACCGGCGGGGTCCTGACCAGGACGCTCGCCGACGGCACGCGCGTCTTCCGGCTGCGCTTCCGCGCCGAGGGGCGCCGGCATGACCTGTACCTGCACGAGCGGCCCGGCTGCGAGTGCGGCTGCGGCGGCGGCTGGGACGAGCGCGGCGCGCGCACCGAGCTCGGCAACGTGCTCGCGCGCGTCCGGGTCGGCGTCTGGCGGCCGTCCGACCCGATGGCCACGAAGGCGGAGGCGAGACAGGAGATCCCGACATTCCGCGAGTACGCGCACGAGTGGCTGTGCGGCAAGCTCGACGGGACGCTCGGCGACAAGGCGCTCGCCGCCAACACCGCGACCGGCTACCGCGGAATGCTCACCGGCCACCTGCTGCCGTACTTCGGCCGCTACCGGCTCGACGAGATCGATCGCCAGCTCTGCCTCGAGTTCAAGGCGCGCAAGGTGCGCGAGGCGGCCGAGCTGCGCGAGGCGATCGAGGCGGGCGCCGACATCCGCGACCGCCGCAACCGCCGCCGGGTGCCGCTGTCGGCGTCCACGATCCGCAAGCTGATCGGCCTGCTCGCGGCGATCCTCGACGACGCCGTCGAGGACGAGCTGATCGAGCGCAACCCGGCGCGCGGGAAGCGCATGCGCGTCCGGGTGCCGAAGCCGGCTCGCAGCTTCCTCGAACTCGACGAGCTGGCGGCGCTGATCGAGGCGGCGGCGGCCCAGGACGCGCTGCCGCCGCTGCCCCTCGACGGCGAGACCACCCGCGCCAGGGTGGCCCGCCGGGTCGCGGCGGGACGCTGGCCGAAGGACATCGCGGCCGAGCTCGGCCTCTCGAGGTCGACGGTCAACTTCCACCTCAACCGGCTCGGGGTAGACCAGCGGGGCGGCTACGTCGGGCGGCGCGCCGTGGTCGAGGTCCTCGGCCGCAGCGGCGTCCGCGCGAGCGAGCTGTGCGACCTGCGCATCCGCGACGTGCGCCTGCACGACCGCGACGGCGCGCGCTTCCGGATCCGCGACGCGAAGACGGCGGCCGGGGTGCGCGAGGTGCAGATGAGCCCCGACCTCGTCGAAGCGGTCGTGGAGCACCTCGACCGCCTGCGCCGGGCCGGGCTGCCGACCGGGCCGGACGCCTACCTCGTGCCGAACCGCCGCGGCGGGCGGCTGTCGCGCCAGCGCGTCGGCAAGGTCGTCGGCGAGGCGGCCGCGCTCGCCACTGAGCGACTCTCCGCGCGCGGACTGCCGCCGCTGCCGCACACGACGCCGCACAGCCTGCGGCGCACCTACATCTCGATCGCGCTGCTGGCGAACAACTTCGACGTCAAGTGGGTGATGAGCCAGGTCGGCCACGCCGACTCGAAGATGACGCTCGACGTGTACGCGCAGCTCGAGCAGCGGATCCAGCGCGACAACGGAGCCGGCTTCGATCGGCTCGTGCGCGCGGCGCGGGCGCAACTTGGAGCCGGCTGGGAGGAGCCACTCCCTACTGCCGCATAACGCGGGGCTCAATCGAAAGCTCGCTACGCCCCCCGACTGACCGATTGACGTACCGCTCCCCGATCTATGGGCAATGACGACGGTTGTCGAGCTGGGCCAAGCGTGCGACGAGTGCGGCGGATCCGGCCGCTTGCCAGATGGCGAGTGTCGTGTCTGCTTCGGGGAAGGTACGACGAGTCGGTTCCTCACTCTCGCCGAGTTCCGCGAGGCCTCGTCGGCGTCAACGTGCGGACGGCGCCCCCTCGTCGCCAGCGCGCGAGCCGGCTCCGATGCCCGGCGCTCGGCCGGGCGGGCACGCTCGTAACCCAGACGGCCGTACGAGACACGATTGCGTCTGCAAGGCAACGGATCGAGCTCGCGACTAGCCTGCCCACGTGCCCGACTTCGGCTGCGATTACGCGATCCTCACGGTCGTCCCGGAGGCCCGGGACGCCGCGTACGAGGCGTTCGGCGTCGGCTCGGAGAACTGGGAGTCGCGCAAGGGCACTCAGTTCCCCGTGGTCTTGAATGAGGCTACGGATGGCGGCCAGCACGTCGTAGCCGTCCATCAAGCGGAGGGCCGACGTGTCATTAATGCCACAGCCTCAGAGTGTGACCCATGCGGCACTGGCGAGCGGCGTCCGGGCACGCGTGGCGCTAATGGACGGCGCGAGGGCGTTAGTCGCGCCAAATCAGGACGGCCGAGGGCACCGTAGCCGCCGGTGGTCGAGCTACCAGTCGAGATGAAAGACCGGCGCGACCGGATTCTCGTGGAATGTGATGCGGAACGCCTGAAAGAAATCCGCCCGACCGAGCAACAGCTGCGCCGGCTCGCCGAAGCTCGGTCTCAGCTCGAACTCGGGGCCAACGCGCTCGCGCCCGTGCGGGAAGCGCGCGACAATTTGGCCGAGGATCGGATCTCGGTGCGACCAGGTTGCGAACGTCGAGCCGACGCCGATCGACTCCTCTGCATCCATCTCGAGCGACGCGCGTATCCCGAGGACATCCGCCACCGCGAGTGGCAGGTACGTGCGCGCGGCACCGCTGTCGACGATCGCGAAGACCGGCACATACGCCCGGGCTCCCGCAACACTCGGGCGCAGCAGGACTTCGAGCAGTGGCTCGCCACCCGGGGGATACTGAACGCTGAGCGGCGTGGCTCTAGAAGAAAGCGCTGTGGGGCGGTGGCACGTGGTACACCGCGTCGTCGTCCCGCACGCGCTGGTCGGAGGTGAGTTCCTCCAGGGAGTTCGCATCCGCGACGACTACGCCCTCGCGAACCGCGATCCAGCGTCCCGCGTACTTCTCGCCAGCGTCCGCCGGCAGTGGCGACTGAGCGATGTCGTGCGGATCCGTGACGGCCATGATTATCCCTGGTGGTGCCTTGGACGAAATGCGTGTTGAGGGCCTGGCGCTCTCGGCAGCGAAGTCTAGCCGCCCCACCCATCGAAAGGGCGGCGACAGCGTTCCGTTTGGGGGGCGTAAATCGCCGTCTACGGCGCAAGCGGCGGCTTTACCCCCCCCGGACGGGGTGGCCTTCGGCGCAAGCTCGACGGAAGGATCGGCGACACTCGATCGCGGCCAACACAGAGTCGGCATCCTGCGCGCGCGATCTTCTCTAGACCCTCTTCCGCTTGATCGCGCGCTTCAGCTCGCCGATCCGCTTGCGAATGGCGGCGCGGCGAGTCTCATCGCGGTCGCGCGCGAAGCGGGCCCGCAGCGCCGCGAGCTCGGCGCGCCAGCCGGCGAGCTTCGGATGCTCGACCGGAGTTGTGTACAGCCGCGCCTCCATGGCCCGGCGCGTGCGCAGACCACGCTCGAACTGCGTGCCGGGCATGACGTAGAGCGCCAGCGCGGCCGTCACCGCGGCCGGTTTGCCGCCGCCGGCGAGCGCCTTTCTGATCGAGTCGCCCGTCGGCGCCCCCGGAGTCAGCACGCCCGTGCCGAGGTTGTAGACGAACGAGACGAGCGCGTCGAACTGATTCTGGTTGAGCCGCAGGTTCCAGCGCTTTGCCGCGGCGTTGACCGCCGGCGCGAAGTCGCGGTTCACCCGCTTGATGAGCTGCTGCCTCGCGCTGCGCTCGGTCACGGGCGGCGTGTTCGGGCCGACGCCGCGGGTCTCTCCGTAGCCGATCGTCCACGGGTCCGAGCCGATCTTGTAGGGCCTAGCGCGGAAGCCCTCGAAGCGCGCGATCAGTTTGATGCCAGCGGGGCTCGTCTTCACGCGATCCCCCGGTGGACGTGTGCGTGCGCGTCCTGAGCGGCGTGCCCTCGGGCCGCGGCGAGTTCTTCGAGTGCAGGACGGCGAAGCGCTTGCTCGGCGCGATCAGCTCGGTCGGGTGAAACTTGCCTGGGATAGGACGAAGGCGACGTTGCCGGATGCGCCCAGTCAGCCTTGCCGCGTCGCCGCACGACCTGTTGCCTTACAAGCAGCGGCCACTGCTTCGAGTCCAGTACCGCCCGTCACTCGGCGCCCGGTGGCGGGGGCGGTGCCGGCGACTCCTCGGGATGGTCGTCGGGCACGAACTCCGCCCCATCCGGATCCTGGTCCTCGTCCTCGAACTCGCCCTCGTCCTCCTCGTCGACCTCCGGCTCCTCGTCCTCGAGCGACGCTTCTCCGGCCTGGCCTTCCGGCGCTTCCATCGCTGACTCCTCCCCGCTAGCGCCCGGTGGCCGAGAAGTGAACCGGATCTCGGGCACCGAGGGCGTTGAAGATCCTCGGGTTGTGTGGGCAGCGCCGCATGAGCTGCCCGAACTCCACGAAGCGCGACACGTCTATCGCACCCTGCGGCTTGGTCGACCCAGAGTGGTTCGAGCTGCGGCCGGCACAGCGACCGGGGCAGCTCGGCTGACCGCAGATTTCCCGGCACAGCTGCTCCGAACGGACAGGATCGCGCCAGCCCGACACGAGCTGGCCCTTCCATCCGTGCTCGCGCGCCCACTCGAGGTAGGGCACGAGCCAGGCCGCCACCCTCTTCCCGTCGAAGGTCGCCACCCCCGACGTCGCGGCGCTCAGCTTCTCCGATTCCCGGTGCCTGTCGTTGTGCTCGTGACGGCGCTCCGCGGCGGCCTTGAGCATCGCCTCGCTGCTGTGCTTGGAGCTGAACGGGTGGAGCACCCGCAGGTGGAACCCGCGGTCGTAAGCTCCGGTCTGCTTCTTGGCGCTGTAGCCGAGCCAGTGCTTCAGCTGGCGGATCCGCTTGCGCGTCGCCGGCCCTGGCACTCCGTCCTCCTCAAGTGCCGATACGTCGAGCAGGTCGAGGCGCTTGACGCACTTGTTGAGCCGGCGCTGGCGCGCGCGCCAGACCTTCTCGGGAGATGCAGCCATCGCTGCGCAGTCTCCGCCTCTGTGACGGCCCGGTCAATCCCCAAAACATGGGCATCGGTTCGAGCCGCCGCCGGTGCGCCGTGGGTGCGCGTCGAGGGCCACACCGGATGAGCGTCTCCGAGAACGCCTCCCGCGCGAGTTGCGCCCCGCGCCGTCGCCGCCATGCGTGCGCCCCGCGATCCGCCGGTACATGACCTACCAGGTCGCCGCTTCGATGGCTTCGAGCAGCGTCGATCTCGCACTTGCGTAAGTGTCTCTTCGTTACCGAAGAAAACCCGGTGTGGCCGGGACCGTGCCGATCTTCTTCGCCCGCTCTACGTTGAACCCATGGACGCGCTCGAGGAGGCCTTGTCCGCGCTCGGCCACGAGGGTGGGCGCGGCGTCGATGGGCCGCCGCTCAGTGGACGCGCTGGTGAAGCTCCTCCTGCTCCTCCTTGCGCTTGCGCTTCTTCGCCGTCTCGAGGTAGGCCTTGGGGCGCTGCTTCGGATCCTTGATGAATTTCTGGACCCGCGGCGTGGCGCCGTCCCCGTGTACGACGCTCAAGGGGAAGCCGAGCAGGTGGGTCACGTCGTCGCGAGCGCGCTCTGTGCTTTGGCCGTACTCGCCGTCGGCGACGATCGTCGGCAGCGCGCGCGCCGCGAGCCGCCGGTTGAGATGCCGCTGGAACTCCTCGACGTCGGGGCCGCCGTCGCCCTGCCCGATCTTCCGCGAGGCGTACTTCGGCGCGCTCAGGATCCGCTCGATCTTGATCTTGCCGGGATCGGTGTGGTGGTTGAACGGCGCGTGCTGGTGCCCGATGTGGCCGCTGTAGCGGTTCCACTCGCCCCACGAGAGGCGCGGGGCCGGCCGGTTCGGCGGCTGGAACGCAAAGCGCGCGACCGGCCGGACGCCGAACTCCTTCTCGACGAAGCGCGCCAGGTCGGCCAGGCCCGCGTAGAGCTGGTCGGGAAAGCGAGGCGCGTCCCTCGCGAAGCCGACGATCTCGACCTGGATCACCCGGTTGCGGTTCGTCTCGCCGGTGCCTGGCGGATGCTCGAGTGCGCGCGCGGCCTTGGAGAGCGGGATGTGCTGGAAGAGCGTGAAGCGCCCGTTTCTGAACTCGGCGGTGAAGTGCGGCCAGCCGCCGTGTGAGCGATAGGCGTTGATCGCGCCCGCAGCCGTCGAGCCCTCGGTCGAGTGCCAGAGCAGCTTCGGCGCGCCGCCCGTGTAGCTGCCGGCGTTGCGACCCTCCACGCGCTGTGCTCTCGGATGGAAGTCACGCATGCTGGTCCTCTCTCGATCCGCCGCCTGCTAACGCCGGGCGCGGTACGTCGGTGGTCGCAGCTTGGCATGTTGGCACAAGTCGCGCTATGCGACTAGTGCAGCGCCTTGGCTCAAGGCGGCTCTCGAGCCGCGCGCCTTCGGCGAGTTCGTACGCGGGCTGCACCGTGCCCCGGCGGAATCCTCGCGGTGGAGGAGGTAGCTGCGTCTCGAGTTGCGCGGACTAGCAAGTGGAGAGATACGAAGCGGCCGCTTGACAGCGCGGCCGTAGGCGACTACGAATGCTGCTCTCGCCGCTTGCGGCAGTGGCCGTGACAAGGATTTGGAGTGCCCGCCTTCCCGAAGCCGAAGTTCGAGTTCCGCTACAACCTCGAGCGGGAACTAACCGCACTTCGCGACCACGCGAAGGAGCGCAAGCTGCCATCGAAGGGCCGCGACAAGCTGCTTGTCGCGACCTGGAACATCGCCAACCTCGGCGTGCAGAAGCGACGCCCGAACGACTACAAGCTGCTTGCCGAGATCTGCAGTTGGTTCGACATCGTCGCCGTGCAGGAGGTCAACGACGACCTGACCGGCCTGCGCGCGCTGAAAGACGCCCTACCCGACCACTACCGGGCACTCTTCTCGGAGGCCTCGGGCAACCAGGAGCGCCAGGCGTTCGTCTACGACTCGAGAAAGGTTCGCCAGCTCGAGAAGGTCGGCCGGCTCTCGATCCCGCCGAGCCAGCTCAAGAAGATCAAGCCGCCGGGCACGGCGGTGCCCTTCGAGGGATTCGACCGCGGGCCCTACCTCGCCGCCTTCGAGGCCGGCTCGTTCCGGTTCCTGCTCGTCAACGTCCACCTCTTCTTCGGCTCCGAGGAACCCGAGGACATGGCGCGCCGCGCGCGCGAGACCTATGCCGTCGCCTGGTGGGCCGCGAGTCGCCAGAAGAGCAAGCACGCCTTCACCAAGGACATCATCCCGCTCGGGGACTTCAACCTCCCGGCGCTGACGCCGGACGACCCGATCCTGCTGGCGCTGACGGCGAAGGGCCTCGAGCTCGGGCGCCTGTGGAATGAGCTGAAGCAGAAGGGGATGCAGTTCCCGGACCAGCACTCCTCCGCGATCGGCGGCTCCAGCCTCGGCGGTCAGAAGCACTACGACCAGATCGCGTTCTTCCCCGGCGACACTCCCGAGCTCGACCGGGTCGACGTCTTCGACTTCGACAACGCCATCTTCCGCGCGCTGTGGAACCGCGGCAACCCGAAGCAGTTCATGGCCTGGCTGCGCTACTACATCTCCGACCACCGCCCGCTGTGGGCGGAGTTCACGATCTCGGGCACGTAGCGGGTCAGCCCTGAGAGCTGCAGGGCGTCGGGTATTTGGGACACGCCGCAGTATTGATCCACGATGCGGCTTCCGGCGACCGTCAGGCAATTGAGGTCGTCATCGCCACGATTGAACGACGGCAGCCCAACATCATTCGCCTGCCTTAGCGCATTGCTCCGGCGGCGCGGAGTCGACGATTAGGCAGGGATGCTCCGCAGGGTTTCCCAAGGGAGCGGGACAACTGGGGAGTTCTGGCACTAGCGGTGCCATTTACATGGTTCGGTCAGCGGCGCACCGAGTTTGGCCTCCCGGTCCCAAGCCTCCCCTTGCGGGCCCCTTCCTACCCCCGGACATGCGAGAGCCACGATCTCAGGACAGGCTTCCGAACCAGCTCGCCGTTGCGGTCTTCCCGCACCTGACGCCTACTCTGCGCTCGCCGGCGCATTCAGTTGTACTTGAGCAGAGCCCCTTGTCCGCGGTGATCCGAGTACTCGGTCGGTCCACCTGATTGGCCCGCAGCCACCGCGGACGCATACGCGTCGGACCACCAGACCGTGACCGGGTTGTAGATCGCGGACGCCTTGGCGAACAGGAAGTCGATCCGCCGCTTCGTGTTGGGATAGCTCGAATTGACGTAGGTGCCGTGAGCGGGGTGCAGGCACGCGTAGGTCGCGGCGTTGCTGGCCCCGAGGCAGCTCTCGTAGATCCCGTCCCTCCAGCCGAGGTCCTGGCCGCCGCAGTTGCTCAGGGCCGTGTTGACGCCCTCGTACCAGCATTCCCATTGCTGGAACGTGTCCTGGTTGGTTCCGGTGGCCGCCGCGTCGACGTGGTTCCAGTCGCCGGCCATGATCTGCATCTTCGCCGCCGCGTTGTTGACCGCCTGGTTGGTGATCTGCATGTTCTCCCAGACGCAGTCGTGCGTGCCCGTCGAGTCCGTGTAGTCAGCTGTCGGAAGATGGACCGACTCGGCGCTGAGGTACTTCGACGTGTCCCTCTTGTCCTGCATCAGCAGCACGAGCGCGCGCCAGTTCTTGACCAGGCAGTCCCCCAGCTGCTCACCGGGGCCCTGATTCTCCGGGTTGACGACCCTCTTCAGGCGGACGTCCGGGTTGCTCGCCAGGAGCGTTAGGCGATCGGACCTGAAGACGATCGCCGCTCCGCCGGTCTTCGTCGTCTGGGCGCATGAGTACGGGTGTCCAGTCCCCAGTTGGACGAGGAATGCGAAGTCGGTGCAGGATGCGGTGACGACCCCACCGTCGTTCGTCCCGGTCTCCTGCAGCGTGACGACGTCCGGGAAGTACGCCACGCGTGCCGGATCGATGATGTAGGAGATGAAGTCGCGGTAGTCGGTACGCGGGGGCGGGGCGTTGTTGGGCGCCGAGCCCAAGCCCGTGTCCATCCCGTGGGTGTTGAGGTTCCAGACCTGGAGACGATCCGAAGGCGTCTCGCTCTGTGCGGCCTCGGCAGCTGACGCTGCGCCGGCCAGCAGGAAGAGCGCCGCTGAAAACGACAGGACGAAGTTTCGCGCGCTGAGGCGCGCCCGCCGGATTGTGCCCATCTTCCTATCCCCCCGGCGGAGCCCGCCGTCGCTACTTTGGTCTAGATAACGCTAATGCTCAAGATGGGTCAAAGTCAAGGTGAGATCGAGGTACGTCTGTTGTCCCTTCTCACCCTGGCGCCCGCGAGCACGATCCGGGCGTGCCCGGACCAGCCCTCGGGGCCTGGCTCTACTCGCTGTAGTCGACGGTGTAGACCGGGGTCACGTACTCCGAGGAGCCGCCGCTGCCGTGGAACACGAGGCGCGCGGTATCGGCGGCCCCGCCGGTCTCCCCGACGGTGGACCTGCTCACGGTCCACGAGCGGGTGGAGCCGTTCACCACCTGGTTGGCGGAGCCGAGACTCTGCCAGGACCAGGAGCCGCCGCTCCCGACGTAGCGGTACAGCGTCCCGTTCTCGATCATGTAGTCCGCGCCCGTTCCGCCGATCGGATACCCGGTGCCGGACGAGACGTCCGTGTCGATGAAGACGTGGTTGAACGTGTAGGACGCGAACTGGCCTTGGTAGTAGACCGTGTCGTAGTCGTTCTCGGCGAAGTAGCTTGTGATGTTCCCGGTCGCCGCGGAGTAGCCGTGGGTGTACTTCGCCGAGGCCCACTCTGGCCCGCCGGACAGCTCGGCCTCGAAGACGGCGTCTGAGCTGTTCGGGTACCCGGACTCGCCGATCGACGACCGAGCCACGGTCCAGGACACGCTGTCGTCGGTCCTGCTGGGCGTGACCGAGCTGACCCACGACCAGCTCCAGTTCGTACCCGTACCCGTGTACGAGTACAGGCCCCCGTTCTCGATCATGTAGCTCGCGCCGATCCCGCCGTGCTGGAAGCCGGTGGAGGTGGACTGATCGTGGTCGATGTAGACGCGCTGCCACGTCCACGGCGCGTTGTGGAAGAACTTGAAGGTGGTGTTGGTGCCGTCGTTGGACTGCCGCCAGCGGTAGATCCTGGGCAGTTTGGCGACCTCCGTCGACCAGTAGGTCGGGAGCACGTCCCACGGATTGCTAAGCACGTCGTCGGTGGCGTAGATCCAGCCGGCGCGCCTGCTCTTCGAGCGCGACAGCACGTCCGGCCATTGGGACGACGACGCGTCGTAGACGAGTTCCCAGAACCGGTCGGAGCCGTACGAGTTGGTCCAGGACGGCGGGCTGGCCGCGTTCACGTAGCTCGAGTACGAGTCCTCGAAGGTGACGATGATGTCGGTGATCGACATCCAGCAGTTGCCAGCCGGCATCGCCCCGGGATTGAGGATGACGTTCTCGTGGCCGCCCTTGCCCTTGACGTAGTTGTAGAGCTCGGTGTAGTAGTCGAGGTCGGCTTGGTCCGAGCAGCTCGTGGGAGTCTCGTCGACGAAGATGCCGTCCACGCCGTACCAGTCATAGTGCTTGTCGATCTCGGCCTTGACGGTGGCCAGGGATCTGTCGCCGTAGCTAGTGTGCACATAGCCCAGCACCCAGATCCCCGTGGCCTGGGTGTGGTCCACCTGGCACGCATAGTCGTAGTTGATCGAGCTGCCCGGGCCGCTCGACGGGTTGATGATGACCCGGCGGACCGTTGGGGCGGCGTTCTCCATCTGGGCCCACAGCCCGGGCGAGTAGTTGCTGCATGTCTGGCTGCCCCCGGAGTAGTCGGGGTAGAAGTACGAGGGCACGGCGATCGACTGCGCGGCCCCCGTCGGCGCCGCCTGCGACGAGCCCGCGGCCAGCAGCAGGCCCCCCGCCGCCAAGACGATCGAAACAAGCGAAAGGCCCCGCCGCCTCACGGTCACCGCAGCAGCCATCGCGCCCCCCAACTGTTGATATTGGGATGGCCAGTCTCCGGGCCTCACGTGGCCACCCGCCGGGGCTCTCTCATGTCTCCTCGAGCTTCAGGAGCCGCCGTACCAGGCCCCGCGCGGTAGTAGACGGACGCGCAATATTCGCAGACACTGGTCGCGGCGAAAATCCCCGGATTAGATGAACTGGCCGAGATCCCGACCCGCGACTCGGCGGGATTCGTCGCCGTTCGAACCCAGCGAGGCGGGCGCAGCTGGTTTCGAACCAGCGACCTCTCGCGTGTGAAGCGGGTCGGCTCCGAGGGCTGTCTCAGGCGCGATCCCGCTCGTAGCGCGGCGTTTCGCCCGATTGCGTTCTGGCCGTGCGCCAAGGATGCGCGCGGATTACCGGCGATATCGGCGGATTGAGGCACCAAAGCGCGCCCAGTGCCTCATCCGCGAGTCGGTCGTGAGCGCCACTGACGCACCTGCCGCGCTGATGCGTGGACGCCGGGGCGGGCGCGGAAGACCTCGCGATGCTGAGGCCCCACCCGCGCAGGCGGGCCAGGGCCAGCGGGGCGGCGGTGAGTTCGCGCGGTAGGGCCGCGGACCGCGAGTGGAAACTTGACCCGCCCCAAGAGCCGAGCTCGAGCGACGCCACGGTGCAGGTCGAGCACCGCGTGCGCGAGGTTCCCTCGGACGCTGGTGGTCGAGGTTCCCTCGGACGCTGGCGTTTCGCGCGCGCGGGTAGCTCTAGCGGCAGTCGGCGTCTATGGCGTCGTCGCGGTCGGCGCGCACCCTGTCGCCCTCGCGGAACGCATCGTCACGCCAGCTACACGCGACGATGTCGCCGCCAGTTCCGTTCTTCACGTCGATCCGGTCGGGACCCTGCCCGCCGATCACGTAGGCCGGGCGCTGGGTCCGGCCCACGCGGATCGTGTTACTGCCGTCGAAGTCCGAGACCTCCGCCTCCGCCGCGTTGTCGATCGAGATTACGTCGTCGCCTTCGGCGGCGGTGACGAACAGCTTAGGAGGGATGGTGTCTGGATCGAGCTCGAACGAGTTGTCGCCGGCGCCCAGGGCCATGTCGAGGAACGCTTCGGGGAAGCCGCCGGTCGCCTCCGGGGCCGGCGTCGGGTTCACGCACAGCGCCCGGTGCTCGTCGAGGAGCGTGCACGGTTGGTTCCACGGCGACGCCTCCGCCGGGGAGATCGTCGTGATCGTCGCGGTCGAGTCGGTCACGAGGGCGCCGTAGCCGCCCATGATCACCTTCGCGACCACGGTGTTGTCCTCGGCCCGCGAGCCGAAGTCGAAATAACTCACGTTGACCGTGTAGCCCGACTGCTGAACGTGGATCTGCCCCGCGTTCACGGACCCCGGCAGCGCCAGCACGGTGGCCGCGATGGCCACGCCGAACATCCCTCGCCTCATCTCAGCCCCCGTCCGTACCCCCGGCGCAGGATCGTACACGGTTTTTGAGCTCGCGCCGAGCGGTAACGAGAACGCGAAGCCGCGCAACACCACGCCTCCAGTGGCGGCGTCACGGGACAGGCCGCGCCGCACGCCGAGACGGCTCACGCGGATCGAGATCCCGCGCACACCACACGTCCGCGCGCCCGATCGAGCGACCCGGTCCCGTCAGTCGGCGAGTTCACACCCGAACCTGCGCCGGCCGAACCTGCCGCGACGAAGCCCGAGCAACCCGGCCGCGCAGTCGGCTCGGATCCGGAGGGCGGTGAGTTCGCGCCGTAGGCGCCCTCATTCCGGCGAGAAGCGGAAGGTGGCGGTGCACGCCCGATCGCACCGGTTCGCTCCGTTCAGCGCGCAGTGCCGACCGGGGGAACCTCGTACACGACCGCCCAGCGGAAGCGCTTGAGCACGCGTGCGTTCTCGGCTCCGAGCGCCTTCTCGGGCGGGCCGGACCCGCGCGTGAAGGTATCGACGAGAAGGGTCCGGTGGCCGGGTTTAGGCTCCACCCGGCTCACCACAGGACCCGGCGTCATCGGCCCGGGGTCGAAGCCCTCGCGCCGGAAGTGGTACGAGAACGCGGGCTGAGTGAACAGACCGACCGCCAGGCCGTCGCCCGGTTCGAACTCCTCCCGGAGATAGCGCGTGACGACGTCGCCGTCGCGAAGCGGCGGGTCGTCGCCGTTCGGCAAGTCGGCTTCGCGCATCGTCGCGCCTAACCCGAGCGCGGCTACGATCGCGGTTGCGCCGGCCGCGCGCGGAAGCCAGTCAGGCCGAGAGCGCAGCGCAAGCCGCCCCAGGGCCACGAGCCCCGCCGATGCGAGCACCAGGTAGAGCGGCAGCAGGAAGAGCCAGCTCCGCACGAAGGGCGGTACGCGCGGAGTGACGGCGATCGCCAGCGGCAGCACGACAGCAGCGGCCAACCACAGCGGCGCGCGCTGCCTCGCGATCTGCGGGTGCAGCACGACGGCCGCCGCGACTCCGATGCCGAGCAGCACCCACAGCGGCGCCGGCCACCCGGAATGGAACGCCTCGTAGATGGAACGAACGAAGTGTTCTGTCACCTGTGAATGGACGTAGTCCCAGCCCGGCTCCCCGACGACCGGGCGGTAGAGCAGGTAGGTCAGCACGGCGGTGGCCGCCAGTGTCGCCCCGATCCCCGCGAACAGGACCAGGCGGAGCCGGGGCGGCTCGTCGACCAGCTTGAGCACCGCCCACGCCACGATGATCCCTACGCCGTAGACCGCGACGGGCACGGTGTAGAGCGCGAGCGCGGAGACAAGCGCCCAGCCGAGGGCGGCGGCCGGGCTACGCCGCTCGAGCGCGTACAGCCCCAAGGGCACGAGCGCGATGACCGCGAGGAAGACCATCGTGTAGCCACGGGCATTCACCGAGTACTCGACCAGGGCCGCGGACGCCGCCGCAAGACCAGCCGCGACTAGGCCCGTCTCGCGGTCGTACAGCGCGCGGCCGGCGGCGTAGACGGCGGGGATGATGGCGACGCCCGCGAGTAGCGCGGGCAGCCGCACGGCAAGCGGGCCGTCCCCGAACATGCGCCACGACATGTGCTGGACGAAGGTGTGCAGCAGATGGTTGCCGGGGACGGGATACTCCGACAGGCCGTCGTCGAGCGGGGCGATCGCGTAGTTCATGAAGGTCGACGCCTCATCGAAGCGGAACGACTGCCCGGCGAATCGTGCGCGCACCCACACCCCGATCACCACGACGCCGAGCAGGACCGTCAGGTGCCATCGCTCGCCCGCGCCCGTCGCCGCCCGCGCGGCGCGGCGAAGGTCCGACAGCGCGGCTCGGGTACTGGGCGCGAACACCGTGAGGGCGGCCGCCACGACGAGCGTGAGCCCAACGAAGCGTGATGCCACGGCCGACCCCGCGGAGTCGCCGTAGGACCAGGCGGTCAGGCCGAGCCCGAATGCACCCAGCGTGCCGGCCACCGCCCAGCACCGCGCCCGGGCGCATGTGACTGGGCCGTGGAGCGGTTCGAACTTGCGGCGCGGGGCCGTTAACGGTCCAAACGCACGCCGTAGGGGACCGCGGACGTTCACCGACTCAGTTTGTAATAAACGCTGCGCGTTCGAGTCGGTGGGCACAATGCGCAGTCAGATCCGGCGAGCGGGACCGCCTCGGCGCGCGCGACCGCAGCATCCGGCTTTCCGGACCTCACACGAAAGATCCCGTCCGGAACGGCCCGTCGGTTTACGGCCTCGACTAGCGGCACGTTCGGTGTGGACACCCTCAGCGGGCGTTGAGAGAATCGGCCGTCGAATCGTGCCGGGTGGCTCCGATAATCCTGAGTTATCCGAAGCCAGCATCGAGCCCGACCGCGCTGTCCCCGGTAAGGGCCGAGAGCTCGTACCCTGAGGCCACTACGGGCGCAAGTGCGAGGCGGTGCCCTGTTCCCGATCAGACCTGCGCGGGGCTACTGAAGGGCAGGGCCGGGTTCAATCGTTTCGTTGATCACGTTCCGAGACCTCCTCGGCTGCCGCTTCCGACGCAGGAAGGTCGTGAGGTCTACTGTCCTCCATCTCCCGCGTTAGGCGCGGAAACAGGAATCCGGTAGTGACGACGACAAGAGCGGAGGCGATTATCACGAGGGCCGCGCTCACCTCGCCAAATGCTCCGACAAGGACAAGGATTATCCCCGCAACCGCTGCAGTCGCGCGTGCACGGCTTCGGGTACGACGCATGCTTGCCTTCGGAGGCATACACCCCGACCCGATCTCCGCCGGCCGGGTAGTCGAGCGCGGTCGCAACATAGCGCCATGCCTTCCCGCCGTGCGAGGCGAACGCGATGTCGTGGAGCACGTCGGCGTTGTCGCCGCGGTAGACGATCGCCGTGACGCCCTCCCAGTCGCCGCGGTGGTCGCGGTCGTTGCGGAAGAACCACCAGTAGTCGAGATAGAGCAGCCGCCCACGACGGCGGAGACGGAGTAAGGAGCGCCTGAGCGGAGCGCGGCTGAGGCCGCGCTCCGGCTCCGGCGCTACCAGAAGTTGTCCGCGGTCATCGAGACGTCGATGTTGTGACCGTCGTACTCCGGCGGGAGCGTGCCCGGTATGCCCGCCGAGCCCCACTGCGTCGCGTCGGCATGGTCGCCCGGCTTATCGCCGAATCCACATTCCACCGAGCACAGGTGCGGCTCGCCGGTGTAGTGGGCGGTCCAGATCCGGACGTCTCCCGGATGAAGCCCGGCGGCTTCGAGCGACTCCTTGACCGCCGGCCAGTTCCCCACCGAGAAGTAGACCACCGGCCGGTGGACACCGGCGTCGATGCGGCCCTTGGCCCAGCGCCCCGCCTGCGAGAAGGGTATGTCGAACCGCTCGAAGTCGCCCGCGTCGCCGATGCCCGCGCCGGTGACGTCGATCTCCAAGACCGGCACGTGCGGATACTCCGCTCTGGCCTGCGGATAGTTGTGGTAGCTCCCGTTGCCGTAGGCCGCGATGGCCTCGACCTGGAGCTTCCCGAAGGCCTCCCTCGGATCGCTGCTGGTGTCGAACATCGTGCCCATTTGCGATCCAGCTCCTTCCCCTCGTGGTCACCCGTCGAGAGCGCTTCACCCGCTCATGAAGCGCGCAGACGAATTGTGACCCCTCGAAGGACTCTGGCCCTACCTCGTATCCGCCGCCCCGTTCGGGGGTTCGCGGCGCGGTTCCTTGACACCGATCGCGTCATGCGGTTACCGAATACGTCCAACGTCTCGCCGGCTGGGTGAGACGGTCCCTGGAAGGAGTAGACATGTTCGACCTGACGCCCGCCCAGCGGTCCGACCTGAGGGCGGTGGTCGAACGAATGTCGCCCCGGCAGCAGTCCTACCTGGACCCGGGCGACGAGGTCGAGCGGCGGGTCATCGAGCTCTTCCTCGACCTGTCGAACAAGCGCAGCGACCGCTACCCCGCCCTGCACGCTGCGCTGGCCGAGCCCCAGCCGCCGCAGGACGGCGGACGCGACGACTTCAGGCTCGTGGACCTCGGCATGGACGCCGGCGGCCGCGCCACCGCACGCGCCTGGCACGGCGCGCAGGGCAGCTCGCTCATCTCGGGAGCGGCCGCGCTCGCACTCGATCGCGAGAGCGGTGAGCCGCTGGCGTTCGGCGCAGGCTCGCAGGTCGGGCACGCCTTCGCGCCGGCGGCCACGGTGACTGAGACCGCACGACCGGCCGGCGGGGGCGTCACCGGCGTCGGCTTCTTCCACGCTCAGAGCGCGCCGGACGCCCCGCCGCGCTTCGGGATCGCGCTCGATGAGCGGCCCGACCTCTCGGCGAACAGCGGGATCCAGATGAACCTGAGCGATCCCTGCATCCAGATCACGGGGCACACCACGATCAAGATCGCCATCGGACGGCAGTCGAAGGACCAGTGCAGCGACGCCGACTACTGCTACGTCGAGCCCAATCAGAACCTCACCGATCCGAACCTGCTGGTCCCGTTCGTCGGCAGCACGACGCTGCAGGGGACGATCAGCGGGGTAGACCCGAACTCGAAGAACATCTCCGAGCTCGGCATCTACACCCGCGTCTACGCCCAGAGCACCTACCTCAAGGCGATAAAGGCGGCGAGCCTCGGGCAGCTCGTCACGGTTCCGGACCCCAACTCCCCTGGGTTCATCCAGTGCGCCTACCAGTACGACGGCCTGGGTCAGGACACGACGCAGTCGCTCCAATACGCGGGCGTGGGGCTCCCGCAGTGCGTGACCGGTGCATTCTTCTTCCAGTTCTCCGTGCCCATCGAGGGGCAGCCCTATCCAGCCGTGTTCAGCGTGTGCAGCCCGGACTACCCGAGCGCGCCATCGAACAACTGCACGCAGGTGTGCGATCTCGACTTCTACTGGCACTGCCTCGCGGGCGGCGCCCAGGTGACGCTCGAGGACGGGTCGACGGTCCCGATCGAGTCCGTCGACAACACGATGCGCGTGCGGACGGGGATCGGCGACGGCAGCCTCGGCGTCGAGGCGACCACGAGGGGGATGCACCAGGACCACGGCGGTCCTGGAGCGGGCGTGCGGCTGCTCAGGACCGAGGGCGGCCGCGAGCTGACGCTGACGATGCACCACCCGGTCGTCACGCCGAGCGGCCCGGTGATGGCGTGCGACCTCCAGCCCGGCGACGCCGTCCTCACCGACGCGGGGCCGGACCCGGTGTCCGCCGTGGAGCCGGTCCAGTCCAGCGGGGCGTTCTTCAACCTGGAGCTGGTCACGAGTCGCGACCGCGCGCGCGGCCTGCGCCCGGCCTTCGGGTCGTTCATGGCGAACGGGATCGTCGTCGGCGACATGACGAGCCAGACGAACTACTACCGCGCGACCCGTCGCGATCTCGACTACATGTTCCCGCGCCTTCCGGATGCCCTGCACCGGGACTACGCGAGCGCCGTCGAGGACGCCGCCGCCCGCGACTGACCTCGGCGCGACCCGCCCGATCGCATGTCGCTCCCGATTCTGAGCGCCGTCTCCTACGTCGATCCGTGGGGTCCGCTGGCCCCCCTCGAGAACACGACCGGCGTGAACGTGTACACGAACGCGGCTCCGACCGACATGCTCCCGGCCGCGCAACTGGTGGAGGGCGGCTCCGTCGTGATCGCCACCGCCATAGGGTCGGGGAACCAGTCGGTGGTACTGGTCCCGCCTGCGCCGCTGCCGAGCGGGCGTTCGTACGTCGTCCAGGTCCAGTTCGTGCAGGATGACACGCAGCCTGGAGACGTCGACTGGGCCGGGGGCGCCGACGACCCCCCGTTCGTCTCCGCGGCCGTCGTGACCTCGGCGGTGCGTCCGACGGGCGGGACGATCTCGGCCGCCGGGGCCGCGATCGTCTGGGAGACCGACGACGGCGTGCCCGGCGCCTATGTGCGCTTCTTCGACGAGACCAAGAACGCGTGGGGCAGCATCACCGTCTCGGGCATCACGACGAACGCCGCGATCGGTCCGCAGGCGGGACGGTCCGGATCGCTGTCGTTCCCCTGGGGAGCCGACACATACACCGCCTACCTCAGGGCGGCGCAGCCGCTCGGGAGTGGTGGGTTCGGGGGCCCGTGCGCATACGGGCCCGCGTGGGGTCCGGTCGCTGTCCCGACCGCCGGCCCGGCCATCTCCGGCGTCGCCTGCGACGGCGAGGCCGTCGCGGTCACGTGGTCGCCCGTGACGCTCCCGAGCGACGTCACGGTGGGCGACACCGAGTACACGCTGCATCTCCTCAGCGCCTCGAACGCAGAACTCGCGCGCGCGGGGGCGGGAGGCTCGGGCGCGCGCATGCCGCTACGGGCGGACGCCGCGGACACCCTGCTCGTGGCGGGGTCGGTCCGCTTCGACGCGCTCACGGGCCCGCTCGGCACCGCGCAGCAGATCATCACCGCGGCCCCCGCGGTCGATGCGATCAAGCTCACGCCGAGCGAAACGGCGGGCAACACCGTCGTCGGCGCCGTGGTCGCGGAGCCGGCGAACCTCGCGGCGGGTACGGCCGCCTCGGTCGACCTGCTCGTCGACGGGGCGGTGCAGTGGACCCAGACCAGCAGCGCCTCGCCGCCGCAGGTCAGCCTCGACGCCCCGCTCCCCGCCGGTCACCGGTATGAGCTGCGTGCGCACTTCGCCGCGGCCGGCCCGCCCCAGCTCACGGGTCCCTACGGCCCGCTCGCGCCGGTTCTCGCGCCGGCGCCGGCCCTCGCGAGCGCGGCTTACGACGGCGCCCGGCTGACGCTCGTCTGGGCGAACGGGCCGGCGACGGGCGTGGTCGGCCACAGCGTGACGCTGACGCCGGCGACCGGTAACGCGATCACCTTCGAGAGCGGATCCGACCAGATGGTCGAGATCGATGTCGAGCTCGACCTCTCGACGACCTGGACCGCGACGGTGCAGCCCTTCGGCACCGCGTCGCTCGGCCTCGAATCCGCCGCCGCGGCCATCTCGCTCCCGGCCGTGACCGCGCCCACGGTGCGCAGCGTCGTCTACGACGGCGAGACGCTGACGGTCGAATGGGACAGCGCGACCCTGCCGTTCCTGAGCGGCTACACCGTCGCGCTCGGGTCGATCGGGAGCTTCGCCGTCGGTCCGGAGACGCGCTTCTCGCTGCCGGTCTCCTCGTCGGCCGTCGAGGGCACGAGCGTCACCGTGACCGGCACGTCCGCCACTCGGTCGACCGCCGCGAGCGCTGCCGTCGAGGCCGTGGCGGTGGCGCCCGCGATCACGGGCGTCTCCGTCGGCGGGACCGTGGACGTCACATGGACCGTCACGGACCCGCCGGCCGGGGCGACGTACGTCGCCCACCTGCTCGATGGCGACACCGTGGTGGTGCGCGCTTCCGGGACCGCGACGGGCGCGACGTTCGAGACCGTCCCGGCCACGCCCGGCCTCTACAGCGTCCGCGGCTACGTGGAGCTCGCGGCGAGCCGCGGACCGGCCGGCACGGCGGCCGCGATCCTGCCGCAGGCGCCGGCGATCCTCTTCGGCGCGATCCTCGACGACGTGCTCACGCTGCAGTGGTCGCCGGGAGCCGCCGCCGGAGCGACGGGGTACGCGGTCACGTACGGAGCCACGAATGGCACGACGCACACCGTCGAGACCCCCGCCACGCAGCTCGTCGCCCCGCTCCTCGGCGCGACCTTGGCGCCCGGAGGAGTCTCGGTGACCGCGACGGCTCCGAACAGCGCGAGCCCGGCCGCGACCGCCTCGATCGTCGCCGGCTACGCGGTCCAGTCGGGGACCTATGACGGCTCCACCCTCGCGGTGACGCTCTCGGGCAGCCCGAGCCCGGCGCCCGCCACGGTGTGGATCGACGTGCTGGTCGACGGGCGAGTCGCGGCGCGCATCGCGAACGCGGGCGCTCCGAGCGGCGCGATCTCGGTGCCCGTGGCGCTGACCCCGGGCACGCCCGCGTCGGTGCGCGCGACCGGCGTCGGCGCGGGTCCGCTGACCCCACCGAGCGCACAGGTGGCGATCCCGACCTCGGCACCGTCCGGTGTGAGCGCCGAGTACGACGGGACGAACCTCCACGTCGGCTGGGAGCCGGTGGGCGACGCCGGCGTGACCGGTTATCAGGTGAGCGTGGCGGGCACGTCGCAGCCGGTGCAGCCGACCTACGTCGCCGGCGCGGGGGCCGCGAGCACCACAATCGCCGCTCAGTTCACGCTGCCGCTGTCCGGGGCCGCGGCCGTCACCGTCAGCGCCGTCAACCAGGTCTCGACGGGCAACCTCGTGGTCGGGCCGGCAAGTGCGGCCGCCGCTCCGTCGCTGTCCAAGCACGAGTACTCGGTCGGGCTCCCGGCGGCCGGCCAGCCGCCGTACGTCTACCGGCACGGGACGTACCAGACGCTCCAGGCGGTCTCCGGTGCCGACGTCTCGACCTACGTGCCGAACCCGTTCGCCCAGGGGGAGCCGAGCGTGGCGCACGACTCGGTCAACACGTACTTCGCGATCGCGCCCGCCGGGCCCGACCTGCCGTACCAGCTCACGATCGACAAGTCGATCTGGGCGTCGTTCGGGCAGTACGCCGTGCGCACGGACGTGCGCGCCGCCTACCGTGACTTCCTCAAGACGGTGGAGGCGCTCGGCGTGCTGCCGTGGGCGATCCCCAAGCTGCGGCAGCTGATCTACGAGATGATGCCGCAGACATTCGCCGAGACGCTGTACTACCGGTACGGCGCCTGGCGCGACGCGAGCCTGCGCGCCATCGACCTCGAGCCGGGGCTGCGGCTGCGCGTCTCGGGTGCGCTCTGGCAGGTCGTGACGGCCACGTCGCCGAACCAGGCGAACGGTTACGTCGCCGCGGGCGAGGAGACCTACGACCTGGCCACGGTGGTACCGCCGGACGGCGCGGGCACGGGCATCGATCCGACCTCCCGCGCGCTGAGCGTCGACGCGTTCCTCTCGCTGATGCTGCCGGGCGCGAGCATCGCGTCGAGCAACGTCGCGGCCGGGCCGCTCGACTTCTTCCGCAACAACCGCCAGACCTACTACCGGCTCTTCTACCCGGCCTCGTTCAAGAGCTCCGGCAGCGCGCCGCTGGGCGGCATCGGTGACATCGCCGACAACGTCGCGATCGTCGGCGTGCCGAACTGGCAGACGCTCGAGAACGTGACCGACCAGTTCGCCACGAACTCCTTCTCCCTGCCGAACAGCAACGTCTTCGCGACGTACTTCCGCGGCCGCGACGCCGTCACCCCGCTGCTCGCGGCCGCGGTCGGGGGCGAGCAGCGCTGGCTTCCGGTAGGGACCACGGTCCGCCAGGCGCTCATGTCGTCGGGCCTGGCGATCTGGCCCGGCGGCGGGGCCGGCGCCGCGGTCGCGGTGGCGCGGGCCGTCTCGAGCGTCGTCGACGACGCGTACGGGGACCCGGTGCTCCGCTACGAGGCGGTCGACATGGACTCGTCCACGATCGCGCCGAGCTCGCCGCCGCTGTGGCCGCTCGACGTGCCGGTGCTGGGCGGCGACGAGATCTCGGCTCCGGCCGCGGTCGCCGGTGCGTGACGTTGGCGCCGCCGAGCTTCAGCCAGTCGAGCGGCGACGCGACGCTCTACTGGCTCACGGGCGCCGCCACGCCGGCAGGCTACGGCGTCGGGCTGCTGCTCCCCGCCGGCACGCCCTCGCCGCCGTCCACGATCGACCTGGCCGGCAGCTGGACCCAGTACCCCGGCCTGTACGTGATGACCGCGGCGCAGCCGAGCGGGCCGACCGCGGACTTCGTTGCGGCGCTGCGCGGCCTCCAGGCGGCGCGCGGGCCGCTCCTGCGCTTCGCGTGGATCGACTCGGCGGCGCCCGACCCGGCCGATGGCGCCGCCGCGGCGATCCTCGTCGAGCAGGCCGCGAACGCCGCCACCGGCACCGTCGCGGCGCCGGTCGACGTCCGCTTCGGCGCCTACCGGCTCGGGATCGCCGCCGGCCAGACGATCGCCCCGACGGCCGACGGCTTCGTGATCTCCGGCGGAGACGCGTGGGCATTCTCGCTGCGGAGCGCGACCAGCGTGTGGACCCTGAGCGCCCCGTCCGGATCGCCGTCCACGGTCGTGTCCCTGGCCGCGGACAGCGCCGGCTGCATCCTGCTCGACCTCGCGCTGCCGCAGGACCACGAGGCGAGCGGCGTCGACGACTACGTCCGCCTCGACGCCGGCTTCCGCTTCGCGATCGACGACACCGAGGCGCCGGTGGAGGGGCTGCTGCGGTCGCTCGCCTACCCGCTGTTCGAGGGCGTGCCGGAGGGCGGCGTGGCGCTCGAAGGGAGCTTCGACCCGGCGCTGCCGCTCGACGCCACGCGCACGCGGTTGGCGTACGCCGCCGGAGCGGCCGAGCACGGGAGCTACTACAGGAGCCCGCTCGGGCACGGCGTGGCGCTGACGCCCGGAACGGGCGGCGACCTCCCCGCCGGGCTCGCGTTCCACCGCCGTCCGGGAACGCTGCTCGCGGGGGATGACGGCGACCCGCTGTACCTGGGACCGGTCGGGCCCTTCACCGCGTCCGTCGCGGGTGGCTCGGGCGACGGCGCGATGGCGGCGAGCCCCGCCGCGCGTCTTGCCTGCGGACTCGGCGGCACCGAGTACTTCGGCCTCTCGCAGGCCGAGGCGGCGACGGTGACCTTCGCGCCGGGCGGCGGTGCGTACGCGAAGCCGCAGGCGCTCGATGGCCTCGCGACAAGCCCGTGGGCGGCCGTGACGCCCGCGACCGGCGCGGAGGTCTGGTACTACGCCCAGCCCGACAGCGGGCCGGTGCACCGCGTGCGCGCGACCGGCGACGCGTCGCTCGTGCCGTACCTCGTGTACCTCGAGCTGCCGGCCGGGTCGGTCGACGCAACGCAGACCGGGGCCTACCCGCTCGTGCCGTACGCGGGCGTGTCCGCGAGTGAGCTCGAGCCCTATCGCGAGCTCGAGGCGAGGGTGCTCGCGCCGAGGCGCCGTGCGACCCTGGCGCCCACCCCGCTCACGCCGGCCGCCACGACCACCGTCACCGGCGCAACGCCGCAGGGCCTCCTGTCGGAGTTCACGAGCGACCTCGCGAGCTGGCGGGTCCTGAGCTTCGTCCCGCTGCCGGCCGCGCCACCGGACCCACCGCCGCCACCCGCGCTCGCGCTGAACAACGTGCGCGGCGACCTGCGGCAGGCGGTGCAGGCGAACGAGCTCTTCGTCGTCGCCGTCGACCCGACGCAGCTGCTGGCCGCCGCCGACCTCAACTACTGGCTCGACGACACGGCGTTCGGCGACCTCACGGCGCTCCCGGACGGGCAGCGCCCCCCGGCGGAGGTCATCACGAAGCTGCAGGCGAGCGGGCGCACCCCGCAGGTCGGCGCGGCAGCGTTCGAGACGATGCTCAAGGGGTTCCTGACCACCGACGAGCAGCAGTGGATACCGACCGTCGAGAAGTACGCGGCCTACTTCGAGATCGTGATCGCGGGTTGGCGCTTCCGCGTCTCGCCGCTGCTCTGGGGCGCGCTGGCGGAGTTCCCGACGACGATGATCCTGAAGTTCGCGACCAGCGACCTGCGCAGCCTGGTCGCGGACCCGGCCACGTGGACGTGGCCGGCCGCCGGGGGCGACGCCACGGCCACGAGCGAGCGCGTGCTCGGGATCATCGACGGCGCGCGTGAGCAGCTCGAGGCCGCCGCCGGCCGGCCGCACCCGCTCGATTTCTTCGTCGAGACCGTCTGCGGCGACCCGGCGTGGACCGGCGTCGTCTTCCTCGACGCGCAGGTCCCGTTCAGCTCGATGCCGGAGGAGCTGCGCGGCCTCGCCTCCGGCATCGACGCGTCGAGGTTCCGCGCCCACCACGTCGGGCTCTCGGTCACGCCGGTGCACGTGGACGACGACACGCGCGCGCTCACGCTCGGGCCGAGCTCGTTCTTCGGGCTCATCGACTACGAGTCGCTCGAGGACATCGCGCACACGAGCGACGACTTCGACTTCAAGGTCCTCCAGCTCCAGGTGCTGTTCCGCAACTCCGCGGTGGTGGACTTCGCGAGCCGGATCGAGCTGTTCGTCAGCCGCCTGTTCGACGAGGGCGTGAGCCTCCTCGACAGCGAGCACTACAACAACCTGATCCTGCTGGGGAGCTACCAGCGCCAGCACGGGACCGGCCACTACGTCTTCGCCACTCCGGGGGCAAGCACGTTCTCGAGCGGCGGCGGCGTGGTCGACGAGATCGAGGTCGACCGCGCCCAGTTCAACACGACGGCGGCGACGTCCGACGGGGTCGTCCACTCGCGCTTTCTCATGTGGGGACGGCTGCGGTTCCACCAGCTCGACGGGCTCGACCTGTTCTCGTTCGGCTACGCGCTGAACGAGCAGGGCGGGCGGGCCGCCGACGGCCACCTCGCGTTCAGTGGCCTCGCGGTGGACATGAGCTTCGACGAGTCGGATCCGACGGGGCGCAAGCTCGCGCTCGACGCCCGCGACGTCGCCTTCGACGCGAGCGCGAGCCGGCCGCGGCCGACGAGCTTCTTCGCCCGCTTCCCGCTCACGGTGGCCACGCTCGTGCACGCGGGTGCGGGCCAGACGCCCAAGGACCTCGGCTTCGAGCCGGTCGAGACCCCGCTCGACCAGCCCGCGCTCACCGGCGGGTGGTGGGGGATCGCGTTCACCGTGGACCTCGGGACGCTCGGCGCGCTCGCGGCGGAGGCCGGGCTCGTCGTCACCCTGCTGGCCGCTTGGGGGCCGACGTCGGACCGCGCCGGTGTGAACGTCGGCCTGCGGCTGCCGGGCACGCAGTCGCTGAAGGGGCTGCCGGCGATCGAGGGCGTCCTACAGCTCGGCTTCCAGTCGATCGTCCTGGAGGCGCCGGGCGCGCGCGCCCTGCCGCCCGACCCCGCCTACGTCATGCGCCTGCGCCACTTCTCGATGGGGCTGCTCGGCTGGCGCTTCCCGCCGGGCCAGGCGGACATTTACCTGTTCGCCGACCCCGAGACCGGCCCGCACCAGCGCGGCGCGCTCGGCTGGTACGCGGCGTACCTGGAGGAGGGGAAGTAGCGGCGTGGCGAGCGTGAAGGTGTGCCTGTGGAACGTCCAGGACTACGGGTCGAATCCCATCCTCGCGAACTGGATCTCGAAGTGGGGTGCCGACAGCGACCTGCGCAATCGCCTGATTCGCGACTTCGTGAGGAGCCACGACATCGACGTCGTGCTGCTCATGGAGGTCAAGGAAAGCGCGGCGCTCGCGCTCGCGAACCTTCGCCAGAAGCTGAACGCGGGCCTCGAGAACAAGGACCGGGACTGGTGCTCGAGCTTCTGCGGCTCCGCGCTCCTGAGCGACCAGAACAACCCGCCTCAGACCAAAGCCCATCTCACTTTCGCCACCGACGCGCGCCACGAGGGCTACGGGGTCCTCTGGCGGAGCAACCAGACGGACCGCTTCAGGATGCTGCCGGCGCTCGCCAACATCGCCACGCTGACCGGCTTCCAGATCGGCAACCCAAATCCGCCCACGATGAATACGTCGCCGCTGAACATGGAGATGCTCGGGCGCCCGTTCGGCCCCGGGCCGGACGATCCGATCCGTCCGGGCGCGCTCGGCGGGTACACGCCCAACAATCAGTACCCGTACAAGGACGGACAGCTGATGGCCGAGTGGCCCGCCCTGAAGCTGCCGTCCACCTCGCGCCGCGCGGCGGAGACGCTCGCACTGGAGAAAGTCCGCAGACCCGTTTACGTGGTGCTCGATCTGAACAGGCCGGGAAAGTCGCAGAAGGAACGGCTCTGCCCGGTCGGCGCATACCACGCACCGAGTGACAAGGGGCAGGCACAGTGGGCCTCCTGGGTGAGCGGCCTGAGCCGCGAGCTGTACGTGACGAACGAGGTGACCGCCGCGGGCACTCCCGACCCGGCGAAGCTCACGCACACCACCACGGTCGTTTTCGGCGGCGACTACAACCACGACGCGCCCCTGGCGACCGGCTGGCCGGGGTACTACGACTACTACACCGCGCCGTTCCACAAGACATGGGCGGGCGGCGCCGCCTGCTGGGAGGTGCCGCCCCACGGGGCCAAGAACGACGCGCGACGGACGACCGTGCGGCTCCTCGACTGGAAGCGACAGCCGATCACGGGCGACGACCCGAACAAGTACCTGGCATTGAAGATCGACTTGGTCTTCAGGCGACCGATGAAGCTGAAGGCCGAGCGGATCGACTTCCTCGACGAGTTCATCGCGGACGACTACGGCACGACTTACGGCGGCACCCTCCTGGCTCTGCACGCCCACCTGAACACGCTGGCCGCAAGCATGAACGGTCGCGGACAGAGGGTGGACAAGGACAGGGGGCCGCAGGAGTGGGACGCGGAGGAGCGGAAGTGGAAGTCGGTGATCACCGGCGGGTGGGGGGCCACCTTCGAAGACTGGGGGTTCTTCATGCGCAGGCTCGCGGCGAAGCGAATGGACAACGGACGCCGCGCCGCCGAGCTGTACCGCATGTTCCTGACCGACCACCTCCCGCTGGTCGTCGAGATCCCCGTCTGAGGACGCCGAACCGTGGACCTGAACGCCCTGCGTACCGCGCTCGAGGCGTTCGTGCAAGACCAGACCCTGGTCATCCCCTCTACGCAGATCTCGACCTGGCCGTCGGTCCAGGCGCTCGTCGCGGCCAACTGCGCCGCGGAGACTCTGACGATCACCGGCACCGCGACCGTCCCCGCTCAGGACGCCATCGTCTACACCGGCACCGCCACGCTGTTCCCCTGGACGACCACCGGCATGGATCCCGTGCCGGTACAGGCCGAGCTGGACGTCACCGCGCGGTTCACGATCGACGCCGCTCTCCAGCCGCAGCTGCTCGTCCGGGCGCAGGTCCCGAACGACGGGTCGTGGCATCTCTCGGACAGCCTCGAGGCCCTCTGGGACACCGCGCTCGCCGGAGTGGCGTTCGAGGCTGGCGGGTTCTACCTTACCTCCGCGCCGGGGTCCGACAGCACGTATCCGGGGCCGCTCGCGACCGGTCTCCAGTTCACCGGGACCGTCGCGACGAGCGAGGCGTTCGCGCCAGCGGCGTGGATCCTCGCGCAGCCGGATAGCCGCACCGTCGCTGGCCCGGTGGCGCTGCCGGCCGGCAGCCAGCCGATCATGTCGCTGTCTCCGGTCGCCACCCGCCCGGTCGCGCTCGGCGGCGTCCAGCTCGACGCCGGGCCGGAGCTGCGCAGCTGGATCCAGTCGTTCGAGGCCGATCCGGACCCCCCCACCGACTGGCCCATCGCGACAGCCGAGTTGGTCGCTCATCTCCAGCTCGAGACGCACGCCCAGCCGCTTGTACTGCGCATGCCGATGGTCGAGGACGCCGCAGGTCTCGCGATGAGCGTCGCCGAGGCCGACGTTCCGCTCGGCGGCTGGTCTGAGCTGGCCCCGCTGACCGGCGGCGCGGAGCTCGCCGAGCTGATCCCGCCGCAGACACCCCCCGCCAGCGCGCTCAGGCTCAGGGGGCTCGACCTCTTCCTCGACCTCGGAGACGGGACCACCGCGCCCGAGCGGGCGGCCGTAGCCATGGACGTGGAGTTCGTCACCAACGATTGGGCGGTGCTTCCGGCCGGGATCATGACTCTCTCCGGGCTTGGTGTGCGGCTGTCGGTCGACTTCACCTCGGGCGGCGGACCGAGTGTCGGCGGTGTGCTGTACGGACGCTTCACTCTGCTCGAGGAGGCGGACCTGTACGCGGAGATGAGCGTCGCGGACATCGGCGGAGCCGGGCCGCCCGAGGTGGACCTGACCGTGGGACTCGACGACGGGAGCTCCATCGACGTGGCCGCCGTCATGGCGCACTTCATGCAGCGCCTGACCGGCCTGACCTACACACCGCCGCTGCCGATGTCGATCCTGCAGCTCGACATCGGCGTGTCGGTCACCCACGGGACCTTCCAGCTCGACAGCGAGATCGTCACGGGCTGGAGCGTCGACCTGGGCGGCGGGCTCGCCACGCTCTCCTTCGACGGGATCGGCCTTCAGATCGCGTACGACGGGGTCAAGGTGAGCGGCGCGATCACCGCGACGACGACGATCGCCCCGCCCGCGCCGCCGCCGGGTGCCGGCACACCCTCGGCCGGCGTCCAGCTCTACGCATCCGCCTCCACCGCCGGCGGACCGAACGCGGGCTGGGACCTCGCCGCCGGGATGATGCCGGGCCGCACGATCTCGATCCTCGCCCTGCTGACGAACTTCATGTTCCCCAGCGGGGACGTGCCGGGCGGGTCGTACGGCATCCCGTCGCTCGAGGTCACGGCGATCGATCTCGCGCTCTCGCTCGACAAGGGCGGCAAGCCCTACTCGTTCTCGATCGGAGCAGCGGTCGACGGGAGCTGGTCGTTCAAGCCGCTCGGCGCCGGGAGCCCGGAGCTGACGCTCGCCGTCGTGCTGTCGGTGGAGGGCAAGAGGGCGGTCGTGGCCGGCAACGTGGTCGATGCCGACGCCGCCTGGTCGATCAGCGGCGACGTCCAGGGCACGCTCGTCCTGTTCGGCCTCACGATCACCGCGGGCTATGCGTTCGCGCAGAACAACTCCACGCTGACCTTCGGCGTCTGGTACGGCAGGCGCGGGATCGAGGCGACGGTCACGCAGCGGCCGAGCAAGCCGTCCGTGCCGCAGTCGCCGCTCGAGACGGTCCTGACGGTCCGGCTCGGCGACCTGTCGCTCGGGGAGATCCTCGAGTTCCTGGTCCACCTCGCCGTGCCCGGCGAGTCGCGGCGGCTGCCGGCGCCGTGGGACGTCCTCTACCAGATCGACTTCAAGAACCTCGGGCTGGTCGCGAACCTGACGACGCACGACGTCGAGGTCACCTACGACCTGCGCCTCGACCTGAAGTTCGCGAAGTTCGACAAGATCGCGCTCCTCTACAGGAAGGTCAACGGCGAGGGCCGCGTCTACGTGCGGCTCTACGGCGAGTTCCTCGGCCAGCCGTACGGAGACGACAAGGGCTCGGAGCCCCTGAGCTGGGACGTCGTCGGCGAGGAAGCACCGGCCGTGAGCGGCAAGGGCCCGGAGTTCCTGAAGCTCCACTACGTGGGGCTCGGCCAGCACGTGGCACTGTCGATCTCCGACGACCAGCTGACGACCGTCGAGTCGGTGATCGGCCCGCTGAAGGCGTCGATGAAGCCGGTCGCCGGCGGCGGCAACCCGCTGACCGACCCGGCCGCGGCCACGCTCCGCTACGACGGCGCCGGGAAGTGGCTGTTCGGCGTCCAGGCGACGCTCGTCGAGACGGTCGCGCTGTCGGCGGTGTTCTACGACCCGCACCTGTACGGAGCGCTGATCGAGCTGTCGGGCGAGCGCGCGGGCTCGCTGGCGGGGCTGCGCTTCGAGCTGGTCTACCGGCGGGTCACGGCCGACATCGGCGAGTTCTCGGTCGACCTCACGATCCCCGAGAAGTTCCGCAACTGGGAGTTCGGCGAGGTCAGCGTGACGCTCGGGCTGATCCACCTCGACGTCTACACGAACGGCAACTTCCGCATCGACGCGGGCTTCCCGCACAACGGCGACTTCTCGTCGTCGTTCGCGGTCGAGGTGTTCCCATTCCTGGGGCGCGGCGGCTTCTACTTCGCCTACCTCACCGGCGCCACGTCGAGCCGGGTGCCGAAGGCCGACAACGGCGTCTTCGATCCGGTGATCGAGGCCGGCGTGGGGATCAGCGTCGGCGTCGGCAAGGACTTCAGCAAGGGCCCGCTCAGGGCGGGGCTCACGCTCGAGCTGTACGCGATCCTCGAGGGCGTCTTCGCCCCGTTCGCGCCGTACGGCAGGGCGCTGCCGCGCGAGAGCTACTACTGGTTCCAGGGCACGGCCGGGATCGTCGGGAAGCTGTACGGAACGGTCGACTTCGTCGTGCTCAAGCTCTCGGTGAGCGTGGTGGCGTCCGCGCGGGCGACGCTCACGATCGAGGCGCACGAGCCGACGCAGATCGACCTCAGCCTGGAGGTCGAGGCGGAGGGCAGCGTCGAGGTCCTCTTCGTCACGCTGCATTTCAACTTCAGCCTCACGATCGACGCGAGCTTCACGATCGGCAGCCACACGCCGCCGCCGTGGACGCACGCGGTGCAGGCCCAGCCGGCCGCGGAGCCGCTGCTGCGAGCGGACGTGCTCGGCCCGCCCGCGCTCATGCACGCCCAGCCGCAGCTGCGCGCCCAGCGAGGGGGGCACCGCCCGCGCCCACTGCGCAGGCTGCGGCACGCGCGCGACCGGCTCCCGGCGCTGCGCGCGGAGCCCGGCCTGCGCGCCGGCCGTGCCCGCGCCGCGCTGCTCGCCGGACCCTCGGGCGGCCCGGATTCTGTGACGGGCTGGGCGCCCGTGGCCGTGTACGGCACCGGCGTCCAGCAGACCGCCGTTCTCCTGCTCGTCCCCGGGTTCACGATCGCCGACCCCACCACGCTGCACCCGCCCGGCCCGGCTGGCGCCAACCAGGTCCAGGTGGTCCTGACGCTGCTCGCCGAGAACACGGTCGCGCCCAGCGCACGCTCCGCGGATGAGGTGGCGCAGGTCGCCACCGACCACCTGCACTACACGGACGACGACGGCCTGGCGTGCGTGCCGCGGTTGATCGACGCGTTCCTGCGCTGGGCCGCCGCGGCGGGTGCGGGCGTGGCGGGCGACCAGCAGATCTCGGCGGTCCAGCTCCAGGACCTGCTCGACGACCTGGCCGACCCGGGCTTCCGCGAGGCCACGTTCGCCTACTCGAACGTGAGCGGCTTCCTCGCCGCCAGCCTGGACCTCCAGGTGGTCGGGTATCCGCCGACGGGCACGCCGACGCAGACCAGCGGCACGTTCGTCCCGATGGTGCCGGAGATCTCGACCGCGACGACGATCGGCCAGGCCCCTGCGACCAGCTGGAGCTTCGCCACCGAGCCGCCGGTCAGCGCCACCTACACGGCGAACCTGGACACGTACTTCCAGCAGCTCGCGACCGACGCCACCGCGAACGCCGCCGCCGATCCCTTCAACCGCCCGGCGAACGGCGGCGGCGCCCCGCTCGAAGCCGCGGAGCCCCAGGAGGACGAGCCCGCGACGTCGCTGGCCCAGGCGCTCTTCGGCGACTACTTCGCGACGCTGACGCGCGCCGCGATCCAGGGCGCGATCGACCTGCTCGGGGCGTACCCGTTCCAGTACACGAGCGCGGGCCCGTCGCTGAACGACCTGGCCGGCCAGTTCGACGGGATCGCCGTCCCGACGGTGCTCGGGAAGGGGCAGACCCTGGACCGCCTCGCCGCGGCGACGGGGATGCACCCGGACGACCTCGCGGCGGCCAACACCGATTCGCCGGCGGAGGGCGCCACGGTGAACGTGCCGGTGGGGGTCACGGCCCTCTCGGTGGCGGAGGACAACGCGGACGCCGCGCTCGCATCGGGTTGGCAGTTCAACGTCGAAGGCCTCCACCACCAGGTGAGCGCCGGCCAGACGCTCGACGCCGTCGCCGCGGCCGCACCGAGCCAGGTCGCGAGCGGCCAGAACGGGACCGGCATCGATCCGCCGCCGACCGGGACCGCCGTCGGCGTCCAGAACGCGAGCGTCGCCGGCCTCCTCCGCGCCGGCGCGACGCTCACGATCCCGGCGTTCACCTACACGTGCCTGGCGAACGACAGCGACGCCTTCCTCACCGCGTTCTTCCTCGTGCGTAACTCAGGCCCCGACTCGAGCGCCGCGCTCGGGGACGGCGTGGTCGCGAGGGTGGACTGGTACGGGCAGGCGATCGCCACGCTGAACCCGACGGTGGATTGGTCGAAGATCGCGCCTGGGCAGACGGTCTCCGTTCCGTCCGCCTACCAGAACTCGACCGCGGCCGCCGCCCCGTATCCGATCCATCAGGGCGACACACTGCCGCGGGTCGCGGCGACGTTCGCGAAGTTCGAGTACGACGGCTCGCAGTACACCGCCGCGGCGGGCGGCGGGACCTACGCCGTCGCCCAGCAGGCGCACACGGTCGCCTCGACCGACACGTTCGCGAGCCTCGCCAACGACTTTCCGGGGCTTCAGGTCGCCGACCTCGTGGGGGCGAACACCGCGGCTGACGCGCTCACGCCGCTCGCCACCCTCGTCCTCCCCGGCTATGGGGCGCAGGTCGGCGAGGGCCAGACGCTCACGAGCCTGGCCGCGTCGCTCGACCTCGACATGGCGGGGCTGGTCGGCCTCGTCGACGACTGCACCGGCATCTTCGCGCCGGGACCGCTGACGATCCGCGATGTGCCGGTTCGCTCGCTGGACGTCCTGATCGGCGACCTGCTCGCGTCACCGCAGGCGAACGCGGTCGCCGTCCAACTCTCGCGTTTCCTCATGCACGGGATGCGCATGCCCGCGCCGGACGAGCAAGCCTTCCTGGCGCTGACTCCCGAGCAGGTGCTCGCGGGCGAGTTCGAGGGCGAGCTCTACGGGCTCTACGACCTGAGCGGCCAGCAGATCCACTGGGCCGACACCAGTCAGGCGATCGACGTGACGCTGACGAAGTCGGATGCGTCGTGGCTCTCGTTCTTCGAGGGCGAGGTGTCGTCGACCGGGAGCGTGGTCGCCGGGGACGCGGCCGACTCCCTCTCCCTTGCGATCGACAGCACGAGCTTCGCCCCGGACCTGCCGTCCGTCACGTTGACCCTCGGTGTCTCGCCACCGGCCCCGATGCCGCTGTTCGACACCGCGCCCGTGCATCACGACCTCCAGGCGAGCATCCACTGGCAGGCGGCCGCGCGGCCGACCCTCCCGGCCGGCGGCGGGAACCAGGCGGCCCAGCCCACGATCTGGCCGTTCACGTCGGAGCTGCGGCGGGTGGCGAGGGGCGCGGGTGCGGGAACCACCCCGGCCTACGGGCTGTCGTCGGTGCCGCTCCAGGCTCCCGCCGGCATGGAGGGCACGCCGCTCGGGAGCTACGCGTGGGCGGTACGGGTGCCGTTCGCGATCCAGCGGGTCGCGGCCGCGCCGCTACCGGGCGTGGATGGCGACCGGCCGGCGCCGGGGCCGCGCTGGCTCGAGCGGGTGTACGTCGTGGGCGGCGCCGACCACGAGGGGAGCGAGCTGCTCTACGGCCTCTGGACGCACCTGCAAGGGAACGCGAGCGCCGAGGCCGCCACGCAACTCTTCCTCGCATACCCGCCGAACGCCACGGGCCCCAACTCGAGCGGCCTGGCCTCCGACGCACTCGACCCGGACGCGACCTACCTGCTCAAGACCAACCTCTCCACCGAGACGCGCGAGCCGGCCCTGGCGCGGCTGGCGGGCTCCTCGGAGGCGGACGTCGCGGCCGTGTACAGCGCGTCGATCGCGCCCTCGTCCGGTCCCCCGACCGACTTCGTCGCCTTCCTCTGGGAGGCGTCGATCGTGCGCCCGGGCGGGTTCTACCTCCACTACGGGCCGAGCGGCTCCACGTCCGGCCTGCCCGACTCCATCTTCGACGACACCGGGCACGCGACGATCGAGCTCCTGTGCGTCCTCGGGTCGCAGGCGAGCGGCAGCTCGTCCGGAGGCGGCCTCGTGTCCTTCAACAACGCCGCGGTCGTGGGCGACAGCCTCGAAGCGGGGGCCGTCCACGTATACGCGGAGCAGACCGCCGCGGGCGCTCCGACCGTGAAGATCCCGAGCCTCCCGGCGGGCGACCTCGGTTTCACGATGCTGAGGACGCCGCCGGCGGACACCGACCTGGCCGGGCAGCTGTACAACCTCGTCGGGTTCCAGCTCGCCGCGGCGGCGCCGTTCGACGGCAGCAACGAGGCGCTTCCAGCGGGTCCCACGAACGCCCCCGCCCCCGACACCGGGAAGTGGCTCTATCACCAGGTCTTCGACGCGGCGCGGCGCGCCTCCGCCACCGCTCGTATCCAGCAGGCGAACGCCGCCCTGCCCGACCCCTCCGGCGATCCCTACGCCGGCATCGCGGCCGGCGCGAGCGCGTCGCTCTCGTTCGCGGCGCACGACGCGTTCGGCAACCGCGTCGCCGCGACCGACGCGCCCGCCTCGCTGTCGCTGCCGTTCAGGTACGCCGACCGCGTGATCGGCCTGTCCGAGTGGCCGGGGGCGACCGTCGACTACGCCGTCGCGCCCGCGGGCGGTGGACTTACGACACCCCACCTCGTCATCCGCCTCGCGCTCCAGGCGGCCAGCTACGCGCCCGGTGCGGGGGTCGGCAGCGCGCAGGCGCTGCGCGCGGCGAGCGCGGCCGCCATGCGCTACCGGCAGGTCTTCTACCAGCTCAACCGGCCCGGCATCGCGATCACCGCCACGACCACGCTCGACGCCGCGTCGAGCACGACGCCGCTCGTGCTGAGCCTCGCGCGCTTCACGTCGTTCGCGAGCGCCGCCTACGTGTTCTGCGACCAGCTCGCCAGGCTCGACCCCGTGCAGTACGAAACCGGCACGAGCGACACGCTCGGCGGCGTCGCCACCGACTACAGCGTCACCGCGGCCGGCCTGCTCGAGGCCAACCAGGAGTTGCTCGCCACGGAGGTCCTGTCCGGATCGATCTCGGTGCCTCGGTTCGCTCGCGTGGAGCGAGGCGCGAGGCTGAACGACATTGCCGCGGCCGCCGGGCTGACCGTGCCGGCCCTGCTGGGTCTCGGCCACAACGGCGACGCGGTGGTGCCGGCCGGCACTTCGCTGCGCCTGGCGGCGGGCGTGGTCCACCAGCCCGCCGCCGGGCAGACGCTCGCGCAGATGGCCGCGGCGGCCGGCTGCACGCCCGGTGACGTCGGCACCGCCAACGCGACGACAGCCGGCCTGATCGCGGACTCGCTGACGATCGCGGTCCGCCGCGTCCAGGTCGTCACCTCGAGCTCGACATTCGGGAGCCTCGTCTCGGACTTCGCCGCTGCCGGGATCACGACGAGCGCGGGCGAGATCGCGACGCTCAACGCCGACCTGCCCGGCATCTTCGACGTCACCGGCGGAGCGGTCACCTACGTGGTTCGCGACTGGACCGTCCCGGCGGGGCCGCCGACGACGATCGAGGCCGTCGTCGCCGCGAAGTTCGACGATGACTACGACAGCTTCGCGACGAGCAACGGCGACACGCCCGGCGTCGTGGCCGAGGGCACGCGGCTGAGGACCGGGACCGCGACCCAGGCCGTCCTGAGCGCGGTGACGCTGCGCGACTACGTCGTGCGGGTGGTCGGGATCACGATGGCCGAGCTCGCGGAGGCGAATCCCGCGGCCGCGCTCACCGCCGCGACCACCCTGACGCTGCCCGAGCTCGTCGATCCCAGCTCGCTCTCCGCCGTGCCGTACGCCGTCGGGGCCGGGCAGTCGCTCACTGCCGTGGCGACGCTCTTCGGCACCGACGCCACGACGCTCGGTACGGACAACCAGGACGTCGCCGGCCTGTTCGTGGCTGGCCAGCAGGTACAGCCCAGCGGGTTCGCGGCGGTGACGACCGACGGTGAGGACTCGATCGCCAGCCTGCTCGGGAAGTTCTCGTCGCAGGCGCAGCCGACGCTCGCGCAGCTGATCGCCGCGATTGCCCCCTCCACGACCCTGCTGCGACCGGGAGCGCTGCTCGTCTGCCCGGCGCCGGTGGTCCCGTCGGGCGGGGACCCGGCGATCACGAGCCTCAGCGCGCTCGCGAAGCTCTTCGGCGCGGACCTTCACGCTCTCGCGCGCGCGAACGCGGGAGTCGACGGCCTGCTCGATCCGAGCGCGACGGTGACCATCGGCGGCGTGAGCGAGACCGTCGGCCCGCACGGGACGATCGCCGGCGTCTACGCCCGCGCCCTGCGCGACGGCGCCACGGTCAGCTTCAGCGAGGCGGTCGATGCCCTGTCCGGAGCGGCCCTGCTCTCCACGGGGGCGCGGTTCCTGCTGCCCCCGCGCCCCGTCGAGGCCGGGGCGGCGCTTCCCGCCTCACCCGCCGTCGGCTGCACGATCACGCCGCTCGCCACCGAGGTGACGATCGCGCGCCCGGCCGCGGAGGTCGACCCGACGCTGTCGGACGAGCCCGCGATCCAGTCCGCGACCGCGCCGGTGCCGCCGCTCGCGTCACCGGCGGCCGAAGGCGCCGCGGCGAGCTACGTCGCGTTCGCGACCGGGCTCGAGAGCGCCTACGGGAACCGGCTGCGGGTGGCGGTGGGCGCCCGGCACGGCGAGTCCGAGTCGCCGGGCTCGCAGCGGCTGTACGCGGTCCGGTTCGAGGCGGAGAACACCCCCGACGTCAACGCGATCGAGCAGGTGGAGGTCGGATCCGGCGCGAGCTACTACGCGCTGCCGCCGCTCAGCAACGAGCTGGTCTCGCGCAGCGCGGCGCTCCGCACGTACAGCTCGGGCAACACGGCGGACCCGTTGCCTGCCGCGACCAAGACCCGCACGTTCCAGGCGGTCGACGTCGAGGGATGGGTCGCGGACGCCCTCGCGGCGATCGACCTCGTGCTGTCCCCGACGTACGCGCCGGGGGCGTTCACCGTCACGAGCACCGGCGGCGTGTCCGCGAGCTTCGATGCGCTCGTCGACGCCAAGCGCGTGCTCGCGCAGAAGATCGCCGCCGGCGCCACCGCTGTGCTCCAGGACTCGGCCGGCGACGCCGCGTCGGCGGCCGCGGCCCTCGAGCAGCGGCTCGACCTCAGCCTCGTGGACGGCTTCGCCACCGATGCGGTCGTGCAGCTTCCGACCACGGTCCAGGCCACCTTCGACGACACCACGCCGGCTCCCGCGGCCTGTGCCGACGGCGGCGGCCACCGGCTCGCGGGCAAGACCCAGGCCACCGGCGCCGCGCTGTCGACCGCCACCACGCTCGCGGGGCTCGCGCAGACCTACTCGGTGCACGTCGCCGCGATCGCACGGCTGCTGGGCACCACCCCGAACCTGCTCGCCACCGGGACCGTGCTGACATCCGACCAGCGCGGGTGGACCATCGGCGCGACGGACACCCTCGCCGACGGCGTGGAGCGGCTGGGCCTCGCCTCGCTCGACGCGTTCGCGGCGAGCTTCGGGTCACAGGCGCCGCTCTTCCGCGACGGCACGACCGTGACGATCGACGGCTTCGAGACGGACACGGCGGCGGACGACACGCTGCTGGCGGTCGGGGACCGGCTGGACAGCCCGGTGTCGGAGGTCGCCGTCGCCAACCAGTCGGTCGAGGGCCTGCTGGCGGTGCCGGGGCCGGTATACGTCGACGGGGTCGCCCACGCGGTTACGGCGGCGACCAGCTCGCTCGCCGCATTCGCGGCGGCGCTGCCGCAGCCGCTCGAGGTGGAGGCGCTGGGCGAGGCGATCGCCGGCCAGGCGGCGCTCGCGGCGTCGAAGACGCTGCGGGCGGTGCGCTGGATCCCGAGCCACAGCCTCAGCCCGGGGAGGGTCGACCTCGACAGCTCCACGGGCCAGGTCGACCTGCTGCTCGGCGTGGAGCAGCGCGCGCAGTACCGGCGGCTGCTGCTGAACCTCGACTTCCGGCTGACGGGCCTCGAGTACGCAATCGAGGCCCCGCCGGCGGTCTTCGGGTACGAGCGCTCCGAGTGGCTCCAGTTCGTGCGGCCGCTCGACGAGGACAATCCGACCGCCGCGACGATCGCGACCGGCGTCGGGCAGCTCGACGTCCCGATCCCGCTGCGCGCGTACCCGACGCCGCCGCGGCTCGTGACCCAGCTCGCGGAGCCGACCTACTCGGACGAGGAGGTGGCGGCGGGAGCCTCGCTACCGGAACGGCTCCAGCGCACCAAGGCCTGGACCTACCGAGTGGTAGTCGACATCGAGGAGGCCGCCCAGGACGTCGTCTACCTCGACGTCGGCTTCAACTTCGGCCCGCCGCTGGAATCACTCGCGCTGGAGGTGCTCGACGATCCGTTCGACGCGCTCGCGGAGTTCGTCGTCAACTATCCGGCGATCCGGGAGGACCTCGCGAACCTGCTGCTGCCGCCAGCGCAGCTCGCGGCCGATCAGGCGAAGCAGGACGCGGCGGCGAGCGCCGTCGGCGCGCTCGCCACGATCGCGGGCGACTTGGCGGCGCACTGGGGACCGGTGCGGCCGGGAAAGGCGGCCGCCGCCGGCGGGGGCGGCCCGGTCCCCGCGAAGAGCTACGGGTTCCGGCTCGACTCACGCACTCGCAGCGGCCCGGACGGTACGAACCTCATGGATTCGCTCGTGCTGACGTCCACGGAGGACCAGGCGACCTGGGGCCCGGACGGGGTGCCGCCCGCGCTCGGCTACCTCGACGCCGACGGATCGCTCGTCGAGCTCCAGCGGGTCACCGATTCGACGTCCGAGAAGGTCGTCTACGAGTTCACCGGAAACGTGCCCGCCTTCGCACGGCGGAGCTACTCGCTCTGGTATGCGGACCTCGACGCGGTCGCGATCCAGAACGCGCGCACGAGCGCCTGGCTCACGCGCAACGAGGCGCTGGTCCCGGGAGCGACAACGGATCCGAGCTTCGTGTACCGCACGCCCGAGGTCCACTTCCACGACCCGATCGCGCCGTCGATCCTCCGTGGCGAGTCGCTCTCCATCGGCAGCGGGCAGACGTCGGGGCTGGCGGCCGCCGTCGGCGGAGTGTTCACCGGGCTCCTGGGGACACCGCCCGCGGATGCCGCCACGCAGGAGAAGCTCGCGCTTCGCTACGGGTACCGCGTCGCGGCAGCCGGCGGTGCGACCCGCGCTCCGGTGAGCGATGACGATCTCGTGGTGCTCACGCCGGTCCTCTTCAGGCCGTTGTTCCAGTATGACGAGGGGGTGCCCAAGGAGATCCAGGCCGCCCTCGACGACTGGCTGGTCGCGGCGGCGCCGCCCGCGGTGCCGACCGCGCTGCTGAGCCTCGACGTCACCGTCTTCTCGGATCCCGAGGCGGGCACGCCGCGGCCGCTGGTCGAGCTCAAGCGCCTCGACTACGTGCTGGACGCGCTGCCCGGGTGACGGTGGCGCCGTTCGGCGTACCGTGCAGGCCAATGCGCATCGCCACCTGGAACGTCAACTCCGCCAAGCAACGCGTTCCGCGCCTTCTCCCGTGACTGGACGAGCGGCGCCCCGACGTTGTCTGCCTCCAGGAGACGAAGCTCGCCGACGACGCGTTCCACGAGTTACTGGGCGGCGAGGCGACCTGGAACGGGGTCGCGATGCAGGCCAGATCGACCGGCGCCCAGTCGCCGTCCGGCTGCCTGCCGTGCAGGGGCGCCATGCTCTCGACCACCGCCTTGCGGCCGCCCGCGGTCTCGACAATCGGGCCAGAGCGGACCGGGGCGGTCGAATCTGACGCGATGCTCCATGCGGTCGAGCGCTAGGGGCCGATCAGAGCCGCAACACCCGCCGCGGCCAGGTTCACCGGTATGCCAATCAGCGGTACCAACGTGAAGATTCCCTTTCCGGTCGCGTGATAGCTGTCGACCGGGACGCGGAAGACGAACCAGAAGAACACCGATAGCACCACCACGGACGCGGCGATGTAGAACAGGAGCAGCTCCAATCCGGGGCGCATGATCGCGATCCCCACCAGCGGCTGAAGGAACGTGGCGACGATCTGAGCCGCGTCGATCGTCCAAACCGATGACTGCGCGACCGTGTCCGGGGCGTACGAGTTGAGCCGCTTCACGGCCGCGTTGCTGAGGCCGTCGCTGTCGCGCCAGCCGGCGAACTCGCGGGCGAGCCGGTGCTCGATCGCGAGGGCGAGGAACGAGCCGAAGACCAGGAGCAGGGTGCTGGCCAGGAACGGTGCCGCCACCGCGAACCTCGACGGCTCCGCGACCGCTAGCACGTCACACGACCTCGATGTCCCTCAGAGGAGCGGTCTTGCCGATCCACTTGGCCTGGCGGAGCGGCCGGCGACGGACCGTGAGCTTCAGCTGCTGCTTGCCGGACCCCGCCGCGGCGTTCGGCGCGTGCAGATATTCCTCGAAGGTCGTCGTCGACACGCCGCCCTTACTCGCGGTGAGGTACCGGCTGGGCGGCTGCCACGGATTGCCGCAGGCGTGTTCCAGCCCGGCACCGGACGGGCACTCGACCTCGATCTCAACCTCCACTTCGACGGCGGAGTAGTTCCTCACGGACACCGCGTGCCGCGCCGAGTTGCCGCGGCTGAGCTTGCATTTGTGCACGTCGACGGCTGACTTGACGGCAAGATGACTGAGGCTGGCGGGCTTCGTCTCGCAGCTCATGCCAGCCGTCCGTCCGTGAAGTCGCTGACGAGCGACGCGGACGTCGAGACGAGCGCTTCCGCCATCCGCCGCAGCTCGGGCGTCCCGGTCAGGTCGATGCATCGCGCGATGTACTCGCGGTCGAAGGTGTCGGTCAGGATCGCGGCCTCGCCGTGTGCCCAAGCTGGATCGTCCGCGTCGTCGCGCTGGGGTGCTTCCCAAGTCAGAACCCGATCGGGGTACTCGATGCGAACGAACTCCACGCCGCTCCGGTCTCCGAGGCCGGCGGCGAGGTTGCCGGCCGGGTACTCCAGCGGCTCGGCATGCATGTCGCCGATCACGAACGCACTGCCGCCTGCCTCGGGCAGCATCGGTGACAGGTGCCGGAACCAAGCCCTCACCGGCAGTTCCGTCGACCAGAGGAAAGTGAACGAGTCGCGATGCGGCTCGACGACGAGCAGATCGCCGCCCTCGAACTCGTAGACCCGCGAGACGCCACCCGATGCCTCGTACTCGCGCGCTTTCATGTCGTCGCGGACCTCGGTGTCAGTTCCGTCGATGATCTCGGTGACGACCCCTGCGCCGACCGTGCGCCCGCCCTCGCGGACGGCGAAGCGCAGACCCGTGTCCATGGCGACCGGCTGGATCAGCTCGATCGTCATCTCGACGGTGTCGCCGGGCATCACGGACTCCGTGCCCTTGGGCAGGTTCGCGACCCCGGTCACGTCGGTCGTACGGAAGTAGAACTGCGGCCGGTAGCCGTTGAAGAACGGGGTGTGGCGGCCACCCTCCTCCTTCTTCAGGCAGTAGACCTGGGCCCTGAACCAAGTGTGCGGCGTGATCGAGCCCGGCTCGCAGAGCACCTGACCGCGCTCGATCTCATCCTGCGTGACGCCGGAGAGCAGGCAGCCGACGTGGTCGGCGGCCTGGCCCTCGTCGAGTATCTTGCGGAACATCTCGACGCCGGTGACGACGGCCCGTCTCGTCTCCGGCCGGATGCCGACTATCTCCACCTCGTTGCCGCTGCGGACCACGCCCTGCTCGATACGGCCGGTGGCGACGGTACCGCGGCCGGTGATCGAGAAGACGTCCTCGACCGGCATCAGGAACGGCATATCGATATCGCGTGGTGGCTCGACCACGTAACTGTCCAAGAGCTCCGTGAGCTCGAGGATCTTCTGCACGTGCTCCGGGTCGCCCTCGAGCGCCTTGAGCGCCGAGCCGGTGACGAACGGGATGTCGTCGCCTGGGAAGTCGTACTCGGAGAGGAGATCGCGGACCTCGACCTCCACGAGCTCGAGCAGCTCCTCGTCGTCGACCATGTCGACCTTGTTGAGGAACACGACGATGTACGGCACGCCGACCTGGCGGGCGAGCAGGATGTGCTCGCGGGTCTGCGGCATCGGGCCGTCAGCGGCGGAGACCACGAGGATCGCGCCGTCCATCTGCGCGGCGCCGGTGATCATGTTCTTGATGTAGTCGGCGTGGCCCGGGCAGTCGACGTGGGCGTAGTGGCGGTTCTCGGTCTCGTACTCGACGTGCGAGGTGGCGATCGTGATCCCGCGCTCCTTCTCCTCGGGCGCGTTGTCGATCTCCTCGAAGCTCCGAGCCTGGCCGCCGTAGGTGTCCGACAGGACCTTTGTAATGGCGGCGGTCAGCGTCGTCTTGCCATGGTCGATATGGCCGATGGTGCCGACGTTGACGTGCGGCTTGTTGCGCTCAAATTTCGCTTTCGCCATCTCCGCGTCCTAACCGTCTGGCTGACGGGCCACTCAAGGCAATCTTCGCGCAATAGCCGTACCTGCTGCATGGCGGGCCTCGGCGGCACCGTGGCTCAGGGAGTCTTGACTAGTGAACTAGTGCCCTGGTACGTTCGCACTTCCCGATAGTCAGGACTTCGCACAATGAGCGCTCGCTCAAAGCGCTCGCCGGTCGGTACCCCTCGCCGTCTCGTTGCCAAGGCGGCCATCGCGGCAGCGCTGGTCGTGGCGATGGGCGCAAGCGCGGCGGAGGTCACCAGAGCCGAGACCGGCTTCGTGACGCTGTCGGAGAGCGGAAGCTACACGGCCTCGACGACAGTCAGCTTCCGGCGAACCATCAAGGCTGCCATCGACGGCGCGGCCGCCGACACGATCTGGGGGGTCAGCGGTGGCGGCCCGGTTCCCGCATCCGCCATCCCGGCGACCATCGAGTGGGACTGGACGGTGACGGAGGTCCGCACCAGTTCGTACAACGGCAAGTCCTGTAAGGAGACGACGGAAAAAGTCGCCGTCCACAAGGCCGCAGGGTCCGTGATGATCACCACCGAGCTGTTCCGTCTGGGGCTCGGGCTGCGCTGGACCTCGGGCGGGAACTGGAAAGTCACGGTCTCGGGCTGTGCACCGACGACGACGAGGACGGAACCGCTCTTCCCCTGCGGAGCCTTCAGCACGGGTCCCTGTCCGCAGGGCGAGGTCCTCTGCGGCTTCGATTTCAAGGTCTACCCCTTGGCGGCCGATCCGTGCACCCCGGACAAGCTCGCGAGCCGGACCAGCAGCCGGCGATTCGCCGGCACCAAGACCGCGGACGGAGCTGCGTTCGTGCTCAAGTGGGACGTGCCCAACCCCGATTACCGCGAGCCGGTTCCCACGCCGCAGCCACCGCCTCCGGCGCCGGTGACCCGGGTGGCGTCGTTCGGCGACTCGTACACGTCGGGTGAGGGCGTGCCCGGGGGCTACGACTGCGGCACCGATCTCCACAGCGGGCGTTACTTCGCGCACACCACGATGCCGTTTCAGCTCCTGTCGAGGAAGGGCGACATCCGCTCCGTCTGGAGCACGCACTGCGACACGCGGACCGGCTCTACCGCCCTGCCGGCCGATCTGAGGAACCGCCCATCCGCGGTGTACGAGAACCTCTGTCACCGGCACCGCCGGGCATATCCGGTGCAGATTCGCGAGAAGCTGGGCCTGCCCGCGGAGGAGGGCATCTTCGTCGCGTGCAGCAACGCATACACGGAGAATGTGGGGCTGACTCGCAGGGTTGCCGCCCAGCATCCCCAGTCCCCGCCGGGGGTCCACGGCGCGGAGACGCAGATCGTGGCCGTCCGGCCGTTCGCGGGGTCGCGGCCGCCCGATCTCGTGACGATCGGGGTGGGCGGGAACGACGCGGGCTTCGCCTACATCATCCAGGAGTGTGTGGCACGCGACTGCGTCGCCGACGCGGAGTTCACCGAACGCATCGTCAACGGGATCGGCGGCCGGACCTTCGAGCTCCTCCGGACGACGTTCGGCGGTCTTCGCCGCGAGTTCCCGGCCGCCGCCGTCGCCGCGTTCGGCTACCCGGACGTGATCGGCAACACCGGCGGGTGCGACTCGAGCTTCGGCGCGCTCGGCTACGTGATCGACGAGCGGGAGCGCATCTGGATCGCGGATGTCGTGGTGCCGGCCATCAACGCCGCGGTCCGCCGCGCCGCGACTGAGGCGGGGGTCACCTACGTGGACCTCACCCAACTGACCGCCGGCCACGGAATCTGCTCGGACGAGCCGTGGATCAACCCATGGAAGTTCGGTGACGACATCGGCATGGTCGGCAACGAGTCATTCCACCCCAACGAGAAGTTCCACGACGCGGTGGCGCAGTTCTTCATCGCGAGCTACACCGACGGCGCCGGGCGGCTCACGTTCCGCAACCCGGCGCCGACCCTCACCGAGCGGCCGAAGCTCGGTGCGCCGGTCACGGTGGGCTCGCTGGCGGCGAGCGGCGGCTCGTACTGCGGCAACGACTGCGTCCAGCCGACGGCGTGCGTGCTCAGCTGCGAAGTACTTCTTGCCGGGCGGGGTTTCGCAGCCGGCTCCGACCTCGATGTGACGATGCGCTCGGACCCGGTGGACCTCGGGACCGTCGAGGCGGACGGCGCCGGACGGATCAACGAGACCCTTTCGCTGCCGCGTGGCGTCGAGCCCGGCGTCCACACCATCAGCCTGGCCGGAACCGCGCCGTCAGGCGAGCGCCAGTACGGCACGGCCTTTCTCCGCGTGTACAAGAAAGCCCCGAGGGTGAAGGTGGCCCGCGCCGGGAAGCAGAGGCTCGTCGCGCTGCTCAAGAAGGGCCTGTCGGTCTACCTGACATGCCCGCAGAGGTGCGTAGCCGACGCGGCCGTCGCACTCGGCGCCAAGGCGGCCAAGAAGCTGAAGCTCAAGGGCCCGCTCGGCCACGGTCGCGTGGAGCTCCCCGGCGCCGCACGACAGAAGGTGACGATCAAGATCTCGGCCGCCGCCAAGAGGCGGCTGAAGCGTCAGAGCAAGGTCGAGTTCGTCGTCACGGCCGTGCTGCAAAACGGCGACCCGCGTGCGGTCACGGTCCAGAAGATCGCGATCAGACGGTAGGTCCGTGACCGCGCCCCGCATCGGCTCACCTCCGGCCGGCGGCGGCGAGCTAGCCCCCAGCAGGCTACTCGCCCTCCGGCGCGACGCCGCCGCTGCCGCCCTGCTGCGGGTCCTTCGCCAACTGGCTCGCTGGTGCGCGCGTCGATCGGATTCCAGGCGCGCTTCCACTCCACGAGGTCGCTCTCTCCCCACGGGATCGCGCGGATCGATGGCGGCCCCATCTCCTCCGCGGCATTCACCATCGCATCGTTCGCCCACGGCACGAGCACGGGACCATCGAAGCGACCGGGCTTCGTGCGCTCGCTGAACACCTCGATCCGTGTGCCCTCGACGATGAAGTAACGGTGCTTCTCGGCGAACGCGGCTCCCTGGCGCCCGATCGCGCGAGCGAGGTTGCGGATCGACTCAATGCCCGGCACGACGATCGCACCAGACGAACCCTGCCGCCTGGCCTCGCGGGCGAGCCATATCACCCCAGCACGCTCTGCCTCGGCGTCAGGACCGTAGGCATAGATGAAAGAGCGATCCACTCGGCGCAACGGTACGACCGGATTGCTCGCTATTTGGACGTGGCGGCCGGGTCCACGTCCAGAAGCCGGCTGTATCCGCGTCTATCCGTCGCTAACTCGCCCGATTTGGCGCTGGCCACAAGATGCCGATTTGCAGGAGTTTTCTTGCTCAGCTCCGCGAGTTCCCGCGTCCCTGAAAATCGTGGTGTCGCCGGTTCGATTCCGGCCCTCGCCATTTTGTGAAGTGCCTGCAAACAGGGCACTTTCTCGGCCGATTTCGGAGCTCGCGACGATGGACTTACGCGCCACTTCTGCGCGCCACGTCCATTTCGCGTCCAATTGGGGCCAAATAGGGCTGGATCGTCCGCCGAGTTAGAGCTACGGTCGCCGCGCAATCGCTAAGCGGCCGGGCGGCGCTGGAACGCCCCCGGCCCGGCACAGGAGACAAGGCCTCCCATGCCCATCAACCGTACCGCCGCGGACATCAGGGCGCGATGAACTCAGTCGCCCTGACCGGGCTTCTCGTCACAGAGCCCGAGCTGCACGAGGAGGGCACCGAGCCCGTCCGCTGCACGATGCGGCTCGCGGTGCCGCGGCATAGCCGTGGCGGCCAGCGCGAGCCCGGCGTCGTCTACGTCGATGCCGAGACGTTCGGCCTCGAGGCGCGCGACTGCGCCGAGCGGCTGCGGCGCGGCGACCGGATCGGCCTGACCGGGCGGCTCGAGCAGGACAAGCACCGCACGCCGCAGGGGTGGCGGGTCACGCACTCGGTCCTGATCGATCAGCTCGACCTGCCGCCAGAGCGAACCACCGACGACTCCGAGGAGGAGAAGCAGTGAGCCAGATCAGCACGAAGCAGACAAGGACGCGCAAGGGCAAGCAGCCGGCGGCGCGCAAGGCGCCCGAGCTCCGTGAGGGCTCGACGATGTGGGCCGTCGTCCAGGTACTGCGCGGCAAGCGCAAGCCGATGACGGCCGGCGAGATCTACGCCGAGATCCGCGAGCGCAAGCTCGCGCCCGGCCTCTACGTCGAGCGGGCGGAGCCCGGCAAGTTCCGGCTCAAGCGCTGATCCGGCCGGAGGGCGACACTAGCGGCAGGCGGTTCCCGGGGGAGACGCCCAGCAACGAAGCAGTGTTGGGCAATCGTGGGCGTCGCGTCGGCGATCGTGATCGCCGCTGCCCTGACATCCGCGACGACCGGAATCGGCGACGAGTGCCGCTGTCGGCGTCCTCGATCCGCAAGCTGATCGGGCTGCTCGCCGCGATCCTCGACGACGCGTTCGAGGACGAGCTGATCGAGCGCAACCCGGCTCGTGGGAAGCGGATGCGGGTACGGGTCCCGAAGCCCGACCGCAGCTTCCTCGAGCTAGATGAGCTCGCCGCGCTGATCGAGGCCGCCGCCGCGCAGGACGCGCTGCCGTCACTGCGCCTCGACGGCGACAGCTCGCGCGACAGGGTCGCTCGGCTGATCACTGTCGGTCGGCGCCCAAAGGACATCGCAGCCGAGCTCGGCCTCTCGAAGGCCACGGTCAGCTTCCACCTCGATCGGCTCGGTGTCCACCAGGGGAGCGGCTACCTCGGCCGTCGCGCGGTGGTCGAGATCCTCGGCCGCAGCGGCGTACGTGCGAGCGAGCTGTGCGACCTGCGCCTGCGCGACGTGCGCCTGCACGATCCCGACGGCGCGCGCTTCCGGATCCGTGACGCCAAGACCGAGGTCGGCGTGCGCGAGGTGCAGATGAGCCCGGACCTCGTCGAGGCGGTCGTCGAGCACCTAGACCGGCTCCGGCGCGCCGGCCTCCCGACCGGACCGGATGCCTACCTCGTGCCGAACCGGCGCGGCGGGCGCCTGTCGCGCCAGCGGGTCGGCAAGATCGTCGCGGAAGCGTCCGCGCTCGCCACTGAGCGCCTCGCCGCGCGCGGGGTGCCGCCGCTGCCACACACCACGCCGCACAGCCTCCGACGCACGTACATCTCGATCGCACTGCTCGCCAACAACTTCGACCTCAAGTGGGTGATGAGCCAGGTCGGCCACGCCGACTCGAAGATGACGCTCGACGTCTACGCGCAGCTCGAGCAGCGCGTACAGCGGGACCACGGCGCTGGGTTCGATCGGCTCGTGCGCCAAGCGCGGGCGCAGCTTCGCGGCGAGTCGCTCGCGGCAGCAGCCTGAGCGAGCACGCCACACGCGCACGGCCCTTAAATCCTCACCGCCAACCAAGCGCAGCCCACCACGCGGGCGCCCTCGGAGACGTTCCTGCGTCACCGTCGGGATTCGAGTAGTGTCGCGCCAAGAAGGACTCGTTCGATGGACACCTGTTTTTACTGCGTTGTCGGCTGGTCGAAGGTGGTTCCGAAAGCACCCAAGCGGCCGGCCACCAATGAGGGCTTCGGTACCTGCAAGCAATGCTCAGCGCACGCTTGCCCGCAGCACGGCGACAAGACACCGACGATCTTCCTGTGCGTCGACTGCATCGGGTCGGCGGCCATCACTCCGCCTCTCCGAGGGGAGGAGCTCGAGCACGACCGGCCTGGCGACGGAGGCAGCGAGGAGCTCAGGGCGCTGGTGCGCGCCAGGGGCAGCGAGGTGTTCCCAGGGGTCGCACCGGCGGTTGCCGCTCCCGCGCTTGCCCACGTGGATGAGCCCAATCTCGAGCGGCTCCGCTTTTCGCTCGACTGGTTCGCGGCGCTGGCCCGCCTCGGCCAACTCGGAGCGTGGGTTGAGATGATGCTCGTCGAGCAGATCGAAGCGGCGCCCGTCGACGCGCTTGCGGGCGCCCTCGGACTTCCCCCGAGCATGGCCGAACGCGCCCCTCGGGAGGAGGTATCGCCTGAGTCGATCCGCTCGGCCGCGCAAACGCGTGCCGTCGCGATGGCGACTGATCTTGCGCGTCGCTACGACGGGGAGGCGCTCCAGCCGGACACCGACAAGCTCGATGTGGCGGCGATGGCCATACGCATCTGCCTGTATCCCCGTGGTGCGACCAGCGTCGACATCAACGTCGCCAACCTGGCGGGTGGCCTCCTCCTGCCTGTCGAGATCGCGGCGACGGTACTTCTCTACCACGCGCAGGGCGAGCCCGAGGATGCAGAGCGCGCGCCAAGACCGAGCCCCGAGCCCGGATCGCAGTCCGGCTTCGATCCGCTGCTCGTGGAGCGCGTGATGAGGCTGATCGATCCGAAGCGGCGTAGCTCATCGGGCGCATGAGTGAGCTCCGGCTCGGCGCGGACCCAGGTCAGGACCCCGGGACGATCAAGCTGCCGCCCGAGCAGATTAAGAGCTTCCGCGTCGGCTCCAGTGTCGCGGTCACGGTGCCGAGCGCGAGCGGCGGGACCATGCGCGTGCTCGAGGTACTCGAGGGGGCAGAGTCCGGCGCGCTGGTCGGGACCGACGATTGGAACGCCATCACCGCCAATGCGGCGCTTGGCTCGGAGCCCGTTGTCGAGCTGGTTGCGGCCGGCCGGATGGCGGTCTGGGGCGAGCGCTCGCGGCGGCTGACCTTCTGGGCGTTCGCGCTCTCTCTCGCCGCCGCAGGCCTGCTGGCGGCTAGCGAGCTCACTATGCCTGACAAGAAGGCCGAGCGCGCAGACCACGCGCTGACAGAGTTGAGGGACGTGGAGGACCGACTCGACTTGCTGAACAACGATGTCGAGGCGCTCGCTCGAGCGACGGACGACGTGTCCTCCGTCGCGGCGTCCCTGGCCCGAGACGCCGACACACGAAAGTCCGCGCGCGCTTTAAAGCGGGCGGGGCGCCGGCTGGATCAGCGCCAACGCAGCATCGCCACGACGGCGGACGCACTCGAGCGCTGGCAGCGCGGCCTCGAGAAGGAGTCTGACGAGGCTGGGTCCCCGTCGGGCAAGCTGAAGCTCCTCGCCGGATTGGGAACCTTCGGCGCGGTGCTTCTGACCGGGCTCGCGTCGCTGTGGGGGCGAAGGTGACGCCGCAACCAGCGCGACGAACCGGCGCCGTCCTATGAGGGCTGGAGACCTCGGCAGCCGTGGTGAAGGGCCACCCCAGCCCTGTCCGCCATGCCCTCCGTGTCCACCCTGTCCAGGGTGTCCACCGTGCCCACCTCGCCCGCCGAGCCCGTCGTGTCCACCGAGCAGCTCTAGCTCGCGCGATGAGCGGCCCCCGTCAGGACCTCCGCCGTGCCCCCCGTGCCCACCCTGTCCTCCTGGGTGCCCGCCGTGCCCGCCGTGTCCGCCGTGTCCGCCGCGTCCACCGCCTCCCTCATGTCCCCCGGCGTAGCACGTCGTTCATCGGCTACGCCGGACGTGGGCATTGGGCACCTCAGCATCGCACTGCTGGGCAGGGGTCTCGTTGGCTGGAGCGCGGTCCGCGCCCTGTGCGAGGCCGGTGCCGACGTTCACGTCACAGGTTTTCCCGGCGACCCAAGCAATTCATGGTCCGGATCGGCGTCGACAGATGCCCGTGTTCACCAACACACGTCTGACGACGGGTGGTTCACCGGTTGCGAGCTGTGCATCGTCGCCGTCGATCTGCCCGATCCAGCAGCCCTGCTAGCGCTGAACGCGCGCTGCCTTGAGCTGGGCATCGCACTCTTACCGGGCTTGGCGATGGGCTCAGTGGGTCAGGTAGGCCCACTCGTGCGGGGCGGCGCTGGCGCGTGTCTGCGCTGCGCTGACGTGCGAGTGCGATCGGCGACCGGCCGCTCCTGCCTCGTGTCATACGGGCCGCCCGATGCCGCGACGGCCCGCTTGCTCGGGCAAGCGCTAGCGGCGCGGGCGGGCGAGGTCGCCGACTCGGATGCGAGTCGCTACTTGACCTTCCACCGAGGCGACGGGTCTACGACGCGCCACCCGGTACTGCGGACGCGGTACTGCCCTGACTGCGCGCGACACGACCCGCAGCCTGTCTACCGAGGACGACACATGTTCTTCCTCTCTGATCGCCGTCGGCCAAACCCCGAGCACATTCTCACGTTGCGTGAGCAGCTGGTCGACCCCGTGACTGGACCGATAACGTCGCTGCAGGTTTACGCCGCTGCGCCGGGGGACCCCCCTCTGCGGCACGCCGTGGCGATTCTCGCCGATGAGGGCTGGCAGCGGGCGGGGCACTTCGCCGTGAGCTGCGGGGGCTCGGCGCTCGACGCCCACTCCGCTGAGGCGGCCGCGCTCGGAGAGGCACTCGAGCGCGCGAGTGCGGTTCGGTCGTCCCACGACGACTTGGTCCGCGCCTCGTACGCAGAGGTCGAAGCCGAGGCGGTTGATCCATGCGGGTGGGAGCTATTCGACCCTGGTACTCGTGCGGAACCTGGTTTTCCCTATGCCCTACCGGGACGCGACTACCCGATCACCTGGACGTGGGGGTGGTCTCTCACGAGATCGCGACCGACCTTGATCCCTGCCGCGCGCGTCTTCTTGCCCGCTGACCCGAACGGCACCGCCGATCTCGCGGACTATCCCTTGCTCAGCGGATACGCCACCGCGAACACGCTCGAGGAGGCCACCCTGCGCGCCCTGCTCGAGGTGGTGGAGCGGGACGCATTCATGATCGCTTGGGCAAACCGCTTGTCGCTGGGCCGCGTGACTTTCCGCGACGCCGACTCTCACGTCGGCGTATCGATCTCACAGTTCGACCGGACTGGGCTCGAGGCACGCTGCGGTGTGATCGAGCTCGACCTGGGCGCACCGGTGGCGATTGCCATGGTTCGATCAACCCGACATGGCGACGCAGCGACCGTCGTTGCCGCTGCCGCCGACATGGCACCGGAGCGCGGGTGTGAGCGCGCACTGAGCGAACTCGCGGCGAACAGGCTCTACGTTCGCCATGTCCTCTCGGAGGCGGGCGGGGATCTGCCGTCGGCGACAGATGACGTTCGAGACGGACGGGCACATGGGCTGCTGTTCGCGCGGGCCGAGATGTTCGACGAGCTCGCGTTCTGGTGGGAGTCGACCGACACTTTCTCTTTGCCTCAGCGGCGGCCTCGCGCCTCGCCGTCGGCGCAGCTCTCGTCGCTAGTCGCGAGCATCCGCCGGGCCGGACTCGAGGTTCTCGTGGTCGATCTAACCCCGCCGGAACTGCGCGAGTTGGGGCTGTCGATTGTCAAGGCGCTCGTGCCGGGCACCTACCCGATGAACTTCGATGCCCGCTGGCCTCAATTCGGCGGCACGCGCATCACCGAGGCTCCGGTCCGCGCCGGGCTGCGAGATCGCGCGCTCACGGTCGATGAACTCAATCGCACGCCTCATCCGTTCCCGTGAGCGAGCGGGTCTGGGCGCTACACCGCGCGACGAACTATCTCGGCGGGTCGGCTGCCCCCGCGGCATCCGCATCCGAGGCAGAGCAGGAGCGCATCGGTCTGCCCATACGCCAGTCGCTGCGATGCGAGCTTGAAGCTGCGTTCGCGCAGCGCGTGTCCTGTCGACGCTTCTCGGGAGCGGCGATCTCATTGGACACTCTCGCGACCCTGCTCGACGCCGCCTACGGCTGCGGGCCGGAGGTCGTGTTCGAGGGCGCACGGTGGCCGGCGCGACCGGTGCCGTCCGCCGGTGCGAGGTATCCACTGGAACTCAACATCCTCGCCCGCGCCGTCGACGGCCTGGCGCCGGGCTCGTACCGGTTCATCGCCGAGGAGCACGCGCTGGTGCGATCGGGGGCCGACGTGTCGTTCGATGCGCTGGCCGACATCTTCCTTAAGCAGCCCTACCTGAAACCGGCAGCGGCCGTGGTCGTCGTCGCCGGGGACTTCGAGCTGACCACTGCGCGGTACGGAGACCGCGGCTATCGGTACGTCCTGTTTGAGGCGGGCCATGTCGCGCAGAACTTGACGCTCGCGGCGACGGCACTCGAGATGGGCAGCCTCAGTCTCGGTGGCTTCGTCGACGACACGCTCGCGGAGGTGCTCCGACTGCGGTCGGTCGTGGCGCCGCTGTACGGCGTCGCGATCGGACCACCCGCTGATCACGCCGACCTTCGACAGCTTGGCTGACGGAGCACATACTGCTGACCATGGCGTTTGGCAGCGGCAACCTGCGATCGAAACCGTTGAGCGACGGCCGGCATCATGAGTTGGCAGCTGATTGGAATGAACTCACGGATGCCGTTGACCTAGTCGTGGACGCGGATGAGTGGGAAGCACTGGATCGCGAAGTGGCCGCGTTGCGCCCCGCCGTAGAGAACTGCCTCTCGCGGCTAAGCGGGAGCTACGGAGGACTGACGACCGACCTGGCGCAGTCGCAGGCGGAACTCGTCGAGCGCATCCGTGGCATCACCTGGCGGGCGATCGACGCAGCAACACGGCCGCCGCGGGACATAACGACTTGATCGGCGACATCGCAAGTGTCGTCGCTGCCATCGGCGTCCTGCTCGGAGGAGCTTGGACCGTATATCGCTATCGGACCGCCCGGCACGGCGCGGCAGAGGTTCACCTGGAACTTCGGGCACGCTCGGCCACAGAGGTGCTCGGCCGTCCAGCGATCGTGGTGAACGCAGCGGCCGAAAACAGATCAAGTGTATTGGTCCCGCTGCGGGTCGCGACGCTTAGTTTCAGGTCGCTTGCGCTGCCCAGCTCGTTCCGAGCGTTCCGGCGACTCTCAAATCCGGATCACCCCGGCGGCCATTTCATACGGGTGTTCCGAGTACACACGTCGCTCGAACCAGGCGAGCGGTTCGCGGAGGATGTCCTCATCGAGATTCCATCCGAAGTCGCTGTCGAAGTCGTGCTGAGGATGGAGTCGGCGCGAGCGCCTCACTGGTGGCAGACGTCGATGATCTACCTGCCCAGCCTTGTTGAGACGTAATTCAGCGGCGCAGGTCGAACCCGGTGGACCTACAGCCTCGGGGAGCTGGAGTGGACAGTGCGAGCGGACGCCCGGTGGCCGTTCGCGCTACCTGGGGGCCTCTGAGGCGTCGGCGTAGTCGTGCGGAAACTTGCGCTTGTTTCCGGCCGCGTGGCGCCCTTGAGAGGGTCCCGGGCAGTTGTGGTGGTCAGCGGCCTCCTGAGAGCGATTGCCACAGTTGTCGCGAGCACGATCCTGATCGACTTGCTGACCGCGCACCACGTGGCCGAGTACCTGAGGACCACCATCGATTCCGACGCCTGGTCGGGACTCTTCTCCTCAATTTCGCAGGTCGCAGCGACGATCGTCGTCGCTAGCGCAGCGATCCCGTTCCTGATCACGACCTTCTCCGTACACGAGACCACGCGCGCGCTAAGCCGCGTGCATGCACGAAATGCGGCCTCGTGGTCGGCCACGGGGACCGGGTGCGCAGCCACGGCCAGTGCGATCTATGCGTCGTTTGGCGAAGATCACGCCGCCGACGCTGGCGAGTTGGCTCTGGGCCTCCTCGCAGTCACAGCGCTGCTTCTGGTGTCGAGCGTGCTCTTGGCGTGGAGCCGCCTGGACCCTTACCAGCTTGCCAAACCGGCGCTGCGGCAACTTACGCCGCGCAGAGTCGAGCGGTTCGGTCTGGTGCAGCGGTCGCGTGTGGGCGACCTTCGGATAGTCAGCCACAACCTGGACTTCCGATCGAACGATCCGCTCGGGCCGTTCCACGAACTCATGCGCGTCGCGTGGGGCGCGCAGGATCGAGTGCTCGTCATGCACATGCTCGAGACGATGCTGTCGAGAGCCTTGTACTTCAACGGCGCCGTCTATCGGTCGGAGCGGTTCAGCGATTTCTTTACGCAGCCGCTGACGATGGCGACGCCTCTTGCGCGGTCATTCCGAAAACGCGACGAGGCGATCTTGGTGCACGCGCTCCACTACTTCGTGCGCAACTCGCTCACGAGCGCGAATCGTTGGGGGGCACGGCCCACCGACGGCCCGCGTCGCGTCTTCGTCCTGCCGCTCCTCGCGGCGCACCGCTCCCTCGCCCGGTCTGACGAACACGTCGAAACCCGGATGCGACTCGTCGATGCGATCGCCCATATAGCCGGGCGCACCTCGCACCTTCCGGCGGTTGGAGGACATGAACCGTTCGCCCTTCTCCCGTTGCTGGCCGCGAACATCACCGCCCGTCGCGAGTTCGACCGGCTGCTACCGACGGTTGCGCTCGCCCGGAGCCTGTTCGACCTGTCCGGGGACGAGACGTTCAGCCATGCCGTTGACACGTCCCTGAGTTCCGCCGACCGACAGCGCCTCGACTCCGAGCTGCAAATTCCTGACCGCATCCTCGAGGCGCTGTCAGCAAGCGCGCGATACGACCCGTGGCAGGCGGCGTTTCCTCTCGGGCGCCGAGTCAGCCAGGCGCAGTAAGCGCCTTCCTGAGGATCGAGAGGGCGCTGTCGACCTCGGGTGGCCACTGCTCGGCAAGGAGCCCGTAGTGCTTGATCCGGTCGTACTCCGCAACGATCCTGCGGCGGTAACTCACGAGATCGCCGTACACGGGGTGCCGGAGGGTGCCGGGCGCGGGGAACGAGCATGCGTCGAGCCCTGCCAGCTGTCGAAACGTGAGCCACGTTCTGAGCGCCTGAAGCTCGCGGGTAACTAAACCCCACGAATGGGCTGGCCTTCCGGAGGCCTCCGCCAACGAGAGGGCGCGGCGGATGTTCTCCACCGTGCTCGTCGCCTCCGGCTCGACGGCGATCCGGCTGCGCTCGACTCCCAGGCGTGCGATCTCGCGCGTGAACGCGACCGCTTCCGACTCCTCCCAGCCTTCGCTGTGCCGGCTGTTAGCTCCCGAGACGATCGCCCATGTGCCGGAGAGCCGCGTCAATAGGTCGGCGGCATGACGTGGCACTGCGTAGTCATAGGTCCCGAAGACGAGCAGCACGTCGACGTGGTGCTCGGGATCGGATCGGGCCAGGTGGCGTTCGAGTACATCCTGAGCGCGCTCGGTGTTCACGCAGCGCGCTCGCTGGGCGAAGTCCACTCGGCGTGGACGCCGAGCGCCCGCAACCGCGGCACGATCTGTGGGTAGCCGCGCTCGAGGACGCCCGCGTCGGTGAGGATCCGTCGGCGCGACCCGGCCAGCGCCAGCATCAGGCAGGCAAACCCGTGACGAAGATCCGCCACGGTCAGGTGCTGGGCAAGCGGGCGGCGCCCGTGCACTCGCCAGGTGCCGCGCCCGGTACGCGCCGCGCCGAGGAGCTCGAAGACCGCGGAGCGCTCCGGGAACACGTCGTCCCTGAACTCGGTCGGCAACTCGCCGCCGGACGCGAGCACCGCCAGCACGGCGAAGAGATCGCTGTCGAACCCGTCTTCAGTTGTGATCACGCCGAGTGCCTTGGCGTGCCCCGGGCCTCGCACCCGCAGGGTCGTGCCCTTGTCGTCGATTGGGGCGCCAAGACTCACCAGGCGCTCAAGCACTCGAAGCGCCGCCGGGTCCTCGGGTCCCGTCACCTCGACATCGTCCCCGACATAAAGCGCGGCCATGACCCATGACGCGATCTCGATCCCGTCCGGAGGGAGGCGCACGGGAGCCAGTGGCACGGGCGGCTGGCGGGCGTCGACGATCACGTCTTCGTCCCGTCGGGTGGCGATCCCGGCCTGCTCGAGGACGTCGACCAGCAGCGCGACGTCGGGCGCCGTGGTCGCGAGGCCCCTCAGCGTGTGCGCGCCGGCCCCGACGGCGACGGCCGTCAGGAGCGCCTGCACTGACGCGCCGCGGCTGCGAGCGGGCAAGTGGAACGGAGCGCGCGCGGGCTTTCGAACGCGCCGCGCTTCCAGTGCGCCGTTGCAGCGGTGCAGTACGAAGCCGAAGTGCTCGAGCACGGCTTGGTGAAGATCGATCGGGCGCGCACCAATCGGGCATCCGCGCGGATACGGGAGGCGCGCGGTCCCATTGCGGCTCGCGAGCGCCCCGATCAGCGGCAGCGTGACGCGCGACCGCTGCTCCTGCGAGACGCCACCAGGCCGCGGCCGCTCATGCGATGGGACGCCCCGGTCCGGACACGCGGCTCCGGCGAGCAGTTCCTCGCCCGCCCACAGTTGCAGTACGCGAAGCCCCTCCTCCAGATCAGCGGTCGCCGGCAGCTCCCGAGCGTCGAACGAAGCCAGATCAAGAAGGGAAAGGCCGAGGACGACCGGAGCGAGTGACTTGGCTGGGCCAACGGTGACACAGCCGCGCAGGACGGCTGGATCCACGACCAGATGCTCGCTCATACCGGTGTGCCTCGGCCAAGAGCAGCAGCCATGTTGCGGGCGAGCACCGCTGCGCGTCGGGAGCCAGCCACGTACACGGCCGCCCCCCGATCGCAGGCTGTGACGCCGAAGGTGACCGCAGCGGCCTGATCCTCGAGGGGAATCGCTCGCGAGCCAGAATCTGTGAGCGCCGAGATCAGGTCGGCGGAGCTGACCTGGGTCCGGTCGCTCTCGTCGTCGAGTGAGCCGTTCTGGATCGGCAGCACTCCGACCGCGTCCGCCGCCGCGAGCGCTCGGCAGAGCTCGTCGAGCTGGAGTCGGACCCGGGAGTGGACTGATGGCTGGAAGATGCAGACCACCCTCCGCTCCGGCCATCGCAGCCTCACCGAGTCGATGCCAGCGGAGAGCTGGACCGGATTATGAGCGTAGTCGTCCACGACGAGCCCACCGCTCTCGGCCACTCCAATTGGCTCCACGCGACGGCGCGGCACCTGCAATGACATGTCCGCCCGAAGAGCCTCGAACACGCCCGGCTCGCCCAACTCGACACACGCGACCGCCGCGAGGGCCAAGTTCAGCGCGTTGTGCCTGCCCACCAGTGGCGAGCGCAGACGATGAGTCGTCGCTCCGTGGATGAGATCCAGGCTCGTACCCGCTCCACCCAGCGTGCGCACCACTACGCGCCAGTCGCCGGCCGTCTCACCGACAGACACCATCTGCTCGGGAGCCACATCCCGCGAGAGGCACAGCAGATCCTCATCGCCGGCGTTTACGACGACCAGGGGAGAGCGGGCGAGCAGGCTCGCGAATGCCTCGTGCATCGCCGCCTGTGAGGCGTAGTAGTCCGCGTGGTCACCCCAGAGCAGGTTCGTGACGATTGTTGCCGCAGGCCGCAAGGCCAGAAACTCGCGCTTGAACTCGCACGCCTCGACCACGGCCAGGCCCGACGACGTGACCTCGTAGTTGAGATCGTCGAGGTGAGGGCACGCGGCCGCGACGTACAGGCCGGCCGGACGATCGCGCCGCAGGAGCTGGTGAAGCAGAGCTGTGGTCGTCGACTTCCCCGTACCACCTGCAACGGCGATGACCGCGTGGCGCGCGGCGAGCGTCCGCTGCAGCATCTCGAGTCGCCGGATAACGCGGATGCCCCTCCGGTGCGCTGTGAGGAGCGCTGGATGGTCGTCGGGCACGTAAGACGCCGGAACGACGACATCCGGCGTAGAAGCAAGTGAGTCGCCGTCCTGCTGGACGTCGATCCCCAGCCGTGTCACGACCCGATGCAGCGGATCCTCGGGGTCGGGACGAAGCCTGTCCTGCCCGGTGACCGAGGTGCCGGTGCCCACCAGCCATCCGGCCAGCGACGATTGGCCCTGCCCCAAGATCCCGAGAAGATGGGCAATCGGTGCCTGGCGGGGTTGAGGGGCGTCCGCAGCCGCTTGCACAGTGCGAGCGTAATCCCGTTCCCTAGCCGATGCGCGGCCTACCCGCGGCCGGCTCTACGGCGAGACCGACGGCTGGTCCCGCGTCAGGTCAAACCGCGTGCTGCAGTTCGACCACTCGAACCTCGAGCCGCGAAGCGCCGCGGTCTTCCACATGGCCCAGTGGCACGAGAGCGGGGTGCCCGAAGGCGGTATCACCGTGGTCGCTGGGGCACCGGCCGACCGCTGATCGCGCGCTGCGCTCCCGGTGCGGCTGGCCCTCTCAGCTAGGAGGGTCCGGGCCTTCCTGGCGCGGGACGCCCCACGAAAAGCCCCGCTTATTGGGGGGGTTGTGTCGGCCGATTGTCTTTGTAAGTCTCCGCGCTCGCGACGGCTGAGCCTCCTCCCAGGGGCCAGCGGGGGGGCGGGACTTATCGGGAGTGGACGAGTGACTCGGTGGCCTGAGGGCGCGACTACGGATCCGCCCGACTCGAGCGAGCCCACCGCCCTCCTGACCCTGGAGGTGCCTTCCGACGACGTCGTGGGCTGGATCGCCGAGAGCAGGGGTGAGCTCGATCGCCACCTGCTCACGAGCCGCGCCGTTCTGATGCGCGGCATCGGGGACCTCGACGCCGGGCTTTTGCAGGACATCGTCGCGGCGGCCGACAGCGAGCGCCTGGAGTACGTCGACCGATCGACGCCGCGGGCGGAGCTGGCCGACAAGGTCTACGAGTCCACCTCGTTCCCGGCGGATCAGGAGATCGTTCTGCACAACGAGGGCACCTACTGGCTTCAGTGGCCGCTTCGCATCTGGTTCGGCTGTGTGACGCCCGCCGAGCGCGGTGGAGACACGCCAATCGCGGACACCAGGGAGGTGATGGCCAGGATCCCCGCGGAGATCGTCGACAAGGCACGCCGGCTCGGAGTTCGCTACGTGCGCAACTACAACGCCGGCTTCGGCCTCTCGTGGGAGGAGACCTTCCAGACCTCGGACCGCGCGGCGGTGGAGAGCTACTGCTCCGAGAACGGCATCGACCTCGAATGGCTCGGCGACGATCGGCTGCGCACCGTCCAGCATCGCCCCGCTATCCGCACGCATCCCGTCACCGGTGATGAGCTCTGGTTCAACCACGCAGCCTTCTTCAACATCCACCGGCGCGACGAGGACACGCGCGAGGCACTGCTCGAGGTGTTCGCCGAGGACGAGCTTCCGTTCAACACCTACTACGGCGACGGCTCGCCCTTCTCGGCCGAGGAGATCGCGTCGATCGCGTCGGCGTACGCCGCAGTCTCGCGAAGCGTCGCCTGGCAGGCCGGCGATCTCCTGCTACTCGACAACATGACCGTCGCTCACGGGCGGCACCCCTACGAGGGCGAGCGCAGGATCGTCGTGGCGATGTCCGACCCCTGCGCCTCGTGATGTCGGTCGCGGAGGCCGCGAGCGTCGCGGAGTTGCTGGCGGACGCGGCCGGCCGCGAGCCGGAGTCGGCGGCGCTCGTGAGCGACACCCGCGTCCTGACCTACCGTGAGCTTGCCGGCGCGAGCGCCGCCCTGGCTGCCGAGATCCAGCGTGCTGGCGACGAGGCGTCGCCGGTCGCGATACTTACGCATCGCTGTGTCGAGGCGGTCGTCGCGATCTGCGCCTGTCAACTGGCTCGGCGACCGTACGTGCCGCTCGACCCCGGCTATCCGCTGCAGCGCAACGCCGCCTGCCTGACCCACAGCGGCGCGCAGATCCTCGTCGGTCCCGACACGGACAGGACCTCGCCGATAGCACGCGCTCGCAGCGTGGCGTACCTGGGGTGGGGCGCATCCATCCAGTCCGGGCACGACACGTTCGTCGAGCCAGGTCCCGCTTCGCCGGCGCCCGGCGACGCACTCGCCTACATCCTCTACACCTCGGGGTCCACCGGCGCCCCCAAGGGCGTCGAGGTGACGGCGGCCAACCTGCTCGCGTCCACCCGCGCCCGCGAGTCGTTCTACGGCGACCTGGCGACCCACCGTTCGGCGCTCATCCCGTCGATGGCCTTCGACAGCTCCGTGGGCGTGATCTTCGGTTCGCTGTGCTCCGGGGGGTCACTCGTCGTTCCGGACAGCGCGACCCTGGAGGACACCGGCGCTCTGGTCGATCTTCTGACCCGCCACCAGGTGACGCAGCTCCTGTGCGTCCCGTCCTACTACAGCGCGTTGCTGGCGGAGCACGACCTTCCGGACAGCCTGCGGCGGATCGTCGTGGCCGGCGAAGCCTGTCTGCCGGCGCTCGTGAGAGCGCACATGGCCCGGCTTCCGGACGTCGAGCTCGTGAACGAGTACGGCCCGACCGAGGCGACCGTGTGGGCGGCGGCCCATCGCTGCTCGCCGGTGGACGGCGAGGCTCCTCGCGTGCCGATAGGCCTCCCGATACGCGACGTCGAGCTGATCCTTCTCGACGAGCAGAGAGCGGTGGTCGCCCCCGGCCTGCCCGGGGAGTTACACATCAAGGGCCCGACCGTCGCCCGCGGCTACCGCGGCGATCCCGACCTGACGGCACGACGCTTCATCACCAACCCCCGCGGGCCCGGCGACACGGATGAGCGGCTCTATGCCACGGGCGACATCGGCCGGTTCGACGCGCTCGGGCGGCTCGAGTTCCTCGGCCGCGCCGATCGCCAGGTGAAGGTCCACGGGGTCCGGGTCGAGCTCGACGAGGTCGAGTCCGCGCTGGGCGGAATCGAGGGGGTGCGTGAAGCCGCCGTCGTGTGCCCAGCGCAGGACGGCGGCGGCATGGCCGGGTTCGTCGTGCCCGATGCCGGGGTGGACCTGTCGATCGACGCCATCCGGGCGAGGACGTCGGCGGTCCTTCCGCGCGCGATGGTCCCGGCCGATCTTCGCCTCCTCAAGCGCCTTCCGCGGCTGCCGAACGGGAAGGTTGCGTACGAGACCCTCCGGTCGCAGGCCGTCACCCCCGTCAGCACGGAGCGCGGGGAGCCCGAGAACGACGTGGAGGAGGAGCTGCAACGCCTGTGGGCCAGCGTCCTGCATCACTCGGACTTCGGCGTGACCGACGACTTCTTCCTGGTCGGGGGGAACTCGATCAAGGTGGTCGCACTCAGGACCAGGGCACGTGAGGCCGGTCTGCTCCTGACGGTTCAGGACGTCTTCGAGGCCCGCACCATCCGGGACCTGTCCAAGCGCGTCGCGCTCGGCGGATGACGGAGGCCCAGGCAACGGTCGAGCACTGGCCGGTGGATGCCAGCCTTGACACAGCGCGGCGGGCGGAGCTGGCCGAGCGCCTCATCCGCGTGGACTCGGAGGCGTTCGGGATCGACATGAGCCCGATGTGGAGTCGTGACGGCGACGCGTTGACCGGATTGTCGGGCCTCTTCCTGGCCAGGCTCGACGGCGCGGACATCGGCTTCGTCGCCTACCGGCTCTGGCAGGTCAGCGGCATCGGCGCGATCCTGTATCTCGACGCGGGCGGCGTGTCGCAGAGGTACAGGCGCCAGCGCGTGACTTACGGAATGACCGGGCAGGCCCTCCTGCGTGCCCTCCGGATGAACGAGTTCAGCCCGATGATCGCCGCCTGCCGCACGCGCCATCCCGCCGTGCTCGAGGCGCTCTACTCGCGCATGGGGCCCGATCACCTCTTCCCGTTCGCGAGCAGCGAGACCAGGCTTCGTGCGGCCGCGATCGCGACTGCCGAGCGCCTGAACCCGGACCAGGAGTTCGACCAGGCGACCGGTGTCATTCGCGGCGCCTACGGCAAGCTGGGCGAGTCGCTCTACGACACTCCGCCGCGAAGCGACGTTAAGGAGATCCAGGACTACTTCGACGCCCACCTCTCCGAGAAGGCGGGTGACGCGCTTCTCTTCACCTTCGACTGGGACGTCGGCGTGCTCAGCCGCGCGCTGTACCCGCAGCGGTCCCTCGGCGCGTGGCGCCACAGCGGCCAGGGGTTCGTCGTCTTCCCGTGGGTGACGACCGACGGCGACCGGCCGGGCGTGAGCGTCATCGAGGTCGCCGAGGACGGTACGTCCTCGTGGGCCGACTATGAGTGACGCCCTCGCCAGGTACACGCTCCCCGACGGCACTAGCATCGCGTCAGCGAGCACGAACGAGGCGAACTACCTCTACGACGAGATCTTCGGCGGCGACTGCTACGCGCCACGCGAGCTGCGACTGCCCGAGGCGCCGACGGTGCTCGACCTCGGTGCGAACATCGGGATGTTCACGCTGTATGCAGGACGGCGGTGGCCGGGGGCGCGGCTGATCGCGGTCGAGCCGATCCCTGAGATATGCCGGGCGCTCGAGGAGAACTGCGCGGCCGTGGGCGCAACGGCGGTCGAGGTCGCCATCGGCTCGCGCGTCACCGAGAAGCAGCTCCTGTTCTTCCCCAAGATGACCCTCATGTCGTGCGAGCAGGACCGGCTCCGGGGCGCGCGCTCGGAGCTGGCCCGCTACCTCCGCAACACGCACCAGGGGCTGGCTGACGATGGCGAGGACGCCGTCAACGAGCTGGTCGACTACGTGCTCAGCGGCTCACCGCGCCACGTGAAGGTGACGACGATCTCGGACCTCATGCGGCGCTTCGAGCTCTCGCACGTCGACCTGGTGAAGATCGACGTCGAGGGCAGCGAGCTGGAAGCCCTCAACGGCGTCGCCGACGCGGACTGGCAGCGGATCGGCGCGATCGTGAGCGAGGTCGACGAGGCGGAGGGCGCCCTGACCGAGGTCGTTGCCCTGCTCGAGCGCGCGGAGTTCGAGGTGCGCACCTCCCAAGCCGCCGGGTACACGGGCACGGGCCTGCACCTCGTAGTCGCCCTCAAGAGAGGATGGACGACCCCTTGAGTGGAGGCGTGCTCTGGCGTGCACCTCCGCCCGATGGCTCCACGCGGGCCGCACTCTGCTTCCCCCACGGGGGCGCCGGCGCTTCCGTGTTCGGCGACTGGGCGGCCGCTCTCGCGCCACACGGCGCCCGGCTGGTCGCGTATCAGCCGCCGGGCCGGGAATGGCGATCCTCGGAGCCCCCGTCGACGTCGATCACCGCGATGGCGCAGGAGGCGGCCGAGACCTACGCCGGTGCCGGCGACTCTCCGCCCACCATCCTGTTCGGCAACAGCATGGGCGCTCTCCTGGCTCTCGAGGCCGCGCACGCGCTGCGCGAGCTGGGCTTCGGAGATACCGAGCGCGTCGTGGTCGCCGGGATGAGCGCGCCGAGAACCCGCGCCGACGCCTCGGCCAGTGGATCGGCGCCCGCGGCCGGCAGTGGTGTCGACCCGCTGGTGCTTCGGGCGGACGTGGAGGCCGTCCGCCGGTACCAACCGGCCGTTCGCGAACCGCTCTCGTGCCCGATCCTCGCCGTGCGTGGCCGCAGCGACGAGAAGGTGCGGGAAGCCGAGATGCTCGCATGGGGCGACGAGACATCGGCTGGGTTCCAGCTGGTCACAGTCGAGGGCGGGCACATCGACCTCCTGAAGGGCAGAGAGACGATCGCCGCCGTCGTCTTGCGGGACTAGCGGACCGTGGCAGCCGACGCCAGAGCGTTCGTCACGGTCGCGGGGCTCCGCAAGCGCTACGAGTCGAACGAGACCGAGGCGGTCGTGGGAATCGACTTCGACGTCCGCCGTGGCGAGATCTTCGGGCTGCTCGGACCGAACGGCGCCGGCAAGACGACCACGATCGGGATGATCACCACCCGAGTCAGGCCGACGGGGGGACACGTCCTCATCGACGGGATCGACGTGGTGGCCGATCCCGTCGCGGTCAAGCTCCGCATCGCGGTTGTGCCGCAGGTGAGCAACCTCGACCGGTCGCTCACCGCGATCGAGAACCTCACCTTCCATGCCGCGTACTTCGGCGCCGGTCGCCGCGAGCGGCGTGAGCGCGCTCGGGACCTACTGGCCCGATTCGGCCTGGCCGGCCGCGAGCACGAGCACGTGGACGAATACTCGGGCGGCCTGGCCCAGAGGCTGATGATCGCCCGAGCCCTGATGCACGAGCCGGATCTGCTCGTCCTCGACGAGCCCACCAACGGACTCGATCCGCAATCGCGGCTCTTCCTGTGGGAGACGCTTCACGACCTGCGCGAGCGCGGCACGACCCTGATGCTCACCACGCACGACATGGTCGAGGCCGATCGCCTCTGCGACCGGATCGCGATCATCGACCATGGCCGGATCGTCGCGCTCGACACCCCCCGCGGGCTGCGGCGGCTCCTGCCCGCCACGCACGGCTTCGAGCTGACGGTGGACGCCGACGGGACCGATCCGCGGCCCGCGTTCGCGGGGGTGTCCGAACGCGTCGAGAGCCAGCGCGTGCAGGAGGGCCGATGGGCCGTCCGCCTGTACGGGGTGAACGGTGGAATCGCCGAAATGGCGCGCGTGGCCAGTGAGCAGGAGGGCGGGGAGCTCGTCGGCCTGCGGCGCATCGAGGGGACCCTCGAGGACGTCTTCGTACACCTCACCGGCAGGGAGCTGCGGTGAGCGCGATCGCTGTGTCGACCACCGCCGCTCGCCGCCGCGCGTTCCTCGCCCTGTGCCAGCGCGACCTCTGGGTGACCGTCCGCTACGAGCCGGTCGCGTTCCTCGCCCAGGCCCTACTTCAGCCGACCTTCTACCTGCTCGTGTTCGGCCGCGTGCTCCCCGAGATCGGGGCGGCGGACGCGGCTTACGCGACGCTGCTCATGCCTGGCGTCATGGCGCTCACGCTGTTCGTGTCATCGCTCCTGAACGCCGCGCTCCCCCTCGTGCTCGAGCTGTATGTGACCAAGGAGGTCGAGGACCGGCTGCTCGCACCCCTCTCGGTTGGCGGCGTGGCGATTCAGAAGATGACGATCGCCGCGCTGCGCGGGATGATCGCCGCGCTGATGATCCTGCCGCTCGCGGAGCTGATCCTCCCAGGTGGGGTCGACCTCGCCGGCGCAAGCTGGCCCGGACTCGCGGTTGTGCTCGTCGTCGGGTCCCTCATCGGTGCGGCGCTCGGTCTGGTGATCGGTACGTCAGTCCCGCCCAACCGCATCAGCGCGTCCTTCGCGATCGTGCTCAACCCGATCATCTTCACGGGCGCGACCTTCTACTCCTGGACCTCGCTGAGCGAGCTCCGCTGGTTCCAGCTCGTCACGCTGCCCAACCCGCTGACGTACGTCAGCGAGGGCCTGCGGGCGGCCCTGACCCCGGTCGATCACCTGGCGACCCCATGGATCGTGCTCGGGCTTGCCGCGTCGCTCGTCGTGTTCGGTGCCTGGGGCGTGCGCGGCTTCGTGCGCCGCGGCATCGACTGACGGCCACGGCACCACGGGTGAGGCCGGGTGGGCTAGTGCGTATGCCCTCCCCCGGCTCCCAAATTGGACGTGGGGGCCGGCCCCACGTCCAGAAGCCGCCGATATCCGCGTCTATCGGCGGCTAGCTCGCGCCGTCGGCTCCCGCTGACAACACCCAATTTGCAGGGCTTTTAGGCCTTCCGCGAGCGAGTTCCCGCGTCCCTGAAAATCGTGGTGTCGCCGGTTCGATTCCGGCCCTCGCCATTTTTGTGAAGTGCCTGCGCACCCGCGGCTTTCCGGCGATCTGAGGCGCGAAATCTCTGCACGCGGCGGACTTCGGGCCGATTTCGCACGCCGAAAAGATTGATTTTTTTTTTGGCGCCACGCCCGCGGACGAGGTCCCTTGAGGTCCTAAACCCCCGCGAGGTTGTCTAGAGCGCAAGTCCATTGAGGTCCAGCGGGCCCCGTGCTCGCCCCTTACGACTTCACCGTCCGGGCATTCGCGAGGGTTGGCGCTCCTTCGCGCACAGCCAGGATTCCAGATGCGATAGATCGCCCAGCGTCCCAGGACCGAAGCGCACCGGAACCACGTCCACCTGGAGGGAGACATTCTCCCGAATCCGGTCCACCTCGGCCTGCGCGATCGTCGTCGGCTCTCCGTCGCCGAAGGCCTCGCGGGGTCCCGGGTACACACCGATGCACACGTCGGTGAACTCGGCGGCGGTGCGCAGCTTGCTGACCAGGGCCGGGTCGTTCAGCGAATGTCCGATCACCACGACCACGTCCGCACCCTCGAGCGCTGAGTCGAACTCCTGCCATAAGTCCTGAACGACGGCGTCTCGTGTTGGATCCTTGTCAGGATCTGGATACAGGACCACGGGGCGGCCGCGCCCTGGGTCGAAGGGCTCATCCGGAAGGTGCTCATACACCCGGCGGGCCCCGTCCTCCTCTTTCTCGTACCAACCGACGGCCCCGTGGAGGTGCAAGACGGCGACCGCCTCCTTGGTGGCGCGTGCGGTCTCGACCATGCCCTCCGGGGCGATCGGCGGGCGGATTCCCGGTGACCGGTCGAAGCCCGTCTCCGGCCTCTTGCCGAGCTCCTTCAAAGCGAGCCAGGCGGCTGGATCGTAGTTCGTCGTGACTATCGTCAGATCGTCACCGTCGCCGAGCAACCGCAGCAGAGGTCCGTAGGCGTCGGTCGCCTTCTCCGTGTCGATCTGCGTCGCCCCGAACGACCGAAACAGGCTCGTGTTGATGGCGGCGATGATGTCCTTGAGGCGGCGCTCTTCGAGTTCGTACGCACGATCGACTTCGGTGAAGAAGGCGCCCGCGCGGTCTCCCCCGAGCCCGCGGAAGCGCTTGTTGAGCGGCCGCAGCTCTTGCCACCTGAGAAGTTCTCCGAGAGTTTTCTCGAAGGCAGTGCCTTCGATGCCGTCACGCAGGCCGATGGCGTCGGCAAGTCTGGGCTCACGCCTGTTCAGCTCTTTTCGGAGCGCCACCGCCCAGTCCGCCATGAGCGGAAGCGGACCGCAACGTCCGAGGTCACGACTGGCGCCAGCGCCGGTAACTAGTACGCAACGCACGAAACCGACCGCCAGAAGGCGACACTCTGCGACGACCCGAGAGAACGGGCCCGGCCGGGGCGAACGACCACATCGCGCTCAGAAGTGCTCATCTCAGGCCGCGTCGGCGGGGGGAATCTGTGGGCCGTAGCTCCAGCCTGCGGGCGCTAGATCGACCACGCGGATAAGACCCGCCCTACCCATGTAGGGCGTGCGTATCACTCCCTCTGGCGGATCCGCGCGGTCCGGAGCGAAGACGACCGACCGGTAGGTCTCGGACTGGTCGAGCACCCTCAGATGCTCCGAGCCGCAGTATTGGACCAGGTCCTGCTCGTCGTGCAGCAGGTCGAGTCGGATACCGCGCCAGAGCTTCTCCAGCAGCCGGTAACGCCGTGCGAAGCCCTCGGGGGAGAGGATGTCACGCGTCTCCTGCTCGAAGCGGGGGCCCTCGCCCAGGAGCCCGAAGTCGCCCAGCATCTTCGAGTACCGCGGCTGCCAGTCGCGAAGCGACTCGCGCATCTGCTCCTCAGCGTCTTGGGCAGCCTTGGCCCGGAGGAGTGGCCAGGCCCGGTCCAGCGCGCGCGCAATCTCGTCGAGATAGTCCTCGAGCACGAGGTCCTCGAACTCCTCGACCGCGTTCGCTGTCGGCGGATCGAGCTCCACCCGCACGGCGGGATTGACAGCCGGCGCCGGCACGCCCCGAACACGCTGGCACACCTCCTTCTTCTCCTCGTGCAGCTTGGCGAACTCGCTCCGCAAACGATCCAGAGCGGCGAGGAGGCGCTCGACGATCGTCTTGAACTCGCGCCGGACGTCCGCGCTCATCCAATCGTTGCCGATCACGTCGCGCGCGGTCGACAGGATCCGGTCGAGGAGCACCTCGTCGCCGCCGGACTCGGATCCGCCAAGGGCGCGGCGCCCTGCCGCTGTGACGGATTCCACCTTCAGGTCCTCGACCCACGCATCGACGGCCGCGCGCCATGTCAACCGCACGTAGGCTGCGAGCAGGACGAGTGACAGCACGACGCACACGACGCGCAGACCCGGGACGCCGCCCTCGTCGACGAGCGCCGACGGGCCCGCCACCGCGTCGAGCGCGATGCCCCCGAGGATCAAGCCGCCAATGAACGCGGCCGCGCGCGGGACGAACTCCGCCGACTGGAGGATGCGAGCCAACGCGGTGAAGAAGGCGCGCCAGCCTGGCCAGTCCGTGTCGGCCGCCGCATGCCCGAGCAGGGCTGAAGCCGCGAGCAGCAGGAGCACCGGGATCACGTGCAGGATCCCCGGCCACCAGACGAGCGTGGCGCCGAAGCCGAACAGCGCGGCCAAGCTGGCGACGGTCGACGGTAGCTTGAACCGAGATTGCCTGCGAAGTCCGTCGAGCCGCTCGTCCGGGCACGTGCGCTTCACCGCTTGCACGGTCTCCTTGCTGGTCCGGGGGGTTGCCTTGCGTGCCAGGCCGCGCAGGTGGCTCATGATCGGACCGAGCGCCTTCGTCGAACGCAGCGCTTCCTCGGCGTATGTCCTGACTGCATCTGCAGCCTCGGCGCCCGCCTCCTGCTGGGAGTCGTAGCCGTCGTAGACCTTCTGTGTCACGCCGGCCCGCACGATGAGTTCCCATTCCTCCTCGTTGATCCCGTCCGTCGGTTCGAAGTGCTCGAACAGGTAGATCAGCTCGTTCCGCAGATCGTCGAGCGCGTTGGGGATCTCCAGGACCTTTCCGGCGACGTCTCGGCGCCGGCTGCGTGAAGGGAGGTAGTCGCCGCGCAGGCTCTTGATCCCGGCGACCGCGTCCTCCGTAGCCCGTTCCACTTTCGCCTTGTGCAAGCCAATCGAGCCGTCGGGGGTGAAGAAGTCCGCGGTTGGCGCGGCCGGGTCGAAGATCTGGGGATGCGTGGGCGGTCGCTTCTGACGTGCTCGCCGTGAATCGGCGTCGCCCCGACCGGTCAGCTCCTGGAGCGCGAATGCCTCAGCCGTCTCCACGATCCCAGGGGCGCTGCTGCCCGGGACGAACACTCGGAGCGCTGGTGAGACCGGGCACCTATTGGCCTTGGCGTGCTCGAAGACCTTGTCGAATACCGCCGGGATCTCCAGCGCGCTCAGGAGCTCCTCGAGCGCGGCCTCTCCGTCCGGATCGGGGGGGTAGTTCGTGATGGCCTCCGAGTTACCGGTGGCTACCTCCCACACCGTGCCGCGCGGGTCGCCGACCCAGATCACGGCGACGCGCTTGTCCTGGAGAATCGCCGGGAGCACGACCTCAGGACCGGAGTCTGGCCCCGCCTCGGTCGGAGCTGCGCGCAGCACGCAGATGATGGGCACGACCGAACTCGCAAGACGCAGCCGCCTCACGGCCTCGCCGTAGCGAGGGAAATCCTCGCTCTCGGCCACCAACAGCACTCGCCGGGCTCTGAAGACGGAGCAATTCGCAGGGGCCTTCGCTCTCTGCAGATCCGCGATGCTCTCCGTAAGCAGGCGTTCGCCGTCCTCCTTCAGGTCGAACCGGACGACCATCTCGAACCTCGAGCTGGCGAAGAGCTGGCTCGGGAGCTCCTGTCTCATGACGCCTCGCGCGACTGGGCGGGCTCACGCAGATCGACCTCGCGGCTGAGGTAGAGCTGCTGCCATTGCGGGGAGTGATCGGCGTTGTAGCGCTCGGCCTCCGGCAACAGGTCGACCCAGAACGTGTATACGCGCGGTGTCGCCCGGTCGCCGATCTGCCCCGCTCCCTGGTCAACGATTCGGTCGACCAGACGCTTCGCCATGCTCTCCTCGGAACCCCTCATGTCCATGAACGCGTCCCAGAGCTCGCTCGGCTCAGAGCTTGTCGGGGACGTCCTGCGGAGCAGCGCGGCGCATCGCTCGAGCTCGGTCTCGTCGCCGGACAGGACATATCGCTCGTAGGCGGTGACCAATCCGCACCACCTCGACACGCCGATCTCGTCCGGCAGGACGAGCCGCATCGGCGGCCCCGCAGCCCTGTCGAGCTGGTGGACCAGCAGAACCTTCGGGTTCTCGTTCGTGCCGTCGACGACCTCGATCGACCCATCCCACATCGCGGTCAGCAGGGCAGCGAGGACGCGAGCTCCTTCATCCGGTCGCAGCACGAGCCAGGTCGGGTCGTACCCGAGCCGCTGCCGCCACGGCAAAAGGTCGCCCTCGGCCGCGCCCTCGGGCGTCAGCGCCGTCATTCGCAGCGCCATCATCTCCCGGTACTCGAGGACGGCCGTGGCCGGCAGTGACTTCCGCCGCAGGACCACGCTGAGGAAGTCCACCCCGGAGAGCGCGTGGAAGTTCCGCTGTGGCTCCTCGAGCGTGCTAAGCGCCGTGCTGTTGAGGTACATCTCTATCCGGCCATTCGGCTGGGCCGACGGATAGAAGACGTCGACCTCGAGCTGCCCATAGCCGGCGTGGGCGCTGCCCTGCGGGCGGAAATCGAGCGGCAGAAGCTGCACGAGCGACCGCTTGAAGATCTCGAGCATCCGCGGCGACAGTCCCTGCGCGGCAGCGTCCGACTGATTCGCGGCGACTCGCAACAGGGTCTCTATCCGAGGAAGCAGCGACGTCTCCTCGCCCGGAGCCAGCACGCGTTCCGTCAGGATCTGGCGCACCGCCTCCAGCACGTATTCCCGCGCCGCGCTGGGCCTGCTGTCCCGGCGGAAGCGAGCGTACGCGTCGTCCCAGCGGCCGTGCATGATCTTCTGGAGGATCCGCCCCTCGTCGACGCCCTCCGGCAGGTTGAGCACTTCGCACAGGCGAGGTAGCACCGTAGAGCGGTACCACATGTCGAGGTTGTTGCTCGGCCCACCGTCCGGCACGAAGTAGACGACCCCCGTCCGCTCGCGGTAGAGCGCCTGGCAGCCGGCGTGGAAGCTGTCGGGCTCCGCGGCCGTGTGCTCGTCGAACGCACGGATCGTCTGGAGCAGGCGATCCTCGAGCTCGCGCAGGCGCGGCTCCCACGTGCTCCGGTAGTCCCGCCAGACCTCGTAGAACAAACTGCGAACACGCCACTGGTACCAGCGATCCTGCACGCGAATCGCGTCGCGCACCGTCTTGTCGTTGACTCCTACCTTCTTGACGCCGAGCGGCCCGTCCTTGAGGGACGGAGGCGTCGGTGGGTCGTTCGTGAACTTGCCAGGGTTGTCGGGAGGCTGCTGGCCACGGCGCGTGACGAACCCGCGAAAGCCGTCGCGAGCCGTCACATCGACGAAACTCGGATGCCCGAGCACCACGCGACTCACCCGGAAGAGATCCCACTCCTTCGCGAGTGCCTCGACGCCACCGTGATAGTCGGCCTCGTCTGCCAGTCGGGCGAGCGCCCGCCGCTGGCTCTCGCGGAGGTTGTTGAGTAGCTGCTCGGCCGTACGAGCGCGCTTGCGGAGCTCCGCAGCGATCTCCGAAGCGCCGCGCCCTTCGAGGTCCGGCAAGCGGTGGGTCGGCGCCGGGCGTGCGAGCGCCGATAGTCCGGTGACCGAGCCGTACTGCTCGAACAGATCCTTGACGTTGTCCTGCTTCTCGGTGGGCTCCGGTTCACGCAACTCGCGCGTTGCGTTCGCCAGCAGCCGGTTCGCGAGCAGGTTCGCGATGGTCTCCACCGGTATCCGCAGCTCGGCCGCGAGCGCAGAGGCGGCCGGCCGCTTGCCGGCCCCATCCGGGGCTGGAGCCGCCAGGAGCGGGTCGTTGATCAGCTGCGCGCTGAGGGGAGTGAACGTCTCTCCCTTGCCGTCGTTGATAGTCGTTCCGGTGACCGACAGGACGAAGGCGACGATTGAGCGGTGAAGATCCTCGATCTTGATCGACGCCGGCTTCGAGAAGAGGAAGGCGGTCTTGACGGGTACCGGCGCTTCGGGCGAGACACCGCTGCCCCCCGGGTACCGAACCGGGCGGATCTTCATGACCTCCTCCGGGGCGCCGTTCGCGTAGTCGACGAGCTCGAACAGCTCCTGAAGGGCCGGCCCGCCATTCAGACGATGCGGCCGGGGAGCGTCCGTTCCGCGGGTGGCGAATGCAGATGGCATCACGACGAGCGGGTAGATCGACAGACCCGCGTCATGCTGGCGGTTCACCTCCGCGACGTGCGCAATCAGACGGAGCACGTCGTAGAAGATCCCGGCGCCGGTGCCGCCCGCGACGGAGAAGCCGACGAAGATGTCGATCCCCTTCGAGGCGCGATCGTTCGATATCGCGGCGAGGTCGCCGGCTGACTGCGCGAGCTGGCCGAACGCGCGTCCGAGCGGATTGGTGACCGGTGCTGGGCCGTTGTTCAGCCGGAACGTCTCGAAGAGCGCCGCCCTCCCGACCGTCGGGAGCTGGCCCGCGCCCTCGCTCAGCGGAAAGCGCTGCGGCTCCCCCTCCGGGCCGGGCAGCCACGACTTGACGGTTTCCGTTGCGGAGATCCGCAGCATCTGTGCCGCCTGGGTGAAGCTGTTCTGCTTCGGCGTCAGGTTCGGGACGACCTGTGCCGTGGCCGCGGCGGCGGCCTGACCGGCCGCCGTGACGCCCGCCCCCTTCGCCCGGCTCCGCGCCGACTCGTCGAAGTCGAGGTAGACGAACTGCGTGCAGCGCGGCAGCTGGAACGGCTCGAGAGCACCCGGGAGGTCGCGGTTCATCAGCTGCATCCCGTCCGGACCGCACAGCTCGGCGCGGAGCGCCTGCTCGAGCGCGACTCCGATCTCCAGACCCGTACCGCCGAGGCCGACGTACAGGAACTGCTTGTAGAGCTTCATGGCCATTTTCTCGAGTTCTCCTAATCCCAGTCCGATGTCTGTGTCTCTGCCGGATCCACCGGCTCCGGTTCGCCCGCGTCGCCGAACGTGTCTTCGGCCCCGCCGTACGGCGCGCCGGCCTGCTCGTTCTCGGGCAAGTCACCCAGACCGTTCTCCTCGCTGACGGTCAGGCGGACGTTCTCCGCGACCACGAGAGGCGTTGCGAGCTGGCCTTCCCACACCGCGTCGTCGGACCGGACCGTGACGTCCGACCTGTCACGTTCGATCACGAACTCCTGACCGCGGCCGGCTCCGGTTCGCTCGTCGAGCAGCTCCTTGGCTCCGTCGTTGTCGTAGAGCACGATGGTCCGGCGCGGCTTCCAGCGACTGCCGCCCTCGGGGCCGAGTCGCGATGCGCTGCTCTCGCCGGTGCCGTTCAGGAGGGTCACGACCAGCCTCCGCGTGTCTGTGCGCGCGCGCTTCGCCTGGCGCCGGCGCCACAGGAAGAACCCGAGCGCGAGCAGCGCGACGAGACAGCACGCAGCCAGGATCAGGACCCAGGTGGGAATGGGTGGCGGCTCGACGACCTTCGTGTCGACCGCCGCCTTGGAGAGCGGCTCGCCCTTGTCCGCCACGAGCACGACCTGCGCGTAGATCGACCCGGCCTTCGACCGCTTCGAGACCGTGATCGTGAACGGGAAGCGCTGCTTGCCCGCCGGGATCCGGTCGAGCGACGAGTCCAGCGTCACGAGCGTGCCGGGGGAGAACTCCCCGAGCTGGAGCGCGCCGGCGCGGGGTGGTCCCTGGTTCGTCGTCGTGATCGACCCGTGAATCACATCGCCGGCATGGAGCTCGCGCGGGATGGAGAGGTCGAAGTCGCCGAAGACGTAGTTCGAGGTCTGGATCTTCAGCGGGTCGACGCGGACGTCGGAGCTCACGCCCGGGCCGCTCACCCGCGCCTCGATGCGGAGCGCGCCCTTCGCATCGGCGGGAAGCGGGAACCTGCCCTTGAACGCCGAGCCGTCCGTCAGGCGCAGCGGGATCGGCACGCGACCAAAGCTGCCGAACGCCTGCGCCTCTGCCTTCACGCCATCGAGGTCGTCGCCGGTCAGGACGCCGTTGCGTGCGAGCACGTGGACCTGCACGTCGATGTCACGACCAGGGATCGGCAAGACAGGTGAGTCCACGAGGCTCGCCTGCAGCACTCCCTCCCAGATCGCGAACGTCGTAACGCGCGTCGACGATGCGCGATTACGCGGGTCGGACACCTTGACCGTCCAGTCGCCCGGAATCGGGTTCGTTATCTGCACCGACTCCACGCGCGCGGTCCGGCCGCTGCGCTCGAACGTCTGGCCGTTGACTGTGCCGTTCTCCGGCGTCGGGTCTCCGTTCGGCTGGTAGACGTCGACCTGGAAGCTCGGGTCGCCCTTTACCACCGTGATCGCACCGTCCGTGGCGATCGCCGGGATCTTCACCTTGAGCTTGGTCGACCCGCCGCGCCCGAGCGTGCCGGTGTTGGGCGGACCCACCGCGCCGCACCGGACGCCGCCGAGCGAGGTCACGAGACCGTGGATCACCTCGGCGATGTCGTGGACGATGACCGCGCGCGGCCGTCCTCCTGAGCACCTGCGGTTCACACCCGCGCCGCCGGCGGCGAACGCGTCGAGCGCAGGGCGGGACGCGTTGCCGAACCCCAACGGCCGGACCTGCACGCCACGACGGCGGGCCTCGGGAAGGAGGACCTCGCTGACCCTCCGCTGCGCCTCCGCGGTACGCCGTTCAGGACGCCGGCCGTAATCCGGGCTGTTCTGGACGTCGAGCACGCCGTCCGTGAGGAGGAAGATCGCGGGGACGCCTCGCTGGCCTCTCAGGTGCTCGAGTGCGAACTGGATCGCCTTCGCGTGATCGGTGTCGTTCCCCTCCGACGGCTTGCGCGCGTGGATGCTGTTCGCGCACTGGACGAGCCGCTCGCGCGCGGCTCGATTGCTCGTGACCACGAAGTCGCAGTACGCCGTGACCGCACTTTGACCGGGCCGGTTGGCGCTGCCGAAACCGGCGATCATGAACTTCGAGCGCTTCGACAGGTCGCTCGAGACGAGGGCAGCGGCAGCGTCGCGCTCAGCCGCGACCGCGGCGGGAGACAGCGACCCGGACTCGTCGACCAGGATCACCGCGGTTACCGGTTGCGTGTCGACCGCAGCGGTCGCCGGTGCGGCCAGCATCGCGAGGATCACGAAGAGCCCCGCAAAGACGCCGCTCGGTCGCCGGAGCTTCACGACGGATGTCCGGTGCGCCTTCACCGGCTCAGCTCCAGGGCTCCGAGCCTGCGTCGTACGGGTCGCCGACATCCCGGTACGTGTCTGGGTCGGAGGCGCCGCGAGCGGAGCCCCCGTCGGCGTCGGCGAGCGCGGCACGCGCCACGAGCGAGAGGGCTCCGAGGACCAGCGCTCCCACGACTGTCAGCACGAGTCCCCACCCGACGGATACGTCGGCAACCGACCTGACCGACCGTGGCACGCCGCTGCGTCCGAGCACCGCGACTATCACGCCGATCGAGTTCGAGAAGACCGCGATGAGCGCCCACGAGACCATCGCCGCGGCAAACGCGACACCTGCCGCCAGCACTCCGAGGGTCGCCAAGCCCCGCCGTCGATGCCAGATCAGCGTCGCGTTGCCGATGAGAGCGGCGCCGCCCGCGCAGAAGGCGGCGACGCCGACGCCCTGGACGCCGTCGTAATCGATCAGCGACACGTGCGCCCACGGACCGATTGCGCCGACGACGATCGCGAGCGCGGCAAGCGCGCCGGCCGCCGCGACGTACGGGACGCCGTCCGTCGCGGACACATTTGCTTCCACGACTTCGGTGGTCTCGGCTTGATCCGCCGGCCATGCATCGATCATCTGACCGCTGCTCCCAGCCGTCATGACACAGTCGCCCCTTTGGGAAGAACTACAGAAACTCGGAGCGACGCAACCGGTGAAATCCCCCTCCGGGCAAGCCCCGCCGATGACCGTAATTCGGCGGCACGGCTCCTGCCATCCCCGATCCTTCGTAGCCCAGGCGGGGTGAACTGCTGGTCCTCTGACGGCCAGATGAGCTTGAGTGGCTCACCGCCGGGCACGCGATCCGACGCTTGGCGGCGTTCGTGGGCCCCGCTGTTGGCGACTTAAGATCCCGCGATCTCGTCGTCTCCGCGACACCGGCGACTACTCCAGCCGAAGGTCTCCACCAGTCATCGCCGAGCAGCAACCCAGTCGGACCCGACGCAGCCGCCGCCCCGGCGCCGCCGGCCGAGAGGCCATGAACCAGCAGCGAGCGGCGCGACGTGTGGCAACCTGTCGGATCCGACCGGCGAGGCTCGAAGGGGACAGGTGCGCATACGGATCCTAGGTCCGCTCCAGGTGGAGGACGAACGCGGACGCTTCGGGGTGCGCGGCCCGAAGGACAGGCTGGTCCTGGTCCGCCTCGCCCTGTCCGCGGGGCAGATCGTCAGCGCCGACGCGCTGATCGAGAGCCTCTGGGGACAGGGGGAGCCGCCCGAGGACCCCTCGAACGCGCTCCAGGTCAAGATCTCCCGGCTCAGGAAGCTGATCGGCGCGGACCGGCTGCGGACGTGCGCGCCCGGCTACGTCCTCGAGGCCGACGAGACGGACGTGGACGCGCTCGAGTTCAGACGGCTGGTGCGCGCGGCGCGCGCCGCGCGGCAGGACGCCGGCTACGTCGACGCGCTGTCCGCGTTGAACCGCGCGCTCGCGCTGTGGAGGGGGGCGCCGCTGCTCGACGTGGAGGGGGACTTCGTCGTGGAGACGGAGCGCATGCGCCTCGCCGACGAGCGCGTCGACGCGCTCGAGGAGCGGATCGACGTCGAGCTCGAGCTCGGCCGGCACGGCGAGGTGGTCGGGGACCTGCAGGCCCTGGTACGCGCGCACCCGCTGCGCGAGCGCCTCTGGGCCCAGCTCATGACCGCGCTGTACCGCGAGGGACGGCAGGCCGACGCGCTCCAGGCCTTCGCGGAGGTCCGCTCCGCGCTGGTGGACCAGCTCGGGATCGAGCCCGGCCCGGAGCTTCGCGCGCTCCAGAGCCGGATCCTGGCTCACGATCCGGACCTGTACCGGGGGCAGGCGGTCGGCCGTGCCGGTGCGCCGGCGCCGGCGCCGACGCGTGCGGCGGGCAACCTGCGCGAGCCCCGCACCAGCTTCGTGGGCCGGGACAGCGAGCTCACGGACGTGGCCGTCGAGCTCGGGCGCCGGCGACTGCTCACGCTCACGGGCCCCGGCGGGGTGGGCAAGACCCGGCTCGCGATCGAGAGCGGCCTGCAGGTCCGCGAGAAGTTCCCGAACGGCGTCTGGATCGCGGACCTGACCGACGCGCACGACTACGAGGGCGTGGTCAACGTCGTGGCCGTGGCCGCCGGAGTCCGCGACGTCGACGACCCGCTCCTGGCGGCCAACGCGAGCGTCGCCTTGATCGACCGCCTGACCGCGAAGTTCTCGGAGGGCAGGACGCTGCTCATCCTCGACCACTGCGAGCACGTGCTCCCGGGCGCGGCGGAGGCGGTCGAGGCCTTCCTCAGCCGCTGCGAGTCCACCTCGGTCCTCGCGGCCAGCCGCGAGCCGCTGAACGTCGAGGGCGAATGCGAGCTCAGGGTCGCGCCGCTGTCGACGCGGGACGCCGTCGCGCTGTTCGTCGACCGCGCCCGGGCGCTGCGGCCGTCGTTCTCGCTCAGCCCCAGCGAGCGCTCGACGGTCGAGCGCATCTGCCGCCGGCTGGACCACATCCCGCTCGCCCTGGAGCTCGCGGCGGCGCGCGTGAAGGTGCTGCCGCTGGATCAGATCGATTCGCGGCTCGACGACCGCTTCACGCTGCTGGCGTCGAGGACGCGGCGTTCCGATCGGCGGCAGACCCTGCGGGCGACGGTCGATTGGAGCTACGACGTGCTCGGCGACGACGAGCGCACGGCGTTCGAGCAGCTCTCGCTCTTCAAGGGCGGCGGCAGCTACGAGGCGGCGGAGGAGCTCTGTGTCGGTGCCGGCCTGGACGGGAAGGACGTCCTCGAGGTCATGTCGCGGCTGGTCGACAAGTCGATGCTGATCGCCGAGGTGGGGCGCACGGAGCCGGCGCGGTACTTCATGCTCGAGACGCTGCGCGACTACGGGATCGAGAGGCTGGCCGAGTCGGGCCGGCTGGAGGAGGCCCGGGAGCGCCACGCACGGCTCTTCCTGCGCCGAGCCGAGGAGGCGGAGCCGCTGCTCAGAGGCCCCGACCAGGAGCGATGGCTCGCGGCCATGCGGCTCGACGAGGACAACCACCTGGCCGCGCTCGACTGGGCGATCGCCGCCGGGGCGATCGAGGTCGGCCTGCGATTGGGCATCGCGCTCGGCTGGTACTGGTATCTCGCGGGGCGGCCGAACGAGGGCCGGCGCCGGCTCGTCGTGCTGGTCCAGCACCGCGAAGCGGCGCCGGCGCTGCGCGCGCGGGCGATGGGCGTGGCGGGGCTGCTGGCCGAGCGCGTGCACGACCTGGCTCACGCCTACGCCCTGACCGAGGAGGCGATGGAGATCGCGGCCGGCGCGGGCGACGAGTTCGTGTCGGGAATGGTGACCGCGCAGCACGGCCAGGTGCTGGGCCGTGTGGGCCGTACGCAGGCGGCGTTCAAGACGCTGCGCGACGCCGTCGCCATCTTCGGCCGCCTCGAGGCGGCGTGGGAGTCCGGAGCGGCGACGCTGGCCGTCGGCTACAACCACCTCCGCGAGGGCGACCTCGGCGCGGCGGAATCCGCGATCGCCTGGGCGCTCGAGCGCTTCGAGCAGGTCGGGGACCGCTGGAGCTCGATCCGCAGCCTCACCGCGCTCGCCGGCGTTGCCGAGGCCGCGCGCGGCCGCGACGCGGCGCGGGCGTACATGACGCGGGCCGTGTGCATCGCGCGGGAGGCGGGCTTCGCGGACGTGGCCAACCGGCTCGACGAGCTGATCGCGGGCGTGGACGCGACTCCCGAATGCGCCGACGGGGAGCCCGCGGGCGTCACGAGCTGGCCGGTCACGCCCGACGCCCGGCCCGTGGCGTGCAACAGCCTCGGCTTCCGCGCGCGCCAGGAGGGCGACCTCGACCTCGCCAGGAGGCTGCACGAGGAGGCCCTCTCGTGGTACCGGACGATCGAGTGGCTCGGTGGAACCGCGGTGGCCAGAGCCGGGCTGGCCGCCGTCGCGCACGCCGAGGGCGGCCTCGAGCAGGCCGAGGCCCTGTACAGGCAAGCGCTCGACGACGCGGAGGCGTCCGGTGACGGTCACGGCCTGGCCGTCGTGCTCGAGGGCCTCGCCGGGCTGGCGATCCGGTTGGGCGACGCCGAGCGCGCCGGGCTGCTCCTCGGTGGGGCGGACGCCATACGCGCGAAGGAGGCGATCCAGAGGATCCAGGTCGAGCAGCGGGACGTCGACAGGATCCGCGACATCGGCGCGACCGTGTGTGGCCGCGAATGCTTCTGGCGGACGATCGAGGAAGGCGAGCGAGCGTCGCCCGCGGATGCCGTCCAGCTCGCGCGGGAGGCCCTCGTGGCGTCGTCGTCGACCTCGGCGGTGACCGGGAGCGACTAGCCGAGGCCGACCCGGGCGGTCGCGACAGCCGCGCGACAGGAGCCCGTCATGCGGATGCGCGAGGTTCCCGCCGTGCGCACCCCACCGCCAGCGAACGGATCGGCGAATGCGGCCATCGAGCCGGTTCTGAGCTGGCGCGGAGTCTCCAAGTCGTTCGGACCCGTGCGGGCCCTCGACGGGGTCGCGCTCGCCGTCGGACCCGGCGAGATCCTCGGCCTCGTCGGACCGAACGGGGCCGGCAAGAGCACTCTGCTCGGCGTCGCGACCGGCCTCTTCCGGCCGGACAGCGGTGAGGTCGTGCTGGCCGGCGGCGCCCGCATCGGGTTCATGCCGCAGGAGTACGCGCTGTACCCGCCGCTCTCGGCCTGGGAGAACGCGATGTACGTCGCGCGCTCGTGCGGGCTGAGGCGGACCGACGCCAGGCGCGAGGTCGCGTCGGCGCTCGACGCGATCGGGCTCGCCGCGCGCGCGCACGCGCGCGTGAAGAACTTGTCCGGGGGAATGCGACGCCGGCTGAGCCTCGCGCTGGCCCTGCTCGGCTCCCCGCGCGTCCTGATCCTCGACGAGCCGATGGCCGGCGTCGATCCGGAGTCGAGGATCGCGCTGACCTCCTTCGTGGCTCGGGCGCGCGAGCGCGGAACCGCGGTCGTCTACTCGACCCATCACATGGAGGAGGTCGAGGCGCTGGCGGATCGCGTCGCGATCCTGCACGACGGCCGCTTGCTGTGCGCGGCGCCCGTCGCGGAGGTCGTCGCCCGGCACGGCGCGGCGAGGCTCGAGGGGGCGTTCATGGCGCTGACCGCCGGGGAGCCCTGCGACGCATGACCCCGGCGGCTCCCATCCTCGCGGTCATCGCCAAGGAGGCGCAGCTGCACAGGCGCGATCCGGCGGTGCTGGTCCTGCTGTTCGTCGCTCCGCTCCTGCTCATCGTGTTCCTGAGCAAGGCGCTCGCCGGCAGCTCGCGCGTGGCGCCGTACGACGCGTCGGTGCCCGGCTTCACCGCGATGTTCGCGCTCTTCGGCGCCGGCCTCACCGCGATGGGCTTCCACAGGGAGCGGATGTGGGGGACCTGGCAGCGCTCGCTCTCGCTCCCGGTGCGCCGTAGGGACGTCGTCCTCGGCAAGGCGGTCCCCGTCGTGGGCATCGTCGCCGTCCAGGGAACCGTCCTGCTATTCGGCGGGGCGCTCGCCTTCGGGATCCCGGTCGAGCGCCCGCTGGTGGTCGCGCTCGCGACCGTGCTCGTCGGCGGCGCCGCGGTCGGGCTCGGCGTCCTCGTCGCGGCCGTGACCAGCACGGATCAGCAGATCCAGCAGCTCACCAACGTCCTCGTCCTGCTGCTGGGCTTGATCGGCGGAGCGATGGCCCCGCTGTCGACCATGCCCGGCTGGGTCCAGGCGATCGCTCCGGCGTCGCCGGACTACTGGGCGGTCGACCTGTTCTCGGGAGCCATGGCCGCCGGGGCCCCGCCGTCGCGGCTGCTCGCGGACGCGGCGGTCCTGGCCCTGTTCACGGCGGTGCTGGTGACCCTCGGGGCCCCGCGGATCCACCGGCCCCGAGCGTCCTCTGACTGAGTCTCGAACCAGGAGGTACTACGACATGGAATACCTGCATACACAGCTCGGTGGCGCCGAGGTCGTCCTACGGGACCTGGCCGACGACGACATCGAGACCTTCGTCGCCTACTGGCACGAGAGCCCGCCCGAGCACCTCGCCTTCCTCGGGGTCGACCCGGACAAGCTCGGGACGCCCGACGACACGCGCGAGCGCTTCCGGCGCTCGATCCGCAACGGCGATCCGGAGCAGGAGCGCGTGGTGTTCGTCGTCACCGTCGACGGCCGTCCGGTCGCCTACACGAACCTCCACTTCGTCGGCCCCGGGGAGAACTACATCCACGGCCACGTCGTGGACCCGGAGATGCGCGACCGCGGGATCGCGACCCTGATGTCGCTGCGCGTGATCGAGGTCGTGTTCCGGGAGTTCCCCATCGACCGCCTGCACCTCCAGACGCGCGCGACCAACGATCGCATCAACCACGTCCTCGAGCGGTTGGGGTTCGAGCTCGAGCCCCGTCAACTGGCGGATCCCGACGGGCTGCCCACGCCGGGTGAGTTCCGTGTCTGCGAGCTCGATCGTGCGTTCGTGCAGGGGGTCGTCGCGACGACATGCAACTGACCTGGACGGACAGCCAGCGGGAGCTGCGGGACCGCTTCGAGCAGATCGGGCGGGCCGGCGCCGCGCGCTCCGACGCGTGCTACGACGAGGGGCGGCTCGACACCGGCACCTGGGACGACGTCTCGCGCGCGGGGCTGTGGCGGATCCCCGTCGCGCGCGCCGACGGTGGCTCGGGCGGCAGCTGGTGGGATCTCGCCGCCGCCGTCGAGGGGCTCGCGCGCGGGAGCGGCGACCTCGGGTTCCTGCTCTCCGCGATCGCCCACATCGGCTGCGTCCGCGTCCTCGCGCTGGAGGGCTCCGCCGAGCAGCGGGCAACGCACCTGCAGTCGCTCCTGGCCGGCGACGTGGGCTCGACGGCGATCACGGAGCCGACCGGCGGCTCGGACGTCGCCGCGATCCGCACGGCGGCCGAGCGCGCCCGCGGGCGCGTCGTCCTCAGCGGACACAAGGCGCACATCACCAACGCGCCGGTGGCACGCGTGATGGTCGTGCTCGGGCGGATACCGGCGCTCGGTCGACGCGACATCACGCTCTTCGTCCTCGACACCGCCGCGCCGGGCGTGGTCAGGCTCCCGGCCGAGTCGATGCTCGGCAACCGGACCAGCCCCACCGGCGACGTCCTGCTCCAGGGCGTGGAGCTGGGCGAGGAGGCGCTCGTCGGCGCTCCGGGGCGGGGGTTGGAGCTCGTCTACCGCCTGATCGCCATGGACCGGGTGCTCTACGCGCTGGTCGCCGCCGCGTACCTCGAGCCGATCTTCGAGCGCAGCCTGGAGCACTGCCACCGGCGGCACGCGTACGGCGCGCAGATCGCCGACCACCAGTACGTCCAGCAGCGGCTCGTCGACATGCGCATCACCATCGAGACCAGCCGCAGCCTCGCGTACCGCGCGCTCGGCGAGCTGATCGACGGCGGTCCCGAGGCGTCGCTGCTGTGCTCGATGGCGAAGCTCGTCGGCACCGAGCAGCTCTTCCGCGCCGCCGAGGACTTCGTGATGCTGCACGGACACCGCGGCTACTCCGAGGCGGACATCGGCCGTGTCCTGTGCGACGCCGCCGGCACCCGGATCGCCGGCGGGACGAGCGACATCCAGCGCAAGAACATCTTCAGCCAGCTCCAGCGCCTGCACGGCTACTCCGGGCGCCGCGGTGGCGACCGCGGCGAGACGATCCACGCCACGCACGCTCCCGTGCGGGGCGGGTCGCACAAGTCCCGCCTGGGCGCCGACCGGCAGATGCGGCGGCACGGCCGGGAGGGGGTGGCCCGGTGACGCCCGCGGTCGGCTCCGCGGCGACGCTCGTGCACCGGGTCCGCGAGCAGGACCTCGCCACCGCGTTCGCCAACGACCTGCCGGTGCTGGCGACCCCGGTGCTGCTGTGGCTGGCCGAGGTCGCCGCGATGCGGGCGGTCGAGGGCGACCTCGAGCCGGGCACGATGACGGTCGGCGCCGCGCACCGAGCCCGGCACCTGGCAGCGACGCCGCGTGGCCTCACCGTGACGATCGGGGCCCGGCTGGTCGACGTGGACGGAGCCCGCCTGCGCTTCGAGGTCGCGGGACGCGACGAGGCGGACGAGGTGCTGGCCGGCGAGCACGACCGCTTCCTGGTCGAGGCCGGGCGCTTCAGACGGCGAGTGCGACGAAAGGAAGGGACGCTGGCATGAGACCCGACTTCGTGTTCGGAGACGACGAGCGGGACGCGCTCTACGAGACGTTCCTGAGCGGGTTCGACGATCCCTACGACGACTACCCGGCCTTCATCGGGTGGATCCGCGAGCTGGCGCTGGTGGGTCAGGTCATGTCGCGGTACGCGGAGTTCTGCCGCGAGGTGGCCGGGCGCGACTTCGCGGAGCGCCCGCTGGTGCTGGTCAGGAACTGCCCCATCGACCGCGACCTGCCCGTGTTCGACCCCGCCGACCCGGTGCGGTCCAAGTACGAGCGCAAGCGGACGTTCGCGACCGAGGCGTTCCTCGCGCTCCACGCCGTGCTCACGGGGACGGAGCTGGTCGCGCACGCAAGCGTCAACGGCGGCGACTTCTTCCACGACATCTACCCGAAGGAGTCGATGTACGAGAGCCAGTCGCAGAAGACGCTCGGCACGCTGCGCTTCCACCGCGACTTCACGAACCACTTCGTGCGCCCCGACTTCGTCTCCACAATCGTGCTGCGGGACACGCCCGAGAACGAGGTCTTCTCCACGTACGTCGTGAACCGCGACCTGATCCGCAGCCTCGCCGGCGACGTCGTCGAGATCCTGCGCAGCGAGCGCTTCCACACGCCCTACGACGACATCTCGGCAGGGAGCGGACACCGCCTCGGCCGGGCGCCCGACCACGCCGTCGTCACCGGCGACGCCGGCGTGCGGCTCTTCGAGGGACGCACCCGCGGGATCGACGCGGAGGCCCAGGAGGCCCTCCAGGCCTGCGTCGCGGCGCTCCACGAGCAGAAGGTCCGCTACTCGCCCGGCCCTGGCGACATGGTCGCCTTCTCGAACGACCATCTGCTGCACGGCCGCGAGGTCGTCGCGATCCGGGACGTGGAGTCGCTGCGACGGCGCTGGCTCATGAAGACCCACAACGTGCGGTCCCTCGAGCCGCTCGAGACGTACTTCCTCGCCGACCGCTACGGGGTGGTGAACGGCTAGTGCCGGGGGTGGCCGTCGTCACCGGGGGAAGCCGCGGGATCGGCGCGGCGACGGCGCTCGGCCTGGCGGGTGCGGGCTTCGACGTCTGCGTGGACTACCTGCGCAACGAGGAGGAGGCGGCCGCGGTCGTCGCGCGGATCGAGGCGGGGGGCGGGCGGGCCGTGAGCTGGCGTGCGGACGTCAGCAGCGAGCCGGAGGTGTGCGACCTGTTCGCCCGCGCCGACGCGCTCGGTCCGGTCACCGCGCTCGTCAACTGCGCCGGCGTGACCGGCGGCGTGGCCCGCGTGCTCGACGTGGCCGCCGACCAGGTCCGCCGAGCCTGCGACGTCAACGTCCTGGGCACCGCGCTGTGCATGCGCGAGGCCGCCCGCCGCATGGCCACCAGCCGCGGCGGGAGCGGGGGCGCGATCGTGAACGTGTCCTCGACCGCCGCTCGGACGAGCGGCTGCGGCGAGTGGGTGCACTACGCGGCCACGAAGGCGTCCGTGGACGTGCTGACCGTCGGTGCCGCCCGCGAGCTGGCCGTGGAGGGGATACGGGTCAACGCCGTCGCGCCGGGCCTGATTCAGACCGACCTCCACGCCGACAACGGGATGCCCGAGCGTCCGGAGCGCCTGCGCCCGACGATCCCGATGGGCCGCCTCGGGACGCCGGCGGAGGTCGCCTCGGCCGTGCGCTGGCTCGTGTCCGACGAGACGGCCTACGTGTCCGGCGCCGTGGTGGAGGTCTGCGGTGCGCGCTGAGGCCCTGCTCGAGCCGCACACCGACCTGGCGCGCGCGGACGGCCCGCACGTCGTCACCGCGGGCGACGGCGCGTGGGTGGTCGACGAGCACGGCCGCCGCTACCTCGAGGGCGTGGCCGGACTGTGGTGCGCGAACCTCGGGTTCAGCGCCGAGCGCCTGGTCGACGCCGCCCACCGCCAGCTTCGGCGGCTGCCCTTCTACGGCTCGTTCGACCACCGCACGCACGACGTGGCCGTCGAGCTGGCCGCGCGGCTCGTGGCGATGGGACCGGCGCCAATGGCCAGGGCGTTCTTCTGCAACTCCGGGTCAGAGGCCGTCGACAGCGCGGTCAAGATCGCCTGGCTGGTCAACGGCGTGCGGGGCCGGCCGGAGCGCAGGAAGCTCATCGCGCACGACCGCGGCTACCACGGCTCCACCGTTGCCGCCGCCAGCCTCACGGGGCTGCCGCGGATGCACCGCGGCTTCGGGCTTCCGGCGCTCCCCGTGGTCCACGTGCCGACCCCCGACCGCTACCGGAACGGGCTGCCTGGGGAGTCGGAGGAGGAGTTCGGAGCGCGGCTCGCGATCGAGGTCGAGCGCACGATCCTCGAGGAGGGTCCCGAGACGGTGGCCGCGTTCGTGTCGGAGCCGGTCCTCGGAGCGGGCGGGCTGGTCGTCCCGCCGCGTGCGTACTTCGACCGGCTGCAGGAGGTCCTGCGCCGCCACGACGTCCTGTTCGTCGTGGACGAGGTGATCACCGGCTTCGGCCGCACCGGCCGGATGTTCGGGTCGGAGACCTTCGGCCTGCGCCCCGACATGCTCGTCCTCGCCAAGGGCCTGTCGTCGGGGTACCTGCCGATCTCGGCGCTGCTGGTCAGCGACGAGCTGGCTGCCCTCCTGGTCGAGGGCAGCCGCACGCTCGGAGCGTTCTCGCACGGCTTCACGTATTCGGGGCACCCGGTCGCGGCGGCCGTCGCGCTCGAGGCGCTGGCGGTCTACGAGGAGATCGACGTCGCCGCGCGCGCCCGCGATGCCGGCTCCGCCCTGCGCGGCCGGCTCGCGCCGTTTCGGGATCACCCGCTCGTGGGCGACGTCCGTGGCTGCGGGCTGCTCGCGGGCGTCGAGCTCGTCCGGGACAAGCGGAGTCGCGAGCCGTTCCCGGTCGAGCATCGGGTTGGCGCGCGCGTGGTGGCGCGGGCACAGGACCGCGGGCTGATCCTGCGGGCCATGGGGGACACGGTCGTGTTCGCGCCGCCGCTCGTGATCGGCCGGGACGAGATCGAGCAAGCCGTCGAGATGTTCGGCCATGCGCTGGACGACGTGGCGAAGGAGCTGCTCGCGCCGGAGGCGCGCCGGCCCGCCGACCCGCGCCCGGACCTCGCGGTGGTGCGGTGAGCGGCCAGGGGGTCACGTCGGTCGGAGTGCTCGGCACGGGCTCGTACGTGCCGACACGGGTGCTGACCAACGCGGAGCTGAACGGCCGGGACCGATCCGGGGCCGCGTGGGTCGAGTCCAACCTCGGCATCCGCGAGCGGCGGATCGCCGCCCCCGGGCAGACGACCTCGGACCTTGCCGCGTGCGCCGCCCGGCGCTGCCTCGAGAACGCCGACGTCAACGCGCGGGACGTGGACCTGCTCATCGTCGCCACGGCGACTCCCGACCGCCAGGCTCCGTCCACGGCCTGCATCGCTCAGGACAAGATCGGTGCCGTCAACGCCGCCTGCTTCGACCTCGCCGCGGTCTGCTCGGGGTTCGTATACGCGTTCGTGACCGGGGCCCAGTTCGTCGCGACGGGTCAGTGCCGTCACGTGCTCGTCGTCGGCGCGGACACGTTCTCGCGGGTGACGAACTGGGACGACCGCTCGTGCGTGTTCTTCGGCGACGGGGCTGGGGCGGCTCTGCTGGCGCCGTGCCCGGAGCGCTTCGGCCTGCTCGCGTCCGAGTTGCGCGCCGACGGCAGCGGCAAGTGGAACTTCACGATCCCGGCTGGCGGCTCGGAGGCGCCCGCGTCCAGCGCAACCCTGAGCGACGGCGACCACACGTGGGTGATGAACGGGCGCGCGGTGTTCGACACCGCCACCACCGTCGTCCCGGAGGCGGTGGAGACGGTCCTGGCGCGCAGCGGCCTGTCCGTCGCGGACGTCGACCTGCTCGTCCCCCATCAGCCGAGCATCCGGGTGCTCGAGCGCATCGCGGAGCGGCTCGGCATCGACTTCGACCGGGTCGCGACCAACATGCACCGCTACGGGAACACCGCCGGGGCGTCGGTGGGCGTGGTGCTCGACGAGGCGAACAGATCGGGCCAGCTGGCGGACGGCGCGGTCGTGGCGCTGGCAGCGGTCGGGTCCGGCTGGACGTGGGGTGCCGCCGTGCTTCGCTGGCCGGGCCGCGAGCGCATGCTGAGCCACACCGGCAGGGGCCGTGCCGTCGGATTCGAACCCGCGCCTGACACGACCGGGACGGCGCTGATCTCGCTCGACCCGAACGGGGTCGTCTCGAGCTGGGACGCGCGTGCCGAGCAACTGCTCGGTCACACCGCGGACGAGGCCGTGGGGCTGCGGCTCGAGACGCTCTGTCCGGGCGCTTCTAGCCCCCGCCTCCGGCGGGCGATCGCCCAGGCCGCGGGGGGCAGGATGGTCGACGACAAGGGCCGGCTGGTCACGAAGGATGGCGGCTGCGTCGACGTCGCCATGCTGCTGCGTCCCGTCCGGCGAGCGGTGGGCGTGGTCGCGGTGGCCGTCGCGCTCGTCGCGCTCATCGACGGCGCCCAGACGGATGCCTACCCGTGGACGCTCCTCACCCCCCGGGAGCGCGAGATCATGGCGCTGGCGGGGCGCGGGTACACGAACGACGAGATCGCCGAGCTGCTCGTCCTGAGCCCCCTCACCGTGAAGACGCACCTCGGGAGCGTCTACCGAAAGCTCGGCGTGTCGGGGCGCAGCGCCGCCGCTGCGCGCCTGAACCCGTGGCCCGCCGCGCGCTAGACCCGCTCGCGGCGGCCGGTCAGAGCTCGGCGTCGCGAAGGAGCGCCGCCACCTCCGCGCGACGCTCGAGGTTCAGCTTGCCGAGGATGCTGTGGACGTGGCTCTTGACCGTCGCGACCGTGATGAACAGGCGCTCCGCGATCTGCTTGTTCGAGAGCCCGAGCCGGACCAGCTCGACGACCTCGCGCTCGCGCCTCGTGAGGTCCTCCAGCAGGGAGTGCGCGGGCCGGTCGGCGCGGGGCGAGTGCCAGCGGGCGAGCGTCTCGACGATCGGCGGGGGCTCGCCCGTCGCCACCTGCTCGAGCGCCTCGACGAGCTCGGCCACGGTCGTCTCCCGCGGGAGGTAGCCGACCACGCCGGCCTCCGAGCACGCGACGACCGTCGCCTCGCCGGGGTCGACCACCAGGATGTCGGGTCGATGCCGCTCGACCAGGCCGGCCCCGTCTTCCAGCGATGCGGCGGTTGCGACGACGGAGAGCCCGTCGGAGTCGTCGAGGACGCGCCGGAGGGACTCTCGGTAGAGCGTGCTCCCGCCGACGATCGCTATCTCCACCGTCCCGTGCGCCGGCCGTCCCATACGAACATATGTTCGCATATGTCAGGCCGCTCCCGCTCGCAGGGGGTGGGCATCCTCCATGGTGGTGTCACACGACAACCCCGCTTGCTCGCCGCGGCGGATTACAGCGAGGGTGTAATCCGCGCGGCGCGGCGTGCGGTATCAGGGCGACTCTGCATCTCCCTCGACCGATCGGCGCTATTGGCCTCCGACGAGCACTCGGCACACGACCACCAGGATTCCCGCCGGCTCCGCGAGCTGGAACGGACCATCGCGTCCGGCCCCCTCTCCCCCGAGGTCAACCAGCTCATCGCGGAGCTGATCGTCGGCTGGCGGCGGTACTACGAGCCATGGCTGGTGTTGAAGGCGGGCCGGCACGTGGCCGACGCGGTCGTCAGCTCGGTCGAGCTGCGCCTGCTGCGCCTGCTGCGGCGCAAGCAGCGGTTCGACTCCCCGTGGCGCAGTGTGGTGTGGAGCATGGTGCGCAACGAGCTGGCCGGCGAGCGGCGCCTGCTGGCCCGCCGAGGCGAGCACGAGACGGCGGTCGGTGAGGTCTTCGCGAGGGATTCCGGGGTCGAGGAGCCCTCCCACCCCCTCCTCGACGAGGCTGGCGGCAGCCCCGAGCACGACGCGGCTCGCCTGCGCCGCGCCCTCGTCAAGCTCTCGCCCGACGATCAGCAGCTGCTCGAGCTGTTGTTCGAACACGAGCTGGGTCGCACGCAGGCGGCGACCCATCTCGGCATCAGGCCTGGGACGCTGAGCGTCCGGAAGCACCGCGCGCTGGCGCGCCTGCGCGCGGCGTGGGACGAGGACGAGGGTGTGTAATCACATGGGCGCATGGAGCGGTATCGGTTCATGACCAAGCTTCTGCATGATTTCGACGCCGAGTACGGCGCTCTCCCCGACTTCGAGGTCGAGGCCATGTGGCGTCATGCCGTGCTGCACGACCCGGATGCCCGCGAGCCGTTGCTGCGCCAGCTGGTCCTGCGCGCGGCCGCCGTCATCGACGAGACCGTGCGGCGCGAGGGTGCTGCGGCGGGCTTCACCGAGAGGGACGTCAGGAACGCCTTCGACGAGGCGGCGCAGCGGCTCATGTCGCGCCTGCGTGTGGACGTCGGCGTCAGGGACGTTCGTGCGGTGGCCCACCAGTTGGCCCGCGAGGTGGTGGCCGACCCGGATCGCCGCCGCGCCCCGGCGCGGTCGCGCTTCGCCCCGCCGCCGCGGCCCCGCCTGCACCTCGTCGACCCGGAGCGCGGCCGATGAGCGCAGCCGAGCAGGTGTTCCTGGATGCGCTGGAGGACCTTCGCGACGGTCGCGAGCAGCCGGTGGAGCGCTACCTGGATCGTGTGCCGGCGAGCGAGCGCCGGCAGCTCGCCGATCTCCTGGCCTCCTACTTCGCCTCGCGCGAGGAGCCGGCTGACCCATACGCCAACGCCGAGCTGTTCGAGCGCACCCTGGCTGCGGTAGACCGCGTGGCGGCCGAGGAGTCGGGTCAGGCCGGCGTGCTGCCGGGGATGCTGGTGGAGCTGAGTCGCACGCGCGGAATGAGGCGCGGTGACGTCGTGGCCGGGCTGCAGCGCGCGCTCGAGCTGCCCGACAGGGCGCGGGACTTCCTGGCCGAGCTCTATCACCGCCTCGAGTCGGGCCGGGTCCCGGGCCCGGGCCTGCATCCCAGGCTGATCGCGGCGCTGGGCCAGGTCTTCAAGCTGGCGGACGAGGAGGTCGACGCGGCTCGGCGCCCACTCGGCCCGCCGCACGCGCTGCGGGCAGCCCGGGCGTTCGGACGGGGAGGTGGTGAACTGGCCGCGGTGGAGGACCAGGACCAGCCGCAGCCGCCGGTGGAGGAGGATCTGCGCCGGGTATTCCTCCTGTTCTATGGGGGTCGCGGCGTCTGAGCCGTCACATCGAGCACGCGAGGTGCTCGCAGACTTCGAAGCCAGCTATGGCTACGACGGCGGGCTTCCGGTGCCGGTCGAGGAGATCGCCGATTCGCTCGCGCGCCTGCTCGTGCGCGAGGTGGAGGACCTGTCGCGGATCGCCGGCGCGCCTGCCGGCCGCAGGTTGTCGGGCGTCCTGCTGTGCGAGCCCGCCAACACCATCTTCGTCGACGCGGCTGAGGCGCGAAGGTCGCCGGGCCGGCGTCGCTTCACCGTCGCGCACGAGCTGGGCCACTGGTACCTGCACGCAACCCACAGCCTGGGTGAGCGCTTCGAGCGCTTCTGCCGGGGGGAGGATCTGAGGAGCACCCGCAGCAAGGAGGGCGAGGCCAACGAGTTCGCGGCCGCCCTGCTGATGCCCGAGCAGCTGCTGGGCGAGACGGCGGAGAAGCTGCGCATGAACATCCCGCTCCTGGCCAAGCGCTTCGACGTGTCGGTGCCGGCCATGCGGCTGCGGCTGCTGACGCTGGATCTGCTGCCAGAGTGGATGCGCTGATGCGCATCGCACACATGGCGGACACCCATCTCGGCTTCCAGCGGTGGAGCTATCTGGACGAGGACGGGCGCAACCAGCGCGAGAGCGACGTCTATCGCGTCTTCGACCAAGCCATCGACCAGATGATCGAGCGGGAGGTCGAGGCGGTGATCCACGCCGGTGACCTCTTCGAGGCCTCCCATCCTCCGACCCGGGCGCTGGAGGTGGCGCTCGACGGCTTCGCCCGCCTCAGGGAGGCCGGCATCCCGGCGATCGCCATTCCCGGTAACCACTCGACTCCTCGCAGCGCGGGGGCAGCGCACGTATTCGGGTTGCTGGAGCGGTTTGGCGTGCAGACCATCTGGGGCGAGCCCGGGAAGGCCCGGGTCGGCGAACTGGCGGTGACCGGAGTGCCTCACGATCACCGCCCGGACACCTTGCGCGATCAGATCAAGGCCTCCCGGCCCGACCCCAAGGCCACGTTCAACGTCCTGGTCCTGCACGTGGGCACCGAAGGGCTCGCCGGCGCCGGGGATCGCGAAACGGCCGCGGTGGAGCTCGAGCCGGAGATCCTGGAGGAGGGAGCCGAGTTCGACTACATGGCGCTGGGTCATCTGCACAGCCATGACCGCCCCGTCGCCAACGCTTGCTACGCGGGGTCGCTGGAGCGACTGACGTTCCAGGACACCGCCCGCAAGAAGGGCTGGGTGGAGGTCGACCTGTCCGCCGCCGGGCGGAAGGGCTTCCTGCGGCTGGTGGAGGTGGAGCCGCGCCCCTCCATCCAGCTGGATCCGGTGGATGCCAGCGGTTGCGACGACCTGCTGCCGCTGCTGGAGGCGGCGCTGAGCAAGTACGAGCTGAGGGACGCCATGGTCCGGGTGCCGGTGGTGGGGGTCGACCAGAGCACATGGCGGGCGCTCGACCGTGACGCGTGGACCGAGCTGACCGAGCCGGCCCTGCATGCCGAGCTCCAGGCGGAGTTCGCCACCGTGGCGGCCGGCCCGGTGGCCGCCAGCCTCCAGGTGGACGACTTCCTGCGCAGCCGGGTGGCCAAGGGGCTGGACCCCGATGTGGTCGTCGAGCGCGCGCAGGGATTCCTGGCCCAGGCCGCCGAGGAGCTGGCCGAGGCATAGGCATGCGGCTGAAGACGCTGCAGCTCGAGAACTTCCGTTGCTTCGCCGCCGTGAACCTGGAGCTCGACGGCATGGGGTTGATCGGCGTTCGCGGTCGCAACGGGGTCGGCAAGAGCACCCTGTTCGAAGCCATCTACTTCGCGCTGTATGGACAGCGCCACGGCCTGCCCGCGCGCCGCGACGGCGCGGGTGCCGACGAGCGTCTGCGCGTATACGTGGAGCTCGACTTCGACGCCCACAAGGTGGAGGTGGAACGCACCGAGGACGACGCTCGGCTGACGGTCGACGGCCGACCGGAAGCGAACGGCCGCGAGAGGACCACCGCCGAGGTGAGCCGCCTGCTCGGGCTCTCGCGGCACCAGTTCGACTCGACCTTCTACGCGCGCCAGAAGGAGATCCAATCCTTCGCTGCCGCGCGCTCCCGCCGCCCGGCGATCGAGCGGCTGCTCGGCCTGACCCAGCTCCGGCGAGCCACCGAGCTCGCCCAGGAGCAGGCCAAGCAGCAGCTGGTCGTGGTGCAGACCCTGCAAGAGGAGGCCGCCAGCGTCGAGGAGGCCAAGCGGATCCTCTCGGAGCGGCGTGAGCAGGCCAAGCAGAACGCCCCGCTGGTGAAGGCCGCGAAGCAGCGGCGCGACGAGTTGCGGGCCCAGCGCGGAGATGCTTGGGAGCAATTGAAGGAGGCCCAGGATCGGGCCACGCAGGCCGAGCAGGCGCGGTCCGCGCAGCGCCTGGCCGCACGGGAGCACGAGGCGGCCACACAGCAGCATCAGGCTGCCGAGCAAGCTCTGCAGGCGGCCGACCGGGCCGTCGCCGAGATCGAGCGGCTCGCGCCGGTGGCCGGTCGTGTTGCCGAGCTGCGGGCCCGGGTCAGTGAATTCGAGCTGCGCGAGCAGGCTCACGAGCAGTACCTCAGCGTGCGGGAAGCGCGGGCGGACGTCCAGCGCAAGCGCGCCGCCCTGATCGACGAGCTGGCGGGCCTTCCCGAGCCCAAGACGTCGGCCGAGCGGCTGCGGGCCTCGGCCGAGCAGTCGCGCGCGCGGCGCGACGTGCTCACGCAAGAGCTGCTCGAGAGCACGGAGCGGGTGGCGGCTCTCACCCAGCAGCTCGACGAGGCGAGGCGCCACCAGCAGGTGCGGACACGCCTCGAGCAGCTCGACCGGAAGCTGGCGAAGCTGCCCGCGGTGCAGCAGCAGGAAGAAGGGGCTCGAAACGCCCAAGCCGAGGTGGAAGGCGAGCGGGCGGAGATCAAGCGCCGCCTGGAGGACGAGCGCGCCCATCGCGACGAGGTGGAGCGCGACGGCCCCAGTGCGGAGTGCCCTCGCTGCCGGCGTCTGTACGGCGAGAGCTTCCAGGACATCCTGGCCGGATTCGAGGCCGCCATCGGCCAGTTGGAGGAGCGGGAGGCCGCCCTCGAGCGAGCCGCGAAGGCGGCGCGCAGGTCACATGCGCGGCTCGTGGCCCGCCTGCACGAGCTCCAGCGCCTGGAGGGAGAGCGAGCCAGCCTGCCGGTGCTGGACCCCGATACGTCGGCGGACGTGGTCGAAGCCGAGCGACGGCTGTCGGAAGCCGAGCAGCATCACCGAGGGCTCCGCGCCGAGCTCGAGCGGCTCACGAACGAGCTGGCCGCCCAAGAGGGGCAGCTTCGTCAGGTGGTTCAGCAGGAGGACGCGCGCCAGGTGGTCGTCGATCGGCTGGGCCAGCTCAGCTTGGAAGAGGACCTGCTGAGCAAGCAGCTGGATGACATGCGGGTCGAGGACTACGACCGGGATGCCCACCAGCAAGCGGTCCGCGATCACCACGACGCTACGCAGGCAGCGCAGCGCAGCGCCGAGCTGCGCCAGGAGGCCGAGGGCCGGGAGCTGGCGCGGCGCCGGCGCTCGGCGTGTGAGAAGGCGATGCTGAAGGCCGGCGAGAAGCTGAGCGCGGCCAGCGCCCGCCTGGAAGCTCACGAGAGTGACGAAGAGCGGCTGGAGGACGTCCAGCAGCGGGTCAAGGAGTTGGACGAGCAGATCTCCGAGGCCGAGGACGAGCTACGCAAGGCCGAGCAGCGGGCGACGTCGGAGAACCAGGAGGTGCAGGCCGCGGAGGCCGCCGTGAAGCGAGCTCAGTCCGACAGGCGCAGGGTGCGGGCTGCAAAGCGAGAGCACCGCTACGCCGAGGCGACCGCCAAGGGTCTGGCGGAATACACCGCGCGGGTCCAGCGCGACGCCGTGCCGACGCTGGAGAAGGACACCGCCGAGTTCCTGGCCCGCCTCACGGCGAATCGCTACACGGACGTGCTGCTGGACGAGAGCGGCGCCCTGGAGATCTTCGACGACGGGCAGCCCCGGCCGCTCAAGCGGTTCTCCGGCGGTGAGCAGGATCTGGCGAATCTGTGCCTGCGCCTCGCCCTGTCCCGCACGTTCGCCGACCAGCGGACCGTCGCGCCCGGCCTCATCATCTTGGACGAGGTCTTCGGCAGTCAGGACCTCGATCGCCGGCGGGCTCTGCTGGAGCACTTCCGCGAGCTGAACAAGGTGTTCAGCCAGGTGTTCATCGTGTCGCACTTCGACGACGTCGCGGACGCTTGCGACATCCAGATCCAGGTCCAGCGGCGCGGAAGGATCTGTACCGCCGAGCTACTCGCCTAGGAGCTAGGAGGCCCGCCAGTCGGTGCGCTGGCGGGCCTCCCGGACTCTGACTCTCTCACCTACCTCTGGGCCCCTCCCGGCTGCTGGGCGGGCGGGTCCCGCCTCCATCCATATTCCGCTCGTTCGGGGAGATCCGTTACACGCGTCGCCGCGCGGCCGTGCACCCTCCTTGCGGCGGGGCTGACACCCCCCAACCGGGGGCTTGAACCCCGGCAGGCGTCTGATGAGACTCACGCGCAGTGAGACGCTCACCGCGAGAAGCACGGCGTGCCTGACGGATGCGAATCGAGGCGGAGCAGACGCGAATGGAGGCCGGGTATGGTCCTCGCGGCGAACCCCGGCCGCATGGGAAGAGCGGGACATGGTCGTGAAGATCCGCGGCATATTGCTGCGGTTCACCAACTACGAGAGCACCATCGAGCTTCGAGTGCCGACCGTGCGCGCGGCGCTCACCGAGCTCACCGAGCGCTATCCGCAGATGCGCGAGGTCCTGCTCGACCGTTCGGGCTCGGTCCGTCCCACGCACCTCATCGCGCTCAACGGCGAGGTGCTGCCTCCGGAGGAGTTCGACCGGCCGAGCGCCGACGACGACCGCATCGACATAGTGACTGCAGTATCCGGTGGTTAGCGGTGCCGAGGCACTGCACGTATGAGATACCGCTCGACAGCAGTCTCTTCACGCCGCTTCAGCTCCAGCCGATCGCGGTCGGGAGGATCGGCTTCAACGCGGCCGCTCGCTGGTTGAAGGAGAACGTCTGCAGTCATCGCCGGCTGATATGGGGGCACCAGACGGGGCTGGTCGTGTGGTCCTGGGAGCTCGAATACCGGGCCCCGCTCGACTTCGAGGCCGCCGACGAAGCACACGTCGACGTGACCGGACGTGTGCGCGGGCGGGGCTCGCAGTTCGAGTGTGAGATGACCCTCTCCGGCCCGGCCGGCGTGTCGGTCGAGATGCGGGCCGTGTCCGTCCCGCTCGAGCTCGCGGGCGATGCCGCGTTGTCCGGCAGGCCGCGTCGGCTACCGGAGGGAGTCCTCGCGCGCTTCTGCGACGACGAGATCGAGCGCGTTCCGCGGCGCTCCGGAGTCCCGAGCATGCAGGCTGACCTCCGGCGCGAGGGCACCGCCCTGGCGTCCACCGAGGAGTCGTTCCGCGTCCATCGGCATCACTGCGAGGTGGCGGATCAGTGGTTCTGGCCGGAGGCGCTCGGCTTCGCCGCCGTCGGCCGGGAGGAGCTCGTCGTGCGGCACGCGGCGAGTCACGAGGCCGTCCGCGCGGGGCTTGGGGCCCCGGTCCGCCGCGTCGAGGCGACCTGTCTGCGAACGTTCCAATTCCGCGATCTCGGTCGTGTGTCGACGACCGCCTACGACTGGCGCGGCCGCCTCCTGTTCGTCCACGAGCTGAGCCTCGCGGATAGCGCGAAGCACGATGTCCATGCAGTTGCAATCGAGCACTTCTAGCTCCGCGCCGGCGGTCGGCGGGTTCCCGCCCGCGGGCTCGTACGCCACCGCGCTCGAGCTCGAGCAGGCGCTCGGGTCCCCGTTCGATCCCGCCAGCACCGTCTCCTTCGAGGCCGCGGTTCGAGCCGACGAGGAGGAGGCGCCGCCGTCGGGGGCATTCAGGGCATTGGAGGGCGTCGGTGCGTACGAGTCGCTCGTCCCGGTCACGGAGGGCGGACGGCTTGGCTCTTTCGACGACCTGCTGATGTTCGCGCGGCTGCTCGCCCGGCGTGACCTCGTGCTCACGGTCGGTATCGGCTCGACGTTCCTCGCCGCGCTTCCCATCTGGCTGTGGGGGGACGCGAAGCAGCGGTCACGGGTGGCCGGCATCGTCATGAACGCGGGCTTCGGCACGCTCGGCGTAAGCGAGAAGGCGGCTGGAAGCGACCTGTTGGCGACCGGGACGCGCGCCACGCGCCTCGACGCCGGCTTCAGGCTCGATGGCGAGAAGTGGCTGGTCGGGAACGCGAGGCGAGCGGCGTTCTACGTGGTCCTCGCGCAATCCGAGCCGTCGTTCGGGCTCTTCCTCGTCGATCCCGAGAGCGTCGACCGCGGCACGCTCGAGAAGCTGCCGAAGGTGCGCACGGTCGGCTTGCGGGGGCACGACCTCAGCGGCGTGGCCTTCCACGGATGCGTCGTGCCGGCCGACGCGGCGGTCGGTCGCGTGGGCCGCGGTCTCGAGATGGTCGCGACGACGTTGCAGTTCACCCGCTCGCTCGTCGCAAGCATGTGCCTCGGCGCGGGCGACACCGCGATGCGTATCGCGCTCGTCTGGGCGCGCGAGCGACGCCTCTACGGCGCCCCGATCGTCGAGCTCGCTCCCGTGCGCCGCCTGCTGGTCGGGGCCTTCGCGGATCTACTCGTGTCCGAGTGCGTCGCCATATCGGCCGCACGCGGACTCAACGGCGCTCCCCACCGGATGAGCCTCTGGTCCGCGGTCGCGAAGTACGTCGTGCCGTCGTTGTGCGAGCAGGCCGTGCGCGACTGCGCCGAGGTGCTGAGCGCCCGTAACTACCTTCGTGAAGGCATCGCCTCCGGCGCGTTCCAGAAGCTCGTCCGTGACGTCAGCATCACGACCGTGTTCGAGGGCACCGAGCTCGTCCAGCTCGAGACGGTCCGCGCGCAGCTCGCGTACGGCCTGCGCCGGCCCTTCCGGCGCACCGACCCGGCGGTCAGCCGCTCGAGCCTCTTCGCCGCGGGATCGCCGGTCCCGCCCTGGGATCCGCAGGCCCGCAGACCAGCGCTGTCCTACGGCTGCGACGACGAGATCGTCGACGGCTTGGACGACGTCCTCGACGAGCTCGATTCGCCGGACGTGGGGGAGAGGACCGCGCTGGTCGGCCTCACCCGCCGGGTTCGCGAGCAGCGCGACCGGACGAGGCGGGATCTGGCCAGCCTGGCCACCGGTGGATCCGGCCGTGCGATGGAGGGATACGACGTCGCCCGCAAGCACTGTCTCGTTCATGCGGCCGCCTGCTGCCTGCACATGTGGCTCGAGAATCGCGAGCGGCTGAGCCGTGACGCCGCGGCCGGGCACTGGCTGGTCATCTGCTTGACGCGGCTGCTGGCGAGGCTCGAGGAGCACCCCGGCGAGCCGGCGGACAGCGCCGAGGAGCACTGCGCGAGGTGGCTCCAGCGCCTGCACGACGAGAGCAGGCTGTTCTCGCTGCTGGAGCTTCCCCTCGCCCCGGCGCCACCGGGTTCGGGAGGCGATCTGTGAGCGCCTCCCGGGACGACGTCCAGCGCCTCGTCGTCGAGATGCTCGGCCTTCGAGACGACGAAGTTGCACGACGCCCGTGCGGCGAGCTCGGGATCGACTCCCTGACCGCGGCCGAGCTGTCGGCGACGATCGAGGACGAGCTCGGGTTGATCGTCGCGATGCAGCGCTTTCTCGGCGACGAGACGCTCGCGGAGATCGCGGCCACGGTCGACGGCGAGCCGGACGGCCGCTCGTGATGGACGTGCTGGGCACCGAGCGCCGGCCCTTCGCCGGAAGCCGGTTCCAGGCCGAGGTGGCGAGCCTCCGCCTGGAGACGCGACAGCGGTTCCAGTGGTTCATCCAGCGGCGGTCGAACCCAGCGGCGCTGGAGTGCGACCGCAGCATCACTCCCGTATCGCGAAGCCTCTTCCGCGAGGCCGCCGAGATCGGGCTCGTGCAGTTCTCCCTGCCCACGGCGATAGGCGGCGAGGGGCGTGACAAGTTCGAATGGGGCATCGTCGTGGAGGAGCTGGCGCGGCTGGCGCGCGATCCGGGCTTCTCGACCCTCCTCGACATCAGCGGCGAGGTCGCGGAGCTCCTGCTCCGAACCGGGAGATCCGACCTGATCGAGCGCTACGTCGCGCGCCTTGCCTCCGGTCAAGCGATCGCGACGGTGGCGGCGTACGAGAACCGAGATCCCTACGACTACGCGTCGACGGCGCGCGAGCGCCCCGGCGGGTGGGTGCTCGACGGCAAGAAGGGAATCGTCGCCGCCGCGCTGATAGCGGACTTCTTCGTCGTCTTCGTCCGCGACGAGGAGTCGAACGACCTGCTCGGCTTCCTCGTCGCGCGGGATGACGCCGGCGTAGCGATCTCGGGACTCGAGACGATGGGGGCCCGGTCACTCGGCCTCGGCCAGATCGCGCTGTGCGGCGTTCGGCTGCCGGACGCGCGGCTCATCTGGCGAGCCGACGCCCTGAGCGGCATGAACTCGTATGCGCGCAATCGCCGGCTCATGACCGCCAGCACGCTCGTCGGCACGATGGATGCGCTCGTCACCCGATGCGTGGAGCGGATGGCGACTCGAATTCGAGGCGGCCGCCCGGTCCTCGACTACCCGAACGTCGAGCGCGCCGTCGGAGAGATGCGGGTGGCGATCGAGACCTCGCGCGCGATCGTCCACCTGGCGCTCGACGCCACGCGCGGAGACCGCGATCCGTACTTCGACGAGCTCGCCACGGCTGCGAAGCACCACACGGCCCAGACGGCGGTTCAGGTCGGTCAGCTCGTCATGAGCCTGCAGGGCGGCGAGGGCTACATGACGCTTCACCCGTGGGAGCGCTACATGCGGGACGTCCTCGGCCTCATGGCCGGCCAGGGTGCTCAGGAGCTCCTCCTCATCCAGCTCGGCCAGCGCACGGCCGTCGAGGTCGACGGCCGGAAGCTACGGGAGGGGCGCGTGAACCAGACGATCGCCCGGCTGGTGGCCGCGCGGCACGCGCTGCGGACGCTCGGGACGGACCTCGACGGCGACGGAGCGGCGTCCGGTGCCGCCGGGCTGCGCGAGCACGCGACCGAGGTGCTCGCGGCGGCCGGCCTGGGCGAGGCGCTCCAACCCCGGCGCGAGGCGCTCGGCGACGAGCTGTGCTCGATCCTGCGCGCCGGCTCCGCGTTCTTCGGGCGGGCGCAGCGAGGCGAGCTCGACGGCGAGCTCGTCGAGGTCCTGACCGGGCGCCCGGAGCAGTTCGACGAGCCTCTCGCGCGCCTGGCGGGATCGGCGAGCGCGTGTGCGGTCCTCGCCGCGGCGCTCGCGACGAAGCTGCTCGACGCCATTGCGATGCCGCGTGAGACGGCGGCCCTGAGCGAGCGCGTAGGCGCGCCCGAATGGGTGGTGGAGGGGATGCTCGAAGTCCTCGTGGGCGCGGGGCTCGTCCGGCGCGACGCCGAGGAGTACGCGGCGGCGCCCGGCCTCGAGTCCATGCTCGATGACAGCGCATGGCGCGCCGCGGTCGAGGCGGAGCTTCGCTCGGCGCTGGCGGGCGCGCCGGGATCGCTCGGCGGCGACGGCCGTCCCGAGCTGGCGTATGACGGCACCGCCTTCGCGCTCTGCGAGGCGCTGTTCGAACGCCACCTGCCGGACCTGGAGGGACTCGCCGACCTTCTTCGGAGCGGCTCGCGGCGTGTGCTGGTGATCGGGCCGGGGTCGGCCGAGCTCGCTGTCGAGCTGTGCCGCTGGCTTCCCGACGTGCGCGTCGTCGGGTTGGAGCGCGAGCCCTCGGCGCTGTCGCAGGGGGTGGCGGACGTCCGCGCCGCCGGTCTCTCCGAGCGTGTGGAGGTCGACGGCCGGCCGGTGGGCGACCTGCCCGCGGACGCGCCGTTCGCGCTCGCGCTCGTGCCGGTGGCCTTTCACCCCCGCGCGGTGGTCGAGCGCGAGCTCGCCGCGCTGCGAGGCGCCGTCGAGCCGAACGGCTGGGTGCTGTCCGCGCTGCCGGTCCCACCGCGAGACCCGCTGGGCGCAGCCGTACGCCGCCTGCGGACGGCGCGATCCGGCGGCGATCCACACCTCGGTGAGGCGGAGCTCGAGCGGCTTCTCACCGGCGTGGGCTTCCCGCTGACGCGGGTCCTCCCCGCCGACGCTCGGCTCGGACCGCGCCTCGTGGCGGCTCGCAACCTGCCCGCGCGCGCTGACGGCGACGGTCCCGGCGGTGGCAGTGGCTGATCGCACGCACTCCGCGACGAGCTTCGCGGAGGTGCTCCGCAGCCGTGCCGAGTCCACCCCGGAGACCACGGCGTTCGTCTTCGTGGAGGAGGACGGCTCCGAGCGGGCGCTGACGTACGCCGAGCTCCACGGCAGGGCGTGCGCGGCGGCGGCGGCGATCGAGTCCGAGAACAGCAGCCCCACCAACCCGGCCCTGCTGCTGTTCGCGCCGGGGCTGGACTACGTCGCGGCGCTCTTCGGCTGCTTCTACGCCGGAGCGCCGGTGGTCCCGGCGTATCCGCCGGACCCGCTGCGCATCAGCCGGACACTGCCGCGCCTGCTCGCGATCCTCGACGACGCGGCCGCCGACCTCGTCCTGACGACGGAGCCCCTGCGCGAAAGCGTCGAGCAGTGGCTGCGATCCGGCGGTTCCTCGTCTCGTGTCGTGGCCACGGATGAGCTCCACGGCGGGGATCGAGGCGCCGGCGCTCCGCCCAGCGATGCGCTCGCGTTGCTCCAGTACACGTCCGGCTCGACGCGGTCGCCGTCCGGGGTCATGCTGACGCACGAGCAACTGCTGAGCAACGCCGCCCGGATGCAGGTCGCGTTCGAGCTCTCGGAGCGAGACGTCGTCGTCACCTGGCTGCCGCCGTATCACGACATGGGGCTCATCGGTGGCGTCATCACGTCGGTGTACACGGGGATGCGCGGCGTGCTGATGTCGCCGCTGACGTTCCTGAGGCGTCCGATCACCTGGCTGCGCGAGATCTCACGCCACCGCGCGACGGTCACCGGCGCCCCCAACTTCGCGTACGACCTGTGCGTGCGGCGCACGACGCCAGACCAGCGCGCGGGGCTCGACCTGAGCAGCATGGAGGTCGCGTTCAGCGGCTCCGAGCCGGTACGCGCCGAAACGCTCACGGAGTTCGCGCGCGCCTTCGCTCCGTACGGGTTCCGGCGCGAGGCCTTCGTCCCGGCCTACGGCCTCGCGGAGGCCACGCTGATGGTCAGCGGCACCAGGAGGCTGGCCGGTCCGCGAATCGTCAGCGCCGACCGAGATCAGCTCGAGCGAGGCCGCGTCGTCGAGTCCGCGAGCGGCGACGCCGGCGCGCGCGTGCTCGTGGGGTGCGGAGGTCCACCGATCGACCACGCGATCGCGATCGTCGATCCCTCGTCACTGCGCAAGTGTCCCGACGGCCGCGTCGGCGAGATCTGGTTCTCGGGCCCGAACGTGGCGCGCGGCTACTGGCGGAAGCCGGAGGAGACGCGGGCGACCTTCCACGCGACGACCTCCGACACGGGCGAGGGACCGTTCTTGAGGACGGGCGACCTCGGCTTCCTGCTCGATGATCAGGTGTTCGTGTCCGGCCGGCTCAAGGACGTCATCGTCATCAACGGGCGCAACTACCACCCCGTTGACGTCGAGAAGGGATGCGAGGCCGCCGTACCGGGGCTGCGGCGGGGGTGCGGAGCCGTGTTCCCGATGGAGTCCGAGGACGGTCGCGAGGGCATCGGGATCGTCTACGAGGTCGGTGGTGACGACGGCGACGGTCATGCGGGGACGCTGGACGCAATCCGCCGCGCCATCTCGAGGGAGACGAGCCTGAGGCCGGAGACGGTCGCCCTCGTCCCGCCGAGGACGGTCCCGAAGACCTCGAGCGGAAAGGTCCAGCGCTATCTGTGCAAGGAGCGCCTGCTCGCGGACGAGCTCGACACGGTTGCTCGCTGGGACGCGTCCCTCTCCTCCTGAGACGCCAGAAGCTGCGCGGCGTTGTCCAGCGCCGATTCGAGGTTCGCCCCCCAACGACCCATCGCGGCCTGCAGCCGCTGGTCGTCGAGGTGGTCGGCCAGCCCCCGTGTCAGGGCGAGGCGGGAGGCGAGCGACCACGCCGACAGGTCCGGCTCGGCGGAGTGCGTGGCGAAGTAGCGAAGAAAGCCGCGAGTCCCCGAGACCACGTCGATCGGCTTGCTGGGCTGCGGCGTCGGCGTGCAGACGCGGTTCTTCTCCGCGTCGTCGTCGCGGACCGACTCGACGAACCCCACGAGGGCGGCGTTGAAGGTGGTGAAGCCGCCGCTGAGCGACTGGACGGTGATCCGCCCGGGTTCGAAGATCGGGCGAGTGGGGACCGCGGGGAAGCCGTATGCGGTGCAGTCCACGTGAACCTCGCCGCGGCCGGTCGGGATGGCTCCGTCCTCCAGCTCGATCCGGTCGGTGCCGACGTGCACGACGCGTCCCAGGCGGACGACCCTCTCGATCTGCCGCAGGCCCTCCCCCTCGGCGCGGCTGAGGATCGCGCCTCGGAACATCGTCGGCTCGATGGCCGGGTCGAGCCGGAAGAGCAGGCCGAAGTCGTCGAAGCGACGCAGGAGGTCGTCGACGCTCTCGGCCTCGGCGAGGGCCTCGACCGCGCGCGAGAGGACCTCGATCGTCGAGACGATGAGGTCGCACGGCTGAAAGCACGCGCGGTCCCACACCCATGCCTCCCGCGGCTTGATCCAGCGGATCCTGTCCGGATCGACACCGTTGTCGAGGAGCCAGCTGCACGCGTCCATGGCGGTCTTCCCGGCGCCGAGGATCGTGTAGCCGGCCGGCGGTTCGCTCACCGCGACGAGGTCGCCGACGGGAACGAGCCGCGCGTCCGGGTCGGCGCCGAAGGCCGGCGTGTGGGTCGCCGGGACGGACGACGCCAGGTACCTGGCGTCGACCACCTTGCGCCGCACGCGCACCTCGGTCGTCCTCCCGCTCAGGCGCGATCTGAGCGCATGCTCGTTCGATCCGTTCTCGACGTAGTCGTACCCGCCGAAGAACCGGACCCTTCCCGAGGGCAGGAGGTGATCCTCGAGGACCTCGCGGAAGTAGTCGCAGATCTCCACTCCCGTGGCTCGGTCGTAGAACCCGGCGTTCGGCCCGGTGGTGTCGATCGACTCGGCGCCGAGGGCCCGCGAGTTGACGCCGTAGCTGGCCGAGGGCTGGTGGAGGCGCACGAAGGGGTAGGCGTCGTTCCAGTGCCCACCGGGGCTGTGGCGCCGATCCACCATCACGACGTCCGCGTCCGACTCGCCGATCAGCGAATCGACGAAAGCCAGACCACCCGCGCCCGCACCGATGACCAGGTAGTCGGTGTCGATCACAGACGTTCGCTCCGGGCCGCCCCTCATCGATCAATGCTTACATACCGCATGGGGTTGTTCCACCGAACGTGAGACCTGAGGGGTTGGCCGAAACCGCACACGAAGGCCATCCACGGCGATGGGCGATCCTCGCGGTGCTGATCCTCAGCGAGTTCGTCGTCGAGCTCGACTCGACGATCGTCAACATCGCCCTTCCCGACATCGCCGCGGACCTGAACGCGAGCGCGAGCACGCTCCAGTGGGTCGTCGACGCGTACATACTCACATTGGTCGGTTTGCTCCTCCTGTCGGGCGCGCTGGGTGACCGCTGGGGCTACCGGCGCGTGCTGTTCGCCGGGCTCGGGCTGTTCGGCGCCGCGGCGGTGGTGGCGAGCGTCGCGACGTCGGCGGACGTGCTCATCGGAGCGCGGGCGCTCATGGGCGTGGGCGGGGCGCTCATCCTGCCGACGACGCTGGCCAGCATCACGCACGTCTTCTCGGCGGAGGAGCGAGCCCGGGCGCTGAGCATCTGGGCCGCGACCGCCGGCCTGTCCTTCGTTCTCGGTCCGGTCCTCGGCGGCGCCCTGGTGGACGCATCCGGCTGGCCGGCGGTCTTCCTGGTCAACCTGCCGATCGTCGGCCTCGCGTTCGTCGGCGTCGCGCTCCTGGTCCCGCGCGGAGGGAATTCCGTCCGCTCCGCGCCGGATCTGGTCGGGGCGGCGCTCTCGACGGGTGGCCTCGGCTTCTTGGTGTTCGCGATCGTCGAGGCTCCGAAGCACGGCTGGACCGCCGCCGGAACACTCGCCGAGCTGGCCGTGGCCGTGCTGTTCCTCGCGGCGTTCGTGACCTGGGAGGCGCGCACCAGCTCGCCGATGCTCGACCTCGGGCTCTTCCGGAGCGTGCGGTTCTCGGCCAGCGCCGCCGCGGCCGTCCTCACGTTCGTGGCGATCGGCGGCATGCTGTTCGTGCTGACCCAGGTGCTTCAGGACGTGCAGGGGCACAGTGCTCTGGGGGCCGGCCTGCGGCTCCTGCCGGTGGCGGGGGTGTTGATCTTGGTATCGCCTGTGTCCGTCGTGCTCGCGGCGAGGTTCGGCACGAAGGTCCCGGTCGGCATCGGGCTCGCGGTCCTGGCCGTGGGGTTTGCGATCCTCACCTCGGTCGACACCGGGACCGACTACACGAACATCGCGGTCGCGCTCGTCGTGGCAGGCGCGGGCTACGGGCTCGCGTTCACTCCGATCATCGACACGATGACGGTCGAATCCTCGCTGAGCCGGGTCGGCGCGACCTTCGGCCTGTCCAACGCCGTGATAATGACGGGCCTCGCGCTCGGCGTGGCGGTCATCGGCTCGATCGTCTCGACGCGGTACGGAGACGTCCTCGGCCCGGTGGCTCAACTGTCGCGCGACGACGCGGACGCGGTGCGCGAGTCGATCGGGCAGGCGGTTGCGCTGGGCAGGAGCCTGCCGGCGCCGGGCTCTGACGCCTTGATCGCGTCCGCACGCGACGCCTTCGTGAATGCGGCGGCAGTCGGATTCGCCGTCTCCGCCGGAATCGCCGCGGCCGGAGCGGTGGTCGCCGCCGCGTTCCTCCCCTCGCGCCGTCGCCCCCAGGAGGCGGTACCCGCGGCCGTCGCGCAATCAGGACCGGCGCGCGAAGCCGAGCGCGCCGTCGCGACGGACGCTTGACGGGGAGGGCGATGGCCTCTCGTCAGTCCTGGAAGCCATAGCCGCACTGCGGGCATACGACGCGCTCGAGTCGTATGAGCTCGCGGAGGTCGCGCACGGACAGGCGCTTGGCCGCCGCCTCGTTGAGCAGCAGCTCCTGCGTCTGGAGGTCCTGCGCCGCCACCTCCATGTGGTGGCTCCACGAGAGACCCTCTCGACGGCGCGAGATGTCGATTCGCGACGAGACCCAGACCATGTTCATCAGGGTCTGGACGTCGTGGCCGGTGATCTTCTTCGCTCGCGTGTACTTCTCGCCGTACTTCGCGTTCCCGAACCTGAGCCAGTCGCCGATCCACCACCCGGCGCTGCGTCCCATCATCCCCATCCGGTGTCCCTGCTTGAGCCACTCGGTCAGGTCGAGGTCGCCCGACGCTGCCCATGACACGGTCGTCATGGCTACTCGCTTTGGAGTTCCTATGCCGAATCCCCCTCGTACACCGGATCGCTCACTCCCCCCTTTCAGGCGGACATCGGCCGACCGTACATCCGACCCACGGCGGAAACATCTGCCGAATGGGGGAGAACACGCGGGCGGACGGTTGACTTTCGGGATCAGGCCAGGGCACAGCGAGGAAAACCGGCCTCACGGCCGTAGCGAGCTGGCGCGACAGCGCTCGGGCTCGTGCCAATCGGCGCACCCACGAGGGTGCCTCCGGCCAGCCCATGAAAACGGGGTACCCCGTTCGGCAGATGTTCTCGCGGCCGCTACCGCATACGGTCCGCGACATGCAGGAGTATCCGCGCTGACAGGGGTCGCGGCAGACAGTGCCCTTCCTGCGCTTCGCGCGGGAACGCTGACCTTCGTGTTCAGCGACTTCGAGGATGCCACGCGGCTGCGGGGGGCCGCGCCCGACGCAATGGCGCGGGCGGGAGGCGTCCACCGCGAGATCCTCTCGGAGGCGTCAGCGCGCAACGGCGGCGCAGAGCTGGCGGCGCCGGGGCGGGGAACCGCGGCGGTCGCGGTGTTTCGCTGTGCCGCCGACGCCTTGGGTGCGGTGCTGGATGTCCAGCGAGCCGTACGCGCGCAGGAGTGGCCGGATGTACGCGCCCTGCGCGTGCGGATCGCATTGCATACGGCCGAGGTGAAGCTCGGTATCGAGCGGCACCACGCCGACCTGGCCCTCGGCCGCTGCAGGAGCCTCGCTGCGATCGCACGCGGCGGTCAGACTCTGATGTCGCACGCCACGCGTGAGAGGGTCGTCGGCCAGCTCCCGGACGGCGTCGAGGTGGTCGACCTCGGCGTCCACAGGCTGCCCGACCTGGGCCGGCCCGAGCATGTCTACGGCTTGGCCGACGGGGACCTGCCGTGGGCGCTCGGTGCGCCGCGCTCGCTCGACACCCTGCCCAACAACCTGCCCGGCGAGCTCACCAGCTTCGTCGGACGCGAGCACGAGCTGGCCGAGGTGGCCAGGATCCTCGACGAAGCGCGGCTCCTCACGCTTACCGGGGCGGGCGGCTGCGGCAAGACGCGCTTTGCGCTGCAGGCGTCGGCCGATGCGCTCAGCCGCTTCCCGGGCGGCGTCTGGTGGGTGGAGCTTGCGCCGGTGGCGGACCCCGCGATGGTGGGCCGGGCCCTCGCCGACGCGGTCGGGGTGGGGCCGCTGCCGGGCCAGAGCGCCCTCGAGGCGGCGGTGGCTCATCTGAAAGCGCGGCGGGCGCTGGTCCTGCTGGACAACTGCGAGCACCTGCTCGCGGGTGCAGTGGAGGCCGCCCAGGCATTGCTGAGGGGCTGCCCGGCGGTGACGATCGTGGCCACGAGCCGCGCGCCGCTCGGCGTGCCCGCCGAGACCACGTGGCGCGTCCCGTCGCTGTCCCTGCCAGGGGACGACGATGCCGGCGACCACGACGCGCTCGCCGAGTCCGACGCGGTGCGCCTGTTCGTCGAGCGTGCGGCCAAGGTACGGCCTGAGCTCACGCTGACGGATGCAACGGTGTCGGTGCTCGGCGAGATCTGCTCCGAGCTCGACGGGATCCCTCTCGCGATCGAGCTCGCCGCGGCGCGCGTGCGACTCCTGTCGGTCGAGCAGATCGCGGCCGGTCTCTCCGACCGCTTCCGATTGCTCACCGGCGGGGCGCGAACCGGGTTGCCTCGCCACCGGACGCTGCGTGCCTCCGTCGATTGGAGCCACGCGCTGCTCTCCAAGGAGGAGCGCACGCTGCTACGCCGGCTGGGCGTCTTCGCCGGTGGCTTCACCCTCGAGGCCGCCGAGCAGGTGTGCGCTGTGGACGAGCGGGAGCGCATCGCCATCATCGACATGCTCGCCTCGCTCGTCGACAGGTCCCTCGTCGCCGTCGAGGAGCGCGGCCCGTCGGTGCGCTACCGCTTGCTCGAGACCGTGCGCGAGTACGAGCTCGAGCGCCTGTCCGAGGCGGAGGAGCTCGATTCGATCCGTGACCGCCACCGCGACTTCTTCCTCGCGCTTGCAGAGCGGGTAGCCCCTCCCCTCGGGAGCGTGCGGGTGCGGGAAGAGCGGGGAGTGCTCGACGCGGAGGAGGCGAACCTCACCGCGGCGCTCGCGTGGGCGACCGCGACCGACGGGGAGCGGGCGCTGAGGCTATGCGCCGCGCTGATCTGGTGGTGGATGCAGCGAGGGTTCTACATGGCCCGCGACGCCGCCTGTGCGCGTGCGCTGGAGAGGGCGGGTCCCGAGCCGACTCCGCTGCGATCCCACGTCCTCTCGGCCCGTGCACTGCTGCTGACGTACGCCGCACGCTACGAGGAGGCGACGGTGGTGGCGCACGACGCACTCGCGGTCGCCGAGGAGGTGGGCGATCCCGCCGAGATCGGGCGCGCGCTCGTGGCCTTCGGGCAGATCGCGCTCACCTCCTCGGATCCGGGGGAGATCCGTCCGCTGCAGGACCGCGGACGCGAGCTCCTGCGGGCGAGCGGCGAGGACTTCTGGCTGGTCACCACCACCCAGACCAGGGCGTGGTGTCACCTGATCTGCGCCGAGTATGACGAGGGCGAGGCCCTGCTCGAGGAGGTGTTCCCGATCATCGAGCGCAGGGGGTACCCGGAGCGCATGTGGTGGCACTGGCAGGGCATGGCCCTGCGGCACCAGACCGCGGGGGACAGCGAGCGCTTCTTCGAGCTCACCGGGCGAGCGTTGGAAGCGTCGCAGGAGCTCGGCAGCCCCCACACCGAGAGCTACTCGAACGTCGTCGTGGCCGTGGTGGAGCTCGCCCAGGGCCGCACGGCGCAGGCGCTCGCGCGCCTCCAGGCCAGCCGTGAGCGGCTGATAGCGAGCGGGTCCGGGGTTTCCCTCGCGGCGACGGAGTACATGCTCGCGACCGCCGAGGCCACGCTCGGAAACCTCGACGGCGCGCGGGCGCGGCTGGAGGCGGTCGGCGCGACGATCGCGGGCTCGGGAGTCCTCCTCGGATGGACGCTGGCGCAGCTCGCGGACGTCCTGCGAGTCGGCGGCGACGCGGCCGGCGCCGGGGACTCGGCGCGCAGGGGGCTCGAGGTGAACGAGCGGGTGGGCACCCCGCACGGCATCAGCTGGTGCAAGGAGATCCTCGGCCGCCTCGCGGCCGAGCGCGGCGATTGGAGCGAGGCCGAGGCGCTCCTCCACGAGGCGCTCGCCTCGCGCGCGGAACGGCGTCTGCGGCTGTGGCTACCCCAGACCCTCGACGCACTGGCGGAGGTGGCGCGCGGGCTGGCCGCGTACGAGGAGGCGACGCGGCTGCTCGGCGCGGCCGAGCGCGCGCGGTCCGACCTCGGCCTCGTCCGCTGGGCGCCCGACGAGCCGCGCTTCGAGGCGCTGGCGCGCGGCCTCCGCGGGGAGATGGGTGACGACGCGTTCGGCGCCGCGTGGGCCGAGGGGACGCGACTCACCCTCGAGCAGGCGATCGGATGGGTCCGTCGCGCGCGGGGATCGCGCAAGCGCCCGCCGGGCGGGTGGGAGGGCCTCACCCCGACCGAGCTCGAGGTGACGCGGCATGCCGCGGCCGGGTTGACGAACGCCGAGATCGGGGAGGCGATGTTGATCGCGCCCGGGACGGTGAAGACGCACCTCTCGCACATCTACGCGAAGCTCGGCCTGCGCAACCGCGCGGCGCTCACGGCCGAGGCGGTACGCCGCCTGCCGGCCGACTCCCTCGAGCGCCAGGCGCCCTTGCTCTAGCGGTTGCCCTCGCGCACTCACGCATGCAGGGGAGAACCGGCATTTCCCCCATTCGGCAGATGTTCCGAAGGTCGCGGCGGCATACGGTTGGGGGCCCATGCAGGGGGATCGGTCTAAGACGTTCGCCGCCGCAGCGGAGACTTGGCTCCGGAGGTCCCAGGAGTGCGACCCGCTGAGCCCGGAGGCGCTGTACTGGGCGACCATCGGCTCCGCTCGGGCCACGCTGGCCTTGGCGGAGGAGCTGCGGCGTATCGGTGAGGGAAGGTCGGTAGCGCAGAGGCCCGCGACCACCCCTGCGCTCGGCTCGCGCGAGCGCGAGCTCCTCGCGTTCCTCGCGCATGGCTGGACGAACGTGGAGATTGCGAGAAGGCTCGACATCTCGCCCAATACCGTGAAGGACTACGCGAGCTCGCTCTATCGGAAGCTTCGTGCCCGCAACCGTGCCGAGGCGGTGCGACGGGCGCAGGAGTTCGGGCTTCTCTGATGGCGCATGCCGCGGTGCCGGACAACCATCCACCCGCGCTACGCCGAGACCCGGGCTTCGTGGGACAATCGCCGGCTGTCGGCTGGCTTGGAAGACCGCTTCGAGAGGAATCGCGGTGGAAGTGGTCACGCCCGATAGTGCGGGTTCCCCGCTGCGCGCGGGAACGCTGACCTTTCTGTTCAGCGACTTCGAGGATGCCGTACGGCTGCGGGACGCTGTGCCCGACCCAATGGCACAGGCCATGGGCATCCACCGCGAGATCGTCTCGGAGGCGGCAGCACGGGGCGGCGTGGAGTTGGCAGCAGGGGGGGTGGGAACTGGAGCCGTCGCCACCTTTCGCTCTCCTCCCGACGCTCTGAGTGCGGCGCTTTACGTCCAGCGTGCCGTGCGCACACGGAAGTGGCCGGACGAGCTCGCCCTGCGCGTGCGGATCGCACTGCATACGGCCGAGCTGAAGCTCGGCTTCGAGCGCAACCACGCCGACCTGGCGCTCGGCCGCTGCTCGCGCCTCGCTGCGATCGCGGGCGGCGGCCAGACCCTGGTGTCGCGCTCCACCCGCGACCTCGTCGCCGACCAGCTTCCGGACGGCGTCGAGCTGGTGGACCTCGGCTTCCACAGGCTGCCCGACCTGGGCCGGCCCGAGCATGTCTACGGCCTGGTCGCCGGCGACCAGCCGGGAGCGCCCGACGCCCTGCGCTCGCTCGACACGTTGCCCAACAACCTTCCGTGCGAGCTCACCAGCTTCGTCGGCCGCGAGCGCGAGCTGGCCGAGGTCGGCAGGGTCCTGGGCCGAGCGCGGCTACTGACCCTGACCGGGGCGGGCGGCTGCGGCAAGACCCGCCTTGCGCTCCAGGCGGCGGCGGATGCAATCGATCGGTTTCCGGGCGGGGTCTGGTGGGTGGAGCTCGCGCCGGTCTCCGACCCCGCGATGGTGGGCCAGGCGATTTGCGACGCGGTCGGCGTACGGTCGCTTCCCGGCCAGAGCGGGCTCGAGGCGGCGGCGGCGCACCTGGAGGCGCGACGGGCGCTGATACTGCTCGACAACTGCGAGCACGTGCTGGACGATGCCGCACAGGCCGCCGAGACGCTGCTCGCGCGTTGTCCGGATGCGACCATCCTGGCCACGAGCCGTGAACCGCTCGACCTTCCTGCCGAGACGACGTGGCGCGTCCCGTCGCTGTCGCTTCCCGAGGCCGGCACCGGCGAGCGGTTGCGGTCGCTCGCCGACTCGGACGCGGTGCGGTTGTTCGTCGAGCGCGCGGTCAGGGTCCGGCCGGACTTCAGCGTGGGGGATGCGACCGCGCCGGTGCTCGCCGCGGTCTGCTCCGATCTGGACGGGATTCCCCTCGCGATCGAGCTGGCGGCCGCTCGCATGCGCCTGCTGTCGGTCGAGCAGGTCGCCGCCGGCCTGGCCGACCGCTTCAGGCTGCTGACCGGCGGAACGAGGACCGCCCTGCCCCGTCACCGTACGCTGCGCGCCTCCGTGGACTGGAGCCACGAGCTCCTCTCGGACGGGGAGCGCACGCTGCTCCGCCGGCTGGGCATATTCGTGGGCGGCTTCACGCTCGAGGCCGCGGAGCAGGTGGGCGCGCTGGACGAGCCGGAGCGCGCCGCGATCATCGACGTCCTCGCCTCGCTCGTCGACAAGTCGCTCGTCGTCGTGGAGCAGCGCGGCCGGGCGGTGCGCTACCGGCTCCTCGAGATGGTGCGCGAGTACGAGCTCGAGCTTCTGCGCGAGGCGGAGGAGCTCGAGGCGATCCGCGACCGCCACCGCGACTTCTTCCTCGCGCTCGCGGAGCGGGTCGCGCCTGCTCTCCTGGGTGCGCGGGCGCAGCAACAGCTCGATGCACTCGACGAGGACCGCGCGAACCTGGACGCGGCGCTCCGCTGGGCGACCGAGACCGACGGCGAGCGGGCGCTGAGGATGTGCGCCGCGCTCATCCCGTGGTGGATGCAGCGCGGGCTCTTCGCCGCCCGCGACACGTGCTGCGCGCGTGCGCTCGACAAGGCCGGTCGCGAGGCGACGCCGCTGCGCGCCCGGATCCTCTCGGGGCGTGCGCTGCTGCTCACATACGCGGGGCGGTACGAGGAGGCGAAGGCCATGGCTCACGACGCCCTCGGAGTCGCCGAGGAGGTCGGCGATCCCGCTGAGATCGGGCGGGCGGTCGAGGCCGTCGGGAAGAACGCGATCATCTCGTCGGATCCGGTTGCGGTGCGTCCGCTCCAGAAGCGCGCCTGCAAACTCCTACGGGCGAGCGGGGAGGACCTTTCGCTCGTCACGACGGCGCAGACCATGGCGTGGGGGCACCTCGTCTGCGCCGAGTACGACGAGGGCGAGGCCCTCCTCGAGGAGGTCTTCCCGATCGTCGAGCGGATGGGCAACCCGGAGCGCCTGTGGTGGCACTGGCTCGGCATGGCGCTTCGGCACCAGGCGGCGGGGGACAGCGAGCGGTTCTTCGAGCTCGCCGGGCGGGCGATCGAGGTCACGCGCGAGATCGGCGACCCCGGCACCGAGAGCTTCACGGACACGTACATAGCGGTTGTGGAGCTTGCTCAGGGCCGGGCGGCGCAGGCGCTCGCGCGCCTCGAGGCGAGCCGCGAGCGGGCGATAGTGGCCGGCGCGGGCCTCGCCCTCGTCTCGACGGAGCACATGCTCGCGGCCGCCCAGGCCGGGCTCGGCGACCTCGACGGCGCGCGGGCGCGGCTCGAGGCGGTCGTGGAGACGCTGCCGGACGGCGGCATCCAACTCGGATGGGCCATGGCGCAGCTGGCGGACGTCCTGCGGGTCGGCGGCGACGCGGCGGGCGCCGAGGAATGGGCGCACAGAGGGCTCGCGGTGAATGAGCGGGTGGGCACCCCGCACGGCGTCAGCTGGTGCAAGGAGGTTCTGGGCAGGCTCGCGGCTGAAAGTGGCGATTGGAGCGCGGCCGAGACGCTTCTGCACGAGGCGCTCGCGCTGCGCGCGGAGAAGCAGCTGCGGCTGTGGCTGCCGCCGACGCTCGACGCGCTGGCGCTGGTTGCCGTCGGGCTGGCCTCTCACGAGGAGGCGACGCGCCTGCTCGGTGCGGCCGAGCGGGCGCGATCCGACCTCGGGCTCGCCCGCTGGGCGCCTGACCGGCCGCGGTTCGAGGCGATCGTGCGAGATCTGCGCCTCGAGATGGGCGACGAGGCGTTCGGCGCCGCGTGGACCGAGGGAACACGGCTCACCATCGAGGAGGCGGTGGCATGGATCCGCCGTGCGCGGGGATCGCGCAAGCGCCCCCCGGGCGGCTGGGAGAGTCTCACCCCGACCGAGCTCGAAGTGGCCCGTCACGTCGCGGCCGGGCTGACGAACCCCGAGATCGGTCAGGCGATGTTCGTCTCCAGCGGGACGGTGAAGACCCACCTCTCGCACATCTACGCGAAGCTCGGATTGCGCAACCGCGCCCAGCTCACCGCGGAGGCGGCGGGCCGCCGCTCGGCCAGCTCCGCTGAACGCTAGGCGGCCGGTCGGGGAGGCCGGAACAGCAAGAGTCCGCAGTCCCGCTTCGAGGATCCGTTCGGCAAGAGCCCGCGTGACCCGGCGAGCATTGACCATTCGGCGTGCGGCCGCGCCACCCGCTAGCGCACGGCCACCTTCCGGGTTAGGGTGGCCTCAGGCCACTGGGGAGGACTCGTGAAGGGGATCGCCGCACGCACGGCCGCCGCAGCGGCGCTGACCGCAGTGCTTGCACTGGCGCCCGTCGCGCAGGCTGGCTTCAGCAACACCTACACGATCGGCGGCACGACGGTGGACGCGACGTTCGCGGAGGGCGGCCCGAGCGCCGACGACCCGATCGTCATCGCGAAGCTCGAGAGCCTGATCAGGGGCATGGCGCCGGGGTCGAGCGTCTACCTGACGGTCTTCAAGATCGACCCGGACCACCGGATCGAGCGCGCCCTGCGCGAGATGCAGGCACAGGGCCGGCACGTCTACGTCTTCTACGACAAGCTCGACGACGAATTCTGGACGTACCAGGGCCTTCGCAACAACTTCGACCTCGTGAAGAAGTGCGATCGCGGCTGCATCCCCCAGACGCTGTCGCCGAACGGCAACGAGAGCATCATGCACACGAAGATGGCGGCGTTCTCGTCGACGCGCGCCCCCGACGGGACCTACAAGACCGCGAACTGGGTGAGCTCGTCGAACCTGACCGGGCCGACGAGCGGCGGCTCGCAGGCGTCGAACAACTCGCTGACCTGGTACGGCGACCCAGACTTCGACCTGGGGATCCGCACGATCATGTTCGACATGCTGCACGGCCCCTACGGGGCGTGGGGCCAGTACTTCGACTACGTGACATGGCCGCAGGACAACCCCGACACGCTCGGCAACGGCCTCGCATACTCGGCGCAGTCCCGGAGCTGGAGCGTCGCGTCGCCGGACGTCCAGAGCGCGATGTGGTCGGACCAGTTCAGCCGGATCAACGTCCCGGCCTCGTCGACCTTCTGCGAGGTCGACGTGATGCAGGCCTTCATGGGCGGCGACGACGCGTACTTCGCGGCCCTCGAGCTCCAGCGAATCGCGAACCAGGGCTGCGTCGTGCGCGTCCTCGTCAACAGGGATGACCAGGGCAACAACGACATCAGCTGGCCGGTCCAGGCGACCCTCTGCGACGCGACCGGGTTCCTTCAGGTGCAGGCCACGCGGCGGGTGCACGACAAGGTCGCCATCAGCAGGGGAACCTACAACGGCTTGTCCAACCAGTACCGGGTCTGGGCCGGGTCGCACAACATGAGCGACGGCGCGAACAAGCTGAACGACGAGCTGATGGTCCAGGTCGACAACTCGTCGCCGCTCTACGACGCCTACCACGCCCACTTCATGAACGAGCTCGCGAAGTCCTCCGAGGTGCTCTGCTACCCCTGACCAGGCCCGCTGCCGGAGCCGACCGAGGCAGCCGCGGGCGTCCTCAGACCGGGATCAACGCCACCGTGAGCGCCTCGAGGTCCTCCTCGGGGTCTCGCCCACACGGCTGATCCGCCGCGCACGAGCACACGAAGTCCGCGCACGCTCGCGCGACCGTCGCGTTCGACTCGTTGAGGATCTTCCAGGTCATCGACACGAGCTCGCGGCGCTCGGGAAGCGGCGTGATCGAGTCCACGCGCAGCGCGACGCGGATGCTGTCGCCGGGCTTGATCGGACGCTTGAAGACCACGTCGCGCAGTGAGCGCAGCGCGATCACGCGCGACGGCTCGGGCATCGCCAGCTCGATGCCGCACGAGAGCACGAGCAGGGCGTGGGCGATGATCCCCCTGAACTCGCCCTCGCCGCCGCGGGCCGTCCCGGTGAGCGCGCCGAAGACGCCGATGTCCTTCTCGGTGATCTGCCGGGCAGGGGTGATGTACGAGCTGCTCGCGCTCAGAAAAGGTGCCGCCATCGTGCGCCTCCTGCCCCGAGATTCAACGATCGGCGGGCCGTGCTGTCAAAGTCCGCCGCGCCGCAGTTAGCGGTAGCCTTCTCGAGGGAGCGCGCGGGGTTGAACACCGCCGGACAGCAGCAGGCGCCGCCGGCCGTCGCCGGTGAGACGGCCGCGAAGCCCCGCGGCCTGCGGCTCAAGCGCGTCGGGCTGATGATCGTCACGGGCGTGCTTACGCTGAACATCTGGACGGGCAGCCCGATCTTCGCGCTGTGGGTCGGCTCGCAGGTGCAGGGCAGCGGCCCGCCGAAGATGTCGAGCGTCTTCGTCGCGGCGAGCCTCCTGGCGGTGCAGAGCCTGATCCTGGCGTTGCTGCTCCAACGGGTCAGCACCGCCTACGAGCGCATGACGGGTCAGTACTCGACGGTGCGCCAGCACACCCCGTGGCTGCGGAGCATGCGCGGCGAGCGCCCGGTGTATCCGGGAGTGAGCCCCCGGCTCACGATGCCCGAGCGGGTCCTCGTGGGGATGGTCCTCGTCGTGGTCGTCATCTTCGAGATCTGGTTCTTCTTCTTCTCCACCTCGCCGATCGACCAGCGTTCGGGGCGCGGGGCGCTCCCCGCGCCGCCCACGCTGCGCGCGTAGGCCTCCCGACGTCGGGAGATCGTCAGCGCGGGGCGCGCGCGAGCAGCTCGAAGGCCCACTCGAGCTGGGCGCGGGTATCGGCCGGCGCGATCACCTCGTCGACGAATCCACCCTCGGCCGCGCGCGCGGCCGAGAGGTGCCGCAGGTGGTACGCCTCGGTCGCGTCGTCGGAGTCGAGCGCGCCGCCGAACCCGTCGTGCCCGACGACGGCCGCGGCCTGGGCGGCGGCCATGATCCCGATCTCGGCACCCGGCCACGCGAACACCAGGTCGGAGCCCAGGTCCTTGCAGTTCATGGCGATGTAGGCGCCGCCGTAGGCCTTCCGGGTCACGAGCGTGACGCGCGGGACGGTCGCCCCCGCGAACGCCCTGACGAGATCCGCGCCGTGCCGGATCACGCCGCGCTTCTCGGCCTTGCGGCCCGGCATGAAGCCGGGCGTGTCGACGACGACGAGCAGTGGGACGCGGAAGCGGTCGCACAGCCCCACGAACCGCGCGCCCTTCAGCGAGGAGCGGCTGTCGAGCAGCCCGCCCAGGTAGCGCGGCTGGCTGGCGACGATGCCGATCGCGCGGCCGGCGATCCGGCCGAACCCGGTGACCAGGTTCGGCGCCCAGCGCGGGGCGAGCTCGAGCAGGGAGCCGGTGTCGATCACCCCGCGCAGGAGCTCGCGGACGTCGTAGATGCGGCGCGCCTCGCGCGGCATCACGGCGGCGGGGTCATCGGACGACGGGCCCAGCGTGCGTGCGCGGGGCGGCTCGTCGCCGATGCTCGACGGCAGGTAGGACAGCAGCCTGTGCACCGCGGCCGCGGCCTCGAGGGGCGAGCGTACGACGAGGTCGCAGACCCCGTTGCGGGAGTGGATGCGCGGCCCGCCGAGCTCCTCGGCGTCGGCCCGCTCGCCCACCGCCAGGCGGACCACGCGCGGACCCGTGAGGAACATCCGGCTGCTTGCCTGCATCACCACGAAGTCGGTCAGCGCGGGGGCGTACGACCCGCCGCCCGCGCAGGCGCCGCAGATCACCGAGATCTGCGGAACGACGCGCGCGGCCGCCACGGTCTCCCGGAAGATCCGGCCGTACCCCGCCAGCGCGTGGACTCCCTCCTGCAGGCGCGCGCCGCCGGACTCGAGGAAGGCGACGAGCGGGACCCGGGTGCGCTGGGCGAGCCGGTGCAGCTCGACCACCGAGTCGGCGTGGCAGCTCCCCACCGAGCCGCCGGCGAACGTGACGTCCTGCGCGTAGCACACGATCGGACGCGCGCCGACCTTCGCCACCGCCGCAACGACTCCGTCCCCGCGCCTGCCGTCGCCGTTGATCCGCTCCGACCGGACACCGGTGCGGAGATAGCGGATCGAACCGGGATCGCAGAGCAGCCGGAGGCGCTCGCGAGGATCGACCGCGGGCGTCGCCGGCGCGGGCACGCGGCGACGAGTCAGCGACTGCTCTGCGGCCACGTCGGTTTCCGGACGGCGGTTCACCCTGCCCCGCTCTCGAAAGGATGCGAGCGCGCGAGCGTATAGGCGGCTGCGAGGGGCCCCAAATAGCCGCGCAGCGCGATTTGAGCCAGCCCGCGGCTTCGGACATGCTGGCGCCCGTGTCGGGACTCGTCGCGGTCAGCGACCTACACGCCGAGGAGCCCGAGGACCGGCTTTCGCCGAGCGGCTCCGCCCGGTCGCCGGTGGCGACCGTCTACGACTACAGCTTCCGGCCGCGTCGGGCCAACTCGGGCGCGGCCGTGGTCGCCGGATGAAGCGCGACGCGATCGCGATCGTCGGCCTCGCGTGCCGGCTTCCGGGGGCCGCCGACCGCGATGCGCTCTGGGAGCTGCTGGCGGGCGGCGTCGAGGCGATCGGCGAGCCGCCAGCGGAGCGCGGCGCCCTGCTCTTCGCCGGGGAGAGCGGTCCACGCGCCGGCGGGTTCGTCGACGGCGTCGACGAGTTCGACGCACGGTTCTTCGGGATGGCCCCCGCGGAGGCGACGGCCGCGGATCCCCAGCAGCGGCTCGCGCTGGAGCTGGCCTGGGAGTCGCTCGAGGACGCCGGGATGCTCGGCCAGCGCCGGCGGTCCGGACCGGTCGGCGTGTTCGTCGGCGTGATGTCCGGCGAGTACTCCGACCTCATCCTCGACCACGGCCTCGAGGCGGCCGGCCGGCACTCCCTCGCGGGCGTCAGCCGCGGGATCGTGGCGAACCGGATCTCCGGGTTCTTCGGCTTCGAGGGCCCCAGCCTCGCGGTCGACACGGGCCAGTCCTCGTCGCTGGCGGCGCTGCACCTCTCGTGCGAGAGCCTGCACGCGGGCGAGTCCGACGTGGCCGTCGCGGGCGGCGTGAGCCTCATGCTCTCGGCGCTCGGCGACGCGGTCCGGCGCACCTTCGGGGCGCTCTCGCCCGATGGCCGCTGCTACGCGTTCGACGAGCGCGCCAACGGGTTCGTGCGCGGCGAGGGCGGCGGGATGGTCGTGCTCAAGCGGCTCGGCGAGGCGCTCGAGGACGGCGACCGGATCTACGGCGTCATCCGCGGCAGCGCGCTGAGCACCGGCAGGGGCGACGAGGGGCTCACCGCTCCGAGCGCGGATGCGCAGGAGCGCGCTCTGCGCGAGGCGCTCGCCCGCGCCGGGACCGCGGCGCGCGACGTGGGCTACGTCGAGCTGCACGGGACCGGCACACCCGCGGGCGACCCGGTCGAGGCGACGGCGCTCGGCGCCGTCTACGGTCGCGCGCGGGACGGCGCCGGGCCGCTGCCCGTCGGCTCGATCAAGACGAACATCGGCCACCTCGAGGCGGCCGCCGGGATCGCGGGGCTCGTCAAGGCCGTCCTGTGCGTGCAGCGGCGCGAGCTCGTCCCGAGCCTGAACTTCGAGCGGCCGAACCCGCGGATCGCACTCGACGAGCTCGGGCTGCGCGTCGTGTCCGAGTGCGAGCCGTGGCCGGGGGAGGGTCCCGCGCTGGCGGGCGTGAGCTCCTTCGGGATGGGCGGGGCGAACGCGCACCTGATCGTCGAGGAGGCCCCGGCGGCCCGGCCGGCGCGCGCGGGGGCCGAGGCCGGGGCCGTCGAGGGCGGCGGCGCTCCCGTCCCGTGGCTGCTGTCGGCGCGCAGCGACGCGGCCCTGCGCGCGGTGGCCGACCGGCTCGCGGACCACCTCGACCGCCGGCCCGACCTGGGCGACGACGACGTCGCCCACACGCTCTGGGTCGGGCGTGCCCGGCTCGAACGGCGCGCGGCGGTGGCGGGGAGGGACCGCGACGAGCGGCTGGCGGCGCTGCGCGCGTTCGCCGCCGGCCGGTCCACGCGGGGGGTCGCCACGGGGCGCGCCCGGGGCGAGTCCGGCGGCGTCGCGTTCATGTTCACCGGGCAGGGAGCGCAGCGTCCGGGCATGGCGGCCGGCCTCCACCGTGACTTCCCCGGCTTCCGCTCCGCCTTCGACGAGGCGCTCGGCGCGCTCGACTCCGAGCTCGCGGGACGGCTGCGCGAGCTGCTGCTCGGCGCCGAGCGCTCCGACCGGGCGGCCGCGCATGCGCTCAGCCGCACCGAGCTGACCCAGCCCGCGCTCTTCTGCTTCGAGCTGGGGCTCTTCCGGCTGCTCGCCGACGGGTTCGGAGTCCGCCCGGACTTCCTGATCGGCCACTCGATCGGCGAGCTCGTGGCGGCCTGCGCCGCGGGGGTCCTGTCGCCTGCCGACGGGGCGCGCCTCGCGGCTGCCCGGGGGCGGCTCATGGCCGAGCGGTGCGAGCGGGGCGCAATGGTCGCCGTCGCGGCCGACCCAGCGGTGGTCGCCCGCAGCCTCGAGGCGGAGCCGGAGCTCTCGCTGGCCGCGGACAACGGGCCGCGGGCCGCGGCCGTCGCCGGGCCGGCGCGCGCGGTCGCGGACTGGGCGGAGCGCTTCGGTGACGAGACCGGCGTCAAGCCGAAGCGGCTGCGGGTGAGCCATGCCTTCCATTCGGCGCTGGTCGAGCCGGCGCTCGAGGAGCTCGAGCGCGTCTGCGCGAGTCTCGAGCTCCGTCCCGCCGCGATCCCGATCGCCGCCAACCTGACCGGCGCGCTCGCCGAGGCCGGCGAGCTCGCCGACCCCGGCTACTGGGTCGCGCAGGCGCGCAACCCGGTGCGCTTCGGGCCCGGCGTGCGAGCGCTGCGCGCCGCCGGTGCTGCGCGCTTCGTGGAGATCGGCCCCGACGCCACGCTGGCCGCGCTAGCCGAGGCCGCGCTCGTTGCGGAGGAGAGCGAGGAGGAGGAGCCGCTCGTCGCGGCGAGCCAGGCGCGCCGCCGGCCGGCGCCGGACGCGCTCGCCGACCTCGTCGCGCGGCTCGCGCTCGACGGCCTCGAGCCCGACCCGGCGGCACTGTTCGCGGCGCGTCCGCGGGCGCTCTGCGAGCTGCCGAGCTACCCGTGGGAGCGCCGTCGCCACTGGCTCGGGCACACCGCGCCTCCGCAGGAGGCGGCCGACGCCACGCCCCTGAGTGAGCGGCTCGACGGACTCGACGGCGAGCGTCGCGAGGCCGCGCTGCTCGCCGCCGTGCAGGGCGAGGCCGCCGCCGTGCTCGGACACGCCGACGCCTCCGCCGTCGAGCCGAGGCGTGCGCTTCGCGAAGAGGGGCTCGACTCGATGGGGGCCGTCGAGCTGCGCAGGCGGCTCTCCGAGCTGAGCGGCCTGCGGCTGCCCGCGACGCTGGTCTTCGACCACCCGAGCCCGCGGGCGCTGGCCGAGTACCTCGACCGCAGGCTCGCGGGCAGGAGCGAGTCGGGACCGCGCGTCGTGCGCCCCGTCTCGGCCGACGACCCGATCGCCATCGTCGGCCTCGCCTGCCGCTACCCCGCCGCCCCCTCGGCGGCGCAGCTCTGGGAGCTGCTCGCGCGCGGCGGCGACGCGGTCGGCCCGTTCCCGCGCGACCGCGGCTGGGAGCTCGAGCGCCTCTTC
>DASVWC010000104.1:0-3417 GCA_036389835.1 Thermoleophilaceae bacterium | reverse complement strand
CAGCGCGTCCCACTTGCCCGGGCTCGCGGTCGCGAAGACCTCGGCGCCGAGGTGGCGCGCGAGCTGGATCGCCGCCATGCCGACGCCACCGGCTCCCGCGTGGACGAGGACGCGCTCGCCGGCGCGCAGCCCGGCGAGGTCGATCAGGCAGTGGTACGCCGTCAGGAACGCGATCGGCACGGACGCCGCCTGCTCGAACGACCAGCCCTCGGGTACCCGCATGACGAGGCGCTCGTCGGCTACGACACGCGGACCGAAGGCGCCGGGCAGCATCCCCATGACCCGGTCGCCCGGTGCGACGCGGGTCACGTCCGGGCCGACGTCGAGCACGACTCCGGCGCCCTCGCCGCCGATCGTCGCGTGCCCCGGGTACATCCCGAGCGCGACGAGCGTGTCGCGGAAGTTCACGCCCGCGCTGCGCACGCCGACCAGGACCCTGCCCGGCCCCGGGCGCTCGAGGCGCTCCGGCTCGTCGAGGACCCGCAGCTCGTCGAAAGTTCCGCCCTCGCCGGCCTCGACGCGCCACGCGGCGCCCCTGCCCGCGAGCAGCTCGTCGGAGGACGGCTCCAGGCGCGGGACCAGCAGCGCTCCGTCGCGGACGGCGACCTGCCAGTCGTCGCCGTCGAGAACGGCGGCGAGGTCGCGGTCGGCGAGCCCATCCACGTCGGCGTCGACGAGCACGAACCGTCCCGGGTGCTCCGCCGCCGCACTCCGCACCAGGCCCCAGACCGCTCCGGCCGCGTGGTCGACGTCCTCGTAGGGACGCGCCTGCACCGCAGCGCGCGTCATCACCACGAGCCGGCACTCCGCGAACCGCGGCTCGCCGAGGAAGGCCTGCACCACCTCGAGCGCCTCGCGCGCGCAGGCGCGCGCGCGACTCTCCCGAGGGCCCTCTCCCTCTGCGGGGCCCTCTCCCGAGCCGGTGCGGACCTGCCAGCGCAGCACCCGCGGGGCGCCCTCCAGCGCGCGGATGCCGTCGGCGTCGCGCACCTCGGCGACCGCTCGCGCACCGGCCGTCGCGGTCTCGGAGAGCGGATGCCAGGCGAGGTCGAGGAGCGAGCCCGCGACCGGAGTCGCGCCGAGCTGCGCCACGTCCGCGGGCCGCTCGCGCAGCGCGTCGACCTCGACCACCGGCACGCCGCGCTCGTCGACCGCGTGCAGCCGGGCCGCGTCGCCGTCCGCGCTCACCGCCACCCGCATCGCTCCCGCGCCGCCGGCGCCGAGCCGCACGCCGGAGAACGCGAACGGCAGGGCCACCACGCGGGCGCCATCGCCGGTCCAGTCAGGGAGAAGCCCGCCCTGGAGCACCGCGTCGAACCGCGCGGGATGCACGGCGAACCCGTCGTCGCCGGCGTCCTCGGGCTCCACCTCCGCGAACCACTCGTCGCCGCGCCGCCACGCCCGCCGAACGCCCGCGAACACGGGCCCGTAGACGAGGCCGGCGGTGGCGAGGTCGTCGTAGAGCGTGCTCGTGTCGAGCGGCTCGGCCCCCGCCGGCGGCCACGCCCCGGCGGCCAGCGCGGCGGCGTCGCCGGCGCCCGCCCCGTCCGCGAGCAGGCCGGTCGCGTGACGGATCCAGCCGGCGCCGTCCTCACCGTCGCGGCGCGAGAGCACCTCGACCTCGCAGCGACCCTCCTCCGGCGCGCCCAGCACGACGCGCAGCGCCACCGCGTCCCCGTCGTCGAGCGCCAGCGGGGCGGTGAGCGCGAGCTCGTGGACGACCGGAAGCCCGGCCCGCGCACCCGCGACAGCCGCCATCTCGACCAGCGCAGCTCCGGGCAGCAGGCACGTCCGGCCGACGACGTGCTCACCGAGCCACGGGAACTCGGCGAGCGACACGCGGCCGGTGAAGATCCAGCCGTCGGCCTCGGGCAACTCGATGGCCGCGCGCAGGAACGGGTGCTCCGCCGAGCGCTGTCCGAGCTGCTCGGGGTCGAGCTCTGCGGCGCTGCTCCCCTCCAGCCAGAAGCGGCTCGACTGGAACGCGTAGCCGGGAAGCCCGACCCGAGCGCGGCGGTCGGGGAGCACGGTCGCCCAGTCGATCGGAGCGCCGTGCGTGAACGCGGCCGCGGCGGCTCTCATCAGCTCCGCGCCGCCGCCGGCTTCGCGCCGCAGCGAGCTGACGACGCGCACGGCCTGCGGCGGCTGAGCACTGTCGATCGTCTGCTCGACGGCCATCCGGAGCACGGGATGCGGGCTCACCTCGACGAACGTCGTCGTACCCGCCTCGACCGCCAGCCGCGTCGCGTCCTCGAACAGCACCGGGTTGCGCAGGCTCCGGTACCAGTACTCGGCGTCCATCTGCACGGTGTCGATCCGCGTGCCCGTCAGCGTCGAGTACAGCGGGATGCGGCCGCTGGCCGGCCGGATCGGGGCGAGCGCGCTCAGCAGGTCGTCGCGCAAGGCCTCGATCTGCGCTGAGTGCGACGCGTAGTCGACCGGGATGCGCCGCGTGTCGACGCCGTTCGCCGCGCAGTGCGCGACGAACGCGTCGAGCGCCTCGATCGCCCCGGAGACGACGGTCGAGCGCGCGCCGTTGACGGCGGCGAGCGACACGTCGAGACCGGGCGTGCGGAGCAGCTCCTCGAGCTCGTCGCGGCCGAGCGAGACGGAGACCATCGACCCCTGCCCGGCGAGCCGCGCGATCGCCTGGCTGCGCAGCGCGATGACCCGCGCGGCGTCGTCGAGTGAGAGCGCACCGGCGACGCAGGCGGCGGCGATCTCGCCCTGCGAGTGCCCGATGAGCAGGTCGGGCTTGACGCCGAGGGCCTGCCACAGCTCGGCGAGGCTGACCATGACCGCGAACAGCGCCGGCTGCACGACGTCCACGCGGCCCAGCCACGCATCCTCGTCGCCGCGCAGGACCGCGGTCAGCGACCAGTCGACGTACTCGGCGAGCGCACGCTCGCACTCGCCCATGCGCTGCTCGAACACCGGCGAGTCGGCCAGCAGCTCCCGGCCCATGCCGGCCCACTGCGAACCCTGGCCCGGGAACAGGAACGCGGTCCTGCCACCGCGGCCGGCGACACCTTCGACGACGTTCGGCACCGGCTCGCCGCCGCCGACGGCGCGCAGGCCGTCGAGCAGCTCGCGCCGGTCTGACGCCAGCACGACTGCGCGGTCGGTCAGCTGCGCGCGGTCGAGGGCGAGCGCCACGGCGAGGTCGCTCAGGTCGAGCTCCTCACGCGCGGCGGTGAACCGCTCGAGCTCGCGTGCCTGGACGGCGAGCGCGCCCCCGCCGCGGCCCGACACCACGAACGGAAGCGCCGCGGCCGTGCCCGCCGCCACGACCGGCGCCCGCTCGGACGGCTCGCGCGCGGGGGCCGGCGGCGCCTCCTCGAGGATCAGGTGGGCGTTCGTGCCGCTGATCCCGAACGACGAGACGCCGGCGCGGCGCGGGCGCCCGCCCGGCTCCCA
>DASVWC010000103.1:0-28703 GCA_036389835.1 Thermoleophilaceae bacterium | reverse complement strand
TCGATGAAGCGCGGCAGCACCTCCCGCGGCACCTTCACGCGCGCGAATGTCTCCGTCTCGTCCACAGGGTCTCGCACCCAGACGGCGAGGCTGAGCGAGAGGTTCGAGATGTACGGGAACGGGCGGCCGGGCCCCACGCCGAGCGGCGTGAGCGCGGGGAAGATCTGGTCGCGGAAGACCCGCTCGACGGCGTCGAGCTCCGCGTTCTCACACGCCTCGCAGGTGACGATCCTGATGCCGTGCTCGGCGAGCTCGGGCAGCACGCCCTCGGCCCACTGCCGCGAGTGGCGCTCGCCCAGCTCCGCGACCCGCCCGGCGACGCAGTCGATCGCCTGCGCCGGCGTCAGCCCGTCGCTGCCGGGAGTGTCGATGCCCGCGTCGACCTGGTCGTGGAGGCCCGCCACGCGCACCATGAAGAACTCGTCGAGGTTCGACTGGTAGATCGCCAGGAACTTCGCGCGCTCGAGCAGCGGCATCGACTCGTCCTCGGCGAGCTGGAGCACGCGGTCGTTGAAGTCGAGCCAGGAGAGCTCGCGGTTCTCGTACAGGGACGGGTCCGCGAGGTCCGGCCCGTCCTTGGCCGCCCGGCGCTCGCGCTCGGCCGCCTGGGTCGGCTCCACCTCAGCCGACCTTCCCGTTGAGCGACGCGCGGAAGCCGGCCTTGTCGAGGCGCGCCCACTCGCGCGCGAAGCGCCGGTGGAGCACGGCGCGGCGCGCCTGGAGGTACGCCGCCAGCGCCTCGAGGCCGGCGTAGTGGCGCCGGTGCGGCGCCTCGCGCGCGGCGGCTGGGTCGAGGTCCGCCGCGCCCGGGCCGGCCGCCGCCTGCACGGCGGCGGCGTCCTCGCCGCGCAGCCGCGCGAGGTGGCGCTCCACGAGCGGCAGGTGCTCGTCGCAGTCGTGGATGTCGCCGAGGATGTCCTGGAGCTTCTTGGCCTGCTTCGCGCCCTTCGCGGCCGGCGGCCCGAGCACGGGCTCGCTCATCTCGAGCACGTAGCGCAGGCGCTTGGCCGCGATCCGCATGTCGTGGAGCTCCTCGACCGCGTCCGGGTCGTGCACCGCGTGCTCGAACGAGTGCAGCTCGTCGAGGCGCGTCTGCGCGATCCGCTGGAGCGCGTCCGCCAGCGGCATGCCGGAGTCGAGCCCCTTGACCCTGCGTGCCTTCACGCCGCCTCCGCCGCCGCCGTCAGCGCGACCAGCCGCTCGTGCAGGCCGGAGCGGCGCGCGTGCTCGATCGCCTCGGCGAGCGCCACGTTCGCACCCGCCTGGCGCTCGCGCAGCTCGTCGATCAGGGCTCCGATCCCCGCCCGGTCGGCGGCCGGCAGCGCGGCGCGAACCTTCTCGAAGCCCTCGATCGCCACGTCGGGGTCGCGCCGCTCGCCGAGGGCGTCCGCCAGCCGCTTGACTTCCCTCAGCGCCTTGCGGTGCTGGCCCTTCGGGAAGCACACGGCGAAGAGCTCGAGGGCGGCGCGCAGCCGCCGGGTGGCCACGCGCATGTCGTGCACGCGCTCGACGTCGGTCGTGTCGAGCACGTGATCGGCGTGCTCGAAGACCTCCTCGGAGCGCACCGCCACCACCCGGGCGGCAGCCGCGCTGAAGCTCGCGCTCTCGGCGAGGCCCGGGATCGCGCGCGCCCTGGCCATCGCTAGGAGGCGATCGCCTCGATCTCGGCCGGCCGCAGGAGGACCTTCAGCTCGCCCTTCTCGACCCCCGCGAGCCCGCCCTTCTTCATCCGCACCTGCGCGCCGGTCATCGAGTGCACCGCCATCGAGAAGTCGGGGTCGTGCCCGACCAGCAGCACGTCGCCGTCGTCGAGCCCGGCCGCGAGCTGCTCGGCGTCGAACGGCCCGCCGGCCAGCTTCGGCTCGTGCGCCGGCTCGGCGCCGAGCGCCTCGCAGGCGAGCTTCGCCGTGTCGTAGGCGCGCACCTTCGGGCTCGTCAGGCACGCGGACAGCTCGACGCCGATCGCCTTGAGCGCCGCTCCCGCCGCGCGCGACTGGCGCTCTCCCTTCTCGGTCAACGGACGCTCCGCGTCGGGGCTTCCATCCGCGGCCTCGCCGTGACGAAGCAGCCAGATCATGCCGGCCACTGTACCGGCGCTGCTCGGGCCGGCGGCGCGCCTAGCTGCCGGGCCGCGCCGGCTCCGGCACCGGCAGCGACAGCCCGCCCAGGTCGATCCGCACCGGGTGCCCGTCGCGGCGGTGCCAGGCGATCGTGAGCGGGTGGGTCTCGCCCGGCCGGATCGTGGCCGCCGCGCCGGTGCGCTCGCGCGCGAAGCGGGGCTGCTCCTTGGGCCCGTCGGCGGGCGGGTAGAGGTCGTGCGTGTAGCCGGCCGCGTAGCTCACGCTCGCGCGCACCCGGCGCCCGCGCGCGTCGAGCACCCGCGCGCGCTCGCTGTCGAGCACCAGGTCGTGCTCGGTGTCGTTGCGGATCCGGCCGGTGACGAGGTCGTCGCCGGGTATCTCGGGGTGCACGACGGCCGTCGGCTTCACGTCCCACGCGACCGGCGCCGCCGGGTCGTCGCCGCCGCAGCCGGCCAGGAGGGCGCAGCCGGCGAGGAGCGCCGCGGCTCGCGCGCCCGCGCGGCGCGCGCCGCTCACCTCTGCGGCTTCGGCGGCGTCTCGAACCAGGAGCAGCCGGGCGGCGCCGAGGTGTCCGTGCGCGCGTTCCACAGGGCGCACGGCACGTCACCGGCGGTCTTCGCGGGGTTCGACACCGGCGAGACCGAGCCGCCGGAGTCGCAGCTCGGCAGCAGGATCGGGTCCGAGGTGATCGCGTGGCTGGCGGCCGGGATGTTGCCCTGCCAGCAGTTCGCCACGCCCTGCTCGTCCCAGTAGAAGTCCTTGCCGTTCGGCTGGTAGCTGCCGTCGGGCGCCACGCCGATCCAGTTCCCCACGACGCGGTTCCCGTTCGAGTTGTCGGTCTGGTCGTTGGCGTCGTTGTCGCCGCGCAGCGTGGCCGGCACCCAGAACATCCGCAGCGCGTTGCGCCAGTTGTCGTAGACGTAGTTGCGCGTGACGAGGTTCTTGTTCACGCCGTACCACATGAACCCGACCCCCACGACGGCTTCGAACTGCGGGCAGAGGTGGTCCTTCGGCCGCTTGGCGAACGGCGTGTTCAGGCAGTACTCGAGGTTGCCCTCGTCGAAGTCGTTGAGGTTGTTCGAGTAGACCTCGTTGTCGGTCCACTTCGAGCAGTCCTGCGGCATCCCGGGATGGCCGGGCGCGAACGAGTCGTTCGAGATCCCCGCCGAGTTGTGGTGGAACTTGGAGTGGTGGATCCAGGTGCCGTTGCCGGCCGTGCCCGACTGCCCGATGACGTTGTGGTGGGCGTCGACGTTGCGGACCTCGATCCCGTAGCTCATGCAGTGGCGCTCCGGGCCGGAGCCGGGGTACACGCCCGAGTCGCCGCTGCCGTACGCCTCGATGTCGGCGTACAGGCCGTTGTCGCTCGTGAACGTGAGGACCCCGTAGTTCTTCGCCCAGCGCGAGACGAGGTACGTGAGCCGGAAGCCGTTGGTCTCGACCACGTTCACGTTGTTGTAGCCGCCCTGCTCGACCAGGACGTTGCGGAGCTGGAAGCCGTCGGCGCGGTCGGCGCGGATCACGTCCTGCTTGAGCCGGTCGTTGACGATCTTCACGTCGGCGGGCCGGCGGCCCAGCCCGTCGAGCTGGAGGTTGCACTTGTGGTCGCAGACGCGGTCCTCGTCCTCCAGCGAGTCGCCGATGATCGCGATCAGGTTGCGCGCGTTCGGGCAGTCGACCTGGTGCTTGTACGTCGGCACGCGGCCGTCCTCCTGGTGCTGGTCGCCGGACGACTCCCAGTACTCCTCGCCCGAGCACTTCGGGTCCTTCACCGGGATCTTCTGGCTCGGCTCCTCGCGGTAGACGCCCGGCATGATCAGGATCCGGTCACCCGTGACGGCGGCGTCGACCGCCTGCTGGATGTGGCGGTAGCGGCAGCGCTCGAGCAGCTTCGCGACCGAGCGCCTGCGGCTCACGCTGCGCCTGTCGCTGCCGGCCCAGGCCCGACGGACGCGCGCGGCCGAGTCGGGCTTGCACACCACCCGCGCAGGCCCCGAGGAGCGGTGCTTGGGCACCGACGCCGCGTTGGGATCGGGGTAGTGGGTGGCGCGCTCGGCGTGGCCGAGGGCGCTCGCCGGAAGCAGGGCGAGCACGATCGCCACAGCGAGGACTGCGAGGCCGGGTCTCACGGCGCTGGAAGCTACAAGAGCGCCGGGGCGGGCGCGTCAGCCGGGGCGCGGGCGCCGGCGAGTGGCTCCGGCTGGAAGCGATAGCCCACTCCGAAGTGCGTGTGGATGTAGGCCCAGTGCGGCGAGACGGCCGCGAGCTTCTGCCGGAGCTTGCGCACGAAGACGTCCACCGAGCGGTCGCCGTGCGCCATCGCGTAGCCCCACGCCCGCTCGTAGATCTCCTCGCGCGGGAGCACCACCTCCGGTGAGCCGGCCAGGAGCTGGAGCAGCTCGAACTCGCGCCTGGTCAGCTCCGCGCTTCGCTCGCCCGCGAAGGCCTGGTAGCGGTCGGGGCGGATCTGGAGCTCGCCCGCCGTGACCGAGCCGGACGGGCGGGCCGGCCGCCCGCGCCGGACCACTGCCTCCACGCGCGCCATGACCTCCTCGGGATGGCACGGCTTGTCGATCCAGTCGTCGGCGCCGAGCCGCAGCCCGCGCACCCGCTCGGCGACCGTTGACGGCGACGAGCAGACGACGACGCCGAGCCGGGGCGCCGCTGCCGCGACCCGCTCGAGGTAGTCCCAGACGCGCGGGCCGAGCCTGTCGGCGTCCACGACCACGGCGTTGAGGCGCATCTCGGCCAGGGCGTCCGGCGCCGGCGCGGCCCCGGGCGCGCGGATCTCCCAGCCGGCGGCCTCGGCGCGGTTGGCGAGCACGCGGACGAAGGCGGTCTCGGTGTCGAGCACTGCGAGCCGGATCGGTGCCATCGACCTCGAGTCTACGGCCGGCGGCGGCGCGTTCACCGGATTTTCACAGGCCGGTAACGCGGCGGTAACGGTGCGGCGCTCGCGCCCGGACACGATGGCCCCATGCGAAACAGAGACAAGAAGATGCTCGCGGCGCTGCTCGCCGCGGCTTCCCTGCCGCTCGCCGCGTGCGGCGGCGAGGACAACGGCGGCTCCGGCAACCTCTCCGGCTCGATCCGCACCGACGGCTCGAGCACGGTCGGTCCGCTCACCGAGGCCGCGGCCGAGGGCTTCCAGGCAGAGAACTCCGGCGTTCGCGTGACCGTCGGCACCTCGGGCACCGGCGGCGGCTTCGAGAAGTTCTGCGCGAAGGAGACCGACGTCTCCAACGCGTCGCGCCCGATCAAGGACGACGAGGAAGTCCCGCTCTGCGAGAAGAACGGGGTCGAGTACCAGGAGCTCCAGGTCGCCAACGACGGCATCACGCTGGTCGTGAACCCGGAGAACGACTGGGCCGAGTGCCTCACCGTCGACCAGATCGAGAAGATCTGGGAGAAGGGCTCGAAGATCGAGAGCTGGAAGGAGGTCGACCCGAAGTTCCCGGACGAGGAGCTCCAGCTCTTCGGGGCGGGCACCGACTCCGGCACGTTCGACTTCTTCACCGCCGAGATCAACGGCGAGGAGGGCAACAGCCGGACCGACTACAACGCGACCGAGGACGACAACGTGACCGTCCAGGGCGTCGCCGGGTCGAAGGGGGGCCTGGGCTACTACGGCCTCGAGTACGCCGAGCAGAACGCGGACAAGAACAAGAAGGTCGAGGTGGACGCCGGCTCCGGCTGCGTCGAGCCGACCAGGGAGACGGTTCAGAGCGGGGAGTACAAGCCGCTCAGCCGGCCGCTGTTCATCTACCCGAGCAAGGCCGCCGCGGCCCGGCCCGAGGTCAAGGCGTTCCTGGAGTACTACCTCCAGAACGTCGTCGAGCTGGCCGGCCAGTCCCAGTTCGTCCCGATGACCGAGGAGCAGAAGGCCAGGGCGGAGGAGGCGCTCGGTGCGCTCGGCGGCGGCCCTTAGCCTGACCGCCGCCCGCCCGCGCTGGGGCGAGCGCGTCGTGGAGGGAGTGCTCCTCCTCTGCGCGCTCGTCTCCGTGGCGGTCACCGTGGGGATCGTGTTCGCCCTGCTCGAGCCCACGCTCGAGTTCTTCGGCGACGTGAGCGTCGCGGAGTTCTTCACCACGCGCGACTGGGCTCCGCTCTTCTCGCCGCCGAGCTTCGGCGTCCTGCCGCTGGTCGTGGGCACGCTCGTGACCACGTTCTGGGCGCTCGCGGTCTGCGTCCCGTTCGGCCTCGGCGCCGCGATCTGGCTCAGCGAGTACGCCGGCGCGCGCGCCCGCAGGATCCTCAAGCCGGCGCTGGAGGTCCTCGCGGGCGTCCCCACCGTCGTCTACGGGTTCTTCGCGCTCACGTTCGTCACGCCGCTGCTCCAGGACGTCTGGGTCTTCGGCGAGGAGCCGCAGATCTTCAATGCGCTGTCGGCGGGGCTGGTGATGGGGATCATGATCCTGCCGACCGTCGCGTCGCTGTCGGAGGACGCCATGGCGGCGGTCCCCGGCGGGCTGCGCGAGGGCGCGCTAGCGCTCGGTGGCTCGCGCATGCAGGTGGCGACGAGGGTCGTTGTCCCCGCCGCGCTCTCGGGCATCGTCGCGTCGTTCGTGCTCGCGATCTCGCGCGCGGTCGGCGAGACGATGATCGTGCTGATCACCGCCGGCAACATGCCCAACGACAGCCTGATCCCGACCGAGGCGCACCAGACGATGACCGGCTTCATCGGGGCCGCGGGGATCGGCGACCAGCCGACCGGGAGCGTCGGCTACAAGACGATCTTCGCCGTCGGCGCGACGCTGTTCGTCGCGACGTTCCTGATGAACCTGTTCAGCATCAGGCTCGTCCGCCGCTACCGGCAGGTGTACGAGTGAGCTCCCTGCTCGCCGCCGCCGGCCCCCGCCGCGACCTGCGCTTCCGCGAGCTGCTGTTCCGCGCGTCGCTCTACGCGAGCGTCGCGGTCGGCGTCGCCGCGCTGATCGCGCTGATCGTGCAGGTGGTGGCAAAGGGCTGGCCGGAGCTCGGCTGGGGGATCGTCTCGAGCTTCCCGTCGAGCCTGCCGTCGAAGGCCGGCGCGCAGTCGGCGATCTGGGGCACGATCTGGCTGATCGGGATCGTGGCGGTCACCACGCTCCCGCTCGGCCTCGGCGCCGCGATCTACCTCGAGGAGTACGCCGACCGCGACCGCTGGTGGAACCGCGCGATCGAGATCAACATCCAGAACCTCGCCGCGGTCCCCTCGATCGTCTACGGGATCCTCGGGCTGGCGTTCTTCGTGCGCGGGCCGTTCGGCCAGGGCCAGGTCGTCCTGGCGGGCGGGCTGACGCTGTCGCTGCTCGTGCTGCCGATCGTGATCATCTCCGCGCGCGAGGCGATCCGCGCGGTGCCGCGGTCGATCCGGGAGGGGTCGCTCGCCCTCGGCGCGACCAAGCTCCAGACCATCGGCCGCCAGGTGCTCCCGGCCGCGATCCCCGGAATCGCCACGGGCTCGATCCTCGCGCTCTCGCGCGCGATCGGCGAGGCCGCGCCGCTGGTCCTGCTCGGGGCGCTCACCTTCGTGACCTTCAACCCCGACGGCCTCGACAGCCAGTTCACGGCGCTCCCGATCCAGATCTTCAACTGGATCTCGCGCCCGCAGGAGGACTTCAAGGTCCTCGCGGCCGCGGCGATCGTCGTGCTGCTCGCGATCCTGCTCGCGATGAACGCGACCGCGATCTACGTCCGCAACCGCTACGAGAGGAAGTGGTGATCGAGATACAGGACATGGCCAGGCCAACCGTCACCTCCGAGCCGGCGCGCAACGCCGGCGCGAAGGAGCGCGAGGTCGTGATCGCGTGCCGCGGCGTGGGCGTCTCGTACGGCGACAAGCCGGCGGTGCGCGACATCACGCTCGACTGCTACGCGAACCAGATCACGGCGCTGATCGGGCCGTCGGGCTGCGGCAAGAGCACGCTGATCCGCGTCTTCAACCGCATGAACGACCTGATCCCGTCGGCCCGGGTCGAGGGCGGCGTCACCTACCACGGCGAGGACCTCTACGGACCGGCCGTGGACCCGGTCGAGGTGCGCAAGCGGATCGGGATGGTCTTCCAGAAGCCCAACCCGTTCCCGAAGTCGATCTACGACAATGTCGCGTTCGGCCCGCGCGTGCTCGGCATGAAGGACCGGATGGATGAGCGCGTGGAGAGGGCGCTGCGCCAGGCGGCGCTCTGGGACGAGGTCAAGGACCGGCTCAAGACCAGCGCGTTCGGGATGTCGGGCGGCCAGCAGCAGCGCCTCTGCATCGCGCGGGCGCTCGCGATCGAGCCGGACGTGATCCTGATGGACGAGCCGTGCTCGGCGCTCGACCCGATCTCGACCGGCCGGATCGAGGACCTGATGGTGGAGCTCCGGGAGCGCTACTCGATCCTGATCGTGACCCACAACATGCAGCAGGCCGCGCGCGTGTCGCAGATGACCGCGTTCCTCACCGTGGACCTCGACGCAGGCGAGCAGAACCGGGTCGGGCGGCTGGTGGAGTACGACGACACCGAGAGGGTCTTCACCAACCCCGGCGACCCGCGCACGGAGGCGTACGTGAGCGGGAGGGTGGGCTGATGACCCCGGAGACCAGGATCCTCTTCCAGGAGGAGCTCGAGACGCTCGAGCGCCAGACGCTCGGCGCCTTCGACATGGTGGTGGGGGCGATCGAGCGGACCGGCGAGGCGGTCGGCGCGACCGACATCGAGCTGGCGCGGATGGTGATCGCCGACGACGACATCATCGACGGCCGCTACCTCGAGGTGCACCAGAGCGTGCTGTCGCTGCTGGCGCGGCAGGCGCCCGTGGCCACCGACCTGCGGCTGATCGCGGCGCTGCTCGACGTGATCAAGCACCTCGAGCGGATGGGCGACCAGTGCGTGAACATCTGCAAGCTGCTGCCGCTGGCCGGGCACGAGCCGCCCTCGCACCCGGCGATCCTCGCGAAGATCGGCGAGATGGCGGCCGGCGCGCGCTCTCAGGTGTCGCAGGCGAAGATCGCGTTCTCGACCCGCGACGTAGCGCTCGCCGAGGACCTCGTCCGCCAGGACGACGCGATCGACCTGCTCAACCGCGAGTGCTTCAAGCTCGCGCTGGCGATCGGCGACGACCCGGACGCGCGCGAGTGGGCGATGCACATGATGCTCGTGGCCCGCTCGATCGAGCGGATCGGGGACAACGCGGTCGACATCGGCGAGCAGACCGCGTTCGTGGTCACCGGCCTGTTCCGCGAGTTCACCGACGCCTCGCACCCCGGCGGGGTGCCGCCGGTCCCGGAGCCCTAGGAGCCCGCGGCCTCGCGCGCGCGGCGCTCCTCGCGCCTGCGCTCGCGCTCGCCCCTGCGCCGCTCGCGGCGCCGGTGCCGGGCGGCCTTCTCACTCTTGCGGCTGCGCTCGCGGGCCTGCGCGCGCTGGCCCTTCGGCGCACGCGGCTTCTTCGGCGGGCGCTGGCGCACGCGCGCATTGGCGAACACCGCCACGTAGCTCCAGCCCTCGGCGTCGAGCGTCGAGCTCGAGAACCAGACGTCCACCTTGCCGACGCCGGGCACGTACAGGCGGTGGGTGGCGTCCGCGAGCGGCTGCCCCGCCGGCCCGCGGAAGACGAGCGTGAACGAGCGCTCCTGGTACTTGTCGCTGTGCCCGTAGGAGGTGTCGCTGTCGACGATCTTCGCGAGCAGGAGCGGGACCCGCGGCAGGCCGGGGTTGCGCGTCTCGAGCACGGTGCCGACCAGCGGCTCCCACGTGGAGCGCTCGAGGTGGGTGCGCCGCGCGACCTTCTTCCCGGCCGCCACGGCGACCTTCGGGATCGCGACCGTCGCCGCTGAGCCGAGCCCGGCGAGCAGCAGAGTACGTCGGGTCATGTCCCCCGAGGGTGCGAGTCCAGTCATGCTCGATACGCCCGGGCCGCAGGCGAGTCTCCAATCGACCCTATGCCAGGTTCGTATCGGCGTCAATGATCCGATTCAGTAGCCGCGGCGCAATGAGGGGCAAGGTGGGCCGCACCCCGGGTCCACGAAGCGCCCAAACAGAGGAGAGCCGCAGTGAGACGACTGCGCCTGTTCGCGATCCTGGCCGCCCTTGCGGCAGCCTCGATCGCAGTCGCGATGAGCTCGGGGTCGAGCCATCGCGAAGCACCGAACACATCGAAGGACCCCACGGCCGACGACACCGACGTCTACGCGTTCACCGCGCCCGACGCCCCGGACTCGCTTACCGTGATCGCCAACTGGATCCCGTTCGAGGATCCCGCCGGCGGGCCGAACTTCTACGAGTTCGACCCGAAGGCGCGCTACTACGTGAACGTCGACAACACCGGCGACGGCGCGTACGACGTCCGCTACCGCTTCTCGTTCAGGACGAAGATCCTGAACAGGGAGTCGTTCGCGGCCGCCATCCCCGAGGTCACCTCGCTGAGCGACCCGCAGCTCAACGTGCGCCAGTCCTACGACGTGGTGCGCGAGGAGTACCGAAGCGGCAAGCTCCGCAGGTCGGCGCGCGTCGCGAAGAACGTGCCGGTCGTGCCGAGCAACATCGGCCCGAAGACGATGCCCGACTACGCGTCGCTCTCGGCGCAGGGCGTGAAGTCGATCTCCGGCGGCGGCAAGGTGTTCGCCGGCCAGACCGACGACCCGTTCTTCGTGGACCTGGGCACGACGTTCGACTCGATCAACTTCCGGTCGGGCACGGGCAACCAGGGCGGCGGCAAGGACGACGTCGCGGGCTACAACACGAACGCGATCGCGCTCCAGGTGCCGGAGGCCAGGGTCACGCGTGACCGAAAGCCGGTCGCCGGCGCCGATGCCTCGAACGCCGTGGTCGGCGTCTGGGCGTCGACCGAGCGCCGCGCTCTGCAGGTCTCGAACTCGAGCTCGCAGGGCGGCGGCAAGTGGGTCCAGGTCTCGCGACTCGGAAACCCGCTGGTCAACGAGGTCGTCATCCCGCTGGGTCAGAAGGACAGGTTCAACCGGACCCAGCCCAAGGACGACGCCAAGAACTACGGCAAGTACGTGGTCGAGCCCGAGCTGGCCAAGCTCATGAACGCCCTGTTCGACCTGGGCGTGAAGGAGAAGGGCCGCACGGACATCGTGACCGCGCTGCTCACCGGAGTCCCGGGCCTGACGCAGATCTCCGGCAAGCCGGCCGCGGCCGACACGCTGAAGATCAACCTCGGCGTGCCGCCGGCCGCCTCGCCGAACAGGTTCGGCGTGCTCGCGGGCGACAACGCCGGGTTCCCGAACGGGCGCCGCCTGGGCGACGACGTGGTGGACATCTCGCTGCGCGTCGTGGGCGGGTTCCTGGTCCCCGAGGACGAGGGCGGCAAGAAGCTGCCGCTCGGGGACGGCGTGGACCAGAACGACGTGGCCTTCCGCACGACGTTCCCGTACTCGCCGCTGCCCCGGTCCGGCTTCGACTCGCAGATCAAGCGAGGCGAGCCCGGCCACGAGCCCACCCCGGGACAGCCATAGGGAGACCGACACCGACCGGAACGGAGGGGCCCCGCGGACGGGGCCCCTCCCCCGGGCCGCTCGGGAGACACCATGAGATCCATTCCCCGACACCTCCGCGCAGCCGCCCTCGTGGCCGCCACGTTCGCCGCCGCCCTCGCCGCCCTCGGCGCTCTGAACGGGTCCGACCGCGCGCCCGCCGCGCGCCCGCCGACCGCCGACTCGCTCGTGCTTCGCGCCCAGCGCCTGCTCCAGCGCGTGCGCGCGACCGAGGATCCCGCGCCGTACGCCGAGGCCGAGCGCGCGCTGGACGCGGCGCGGCGCCTCGAGCCGCGCAACGCGGGCGTCGCGCTCGGCCACGGCGAGCTCGCGATGTCCAGGCACGACTTCCGCGAGGGGCTGGCCTGGGGCGTGCGCGCCCGGCGCCTGGCCCCCGACACGGTCCGGTCGCTCGGCCTGATCGCCGACGCGCAGATCGAGCTGGGCCGCTACGCGGCGGCCGAGCGCACGCTCCAGCGGCTCGTGGACCTCAAGCCGGGCGTGGCCGCGTACACCCGCATCTCGTACTTCCGCGAGCTGCACGGAGACGTCGACGGCGCCGCCGACGCGATGCGCCTCGCCGTCTCGGCGGCCGGCACCAAGCCGGCCGACTCCGCCGACGTGCGGGTGCTGCTCGGCCACCTGGAGCTCACGCGCGGCCGCACGGCCGCCGGCGAGCGACTCTTCCGCGAGGTCCTGCTCGCGCAGCCCGCCCACGCCAAGGCGCTCGACGGCCTCGCCGACGTGGAGATCGCGAAGGGCCGCCCGCGCGCCGCGCTCGCCCGCTGGCGCCGGCTCAGCGCCGCGGTCCCCTCGCCGCACTACGCCGCCGACGTCGTCGAGCTCTCACTCGCGTTCGGCCGCCGCGCCGAGGCCGCGCGCGCGATCGGGCGGGTGCGGGCGCTCGATCGCCGGCTCGCCGCCGCGGGCGCCAACGTCGCGAGCGAGTCCGCGGTCTTCGAGGCCGACCACGGCTCGCCGGCGAAGGCGCTCGCGATGGCCCGCCGCGCCTACGCTGAGGCGCCGTCGGTCCAGCGCGCCGACGCCCTGGGGTGGGCCCTCACGCGCGCCGGCCGCCCCGCCGAGGCGATCGCCCTCGCGCGCGAGGCGATGCGGCTCCGCACCCCCGCGCCCACCTTCCTCTACCACGGCGCCATCGCCGCGAAGGAGGCGGGCCGGACGCGCCTGGCCCGCCGCTGGCTGCGGCGCCTGCTCGCCGACCACCGGGGCTTCTCGCCGCTGCTCGAGCCGCGCGCCCGCCGTGCCCTCCGGGCGAGCGGCTGACGTCACGACTCTCCGACGGCGCTCTGGGGAATAATGGTCGCGTGCCGATCCAAGGCCGGTGTAGGCGCACGTGAGCCGGGACCTCGATTTCGAGCTCACAGGCGGCCCCTACGCGGTGACCGCCGCGCGGTTGGCGCTGTCCGATCTCGACGAGATGGTCGAGGAGAGCCTCGCGTTCGACGTGCGGCTGCTCGTGAGCGAGCTCGTGACCAACAGCGTGCGCCACGCCGATATCGGCCCCGAGGGCTCGATCCACCTCAGGGTCAGGGTGTCCGACGACAACGTGCGCGTGGAGGTGGCCGACGAGGGTCCCGGGTTCGAGCCGCCCGCCGAGGATCCGACGGCGGAGCTGGCCCGTGAGAGCGGCTGGGGCCTCTTCTTCGTCACGCAGCTCGCGGACCGCTGGGGCGTCGAGAAGGACGCCGGGCAGGTCTGGTTCGAGATCGCTCGCGGGCGCGAGGAGCAGTCACGCAGCCAGACCGCCGCGTGAGCTTCGCGTAACGCTTAGGTCCCCGCGGGAGACTGGCGGGCGATGGCGCTGCTGATCGTCTTCGCGTTCGTGGCGGGCGTCGGAACGGCGCTCTCGCCGTGCGTGCTGCCGGTGCTGCCGCTGGCGCTCTCGGCCGGGGCCACCGGCGGGCCGCGCCGCCCGCTCGGCGTGGTCACCGGCCTGGTCGTGACCTTCACCTTCACGATCGTCGGCCTCGTCTACGCGATCGACGCGCTCGGCCTGCCCGACGACCTGCTCCGCGACGTGGCGATCGGCGGGCTGGTCCTCTTCGGCCTGGCCCTCGCGCTGCCGCCGGTCGCGGAGCGGATGGAGGCGGCCCTCTCGGCGCTGTCCGGGCGCGTGGCGAGACGCCGGGCGGCAGGCGACGAGCGCGGCGGCTTCGCCTCGGGCCTCGCGGTCGGAGCCGGCCTCGGCCTGGTCTACGCCCCCTGCGCCGGGCCGATCCTGGCGGGCGTGATCACGGTCTCGGCGTCGCAGCCGTTCAGCGGCGGGCGGCTGGCCACGGCGCTCGCGTACGCGCTCGGCTCGGCGGTCGCGCTGTACGCGCTCATGCTCGGGGGGCGGCGCGTCACCCGCCGGCTCTCCGCCCGCGCGCCCCGCCTCCAGCAGGTGCTCGGAGCCGTGATGGTGGTCACGGCGGCGCTGATGATCGCCAAGCTCGACCTCCGCTTCCAGGACGCCGTCGCCAAGGACCTGCCGGCGTTCCTCGTAGACCCGTCGTCGGGGCTGCAGGAGTCGGGCGCGGTCGAGCGCGAGCTCGCCGGCCTGCGCGGCAGGCCGAGCGGGCTGCCCGACCTCGCGCCCGCCCCGGAGATCCGCGGCACCCAGCGCTGGTTCAACACGCCCGGCGGCCGTCCGCTGTCCCTCGCAGCCCTGCGCGGCCGGCGCCGCGTGGTGCTGATCGACTTCTGGACCTACACGTGCATCAACTGCATCCGGACGCTGCCGGAGGTGACCGCGTGGGACCGCCGCTACCGCGACCGGGGGCTCACCGTCATCGGCGTGCACACGCCCGAGTTCCCGTTCGAGAAGGACGCCGGCAACGTCGCCGCGGCGATCGAGCGCCACGACATCCGCTACCCCGTGGCCCAGGACAACGACTTCGCCACCTGGAACGCGTTCGCCAACCAGTACTGGCCGGCCAAGTACCTGATCGACGCGCGCGGCCGTGTTCGCTACGCGCACTTCGGGGAGGGCGACTACGACGCGACCGAGCGGGCGATCCGCTCGCTGCTGGCCGAGCGTGACGACCGCCCCCTCGGCGCGATGACGCGGGCGCGCGCGGAGCAGCCCGACCCGGGCGCGGCCACGCCCGAGACCTACCTGGGCGCCGACCGCGCCGAGGGCTTCGTCGACGGCCCGCTCGTGCCGGGGGCACACGACTTCGGGCGCGACCCGCCCGACCTGCCCCCGAACGGGTTCGCCCTGCGTGGCCGCTGGACCGTCGGCCCGCAGTCGGCTCGGGCGGGCCCGCGCGCGCGGATCCACCTGCGCTTCCAGGCGCGCAGGGTCTTCCTTGTGCTCGGCTCACCCGATCGGCCGCGGCGCGTGCTCCTCGACGGCCGGCCGCTGCCCGACCGCCTCGCCGGCCCGGACGTGCGCGGCGGCGTCGCCACGATCGACCGCCAGCGCCTATACCGGCTGGTGGACCTGGGCCGCGCCGGCCAGCGCGAGCTGACGCTCGAGCCGGCGCCCGGCGTCGAGGGCTACGCGTTCACGTTCGGGTAACTTGCGTACCATCGGTACGCAAACTGCATGGAGGTGTCCGGATGCCGGTGGAGGGTGACGGTTACGCGGTCGGGAGCCTGGACGAACTGGGCGACGGCTACGGCTTTCGCAAGATCCGCAAGGAGCTCGGGGTCAAGGAGCTCGGGATGAACGCGATCGTGATGCCGCCGGGCATCGAGACGGGCAAGCACTACCACGAGGAGCAGGAGGAGGTCTACTTCGTGCACCGCGGATCGATCGAGATGACCTTCGGCGACGGCCAGACCCACCGGCTCGAGGAGGGCGGCGTGGCCCGTGTGGACGCCTCGACCGTCCGCCAGGTCAGGAACGCCGGCGACGGCGACGCGATCTACGTGGTGGTGGGGGCGAAGGGCGGCTACGTGGGCCGCGACGGGAAGCTGCCGGAGGGAGAGACGAGCCGGGTTAGCTCGCCGGGCTCGCAGCCGGGCGATTGACGGGCGCGAGCCGGAGGCTCGCTACCAGTCGCCGTCGGTTGTCTCGGGGTTGCCGCCCATCACTTTCTCTCTATCGGCTCCTACCACGCATAACGCAAGGGGCAACCTCGAGTTTCGGGGTTGCAACGGAATTCCCTCCGGATCGGCGCTGGCGCGCTCGGGCGGCGAGCGCCTAGCGGTGCACGGCGACGGCGTCGAGCCGCGTCGCGCCGCGGCTGAGCACCCTGACGACGAGCACGTGCTTGCGCCCGCGCGCGAGCTTGCCGGAGCGGAAGACGACCCGGCGGTCGGCCGCCGCCCCGCGCAGGTGGACGACCTTGCGCCGCTGCCCGTCGATGTGCACGGCCACCCGGCCGCCGCTCGCCGAGCGCGGCGCGATCAGCGCCACCCGCGACCCGCTGAAGCGCAGCCGCAGCGTGGCGTGGCGCGGACCGGCTGAGATCGTGCGGCCGTACGCGCCGCGCGCCGATGCGCGCCGCCAGGCGCTCGAGTAGGCCAGCCGCCTGCTGCGGTCGTCGATCGGCACGACCGTCGTGTCGCTCACGTAGCCGCTCTCGAGGCCGTCGCGGCTGCGCGCGCGCACCCTGAACGAGTACGTCTGGCCCGCGCTCCCGCGGAACGGGCGCGCGGTGACCTGCGTGCCGCGCTCGAGGCCGCGCCACTTACCGCCACCCTTGCGCACGTCCACGTCGTAGCCGGCGATGCCGGCCGGCGCCGCCGCCTGCCAGCTCACGCGGAAGCGCGGCGAGCGCGCGTCGTCGCTCGCGTAGTCCGGCGCGGAGACGGCTACCCGCGGCACCTCGCCGGCGGCCGCGCCGGGCGGAGGCGGCTCCACGCCCGGCACGTCGACGCCGAAGCTGCCCCCCTCGGGCGAGGTCGTCGTCTCGCCCTCGGCCTTCGGGACCGCGACCGTGGCCGGATGCCCGCGGTTGCCGGCCTCGTCGACGTAGGCCACCGACAGCCGGTCGCGCCCGCCGGTGTCGTCGATCGCGAGCGTCTGCCGCTGGCCCAGCGGCGCGGCGGCGCCGCCCTCGGCGCCCGAGACCCGGTAGCTCTTGGCGTTCCCGCAGAGCCAGTCGTCGCCGGGCGCGACCCAGCTCAGCACGACCCTGCCGCCGGTGCGCGTGGCGGTGAGGTTGCCCGGGGTGCCGGGCGGGCGCGAGTCGGTGCCGTACGCGCTCGTGGAGAACTCGTCGTGGTGGGAGGTCCACCACTCGTCGTTGGTCCCGCAGGCCGGACTGTCGGTGTCCCAGAGGAACGCGTTGCCCTCGCGCGTGACGGTGGAGACCTCGAGCTTGCCGTCGCCGTCCGCGTCGCCGGTCACCGGCACGGTGTTGATCCAGCCGCCGGTGAACTTCGGCCAGCCGGTCCCCTCGGTCCCCTGCGCGTTGATGCTGCGCAGCAGGTACAGGCCGGTCCCGATCAGCAGCTCCTTGCCGGGTGCGTCCGAGACGTCAGCGGCACTCGGGCTCGACAGCAGCACGTAGTCCTCGATGTTCTGCGGGTAGGCGGGCAGCTCGTCGCCGTCCTCGCCGTTCCAGGCCTGGAGCACGTGGTTGTAGGGGAAGTTCTGGCCGACGACCAGCAGGTTGGCCGCGCCCTGGAGCGTGAGGCCCGCCTTGGCCACCTCCGGGCCCGGGCTGTCCGGGTCGATGTCCGCGAGGATCGGGTGGTCGAAGGCGTTGGCGATCAGCGAGCGGTCCTGATGCTCGCCGCCGGGGGGCGTGGCCGTGAACGAGTGCAGCTCGGCGCCGTTCTCGTCGCGCGCGGTGAGGCCGCCGGTGGCGATGTTGCCGATCACCTCGAGGCCGCCGTCGCCGTTCACGTCTCCGAGCGCGTGGTCCACGCCGGGACCCACGAACGGGAGGATGTCCGGCAGCAGCGCGTTCGGTGCGATCGGCCAGCCGGGGAGGAACTGCCCCTTGCCGTTCACGGCGTAGACGCGGCCGTCGGCGCCGCCGAGGCCCGGCGCGCCGGGCAGTGTCGGCCCGCCGTCGTCGACCCGCTCCGCCTCGTTGGTCGCCACCACGAGCTCGGGCTTCCCGTCGCCGTCGAGGTCACCCGCGGCGGCGGTGTTGATGCTCTCGGAACCGGCCACCTGCTGATTGGTCTCGCCCGGCTTCTTCAGCCGCAGCGGGAAGCCCGGGAGAGCCGTGCCGCCGCCGTTCCAGGCGTAGAGGTACTGATCCATCCCGGCGATGGCGACGTCGAGGAGGCCGTCGCCGCTCAGGTCCGTGAGCGTGGGCGACGCCATGAAGCCGCGCTTGACATGGTTCTGCCGCGTCCGGATGGCCGGCGCCGAGTGCGCGGGGTCGAGCCGGACGGGGAAGTTCGCGAGCGGCTCCCCGCGTGCGTCCCAGGCATATACGTGCTCGCCCGCCGAGACCACGATGTCGGGGCCGCCGTCGCCGTCGACGTCGCCGATCGCCGGGGTGCGCAGCACCTCGAGCGGCTTGCCGATCGCGTCGTGGGCGTCGCTGTCGCGCGCGTTCGCGTACGGGCGGGTACGCACCGGCTGGCCGCCGTTGAAGGTCGGCAGCCGTGCGCCGTCGTGGCGGTAGACCGACAGCTCGCCGCTCGAGTCCGCGATGATCGTCTCGAGGCGGTTGTCGCCGTCGAGGTCGTACATGCGCGGCGACGCCTCGCCGCCGCTGTCGATGTGCTTCGACCAGCCGGGATGGGCGGTGGCGTCGCGGTGGGCGAACAGCACCTTGCGGTCCTCGCCCTCGTTGCCGGCGGTGTCGGTCACGACCACCCGCACGGTGAACGCCGGCTCGTTGGGGTCGCGGTCGCCGGGCCCCTTCCCCGGCGCGGTCGGGTCGGGCGTGGAGCCGCCGGTGACCGGCAGCGGCGGGTTGCACCCGGGGCCCGCGGTGGTCGTCACGCGCGCGTCGAGCGCCGCCCGCACCGCGTTCAGGTCGATGCTGCCCAGCGCCCCCTGGCGCGGCTGGGTCCCGTCGCCCGCCGCCACCTCGGTGAAGTCGGCCTCGCACGGCTCGATCCCCGCCGCCCATTGCAGGCTCCAGTGGTACCCCGCCGCGCGCTCGGCCGAGAGCCGCGCGCCGATCGAGACCGACTGCGTCCGCTCCACGTTCAGCGGCGTGAACCAGTCCGGCGAGTCGATCAGGACCTGCGGCGGGATCTTGCCGGCGTCGACCCACTCGAGGGCGAGTCCGAGGTCGGGCCGCCCGTAGCCGAAGTGCTGGTCCCAGCCCGGCTGGGCCGGGTCGGGCACGCCGGTGCCGATCGTGTTCTCGGGGACCACGTCCTCGGCCGTCTTGGTCAGGATCTGCTTGACCTCGTTCGGCGCGATCGGCGGGTCGAGGCCCTTCTTCCTGGCCATCGAGTAGACGAGGCCGGCGGCGCCCGACGCCTGCCCGACCGCGATCGAGCCGGAGACCCCGGGCATCACGATGTGAGCGTGACCGCCGTACTGGGTCAGGCCCGAGTTGCGGAAGTACGTCTTCACGGGGAGGTTCGACGGCAGCGCGATGCCGAACGGCGCCAGGAACTCGATCGCCTCCTGCGGCCAGCCCTCGGTCCCGAGTCCCTCGACGTCGGCCACCGTGCCCGACACGTAGAACGACTCGTCGTAGACGGTCGGGACGTTGTGGTTGGCGCTGTTGATGTCCGAGGAGACGATCGCCAGGAACGTGCCGCGCCGGTAGGCGTAGTCGAAGGCGGCCTGGCCGTACGCGCTGTTGAACATGCCGCCGACCGCCCCCTCCACGACCTCGATGCCGTTGTCGGCGGCGTAGGTGACCCCCTCCGAGAAGTAGTTCGTGTCGATCACGAACGAGTCCCAGTCGCGCAGGGGGACGAACTGGCAGCGTGGGCAGACGCCGAGGTCTCCGCTGCCGTCGTTGCCCTCCCGCACGGCGCCCTCGGCCTGGCCGGTCCCGTGGTTCTCGGCCGCGTCGGTGTAGCTCGACTGGTCGTACGGGTCGTTGTCGTCGTCGAAGAAGTCCCAGCCGGCGATGTCGTCGGGATAGCCGTTCCCGTCGCCGTCGCCGTCGCCGCTGAATCGCGCGATCAGGTCGCTGCCGTCGAGGATCGTGTCGGCGCCGTCCTGCCCGTCCGTCTTCGCCACGCGCGAGTCGGCCGCGTAGTCGTCGACGTTGAACGCTCCGTCGGCGTTGCAGTCGTAGGCGGCGCACTCGCTGCTGTCGGCCTTGCGCGGCTTGGGCAGCTCGCCGCTGTTGAGCGCCACCCGCAGGCGCAGCTCGCGGGCGCGCCAGTCGATGCCGGTGTCGATGATCGCGATGCGCACCGAGGGGTCGCCCGGCGTGCGCTTCCAGGCGCGGTCGGCGGACACGCCGGAGACCTGCCCGAGGGGGTTGCGCCCCGCGAGCGCGTTCTGCGCCGAGAGCCGTACGACGTGCGGGTGCGCCGGGTTCTGGTAGGTCGCGCTGTTCTCGGTCGCCTTGGGGGCGAAGCCGAAGCGGGCGATCTCCTGCTCGAAGACGTTCGCGCAGTGCGACCCGTCCTGGTCGTCGGTCTCGCAGCCGTCGAAGTCGGGGTCGTTCGGGGTGTGGATCCGGAGCGACTCGTTCGGGTCGGTGCCGGGGAAGCCGTGGTCGGCGGCGAGCGCCGGGGTGACCAGCATCGCCGCCAGCGCGGCCGAGGCCAGCGCGGCACGGATCGATCCGGTCATCGAGCAGCCTCCCCCGCGAGCGATGCTACCCGCCTGCGCAGGTGCGCGATCCGGCCCGGCGCGAGGTGGCAGGCGTGCGGCGGAAGGCCCGCCGCGCGCAGCCGCGCGCGCGTGGCTCGCGCGTCGTAGTCGAGCGCCAGGAACTCGGCGGACTCCGCCGCGGCGCCGGAGTCGAACACCAGCGCTCGCGCCAGCGGCCGGCGCTCGCGCGACTGGCCCACGCTCCCCGCGTTCAGCAGCCAGCGCCCGCCGGCGGAGAACGACATCGGGTGGTGGGTGTGGCCGATCAGCAGGCCGCGCGGGGCCGGCTCGCGCCGCGCGAGCTCGCCGAGCTGAGCGCGGGCCGCCGGCTCGTCGCGCACGTAGCGGGTCGGGTCGCCGATGGCGCCGTGGGTCACGAGCACGCCGTCGCCGGTGGTCAGCTCGAGCGGCAGCTCCGCCAGCCACGCGCGGGTCGAGCTCGCGATCGCGCCGCGGGTCCACTCGATCGTGCGCCGCACGATCCCGCCGGTGCCCTCGACGGGCAGCTCGCCGGTCGCCATCAGGTCGTGGTTGCCGGCGACGACGAGCGCGTCGCGCTCGGCCAGCAGCTCGGCGCACGCGTCGGGATCCGGGCCGTAGCCGACCACGTCGCCGGGGCAGACGATCCGCTCGGCGCCGGCCGCCTCGAGGGCGGCGAGCACGCTCCGCAGCGCCTCGAGGTTTCCGTGGACGTCGCCGGCTACGCCGTAGCGCATCAGCGCGCGGCGACCCGCGGGCGCAGGCGCTTCAGGACCATCCCGCCCACGAACGGCATCGGGTCGTCGAGCGCGAGGTTGTGCCTCGTGTCGCAGCCCGCCTGCCAGCGCGCCCAGCCGCGCAGCGGGGTGCCCGCCGCGCGCGCGGCGCGGAAGTCCTTCCAGACCACCGAGTAGCGCACGCCGGGCCGGACCGGCTCCATGCGCGGGCGGGGGAGGCCGACCAGGTCGGCGTAGACGACGGCCGGGATGTTGACCCCCGCGGCCGCCCCGGGCAGGTGCCAGAGGTTGAAGCGCGGGTTGGCCTCGAGCAGGTGGAGCCGTCCCGCCGGGTCGCGCTTGAAGTCGAGCTTCGCGACGCCGGTCAGGCGCAGCTTGCGCATGCACTCGCGGCCGAGCTCGCGCACGTCGCCGGCGTCGGTGATCTCGCAGGCGGTCGTCTCCCCGAAGCGCTCCGGGTACGTGCGGATCTTGCGCCCGGTGAACTCGGCCGCGAACTCACCCGAGTCGTCCACGTAGCCGTGGTAGCTCTCGATCCGGTCCTCGCCGCCGGGGATCAGCTCCTGCACGACGAGGTCGACCCCTGCGTCGGCGAGTCCCGGCCACGCGCGCACGAGCTCCTCGTGCGAGCCGACCTCGATCGCCTTCGCGGCGCCCGCGAGCGGCCGCCACCAGTCGTCGCGCCTGGTGAGCGGCTTGAGGATGAACGGCGGCTCGATGTCGAGCTGGGGAAGCTCCGGCTGCACCGCCGGCCAGAGCACGACCGAGCGCGGGATCGGCAGCCCGAGCCGGGCGGCCACGACCGTGAAGACGGTCTTGTCGAGGCACTCCTCGACCACCTCGGTGGGCGCGATCGTGAAGCGCAGGTGCTCGCGCAGGGCGTCGCGATTGCGCGAGACGAAGGCGAGGTCGCCGTCGTGCTGGAAGAACAGCGGGGGCGGCTCCTGCTTGGAGCGCGCGTACTCGACGAGGTTCTCGAACAGGCGCTCGGGATCGCCCCAGTTGTCGGCCCACTCGATCCGCTCGGCGGTGAAGCGCGAGCGGTCCGCCGGCCAGCCGGGCCGGGTCACGCACGCCGACCGGATCCCGGCCATGCCGAGCGCACGGACCAGGTCCGCGTCCCCCATCACGCACGCCAGCGGTTGCCCGCGGCCGTCCCTCGACCCCCGCACGTCTCAGATCACCCAGGCCAATGGTGCCACGCGGGCGCCCGCGCTACGCAGGCAGCCAGACGCTCGTCGCGCCGGCGGCGGCCGCGGCCTCGCGCAGCGCCTCGTTGTCGGCGCCCGTGCGCGGCAGCGAGGGCTTGCCGCTCACCTGGCGGCAGGCCGCGGTCGTCGCGGCCGCGGGGACCGACGCGAGCGTCACGATCCAGCTCCCGTCCGCGCGCCGGCACGCGGCCTGGTGGCGCTTGCTGCAGCGGCGCGCGATCCAGCGGCCGTCGGAGCGCTGGATGGTGCACTCGCCGGCGCTGGACGGCTCGTCCTTCGCCCAGCTCCACGCGAGCGCCGCCAGGCGCCCGTCGGTCGGGAGGATCTGGTCGAAGCCGAGCAGGTCGACCCCGCAGCGCGACATCCGGCCCGCCACCTCGGGCGTCAGGCCGTCGTCGGTGCTGGCGAGCCCGGCGTTCGACGCCATCGGCGCGACCCAGGTGCTGTCCTCGTAGTAGCGCACGAGCTTGGCGGCGTAGACGTCGCGGCCGAAGTCCGGCCGCCCGTCGCCGTCGGGATCCTGGTCGCAGACGGGGTGGTCGCGGTAGCCGTGGTTGCGCTCCTCGACCTCCACGTCGTTCCAGTCGAAGACGAGCCCGCGCCAGCCGGCGCCCTGGCCACAGCCGCTGACGATCACGACCTGGCGCCCGGCCGCGAGCACCGCGTCGCGCGTGAGGCCGAGCGGCAGGTCGGCGCACGCCCCGCCCGAGGGCGGCTTGTAGATCAGCGACTTGCCGTCGTCGCCGCGCAGCCCCTCGCCGAGCGCCCTGGCGGTCGGGTCGTAGCCCGCCGCGGTGTCGACGTTGTCCTCGACGTAGAGCAGCAGCACCTGGTCCTCGTGCGCGCGCAGCCAGGCGGCGATCTCGGCCAGCACCTCCGGCAGCAGCCGCTCGGTGGTGCAGCCGGCGTGCCCCTCGTTGGCGCCGCGCGCGTGACAGACGACCGGCGCCGTCGCCCCGCCCGCCCGCGGGCTCGGGTTCCAGTGCACGTCGAGCTCGAGGCTGCGGACGTCGATGCGGAGCTGGTCGGTGAGCGAGAGCTGCTGGTTCGAGTCGGTGTGCGAGAGGGTCGGCTCCTCGGAGGTGCTGTTGAAGGAGTTGTGGGTGCCGACCCAGGGCGCGTCGCGCAGCGGCACGCTGCCGGCGAGGTCGTACTGGTAGGCGAGCGTGCGGTGCAGCCAGGAGCGCTCGTGGGCCTTCACCTCGGAGCGGATCACGCGCCGCGCCATCGGCACGGCGCAGCTCTCGTCGGGCACGAGCCCGCGGCGGCGGCACTCGGCGGCGGCGCGCTCGGCCAGCTTGGTCAGGCCGACGCAGGTGCCGGGCACCACCTCGGCGTCGCGGCAGGACTGGTCGAGCGGCTGCTGGGCCTGCGCGCTCGGGGCGGCGGCGAGGAGCGCGGCGGCGGCGGCGAGGAGGGCGCGCATGCGCCGTCGCGGAATCGCTCGAACCGTCGGCACGGAGGCGGTATTCCCCGAGAGCCCGATCGCGAACCCGGAACTGGCGCGGCTAGGGCGCAGCCGGGATCTCGACCGTCTGCTGGAAGGTCGGCCGGTTCTGGAACAACATCGGCGGGAGCGTGACCGCGCTGGCCTCCACCGCTCGGTTGCGGTCCCAGCAGCTCGCCTGCGGGTTCGAGGCGCAGTCGCCGAACCCGTAGAGCTTCTCGCGCGGTACGGCGAGGGCCTCGCGCAGCGTGGACGCCAGCACGGCCCTGCACCGCTCGCGCGAGCCCTTGCCGCAGTAGACGCGGGAGTAGCGGCCGCGCACCTTGCCGATCCGGAACAGCGTGCGCAGGTCCTTGCTGACGTAGCCCCACCAGCCGCCGAAGAAGTCCGGCGCCGCCGGCGAGGCTCCGCGCTGCTCGCCGAGCGGGAGCAGCTCCTCGAGCGCGGCGCGGGCGGGCTCGCCGAGCACGGGCCCGAAGATCGCGCGCGCGAGGCGCGGCCACCACGCGTCCATGAGCGTGACGGCCGCGTCGTGGTCGTACCTCCCGTCGCCGTCGAGGTCGCGGCGCTGCCCGCCCGCCTTGCGCCAGTCGCTCAGAAGGTTGAGCGCCCCGTCGAGCTGCGCGTCGCCGGTCGTGCCGATCGCGCGCAGGAGCAGCGGCAGCAGGTGCGTGGCGCGCAGGTCCTCGGTTGCCGGCTCCTCCATCGAGCGGACGAGCTGGGCGAGCGTGAGCTTGCGGCCCTTCTTGAGGCCCGCGGCGACGTGCCGGGTGAGCATCTCCTGGCGGTGGAGCGAGCCGTAGGCGAACTGGTCGTCGGCCGCGGCCCAGCCGGGCGCCTGCTTGTTGTTCCAGGAGACGAGGTATTTCTGGTCGACCGCGTGCGGCATCCCGTCGAGCGACACGCGCCGCGAGGTGAACGGCGCGGGGTCGAACCCCTTCCAGTCGTACTCGCCGGTGCCGAGGATCGGGAAGTCCGGCGAGGTGCCCTTGGCGCGCTCGGGATACCAGCCCGTGAGCTGGTAGGCGACGTGGTCGCGGTTGATGTAGCTGAAGTTGAACGCGAAGTTGATTCCCTCGGACGCGCGCCGGAACGCCTCCGGGTCCTTCATCAGCTTCGGGTCGTTGAAGCGGAAGAAGCCGAGCGCGCTGTCGGCCTCGTGGAAGTACGTCGTGCGCGCGAGCGCGAACGCGACCTTCCTGCCCTTCACCGTGCCGCGCGCCTGCACGATGCCGTGGACCGTGCGGTAGGCGGTGAGCGTCTCGGAGCCCGGCGGCGTGTCGTCGGCCGCGTTCGGAGTCCACGTGTTCGTGCGGTCGAGCCTCTCCATCGCGACGCACTTGCCCTTGTAGAGGTAGTGGAAGTCGTCCTGGCAGAGGACCTCCGCGAACGTGTCGACGTTGTCGGCGGTCGCCGTCGTCGCGCTCCAGGCGTAGTCGCGTCCGTGGCCGAGCTGGATCATCAGGTTCACGCCCGGGAAGCTCGAACCGCGCGCGTCGAAGCTCGGCCCGTGCAGCTCCTGCTCGACCAGGATCTGCGGGACGAAGTAGCCGACCTGCGGGCCCATCACGGCGATCGGCCGGCCGCTCGCGGAGTTGCGGGCCGGGATCAGCAGCCAGTTCGACGCGTGCGGCTTCTCGCCGAGGGGCAGGTGCGGCACCATCGGGGTGGAGGCCGGATCGCGGCCGCTGCCCTCGTTCTCGGGCGGGGTGGCGATCGGCTCGAACTTCACCGAGCCGGGGTCGGGCAGCGCGAGCCCGCGCGTGGAGAACGGCGAGTTCGTCTGGTACGGGAAGCGCTTGCCGATCACCGTGTTCGAGTGCTCGGGGTCCTCCTTCGCGCGGAAGTCGGCCCAGACCCGCCGGGCGCGCTTGCGGCCGAAGCGCTTCTCGAGCTCGCGCAGGAACAGCGCGCTGCGCAGCTCCTGCCCGCCGCCCCTGCCGAAGATGCCGCCGACGAGCGATGCCTCGGCGATGATGTCGGTCCCCCTCCAGTCCTCCGGCGTCTTGCCGAAGGCGGCGTACTCACCGGGCATCTTGGCCGGGTTGACGCGCGCCTCGGCGATGTAGGCGTTGATCCCGGCGACGTAGGCGTTCAGCAGCTGCACGCCGCGCGCGCCATCCGCGCCGTAGAGCCTGGCGTTCAGGTCGATCTGGCGCTGGAGGTCAGCCTCGGTGTAGGGGGCGAGGCTCCACTGGACGCGGTCCTGCTCGCGGTTCCCGCGGGCGCCGCCGACGAACGAGGAGAGCTGGGCCCGCCCGGTGTGGCGGAGGATGTCCATGAGGAAGAGGCGGTCCTCCGCGCTGGCGTAACCGGCCCCGAAGGTGACGTCCTCGTCGGTGTCCCCGTAGATGCGCGGGACGCCGAACTGCCTGTCGCGGATGATCGTCACGCCGGGGCGGCCGGGCGGCGAGTACGTGCGCTCGACGTTCTCCGGCTGCACCCCGAAGGTCGCGTCCTTGAAGAACCGCGGGACGTCGGCCGCCGTCAGGCCCGGCGAGGCGGCGACGAGACCGTCGTAGAGCGGGATCTGATCGTCCCAGTGGGGCGGTCGCTGATCCGTGGCCTGGAACTGGGCGAGCTGGAACGGGTTGTCGGTCCCGTTCTGACCGGGCGGCAGCACGTTGCGGAAGCCGCCGGCGTCGTTGGTGCCGTACGGCGCGGGCGGGGCCGCGAGCGCGCTGCCCGCGAACGCCAGCACCGCCGCGACGACCCCCGATACGACCCCCCTCCTCACAGCCCGGCGGATGCTACCGGCCCGTCGCCGTCGCGGGCCGCATCGGCGTACGCTGAGTCGCGTGTCCGGCCCGCCGCTCACCCTCGTCGAGTTCCCGGCTGACGACCCCGAGCGCGCGCTCCGCTTCTGGAGCGGCCTGCTGGGCATCGAGCTCGACCCCCGCACCGCTGACCAGGGCGAGGGCTGGCAGGCACGAGCCGGCGCCGGCCCGGCGCTCGGAGTCCACGAACGCGGCCGCGGCCCCGGCGACCGCTTCTCGCTCCCCTACTTCGAGGTCGACGACCTGGCCGCCGCGCTCGCCAGCGTCGAGACCCTCGGCGGGAGCGTCGTCCACCCCGGCGAGAGCTGGGCGGTTTGCCGCGACTCCGAGGGCACCCCGTTCGGGCTGGCGGTGCGCCGGGCGTAGGCGCCGGGTCGGCCGATCAGCCGGTCGGCGCGAGCGCGACGATCGTGATGCCGCCCTCGGGGCGACCCGTCGCGTCCCACTGCGCGCCATGGAGCACGACCGCCGTCCGGCTCCTCAGGTTGGAGTGGTCGAACGCGACGGCGAGCTCCGTCGTGCGCCTGGGGCCGAGCTCCACGGTGGCCGCGCCCAGCAGCCGCTTCTTCGCGAACAGGCCCTTGCCGATCAGCGCCCTCCGCACGAAGCGCCGCTTGTTCAGGAGGGTGCCCACGCTGATCTGCTTCCCGGTCCGCCCGGGCTCGATCGCGAACTCCCGTGGCGGCTCGGCGGAGAAACCGAGGAACTTGCGGCGCCCGACGTACTTGCGCACCAGCCGCTCGAGCTGCTCGTCGGGGTTCGGGTCGAACGCCCACACGACGATGCGGGGGCCGCGCTTCCCGATCGCGCGCGTGAGGATCTTCTCCTTCCAGAGGCCGGTCAGCTCGTCCGGGTCGAGCGGGTCGCCCTTGGTTCCCGAGCCCTTCGAGCCGGACTTCGTCGTCGTCTCCAGGATGTCGATGTTGTGCTGGGCCTCGTGCTGCTCGTTCGGCACGTCGAAGCTCGTGGTCGGCGGCGTCACGCTCTCGGGGAACGCCCGCACGACCAGGCACTTGTGGCCCGGGCCGTCGGGGTCCGTGGCGACCGACGACGGGGTCCAGTCGAAGGTGAGCGTGCCGCCGGCGAGGTCCGCGACCGGCTCGGAGCCCGCCACGCCCGCGGGCCGGAACCTGAGGTTCCCCGGATCGATCCGTCTCGTGCCGGCCGTGGGGCTCATCACCAGGCTCGGATCGCCGGCGTACACCTCGGCGACGATCTTCTCCTCGAGGATCGGCTCCTCCTGGACGTGCACGCGGATCCGGACCTGGTTGGCCCCGGGGGTCGCCTCACCCGGGTGGGCCGGGATGTCGACGTCGGGGCTCAGCCACCAGGGACCGGCGACGGTGGGCGCCCCGAGGTCGCCCGCGTTGTCCTCGACGAAGACCGATACGTCGGTGCCGTAGGGCATGTGAGCCTCTCCAGTTCGGTTGAGGCGCGAGCGTAACGGAGTCCCCTGCTCGCAAGACGGCGAGGAGGGGCGGCGTCCCGCGCCGCCCCTCGTCTCGCTATCGCCTGTGCAGAGCGGCTAGTTGCCGTTGTCGCGCGCGCTCGTCCAGACGTGCGGCGCGCCGTCGACCTCGACCGTGATGTTGTCGAGGTGCCCGAAGCCGCCTGCCGGCTGCTCCTGGTCACAGCCCGCCGGGGGCGGGTTCGGCGTGTCGTTGCCCTCGTCGAACACGATCGCCAGACTCGTGATCGTCGCGTTCGGCGGCAGCAGAGTGGCCGGTGACGGCTGCTCGTCGCGGCACCAGTCGTGGCCGCTCGCGGGCGGTGGCGAGTCGTCGTGGCTCGCGGAGGCGCAGCCCAGGAAGATGGTCTGCGTCGGCCCGCCGCCGACCGAGAAGCCGACGTTCCAGCGCGGAGCGCCGGCGCCGCAGTGGCCGTCCTCGCGGTGGTCCCACGACAGGCCGGTCAGCTCGCTCGCGGGCGTGCCCGCTATGCCGTCGATGACCGCCACACCCGCCGCGAACGTCGGCGTCGGCGTCATCTTCTGGAAGTAGAGCGCCTGGTTGCTGCTGCCGCTGCTGTCCGGCTCGCCCTGCTGCGCCTTCCAGGCCGCGTACGAGTGCGCGCCGAAGCCGCTCGGACGCAGCGTCAAGTCGCCCGCCAGCGCCGAGCTTGCCGGGAGCGCCAGCACGAACGCCGCGGCGAGCGCAGGCGAGAGCCGAAACGAAATACCCCTCATAGGCCTTCCCCCTCTGTCCTTTGCGGGTCCCCTGCCTAGGTGTAGTTCCCAGCCACGTTGTTCAGTCTCGAGCCCGGCGGCTTGTGGCCGAGGGAGCCATGTGGTCGCCTGAAGTTGTAGTGGTCGAGCCAGCGCGGGAGTGCCGCGGTCCGCTCAGCCGATGTCCCGAAGACCTG
>DASVWC010000102.1:0-11742 GCA_036389835.1 Thermoleophilaceae bacterium | reverse complement strand
GGAAAGAAGCGGCCCATCAGGTCGCGCGTGACCGCCGAGCTGGCGCTGCGACCGTCGAGGCGGCCGAACAGCAGCGTGACCAGCTTGCGCGCCACCTGGGTCGAGAGGATGCGCTCGGTCGCGCCGTGGAAGGTGCCGACGTTGAGCGCGCGCGAGTGGCGCAGGGCGGCCGAGGCCGCGCTCGGGGCGAACGGCTCGTGCACGTGCACGAAGTCGAACGGAGCGCTCTCGAACAGGTCCTCGATCGAGCGCGACACGTTCGCCGGCAGCGAGACCGAGCCGCCGCGGCGGGCGCCCGGCGGGAACGGGATGCTCTGCCCGACCGCGAGGACGTTCGCGCAGCCCTCGCCGGCGAACACGCAGTCGGGCTCCTCGCGGCAGCGCTTGATCGTCGCGCGCGACTCGCGGATCAGCTCGCGCGAGTCCGACGGCGCGACCACCACGAGGCGGTGCCCGCGCGCGCACAGCTCGTCCGAGAGCCGCTCGACGAAGCGGTTGACGTCATGCGGCTGCTCCCAGGCGTACGGCGTGACCTGGGCGATCGAGAAGCGCTCGTCGGGCACGGCGCGAGGATACGGCCCCGCGCCGTGGCTCGCCGTCTGCGAGCGGCTAGGCCGTCTCGACCGCGCGGATCTTGCCCGCGCCCGGCAGCTTCGGGGCGCCGCCGTACTTCGCGATGAAGTCCTCGGTGTTCTGCCGGGCCACGGGGTCCGGGACCTGCACCGGGGGCGACTTCATCAGGTACGAGCTCGGCTCCTCGAGCGGGCCGCCCACGCCGTGGTTCAGCGCGAGCTTGCAGCAGCGCACCGCGTCGATGACGATGCCGGCCGAGTTCGGGGAGTCCCAGACCTCGAGCTTCATCTCCATGTTCAGCGGCACGTCGCCGAAGGCCTGGCCCTCGACGCGGATGTGGGCCCACTTGCGGTCGGTCAGCCACGGCACGTAGTCCGACGGGCCGATGTAGACGTCGTCGGCCGGCAGCTCGTGGTCCATGATCGAGGTGACCGCGTTGGTCTTCGAGATCTTCTTGGACTCCAGCCGCTCGCGCTCGAGCATGTTGTAGAAGTCCATGTTGCCGCCGACGTTGAGCTGCGACGTGCGCATCATCTTCACGCCGCGGTCGCCGAACAGCCGCGCCATCGTGCGGTGCACGATCGTCGCGCCGACCTGCGACTTGATGTCGTCGCCGACGATCGGGAGCCCGGCCTTGCGGAAGCGGTTGCCCCAGTACTCCTCGCGGGCGATGAACACCGGGATGCAGTTCACGAACCCGCAGCCGGCCTCGAGCACCTGCTCGACGTACCACTTGGTGGCCTGCTCGGAGCCGACCGGGAGGTAGGAGACCACCACGTCGGTCTTGGTGTCCTTGAGGATCTGGACGATGTCGGCGGTCTCGCCGGGCGCCTTCGTGATCTTCTCCTTGAGGTACTTGCCGAGCCCGTCGTGCGTCATCCCGCGGTGCACGGGCACGTCGAGCTTCGGTACGTCGGCGAACTTGATCGTGTTGTTCTGGCCCGACCAGATCGCCTCGGAGAGGTCCTTGCCCACCTTGTCGGCGTCGATGTCGAACGCCGCCGTGAACTCGATGTCGCCGACGTGGTAGCCGCCGAGGTCCACGTGCATGAGGCCGGGGACGGCCTCCTTCGGGTTGGCGTCGCGGTAGTAGTGGACGCCCTGCACGAACGAGCTCGCGCAGTTGCCGACGCCGACGATGGCCACGCGCACCTTCTCGGTCTGGTAGCGCGACGCGCCGTTTCCGGGGATCTGTGTCAAGGGGATCGGTCCTCCTGTCGTTGGGCGCGTGCCCGGCGCCCGGGGGTCAAGCAGGCTAAATGAACCCCGCAGTTTCCGCTGGTTACGCGGTCGGCGCGGAGAGGCCGTCGTCAGCGCGGTTCAGCGCCGCTCGAACGTGAACTACCCGCTGTAGCACCGTGAAACTCGTCAGTACCGCCATCAGGTAGATGGCCGGTGCCAGCAGCTCGAAGTCGCCGAGCGACGCCCCCCTCGCGAACAGCAGGCCTGCGGAGAGGATAACGACCCTCACGGGGCGGGTCGCGAGGCCCACCTTGCACTCGACCCCGAGCGCCTCGGCCCGGGCGCGGGTGTAGCTCACCATCAGCGAGCCCAGGACGGTCACCACGACGGCCGCCACGGCGAGGTCGTCGCCGCGCGCGGAGAAGTACGCGGCGACGGCCGTCAGCACGATGCCCTCCTCGACGCGGTCGAGCGTGGAGTCGAGGAAGGCGCCGAAGGCGGTGCCCTTGCCCGACATGCGCGAGTAGCGCCCGTCGAGCGTGTCCATCACCGAGCCCAGGATGAAGGCGACCCCGGCGAGGAAGAAGTAGCGCTGCGTGACCAGCACCGCGGCGATCACGTTGCCGACGAGGCCGGCCATCGAGATCGCGTTCGGCGTGAGCCGCGACTCGATCAGGCGGTTGCGCGCGAGCACGCGCGCGTCGGCGACCGTCCGCACGTCGGACGCCCGCCTCGGGCCGTCGGGGCTCGCGGTGGCTACGCCGCGGCCTTCGCCGGAGCCGCGCTCCGCCATGCCCATGCCTCGGGGCGCGCCCGGCCGAAGGCGGCGTGCGCGGTGACGGCCGAGATGCCGGCGACCGTGGCGCCGAAGGCGGCGTCGAGCCAGAAGTGGTTGGCGGTGATCACGACCACGAAGGTGACCAGCGCCGGGTAGCCCGCCCAGGCGTAGCGCAGCCAGCGCGTGCCGACCAGCTTCATCGCCGGGATCGCGATCATCAGCGCGAACGCCACGTGCATGCTGGGGACCGCCGCGTACGGGTTGTAGAGCACCGCGGCGGTGTTCTCGGCAGCCGGGCCGACGGCCTCGGCGACCGTGTCGGTGAAGCCCCACTCCGGCAGCAGCCGCGGCGGCGCCGTCGGGTAGAGCGCGTACAGCGCGAGCGCCAGCCCCATCGCGATCATGAACATGTTGCGCACGTAGTAGTACGCGTGGTTGCGGGCCAGGTAGAGCCAGATCAGGAACGTCGTGGTCACGATGAAGTGGCTGTTGACGTACATGAAGTTCGCGCCGTCGCGGATCCAGGTCTGGCTCAGGAGCGCGTCCTGGAGGCCCGGCTCGAAGAAGAGCCCGACCGAGCGCTCGGCGTGCACGAGCTCGCGGGCGTTCTCGAACGCGACCGACGTCTGGCCGTCGGCGAACCCGCGCACGATCCGGTACGCGTAGTAGGCGCCGGCGAACAGCACGAGCTGTCTGAGGGCGTCGAACCACCCCTGGGGCAGCCAGCGGCTGCTCAAGTACCAAGCACGAGTCACGGCGAGGGAGAGCCTAATAGAGGCGTCGGAATCTCGCCAATCAGGCGCACCGGCGACCCCGCGAGACGATCCGGCCGGGTGCGAAGCTCATCGAGACGCGGATCGTGGCGGCCTCGTCCGCGATCACGCGGGTCCACTCGCCGTCGCGCTCCACGCAGCCGCGGTCGGGCTTCCAGTACTGCGACCAGCCGACGCGGACGGTGGCCTCGCCCGGGCCGTGCGCGCGCAGGGTCAGGTCGTCGTGGCCGAGCTCGGTCAGGTCGAAGCGGGCGCCCTCGGAGACGACCATCGCGTCCGGCAGCGTCACCTCGTAGACGCGCCAGTGCGCCGAGCGCCAGCGCAGCTCGAGGTACGGCAGGCCCGCCTCGATCAGCGCGCGCTCGTCGTAGGAGCTGTAGTCGGGCTTGGCGTCGGGGAGCGCCACCCAGCGCACGCCGTGCTCGGTGAGCCAGGCCGCGTAGCTCAGGCCGTCGAGCACGCCGCCGTAGAAGATCCCGTTGCGCTCGATGTCGGCCTGGCGCAGCCAGCCGCGCGCGATCGGGTGGTGGCGGCCGACCTCGTAGGCCTCCCAGTGGCTGCGCGTGAACGGGATCTCGACGCGGCCGGGCGCTCCGCCCTGGCGGTCGAGGAAGGCGTTGAGCGGCTCGTAGTACGACGCCTCGACCGACGGGTCCTCGAACGCCTTGATCGAGTCGCGGACCGGCGGGGACCACTGGATGAAGGCGAGGCCGGCGAGGGTGAGCGCGGCGACGGCCAGCCGCGGGCGGCCGAGCGGCTCGCGGCGCGCCAGCAACGCGGCGAGCAGCAGTGGGGCGCCGATCAGGCCCCCCAGTCGGGCGGCATTTCCCCCCATCGGGGTGTCGATCACGTAGGCCGCGCAGCAGGCCAGGCCGTAGAGGACGGCCGCCGCGCGCAGCGTGCGCTGCTCGCGCGGGACGACGAGCGCGAAGCCGATCGACAGCAGCGGCAGCGGCCAGAAGGTGGAGAGGTCGAACGGCTCGCGGCCGTCGCTGGAGAAGGCGACCGCGATCAGCACCGCGGGGAGGACCGCCGCGGCCAGCATGGCGGGCGCCGGCCGCGCGGCTCGCAGGCCCGCTCGCGCCGCGCCCGGCAGCGCCCGCAGGCGCGCGACCCGTCCGCCGGCCACCGGCCCGCGCTCGCCCTCGGAGCGCCGCCGCTCGACGCGCGCCACCCCGTACGCCACCACCGCGAGCGCCAGGAACAGGCCCGCGACGGGGCTCGCCAGCCCGCAGGCGAGCGCGAGCAGCACCGCGAGCCCGCGCCGCTCGCGCTGGAGCGCGAGCGCGGCGCCCAGTCCGATCGCGGCTCCGAACAGGAACGGGATCCGCCCGGACCACAGCGGGGCCGTCGACGCGAGGCCGAACCAGAGCGCCGGCCAGCGTGCGCGGGCGCCGAAGTGGCCGGTCAGGAGCCGCTCGAACAGCGCCGCGGCGGCGATCGCGCAGAGCGCCCCGAGCAGCCGCGGACCCACCAGCCACGCGAGCGGCGGGAACAGCACGCTGTAGCCGAGGACGTGGTGGCCGCTGTACCAGTTGCCGTTCCACAGTGTGAGGCCCTCCTCGCCGAACAGGAACGCGCGGTAGGCGCCCGCCGCGAAGTCGACGGTGCGCGGCGCGACGATCAGATAGGCGATCGCGGCCAGCGCGGAGACGACGAGGGGGGCCGCGCGCCAGGCCCGCGCCCGGCGCCGCTCCGCGTCGGCGTTCGCGGCCGGCGCCCCGCCGTTCGCGGATCGGCCCCTCGTCGCCGCCGGCGCCGGCGTGGTTGCCGGGGCGGTTGACGGCACGGGCGGAAGGCTAGTGGTCGCCCAGGAAGGCCGCGATCGTCGCGATCGTGTCGGGCTGCTCCAGCCAGACCCAGTGGACCCCGCCCGGGACGAGCTCGACGCGCGCCTCACCGCCGAGCGCGTCCGCGTACGCGTGCGCGAACGGGATCGGGACGAAGTGGTCGTCCTCGCCCCAGACCACGAGGGCCGGCGCGGTTATGTCGCCGAGCCGGTTCCCGGCCCGCGCGAGCACGTCGGACGGCGCCGACCGGTAGAGCTTGAGGATCGCGCGCTGGCTGCCGTGGTCGAGGTGCTCCCAGATCTGATCGACCATCGCGTCCAGGTGCTCGGGGCCGATGGCCTTCACCAGCCGCAGCCAGCGCTTGGCCATCCACCTGCTCGACGTGCCCATGAACAGCTCGCCGGCCAGCGGCGCCCGCCAGATCCGGGCCGTGCCGTGCCAGCGGAAGCCCGGGAGGAACGGCACGATGTCCATCAGCACCATCCGCTCGACCGCCTCGGGCCGCCGCTGGGCGAGCTCGAGCCCGACCGCCCCCCAGTCGTGCATGACCAGCGCGAAGCGGTCGAGGCCGAGGTGGTCCACGAACGCCTCGAGGAAGTCCCCGTAGCCCTCGATCGAGTAGTCGAAGCCGGCCGACTTGCCCGACTCGCCGAAGCCGGGCAGGTCGGGGGCGACGCCGCCGGTGCGGGCGAGGAACGGCTCCCACATGACGCCGGAGTTCGGCACGCCGTGGACGTAGAGGATCGGAGTGCGCGGCTCGTCCTCGCGCCAGACGACCTTCGTGCCGGCCACCTCGGCCTCGCGCTTCTTCACGCACGTACCTTTCCACGAATGCCCCGCGCGGCGACTGCCCGGCCCTCCACCGCCACCCCGCGGCGCCTGCGCCAGATCCTCGAGCGCCTGCGCGAGGCGTACGGGCGGCCGGTGCCGCTCGCGCACCGCGCACCCGTGGACGAGCTGGTGCTCACGGTGCTCTCGCAGAACACCAACGACCGCAACCGCGACGTGGCCTACGCGCGCCTGCGCGAGCGCTTCGCGACCTGGGCCGAGGTGCGCGACGCGCCCGTGACCGAGGTCGAGGACGCGATCCGGCCCGGCGGTCTCGCGCCCACCAAGGCGGTGCGGATCCAGCAGATCCTGCGCGCGATCGGCGACGACGACCTGAGCTGGCTCGCGGACGCGCCGCTCGAGGAGTCGCGCGACTACCTCTGCGCGCTGCCGGGGGTGGGCCGCAAGACCGCGGCCTGCGTTCTGCTGTTCTCCTACGGGCTGCCCGACGTGCCGGTCGACACGCACGTGTACCGCGTCGGCGCGCGGCTCGGGCTGTGGCGGGCGAACGCCCCGCTGGAGGAGGCGCACGACGAGATGCTGCGGCTCTCCGCCGGCGCCGACCCGTACGAGGCGCACGTCGCGCTGATCCGCCACGGCCGGCGCATCTGCCACGCGCGCAACCCGCGCTGCCGCGAGTGCCCGCTGCTGTCGCTGTGCCCGGCCGGCAGGGCTCTCGTGCGCTCCTCCAGGCCCCCGGCGCGCGGTTGAGCCGCGCCCGGATCTCAGAGGTCTCCCTCGTCGGGATCGCCGCGGTGTGGGGCCTGACGTTCCCGATGGTGCAGGACGCCGTCGAGAAGCTGCCGACGATGCCGTTCCTCGGCTACCGCTTCCTCGCGGCGGCGGCCGTCGTGGCGGTCGTGTTCCGCGGCGCGCTCGCGCGGCTGTCGCGCGAGGGCTGGGCGGCGGGCGCGCTGATGGGGGCCTTCCTCACGGGCGGGTACGTCTTCCAGACGCTCGGCCTCGAGCGCACCAGCTCGTCGAACGCGGGCTTCATCACCGGCCTGTTCGTGGTGATCACCCCGCTGCTCGCGGCGCTCGTGCTGCGCGAGCGGATCGGCGCGGTGGCGTGGGCGGCCGCGGGCGTGTCGGCCGTCGGGCTGTTCCTGCTCTCGGGGACCGAGGGCTTCAACGGCGGCGACGCGCTCGTCCTGCTCTGCGCGATCTCGTTCTCCTGCCACATCCTGGCCACCGGGCGGGCGGCGGGCAGCCACGAGGCGGGCGCGCTGCTCGCCGTTCAGCTCGCCGTCTGCGGCGTCTTCTCCACGGCGGTCGCGGGGGCCGGCGGCGAGCTCGCGGTGCCGCGCGGCGGCGACGTCTGGCTCGCCCTCGCCGTGACCGCCTTCGTGGCGAGCGCGCTCGGCTTCTTCGTCCAGACCTACGCGCAGCAGCACGCCTCGCCCGAGCGCACGGCGCTGATCCTGGCCAGCGAGCCGGCCTTCGCGGGCCTGTTCGGCTACCTGCTCGCCGACGAGCGCCTGAGCGCGCTCGCCTGGAGCGGAGCGCTGCTGATCATGGCGGCGATCGTCGCGGTCGAGCTGCTCCCGCGCCTGCGCCCGCCGCGCCCCCTGCCCGAGGGCTGACCCCGCGGCTCAGGTCCGCCGGTTCAGCGTCCTCGCGTGCGTCTTGGCGTCCTCGAGCGCCAGCCTCAGCTCGCTCTCGAAGTCGATCGGGTCCATCCCCGGCGGCAGCTCCTTCACCACGCGCTCGGTCGAGCCCGCCCGGCGCAGCCCGACCACGGTCGTGCCGTCGGGGCGGTTGAAGGTGTCCACCTTCCACGGCGCGCGCTCGTCCCCGCGCCGGCGCAGCCAGTCGAGCACGAAGTACAGCGCCATCACGATCAGGATCGCGAGGACTAGGACGATCAGCAGGCGCATGGCCGGACGCTAGGGCTCGCGCGGGTTCAGCAGCAGCGACGAGTTGCCGCCGAACGACTGCACCGGGCACCCCTTCGGGCGCCCGTCGTCCTCCACGCCGCAGATCGCCTCGGCGAGGTCGATGCGCCCCTTCACGGGGTTGCGCCGGTAGGCGGACCCGGTCTCGCGGATCGCCTTGGCGTCCTCCTCGGACACCCGCCGGCGCCCGCGCGCCTCCTCGACCTTCTTCTGCGCCTGGAGCCGCGCCGTGGCCGCGTCCGCGCCCGCTGTCTGCGCCGCCGTCACCGACTTCTCCACGCTGTCCTCGAAGTGCGGCTGCCCGAGCGTGAACCGCACCGCCACGAAGTAGCGCCGGCACGGCCCCTCGTCGGGCGCCGCCCCCGGGTCGGGTCCGTCCGGGCGCTGGCAGGTCCCGCTGAGGAACTCGTTCAGCCGCGTCTCGGTCGTGCGGCCGATCTCCTCGGCCACCTTCTCGAGGTTCTGGCCGGTCTCCACCTCGCGCACGCCGCCGGACACCGCCGCCTGCGCGTTGGTCACGTACTGGCAGGTGTTGCGCAGCTCGATGCAGCGGTAGCGCCCCACCGCCTCGCGCGTCGCGGTCAGGCTCGGCTGGCGGAAGACCTGCGCCAGGAAGTTGTTCCACCCCTCGTCGCCGTCGTAGGGGTGGGTGCCCGCGAACGTCCGCGAGCCGTAGCGGCGGTAGAAGTCCTTGAGCGTGCCCTCGTCGGTCGTCAGCCGGAAGCGGAACTGGCCCTCCACGTAGACCTCGACGGCGTCCTTGGTCGGCACCTTGACCACGTCCACGGTCTTCGAGTCCGCGGCGGCCGGGTCCGACGACAGCGTGTAGTGGCGCTCGTTCGCCGGGAAGCAGCGCTGGTGGTTGAAGATGCCGACGGTCTCGACGGCCGACCCCGGCTGGCGCACCTTGCTGACCTTGCGGTCGTCGAGCGGTCCGCCGTCGACGACGACGCAGACGTGGCCCTGGTCGACGCTCTTGAACGAGAACAGACCGGCCACGAGCACGATCGCGCCGACCAGCCCGACGAATCCGGCCACGGCCCCGAAGAGCCCGTAGCGGCGGAGTAGGTTCGCACGCTCCACGGGGGGAGGATTCAGGCTTGCGCGCCAGGTTCCTCCCGGCGCGTGCCGGCCGCGCCCGCCCGCCTCAGAGCACGCACTCGCGCGGCAGCTCGACCACGTCGCGCGGGTCCGGGATCACCCGCTCGCCCGGGACCGGGTTGGTCTTGCACCACGAATAGCGGCCGCTGCGGAAGTCCACGACGGCCACGAACGGGTGGCCGAGCGCGCCCGGCACGTTGCGCGGCCCGCGCGGTATCTCGCGCGTGACCGCGGTGCAGTCGTAGGAGCCGCGCGAGCGGCTGAGGTCCTCCTCCGGGCCCACCCCGTCCACGCGGCTGCGTGCGCCCGCGCGGCACCGGACGCCGAGGATCGGCCCATCGAGCGCCCCGGCGGCCACCCGCCGCCGCGCGTCCGCCGCGACCGACCTGCGCACCCGCTCGAGCAGCCGCAGCCGGGCCGCGCGGTCCGGCGCGGGCGCGCCGCGCCCCCGGTGGGCCGCCTGGTCGGCGCGCAGGCGCCGCCGCTCGGCCGCCCGCGCCGCGGCCGACTCGCGCGCGTCGCGCTCGGCCGCCTCGTCCTTGCCGGAGCGGATCGCGGGCACCGCGAGCGCCGTCGCGCCGGCCAGCATCACGACGACCACCACCGCCCCGATCGCGAGCTTGCGCTTGGGCACCGGCGGCACCTCCACGTCGCGCGGCTTCCAGAGCCCCAGCCACGCGCTGAGGACCTCGAGCCGGGTCAGCCGGGTCGGTTCGCGGTGGTCGCGTTTCATCGAATCTGCTAAAACCTCACTCAGATTTTTTAGCGCCGAGCATTAGAACCGAGAAGGAGCAGAAACCCCTATGGCACGAACGATAGGCATCGACCTGGGCACCACCAACTCGTGCATGGCGGTGCTCGACGGCGGCGACCCGACCGTCGTCGAGAACGCCGAGGGCGCGCGCACCACGCCGTCCGTCGTCGCCTTCACGAGCGGCGGCGAGCGCCTCGTCGGCACCGTCGCCAAGCGCCAGGCCGTCACGAACCCCGAGAACACGGTCTTCTCCATCAAGCGCTTCATGGGCCGCAAGGAGCGTGAGGTCAAGGAGGAGGAGACGATGGTCCCGTTCAAGGTCGTCAGCGGCCCGAACGGCGACGCGCGCGTGGAGGCCGGCGGCAAGCAGTACTCCCCGCCGGAGATCAGCGCGATGATCCTCCAGAAGCTCAAGACCGACGCCGAGGCCTACCTCGGCGAGTCGGTCGACAGCGCGGTGATCACGGTTCCCGCGTACTTCAACGACGACCAGCGCCAGGCGACCAAGGACGCCGGCAAGGTCGCCGGGCTCGACGTCAAGCGCATCATCAACGAGCCGACCGCGGCCGCGCTCGCGTACGGGCTCGACAAGGAGGCCGACCAGACGATCCTCGTCTTCGACCTCGGCGGCGGCACGTTCGACGTGTCGGTGCTCGAGATCGCCGACGGCGTCTTCGAGGTCAAGGCCACCGCGGGTGACAACCACCTCGGCGGCGACAACTTCGACAAGACGATCGTGGACTGGCTCGTCAAGGAGTTCAAGGCCTCGCAGGGCATCGACCTGGCGCAGGACAAGATGGCCCTCCAGCGCCTCTACGAGGCGGCCGAGAAGGCCAAGGTCGAGCTCTCGACCACGCAGGAGACCCAGATCAACCTGCCGTTCGTGACGGCCGACGCGTCGGGGCCCAAGCACCTCGACCAGCGGCTCACGCGCTCGAAGCTCAACGAGCTGACGGCCGACCTGCTCGACCGCACGGTCGGGCCGACCAAGCAGGCGATGAAGGACGCCGGAGTCTCCGGCGACCAGATCGACCACATCGTGCTCGTGGGCGGCATGACCCGCATGCCCGCGGTGCAGGAGAAGGTCAAGGAGCTCACCGGCAAGGACCCGCACAAGGGCGTGAACCCGGACGAGGTCGTCGCGGTGGGCGCCGCCATCCAGGCGGGCGTGCTGGCCGGCGACGTCAAGGACGTCCTACTGCTCGACGTCACCCCGCTGACCCTCGGCATCGAGACCAAGGGCGGCGTGATGACCAAGCTCATCGAGCGCAACACCACGATCCCGACGCGCAAGTCGGAGGTGTTCTCGACCGCCGAGGACAACCAGCCGAGCGTCGAGGTCCACGTGCTCCAGGGCGAGCGCGAGATGGCCCACAACAACAAGTCGCTCGGCAAGTTCCAGCTGACCGGGATCCCGCCGGCGCCGCGTGGGATGCCTCAGATCGAGGTCACGTTCGACATCGACGCGAACGGCATCCTCAACGTGTCGGCGAAGGACCTCGGCACCGGCAAGGAGCAGAAGATCGAGATCAAGGCCGGCTCGGGCCTGTCCGAGGACGAGGTCGAGCGGATGGTCAAGGACGCCGAGGCGCACGCCGAGGAGGACCGCCGCCAGCGCGAGCTGGTCGAGGCCCGCAACAACGCGGAGAACGCGGCGTACCAGGCCGAGAAGCAGCTCGGCGACCTCGGGGACGCGGTCGACGTGTCGTCGAAGGAGTCGATCGAGGCGGCCATCAAGGACCTCCGCGACAACCTCGAGTCCGAGGACGCGGACGAGCTGCGGCAGAAGACCGAGGCCGTCCAGACGGCGTTCCACGCCGTGTCCGAGCAGATGTACGCGCAGGCAGCGCAGGAGCAGGCGGAGTCGGCTCCGGGCGGCAACGGCGCGTCGGCCGACGGCGACGGTGAGGCGGTCGACGAGGAGGTCGTCGACGCCGAGGTGGTCGAGGGCGAGGGCCGCGAGTAATGACGCGGCACACGCCCGACGAGGGAGCTGTCCGCGACCAGATGAGGCAGCGCGACGAGAACGGAGCGGCGGGCCGCGAGGCTGCCGCTTCCGCGGCGTCCG